>NZ_JBFRFH010000011.1:0-136701 GCF_052114725.1 Dyella sp. 2YAF14 | reverse complement strand
GCCGCATGGATGCGGCCAGTTTTTCGACAGGACACGGATGTCCTGTCGAAAAACCCCGCAACCCGCACGCGCACCTGGAGGGCCAAAGGCCCGGAAGGCGCGTCATCCGGGGGGCCCTTTCTTTTGGTTACTTTTCTTTGGGCAAGCAAGAGAAAGTGACCCGGCCTCCGGCAGGAGGTCGGAAGCCCGCGGCAGGCGAGCCAGGTCACCGTATCGCGACAGCTAAACACCGAGGCTCTGGATAACCAGCTCCGCTGTTGAAAAGCGCCTCCGGCCTACGCCGCAATGACGATCAAATGCCGGCGTGCCTCCGCATGACGGTCCAGAACCCGAAGTCACCCGGAAACCGAAGCAGAAAACCAACCACCCCCTCCACCCCCTATAATCCCCCGCTCAGTTCACCCCGCGCGGCCCCGCCGCGCCAGCGGAAGCCCCAGATAATGAGCGATATCCTGCATAAGCTGCCCGAGTTTCTCGGCAACCACCTCGCGCTCGCCGCGCTGTTCCTGGTCCTGCTGCTCGGGCTGGTCGGCACGCAGCTGATGATGTTGCTGCGCAAGTACAAGGAGCTGACGCCCGCCGGCCTCACCCTGCTGATCAACCGCGAAGGTCCGCTGCTGATCGATCTTTCCGCCTATGCCGATTACGAGAAGGCCCATGTGCCCGGCTCGCGCCATGTCGCCATGAGCCAGTTCGACCCCGAGCACAAAGACATCGCCAAGGCCAAGGACGTGCCGGTGGTGCTGATCGACAAGGACGGCCGCGGCGCCAGCGACAAAGCCGCGCAGCGCCTGGTCAAGGCCGGTTTCAGCAAGGTCTACACCCTCAACGGCGGCGTGATCGGCTGGCAGCAGGCGCAGTTGCCGGTGGCCAAGGGCAAGAATCCGGGTTGATCGCTGTTTGGCGGGCGAGCGCGCAACGCTCTCGCCCGCTATAGCCCGACAATGCCGGCGCGACTGCCCAGGATCTGCGCCAGCACATCGGGCGCGTAGTCGAACGAGTCGTAGTACAGCCGGTCTTCCGGCAGCCCTGCAGCGATGAAGAGCTTGCGGCCCGCATCGATCATCGCGGGCGGGCCGCTCATGTAGACGTCGTAAGCGGCAAGATCCGGGTGATCCTGCAGCACGGCCTCGTGCACGAAACCCATGCGCATGCCGCTGGCCCGTGCCTGTTCCGCATCCGAAATCACGGCCTGGAACGACAAGTCGTGCGCAAGCGCCGCCCAGCGTTCGGCCTGTTCGCGCATGTAGATATCGGCCGCCTGCCTGGCACCCCAATACACCCGCATCGGACGACGCGTGCCCAGCGCCATGAAGTGCTCGACGATGGCCTTCAGCGGCGCAAAGCCCGTGCCTCCAGCCATCAGGATCATCGGACGCTCCGAATCCTCGCGCGGCACAAAGGTGCCCAGCGGGCCTTCGATGCGCATGGCGTCGCCCAACTTGAGCGTGTCGTACACCCACGAAGTGAAACCGCCGCCGGCCACGTGGCGCACGTGCAGTTCGATGGTGCCGTCGGCTTGCGGATGGTTGGCGATGGAGAACGGGCGACGACGCCCATCCTCAAGCAGCACGTCCAGATATTGGCCGGGCAGCCAGTTGAGCCGCGCTTCCGCCACTACCGGTTGCAGATGCAGGCCGATCACATCGGGCGCCAGCATCCATTTGCGCGACACCACCACGTCGACTTGCCGCTTGGCGATGTCCTCCACCGAGGTGACTTCGCGCGCTTCGATCAGCAGATCGCCGCGCGGCACCGCCTGGCAAAGCAAAATCGCATGCTGTGCCGGCGAGGTGCCGGCCAGTGCCACCGGCGGATTGCGCGGATACTCGCAATACCCCGCCAGCAGCGTGGCCTTGCAGCTGCCGCACACGCCGGCGCGGCACGAATACGGCAAGGCGATGCCGGCCCGCTGCGCGGCTTCCAGCACGGTTTCGCCGGGCGCGACGGGGAAATGGCGGCCGGTGGATTGGATCGTAACGATAGGCACGGGCACATTGTCGCGGCGTAAGCGTCAGTCGACAATGAGGGCCTTAGGGTCCAATCACAAGCTTCACGCGGAGAAAACAGCCATGGCCATCTGGAAACAGGACACCTCGCTCGAGCGCATCAATGGCTGGAGCACCAACACCATGATGGAAACGCTGGGCATCCGCATCACCGAAATCGGCGACGACTGGCTGCGCGGCACCATGCCGGTGGACCATCGCACGCACCAGCCGTATGGCCTGCTGCATGGCGGGGCATCCGTGGTGCTGGCCGAGACGCTGGGCAGCTCGGCCGCCATGCTCGCGCTCGATCCCTCGGAAGTAGCGGTGGGCCTGGACATCAACGCCAACCATATCCGCGGCGTGCGCAGCGGCACCGTCACCGGCACCGCGCGCATGGTGCATATCGGCCGCACCACGCAGGTGTGGGAAATCCGCATCGAGACGGAAGCCGGCGAACTGGTGTGCATCTCGCGCATCACCATGGCGGTGATTCCGGCACGCGTCGTGGCACCGCGTTGAGCATCGACGCTCCCTACGCCACGCTCGATCCCGATCGCGTACTCGATGCCGTCACCGCGTGCGGCCTGTGGCCGGACGGCCGCCTGCTGGCGCTCAACAGCTATGAAAATCGCGTGTGGCAGGTGGGTATCGAGGACGCCTCGCCGGTCATCGCCAAGTTTTATCGACCGCATCGCTGGAGCGACGCGGCGATCCTTGAGGAACACGCGTTCGCCAGGGAGTTGGTCGACGCCGAAATTCCGGTCGTGGCGCCGCTGGTGTTCGGTGGACGCACGCTGCTGCATCACGATGGCTTCCGCTACGCACTCACGCCGCGTCGAGGCGGCCGCGCGCCCTCGCTGGAATCGACCGAACAGCTGGAATGGCTGGGTCGGCTGATTGCGCGCATTCATGGCGTGGGCGCGCGTGCAGCGTTCGAACACCGCGGCCGTCTGGACCGCGCCACGCTGATCGCGCACCCGATGCAGGCCGTGCTGGCCTCGTCGCTGTTGCCGCCGTCGCTGCACGCTGCCTATCGCGCCGCCGCCGAACGCGTGGATCACGCCGTGGCCAGTCGCTATGACGCCGTCGGCCCGGTGCGCTCGCTGCGGCTGCACGGCGACTGCCATCCCGGCAATGTGCTGTGGACCGATGGCGGCCCGCACTTCGTCGATCTCGATGACGCGCGCATGGGCCCTGCCGTGCAGGACCTGTGGATGCTCGCCAACGACGAGAAGTCTATGAGCGCGCTGCTCGATGGCTATCAGCAGATGCGCGACTTCGACTTCAGCGAGCTCGCCCTGGTGCCGGCGCTGCGCGCCATGCGCCAGCTGCACTACGCCGGCTGGATTGCGGCGCGCTGGCACGATCCGGCCTTCCCCGCCGCCTTCCCGTTCGCCGCCGAAGCGCGATGGTGGGAGCAGCACATCGCCGACCTGCACGAGTTGTCCGAGGAGCTGTTGTAGGAGCGCACTTGTGCGCGACCCGGGCGGAGCGATGCCTGTGCGAGGGGACGGTCGCGCACAAGTGCGCTCCTACAAGGGTTCGCGATGTGTGCGCGGCGAGGTGTCGGCGATGCGTGCGGCAAGCGGCGGGATGAACACCACCCGACAAATTGCCAATCCACACCACCGACAGCCCCAGCACGATCCGCTAAGCTCGCCACTTTCGACCCAGGGCTTCGCACGTGCGCAATTTTCTGTTCCGACTGATCGGCATCCTTGAAGTGGCGGGTGGCTTTTTCGGCATGGTGAGCATGCTGCGACGGCTGTTGCCGTTCGGCTCGCACGACTCCATCGTGGCGGTGATCGGCCTGGCGTTCTATGCGTTCGTGCTGGTGGCTGGCGTGCTTTTGCTTGAGAACAGCGAGCGCGGCGTGACCTTCTCGAGCTGGGCCCAGGTGCTGCAGCTGCCCCTGATCGCCACGCCGATTTTCAGCTACGGCTTCCATTGCGGCGCCTTCGTGAACGTCTACGCCAGCCTGCATATCCCGGTGCAGCTGTGGCTGGACTGGCATGTCGGCAGCGAAGGCTTCGTGCTGGCCGTGGCCGGGCCGTCGGTATCGCGGCTGGGGCTGAACCTGCTGGCGCTGCTGTCCTGGCTGGCGCTGCGCCTGCGCTAAGCGACCACCTCGCTTTTTTGTGGGAGCGCACCCTGTGCGCGACTCCCACGGAGCGTCGCTGAGGGTGCGCCAGTCGCGCACAGGGTGCGTTCCCACAAGCAAATCGCCGGGTTCCAGGCCCTCACCGGTTATCATGGGCGGATGAATAGCCCTGCCCCCCTCCCCGTCATCCGCCTCAAGACCGACCGCACGCCCGGCCATCCCTGGGTATGGTCCGCCCAGGTCCACAAGCCGGAAACCCGCGTACCGCCTGGCAGCGTGGTCGATGTGGAGGACGCCAAGGGACGCTTCGTGGGCCGCGGCTTCTGGAACGGCCATGCGCGCATCGCGCTGCGCCTGCTGAGCAGCGATCCCACCGAGACCATTGACGCCGACTGGATCACCGGCCGCATCGACCGCGCCGTGGCGCTGCGCCAGGAACTGCTTCAGCTGGACCGCATCAGCGATGCGTGGCGCGTGGTGCACAGCGAAGGCGACGGGCTATCGGGCCTGGTGGTGGATCGCTACGCCGACATCCTGGTGATCGAATACTTCGCCGCCGGCATGTGGCGTTTCCGCGAGGCCATCCAGGCCGCCTTGCTGCGCCACTTTCCCGGCGCACGCCTGTACTGGTTTGCGGAAAGCCATGTGCAGAAGCAGGAATCCTTCGATTGCCGCTCCGCCGATGCGCCCGAGCCGGTGGAAGTGCATGAGCACGGCCTGCGTTTCCATGCTGCGCCCGGCTATGGCCACAAGACCGGTTTCTTCGCCGACCAGCGCGAGAACCGCCACCATTTCGCGCGCCTGGCCAAGGGCCGCAAGGTGCTCGATCTGTGCTGCAACGCTGGCGGCTTCGCCGTGCACGCGCTGGCGGCCGGCGCGCAGTCGGCCACGGGCGTGGACATGGACGCGGGCATCCTCGAAATCGCCCGCGCCAATGCCGCTGCCAACGATGTGCCCGCCGTATTCGAACAGGCCGACATCTTCGACTGGCTGCGCGCGGCCGTCGCACGCGGCGAGCAATACGACGCGGTGATCCTCGACCCGGCCAAGCTCACGCGCGACCGCAACAAGGTGATGGACGCGCTGAAGAAATACTTCGCGATGAATCGCCTGGCGCTGGATGTGATCCCGCCCGGCGGCCTGCTGCTTACCTGCTCGTGCACTGGCCTGGTCAGCGAGGCGGACTTCCTGGAAATGCTGCGCCGCGTGGCGCTCAACGCCGGCCGCGAGATCCAGGTGTTGCATACGGCAGGCGCCGGCGCGGACCATCCGTTCAACAGCAGTGTGCCGGAAGGCCGCTACTTGAAGGCGGTGTTCTGCCGCGTCATGTGATCGGTCCCCGCTTCTGAGACGCCAGTGCGTACACTGGCGGCCGTATGCCGTTGGGAACTGCCATGTCCGTAACCGAAATCGTGTTGATCGTCCTCGTCATCGCCGTGCTCGCCATGCAGGTGATGAACCTGTTGCGCGGACGCGATGATGGCGGCCTTGCTGCGCGCCTGGATGCCTTGAAGGACGACAACCGCCACCTGCGCGAAGCGCTGGCGCAGGAGCAGCGCGCCGACCGCGGGGAGATGACCCAGTCGCTGGGACAGTTCCGCTCGCTGGTGCAGGAACAGCTGGGCGGCATGAGCACCCAGCAGCACGAGCGCATCGGCCATTTCGGCCAGCGCCTGGACGTGCTCACCGAACGCACCGATGCCGGCCTGCAGACGCTGGCGCAGCGCCTCACCGAAGACGCGCGCCGCAGCCGCGAAGAACTCACGCTCACCCTCAATCGTTTCGGCGAACAACAGCAGCAGCGCCTGGCCGCGCTCACCGCCGACAACGAGAAGCGCCTCAACGAAGTACGCGCCACGCTGGAAACCAAGCTCAAGGAGATCCAGGACGACAACGCGGCCCGGCTCGAGCAAATGCGCGCCACGGTCGACGAGAAGTTGCAGAACACCCTGGAAACGCGCCTGGGCCAGTCGTTTGCGCTGGTCTCCGAACGGCTCGAACAAGTGCAGCGCGGTCTCGGCGAAATGCAGAACCTCGCCATCGGCGTGGGCGATCTCAAGCGCGTGCTCACCAATGTGAAAACGCGCGGCATCCTTGGCGAAGTGCAGTTGGGTGCGCTGCTGGAGCAATTGCTCACCAACGATCAGTACGACTCCAACGTGGTGACGGTTCCCGGCAGCAACGACCGCGTGGAATTTGCCGTGCGCATGCCGGGCGCCGGCGAGCACGCCCAGCTCTATCTGCCGATCGACGCGAAATTCCCGGTGGAGGATTACCAGCGCCTGCTCGACGCGCAGGAAGCGGCCGATGCCGATGCTGCTGCGCTGGCCGGCCGTGCGCTGGAAGTGCGCGTGCGCGAGGAAGCCAAACGCATCCGCAGCAAGTACGTAGCGCCGCCGCACACCACCGACTTTGCGGTGTTGTTCCTGCCCACTGAAGGCCTGTATGCCGAAGTGATCCGCCGGCCGGGCCTGTTCGAATCGCTACAGCGCGATTTCCACGTCACCATCGCCGGCCCCACCACGCTCACCGCCTTGCTCAACAGCCTGCAGATGGGCTTCCGCACGCTGGCCATCGCCCAGCGCAGCAGCGAGGTGTGGACCTTGCTCGGTGCGGTGAAGACGGAATTCGGCAAGTTCGGCGCGGTGCTGGAAAAGACCCGCAAGAAACTCAACGAAGCCACCAACGTGATCGATCAGGCCAGCGTCCGCACGCGGGCCATCGAGCGCAAGCTGCGCGGCGTGGAAACCCTGTCCGGCGAGGACGCCCAGCAGGTGCTGATCGACGCCCCGGCGCTCGATGAGATCAGCGACGACGACACCGAGGTTTGATCGTGCGCTGCGCCCTCAGGCCGATGCGCTGACCAGGGCACCGCTGCTGCTGCCGCCCTCACTCTGCAGGGCGGCGGACAAGGCGTTGACGGCGGCTTCCAGCTGACCATTGGTCGTCGCGACCTCCGATTGCAAGGCGGAAGCGATCGCCATGTTCGCCGGATCCGCTGCCTTCTTGCCTGAGGTGGCCGCATGCAAAGCCTGCTCCTCCCGGGCCAGCTGTTTTTGCAGCTGCGCGATTTCCTTCTGCAAGGCCTGCACCGTGGCGCTGGCCGCGCTGCTGCTGCCGGAGCTGCTCGACGACGACGAAGCGCCCCCAGCGCCACCAGCCACACCGGCGCCCTTCGCCACCGAGGCCTTGCCGCCCTGTGCCGATGATGTCGCCGCAGTCGACGACGAGCTGGTGGACGCCGATGCCGCCGACGCCGAAGCGCCGGCGATGGTCACCGGGATGGCGGAGGTGTCCAGGTGAATGCCGATGCTCATGGAAGGTCCTGGGGGAGGGTCGCCCACGAAATCGGTCGGCCGCGAAAAACCTTGAGGCCTCGCACCGGCACCATGGGATTAACCCCATTCGACTCGGCGCGACGTTCCAACCTAAGCATCGGCCATCGATGCCTGCCGGAGTCGTTGCATGAACAGCTTGCGCTTGTGGGTACTGGGCCTGGCCGCCGCGGCGGCCAGCACGCAGGCCGCCGCGGTCGGCCGGCTGGTGGACCTGGCTGTGTACGACCGCACCTCGCAACAGGAGTTGACGGTCTATCAACACGATGGCCGCTACTACGTCGCCGGGCAGCCGGGTCACCGCTACCAGATCCATCTGCGCAGCCAGAACGGCAGCCGCGTACTGGGCGTGCTTTCGGTCGACGGCGTCAACGTGCTGTCCGGCGACACGGCCGACTGGTCGCAAACGGGTTATGTGCTGCAGCCGTATGTGTCCACCGACATTCCGGGCTGGCGCAAAAGCCTCACTGAGGTGGCGGATTTCGTGTTTGCGGATGCCTCGCACAGCTACGCCGCACGCACCGGCCGCCCCGACAACGTGGGCGTGATCGGCATGGCGGTGTTCCTGCCGCGACACATGATCCGCCCGCTGCCGATGCCCGGCCCGATCTCCAGGATCTCCAGTTCGGGCGATGAACGCCTGCAGCCATCACCGCCTGCCCCCGCCGCGCCCGTGGCCGAATCCGCAGCGCGCGGCGCAGTGGCCAAGACCCAGGACAGCGGTCCGATCGGCACCGGCCACGGCGAGCGCGAAACCTCGGTGGTGAGCTACACCGATTTCGAACGCGCCTCCTCTACTCCGAATGAGACGATCACGCTGTACTACGACACGCGCGAACGCCTGATCGCCCAGGGCGTGATCCCCGGCGACGACCGTCCGCCGCCCGCTCGCCCCGACCCGTTCCCCGGACATTTCGTGCCCGATCCGCGTTGACATCGCAGCAACCTGCGTTCAACTCGCGGCAAGCCGAAACGTGACACCATCCAAGGGTTCGTGCGCCCTAGTGGATTGATCACGTCATGCTGGATGCCCTGCACACCATCGTCCGCGAAGTCGAGCAGGACCGTTCCCTGGAGCGGCCCGAACAACTGCGCGAGCGTGTGCTGGCGATGGATCGCCTGGAAGACGTGCTGCTGCACGAACCACAGGCCTGCACGCCCGCAGCCATGGCGGTGATGAACGCCGTGCGTCGACGCGCGCGCGAGCGCCTGGCCGCCCTCAGCGACGTGCAACAGCGCCTGTGCGAAGGCATCCGCCACGCCATCACGCAAGGCGCCGGCGCGCACGCCCTGCGTGGCTGGCTGCACCACGACGACCTGCGCGAACCCTGGGGTTACGACCATCTCGACGCCTTGATCGGCGAAGTCTTGTCGCTGGACGAGCCTGACTCTGTCGCTGCGCTCGAAGCCGACATGGTGTTCTACCAGCCAACGCCGGTGCGCCACGTGCTGGACCTGATCCACCGAGCGCATCTGGGTCACGATGACCTGCTGGTCGATCTCGGCTCAGGCATGGGGCATGTGCCCTTGCTGGTATCGATCTGCACGCCAGCGCGGGCTTGCGGCATCGAGCGTGAGCCCGCCTACGTGGCCAGCGCCCAGCGCGCGGCACAAGCGCTGGGGATCGATCGCGCCAGCTTCATGGCGCAGGATGCCCGCGATGCCGATGTCTCGCGGGGCACGGTGTTTTATCTCTATACGCCGTTCACCGGCGACATCTTGCGGCAGATGCTCGACCGGCTGCATGACGAAGCGCGTCGTCGAACGATCCGACTCGCCACGCTCGGCCCTTGCACGCCGGCCATCGCGAGCGAGCCGTGGTTGCGCGCGGCCAGCGAACCGGATACTGGCCGCGTGACACTATTTCGCTCGGTGACCTGAGACCTCAGGCGCCATCCAGCCGGGTGGCCAGCTGCACTTGAGCATTGCCGGTGGAGAGTGCGCCATCGGGTACGGCATCCGGCGACTGGCTGGCAAGCGCGTTGCTGATCCATGGCGGGGTCTGTCGCGGCCCGGGAATATAGGCGTCCCAATGGCCGTAGCCGCGCTTCACGACGGGCGCCCCGCCGCCCTGAAGATAGAAGTTCACCGGTACGCGAACGACCCAATAGGGATCATCCTTTGCGGCCCCCTTGCTAGGCGGGTTGTAAGTCCAGCGACGCACCGCACTGATCGACGCGTCGGCCAACGCTTTGCGGAACCTGTCCATCTCCACTGGCGTGGCGTATTGCTCGAGGTTCACCTGTTCGGCAATGACATCTTCCACTGTCCCGTCACGACCAACGCGCACAAGCAAATACACGGTGCCGGTGACTCGCGCATGGATGGCGAGCATCGGATAAGTGGGCGCGGGCCGAGTCTTGTAGCTCACCGTATCGCCATCGGCATGCCCCTGGCCAAACGTGGCGCCCACGAGAGTCACTTTGAAATTGCCGTCACCGACAGGCTTGGCCACGATGCGTATGCTCATCGAGCTTTTCACCACGTCCTTGGTGGGTGCGGAGAGCTTGAACTCCCACTGCGCGATGCCTTGAGCAATGACATCCACCACCACCGGTGGAAGTTTCTCCGGCTGATCCAGGGTGTAGCCGTGCAGGGTGCCATCCGGATTCACTTCCACCGATCCGGTGACCAACATGGAGGCCTCCGCCGACTTGCGTACGCTTTGGGCTGCCGCGGCCACCGCCGCTGTCGATACGAAACAGCCAAGCAGTACAAACGTCCAGGCCAGATACCAGCGCTTCATAAACCACTCCTTAGTTCATGCGAGAGGCTAGTCTAGCGGCGCAGCGGCGGCAGCATAAGGGTGGTCACCTGACCGGGCTACGCCTCGCCGGGGACGCAAGTGATTGATCCTGCTAAGCGTCCGCCACCCATGCGGGCCAGTGCTTGACGCTGGCGTTACACTGGCACGTCTGTAAGCCGTACCCGAAGGAACCCGCATGAGCGAGCGTCAAGAACCGACCGAAGTCACCCGCGAACAGGCCGAAGAAGCGGTCCGCGTCCTGCTGCGCTGGTCGGGCGAAGATCCCGGCCGCGAAGGTCTGCTCGATACGCCCAAGCGCGTGGTGAAGGCATACAAGGATTGGTTCTCCGGTTATGCCACTGACCCGGGCGACTATCTGCGCCGCACCTTCGAGGAAGTGGCCGGCTACGACGAAATGGTCGTGCTGCGCGACATCGAATTCGAAAGCCATTGCGAGCACCACATGGCACCGATCATCGGCCGCGCGCACGTAGGCTACCTGCCGACCAATCGCGTGGTGGGCATCAGCAAGCTGGCACGCGTGGTGGACGCTTATGCGCGCCGCTTCCAGGTGCAGGAAAAGCTCACCGCGCAGATCGCCCAGTGCATCCAGGAAAACCTGCACCCGGCCGGCGTGGCCGTGGTGATCGACGCCAGCCACGAATGCATGACCACCCGCGGCGTGCACAAGCGCGGCGTCTCCATGGTCACCAGCCAGATGCTGGGCGCCTTCCGCGACGATGCACGCACGCGCTCGGAATTCCTGCAGTTCATCGGTATCCATGGCGCGGGCCGCTGAGCACGCGCCACCGATGGCATTGATCGATAGCACGGACGCCGACGAGCGTCTACAGGACGTATTGCGCGAAGGCATCACCGCCGAGGACATCCCGGCGGTGTTTCCCCTGCTGCGCGGACGCTCGCTGCTGCGCGCGTTCAACGCGCTGTTCCACGGCAGCGAGGCGCAGGTGCTGCTGCGCCTGCTGGTGCTGCGCACGTTGGGCGCACGCGCCCACGCGCCGGAGTGGACGCCGGCGGAAATCCGCGAGCAGCTGGCCTTTGTCGAGCCGGTGAAGCTGGAAACCGTGGTGCAGCGCCTGAAGGAACACGAGCTGCTCACCTGGGACAACGAAACGCTGCGTTATCGCGTGAGCCCCCTGGGCCGCAAGGCGCTGGCCGCGGTCGCCACGCTGCTGGAATTCGAGCACGACGACGACGATGGCCTGGGCTACATCACCGCCCAGCTCGCCGCCGGCCAGGCCGTGGGCCGGGTGTCCGGCGATGAACTGACGCACCTGCTGTCGCGCCTGTCCGAATTGAAGGACGACTTCGACCGCGCCGTGCTGTCCGGCTCCGAACATCGCATCCGTCGCGCCGCACAGCGGCTCGATTCGGTATGGACGTGGGTGGAGAAGGGCACGGAAGTCGTCAGCGCCATCGCTGACAACGAAGATCTCGACTCGGCCACGCATCGCCTCGCCCAGGCGGTGGGTCGTGCGCAAAGTGCGCTGCTGCGACAGGCCGGCATCTTCCAGCGCGAGCTCAACAAGATCGACCAGCATCGCGTGCATCTGGGGCGTACTGGCCTTTCCTCGTCTGACCTGGTGGCGTGGTTGCGTTCGCTCACCCCAGATGCGCTGGCCCAGCATGCCGACCAGGCTGCGCAGCTGCCGGTGCAGCCGCCCTTCCTGCAGGACCAGATCGCGCTGGACGTGGCCGAATTCGAATTGCTCGAACGCGAACGCGCCGCCGCCGAAAGCAGCGCGCTGCCGAACGCGGAAAGCACCCCGACCACGCACGACCTGCCGATCGACGAGGAAGACCTCTCGCCGTTGCTCGAGTGGCATGGCCAGCTGGCGGCATTGACCACTCCCCTGGAACTCAGCGACGCCTTGCGCGGCGACGACTACGCCTTGAGCGCGTACCGCCTCTCGCTGCTCGGCCTGGTGGGCGACCCGGAATCCTCCGCGCTGCAGGGCGCAACGGCGGATCTCGCGCGCCTGCCGCTGAAACTGGAAATCGAACCGCGCCTGATCGACCCGGGCCTGGCGACGATCGCGCTGGTCAGCGCGGGTCGCCTGCATCCAAGCAAGGACAACAAACATGCATGACGAAACCGCTGCGCTGGTCGCGCGATTGCTATCCCAGCGCTGGCTGCCGCGCGACGACACGCAGGCACGCAAGGCGTTGCTCGACGAGGCGTTCCGCGAAGAACTCGATCGCCGCCTGGCTGCCGTCGGCCTCGAACTGCGCGAACACCCCTACTCCGCCTATATCGGCGTGGCCGTGGCGCGCGCCAATGAGAAGCACGTGTTCGGCGGCAGCGACAGCTGGATCTCCAACACCTTGCAGCTCGACCGCGACGCCATCGCGCTGCTGGTGGTGCTGTGGGCGCTGATCGTGCTGCCCAAGCGCCAGCGCCAGCTCGAACGTCAACAGGCCGAGGCCGATGCTTCGCAAAAGCAGATGTTCGCCGAAGCCAAGCCGATTTCGCGCGATGCGGCGCTATCGCCCATCGTGGCCGAGCGCACGCTGCTCGCCGATTTCGGTGAGAAGCTCGGCGGCAAGACGCGCGTGAATTTCAACCTCGGCCTGCTTTCGCGCCACGGCTTCATCGCGCGGCGCAAGGGCGAGCTGGCCGAAGGACCGTTGCTGGATCTGGTGTTCGATTACGAACGCACCGCGCGACGCATCCTCGATGGCGCGCTGAGCGACCTGCTGGCAGGCCTCACGCCGCGCGACGACATCGGCAGCGACGATGAACCGCTCTACGACGATGCCGACGACGACGTAAATGAAATCAGTGAAGACAGCGAAGTGATCCACGATGTTTGATTTCCGCAGCCTCGAGGTCATCCACTGGGACTACTGGCAGCGCTTCAGCCTGCCGCTGGATACCAATATCGTCACCGTGGTGGGCCCGAACGGTTCGGGCAAGACCACCCTGCTCGACGCGCTGCGCACCCTGCTCACCATCGACTGCGCCGGCAACCGCGACTACAAGAGCTATCTGCGCCACAACGGCAAACCGTTCGCCTGGCTGCGTGCGCGCGTGGGCAATGTGCCCGGACCGCGCGGCGAGCGTCCGTTCTTCCCGATCATGGACAGCGAAGTGACGCTGGCGGTGCGCATCCAGAAGAAGGGCGGCGAGTGGCAGCGCCAGTACGCCGTGATGGGCGGCGATGTCAGCGTCGACGAGATCGAAGCACGCAACGACTTCCTCGGCTTGCGCGACTACCGCGTGCGGCTGGAAGGCGCCGGCTTGTCGCAGGCAATCCGCCGCGTGCTCACGCTGGAACAAGGCGCCACCGACAAGCTGTGCCAGCTGCCGCCGAAGGCCCTGCTGGACCTGGTGTTCGACGTGTTCGGCGACAAGACCGTGCTGGATGACTATCAGCGCGCCCGCAACGAACAAGCCGAAGCCGATCGCGAGCTGCACGGCCTGGAACATCAGCTCTCCCTGATCGGCGTGAGCCTGCAGGAGGCCGAGGGCCGCGTGCGCTCATGGCAGGAGTGGGATGCGCTCAAACATGAGCACACCGACCTGGTCGCCGAAACGCTCCCGCGCACCGAACTGGCCGAACTGCACGCGGCCATCCGTGGTGCGCGTCCCCAGTTGCTCGGCCTCAAGCGCAAGTGTCGCGATCTGTCCGCGCGCGACGTGGAGCTGCAGCGGGGCCTGCAAGCGCTGGACGTCAAGGAAGAATCGCTGCGAGGCGAACAGCACGCAGCCGACCAGGTCCGCCAGCAGGCCAAGCAGCAGCTCGACGAAGCGCGCCGCGCCGAAACAGAGAACGCCACCTTGCTCAAGCAGGAGCAGCATCTGCGCAAACTGGTCGCCGAACAGGACGGCGCCGATCACGAGCAGCAAGGCAAGCAGCTTGTCGAAGCACGCAGCCAGCTTGGTCGCCTGCAGAATGACGAAGCACGACTGCGCGAGCAGTTGTCGACACTGACCGCGCAACTCGGCGCCTGGCGTCGCGGCCAGCGCTACACGCCGGAGTTCGAGCAATCGTTCCGACGCGCCCTGGACGAGGCCAGCATCGGCCACAGCATGCTCAGCGAGATCGTCGAGATCACCGAGCCGCGCTGGCAGGCAGCAGTGGAAGCGGTGCTCGCCGGCTATCGCCATGTGGTGCTGCTCGATCACCCGCGTGACCGCGAAGCAGCGTGGCGCCTGGGCGAGCAACACCGCTACAAGCATTTCGTGGTGGCCGAACGCTCGCCCAGCATCGCGGCCACGCGTGGCTCGCTGCTGGAAGTGGTCGACTTCACCGCAGCGGCGCCGGAATGGCTGCTGCGCCAGCTCGACCGCATCCGCCGCGTGGAAGACGTGGCCGACGGCGCCAAGCTCGGCAAGGAGCAGGACTGGATCACGCCGCAGGGTTATTTCCGCGAGCGCCGCGGCGGACGTCACCTCGGTGTCGACGATGTGTACTTCGGCAGTGCCGCGCGCGAACGCCAGCTGCGCGAGGGCGAAGAGCGACTGCAGCAGATCGAGAAACAGCTGCGCGCCATCGGCGACAAGCGCAAGACCTGGCAGGAACAGGCCAGCGACGCCGAAAGCCTGCTGCGCGGCGCCAACGCCAGCAACCAGCTCGCCGACCGCGCCGATGAATTTGCCGTGGCGCACGAAGCGCTGTCTTCGCTGCAGGACGACGTGCAGCGCTGCGCCGACAGCTACGCCGCTGCCGAGGCGCATTACGAAGGCGTGCGCGAGCAGCGCCAGCAGAACTCCCGCCAGCGCGACAACGAAGCGCGCGAGCACAAACAGGCGCAGCAGCAGCTGGCCGACAGCGCGCGCCAGTTTGCGCAATACCGTCACGAGCAGGTCGATCGCCTGAAGGCTTTCCGCCACAAGCGCAGCCACGTGCGCCCGTCGCATCGTTCGCGCCGCGCCATGCTGGAACTGCGCGAACGCTATGAGTCGCCCGCTGCCGTACGTCGCGAGATCGACCGCATCGAGCGTCGCCTCAACGAAGGGCACTGGGAAACCGACGACGGCGTGCTGCCGCTGCGCGACAAATACGCCAACGACCACGAAGGCCTGCGCGAGGATCTGCAGCGCCGTCGCGTGCATCTGGAACGTGCCGGCCGCATCACGACGGAAGCGCGCGCCGCGTATCTCAACGTGCTGCGCAATACGGTCAAGCGTTATGCGCGCAACCTGAAAGTGCTGGCGGATCTGGCCGGCATCGGCGTGGAAACGGACCTGCCTGAATTGGTGAATGAAGACCTCGCCCTGGCCCAGGCCGGCCTCAACGTGCGCTTCGAGTTCGACAAGAAGGGCTGGATCGGCATGGACGACGGCGAGGCCTCGGGCGGCCAGCAGGTGATGAAGTCACTCTTGCTGCTGGTGGCGTTGATGCGCGACGAGGATCGCCCCGGCGGCTTCGTCTTCATCGACGAGCCGTTCGCGCACCTGGACATCTTCAACATCGACAAGGTGGGTGCCTTCCTCAAGTCCACGCGCGCCCAGTACATCCTCACTACGCCGGCCACGCACAACATCAACGTGTTCCAGCCCAGCGACCTCACCCTGGTCACCAGCAAGCGCCGCCCCGGCGCCACCTGGGCGCAGCCGCTGGCCGTGCTGCGCCGCCGGACCGAAGCCGCATGATGCGGCGGCCTGCCCGCGCTGCAATGCTGGCAGGCCTGCTGCTGGGGCCGGTGATCGCCTGGGCGCAGTCCACGCCGGCCGAATACCTGCGGGAGTTCGACACCGATGGCGATGGGCGGGTGAGCGAGGCGGAGTACGTGGCGCATCTGAGCCAGGGCTTCTACCGGCTCGATACCAATGGTGACGGCGTGCTCCAAACCGATGAGTTGCCCGGCGGCCACGGCAAACCCATCACGCTCAAGCAGTTCCAGGACAACCTGCGCCGTCAGTTCCACAAGCTGGACCGCAATCACGACGGCTATCTCGACGCGCGCGAGCTGACGCAGCCACCGCAGGGTTGAATCGCCCTCACCCCTCTGTTGTTGTGGGAGCGCACCCTGTGCGCGACTGGCCTCACCGGTCGGCTTCGTAGCGACTGTCGCGCACAGGGTGCGCTCCCACAACAGAAGGCGTTGCGCCCTCCTACTGCACTGCACACACAGCGTCATCTGGAATCGGCTATCGTGCGCGTCTCACCGCCAGCCGCCCCCATGGACCAGACCGCCGACCCCGAGCTCCATCCGCGCCGCCGCGCCGCGCTGGCGTTCATTTTCGTCACCGTGGTGCTGGACATGTTGGCGTTCGGCATCGTCATCCCGGTGCTGCCGCATTTGATCGAGCAGCTCGCCGGTGGCGGCATCGCGAATGCGGCCTGGTGGGTCGGCGTGTTCAGCACGGTGTTTGCGATCGTGCAGTTCGCGTTCTCGCCGGTGCAGGGCGCGTTGTCCGATCGCTTTGGGCGCCGGCCGGTGATCCTGATCTCCAATGCGGGCCTGGCCATCGACTTCTTCGTGCTCGCGATGGCCCCCACGCTATGGCTGTTGTTCGTGGCGCGCGTGGTGCTGGGCATGACGGCCGCGAGCTTCACCACGGCCAATGCGTATATCGCCGATATCACGCCCAAGGAAAAACGCGCGGCGGCCTACGGCATCCTCGGCAGCGCGTTCGGGCTGGGTTTCATCATCGGGCCGGGGCTGGGCGGTTTCCTCGGTGATATCCACCTGCGCCTGCCGTTCTGGGTGGCCGGTAGCCTGGCCGCCTGCAATTTCCTCTACGGCTTTTTCGTGCTGCCCGAATCGCTGCCCAAGGAACGCCGCACGCCGCGCTTCGAAATGCACAGCGCGCACCCGCTCGGCTCGCTGAAACTGCTCGCGCGCTATCCGCTGGTGATGCGCCTGGCCGTGGTGATGTTCCTGGTGTATCTGGCGCATTACGTGCTGCAGACCACCTTCGTGCTGTACGCCGATTATCGCTACCACTGGGGTCCGCAGGCGGTGGGTTATGTGCTGATGCTTGTCGGCGCCTGCGATGGCTTCGTACAGGCCGTGCTGACCCGACGTCTGGCCCCGCGTTTCGGCGAACGCCGGCTGATGCTGGGCGGCATGCTGTGCGGCATCGGCTCGTTCCTGGTGATGGGCCTGGCCGACACCGGTTTTGCCTTCCTGATGGGTATTCCGCTGATGGCGCTGTGGGGCCTCTCGCAGCCGCCGATCCAGTCGCTGATGACGCACGAAGTGGATGCGGCCGAACAAGGTCGCCTGCAGGGCGCCATCAGCAGCCTGGCGAGTTTTGCGGGCATCTTTGGCCCGTTCCTGTTCGCCCAGGTGTTTTCGTTCTCGATTTCGCCGTCGTCGCCGTATCACCTGCCTGGCCTGGCCTTCGTGCTGTCGGCCGTATTGCTGGCCATCGGCACCGTGATCGCGCTGCGCGCGACGCGGCATACGCAGGACCTCGCCAAGGGCGAGGAACCCGTGCCTCATACCATCCCGGGCGAACCGTCCTCGGTGATCCCTTTGCAAGCCATCATCACTCCCCTAGAACCACCGGAGCATTCCCCATGACTTTGTCGATGTACCAGGCTTCCGTTCCTGTTTTCCTGCGCGCCCTGAGCAATCTGCAGCACGTGCTGCGCAAGGGCGAGGCGCACGCGCAGGCGCGCAAGTTCGAGCCCTCCCTGCTGCTGCAGGCCCGCCTCACCGCCGACATGCTGCCGCTGACCAGCCAGGTGCAGATCGCCACCGACATGGCCAAGAACGCCTGCGCGCGACTGGCCGGCGTGGATCCGCTGAAGTTCGAGGACAACGAAACCACCTTCGCCGAACTGCATGCACGCATCGAGCGCGCTATCGACTACATCAAGAGCTTCAAGGCCGACCAGATCGACGGCAGCGAAACGCGCGCGATCACGCTCAAGATGCGTTCGGGCGAGCAGCACTTCGAAGGCGAAGGCTATCTGCTGCACTTTGTGATCCCGAACGTGTTCTTCCACTGCACCACTGCCTACGCGATTCTTCGCGAGGCGGGTGCCGAGCTGGGCAAGATGGATTTCATCGGCAAGCCGTAAGCCGGGCTGCAAGACCGGGGCGGCGCAGGGCTTTGCGAACCTGCGCCGCCCTTTTTTTTGGCCAGCAGCCGCAACATCCCGGACGCCTGGGGAATGGGTCTGGCGGACCGGGGCGGCACTTGATTGGCGCCTTGTCCGATCCCATTTAGCCGGGATCGCATCGAGGACTTGCCCATGGCCAACGCCAAACCCATCAAGATCGACTTCGTCTCCGACGTGGTGTGCCCGTGGTGCGCCGTCGGCCTCAAATCGCTGGAGCAGGCGCTGCAGAATCTGGGCGACGAGGTGGCGGTGGAATTGCATTTCCAGCCATTCGAGCTGAACCCGAAGATGGCGCCCGAGGGCGAAGACATCATCGAGCACATCGCGCACAAGTACGGCAGCTCGCCGGCGCAGATCAAGCAGAACCAGGAAGCCATCCGCGAACGCGGCGCTGCGCTGGGCTTCACCTTCAACATGGACAAGCGCAACCGCATCGTCAATACCTTCGATGCGCATCGCTTGCTGCATTGGGCCGCGCTCGAAGGCCGCCAGGCGGAACTCAAGCAGGCCTTGCTGGGGGCGTACTTCACCGACGGCCGTGACGTGAGCTCGCGCGACGTGTTGGTCGACGTGGCCGCATCGGTGGGTCTGGACGCCGGTGAAGCGCGCCGCGTGCTGGACGAGGGCCGCTACGCGCAGGATGTCCGCGCGCAGGAGCAGTTCTACCAGTCGCAGGGCGTGCGCGCGGTGCCGTCGGTGATCATCAATGATCGGTACCTGGTGCAGGGTGGCCAGCCGCCTGAGGTGTTTGAGCAGACGTTGCGGCAGGTGGCGGCGGAGGGCTGACCGCTGTCGCAAGATTGAGTCGCGCACAGGGTGCGCTCCCACAGGGGCACCGGCAGCCCTTGTGGGAGCGCACCCTGTGCGCGACTGGGCGCTGCAGAACCCCAAACCCCCAGACATGCGAAAATCCCCGGCCAGACCGCCTGACCCCGTGCCCGCATGATCCGACTCACCGACATCAAGCTCCCGCTCGACCACGCCGAGGGCGCCATCGATGCTGCCGTGCGCGCCAAGCTGGGGCTGGGCAAGGACGGCCTGCACAGCGTTTCGGTCTTCCGTCGCGGCTATGACGCGCGCAAGCGAGGCAGCATCCAGCTGATCTACACGCTGGATGTGGAAGTGGCCGATGAAGCCGGCCTGCTCAAGCGCCATGCCGACGACAAGCATGTGCAGCCCACGCCCGACACGAACTATCGCTTCGTGGCGCAGGCGCCGACCGATCTCAAGCAGCGCCCGATCGTGATCGGCTTCGGTCCCTGCGGCCTGTTCGCCGGATTGCTGCTGGCGCAGATGGGCTACAAGCCCATCATTCTCGATCGCGGCAAGGCCGTGCGCGAACGCACGGTGGATACCTGGGGCCTGTGGCGCAAGCGCCAGCTCGAGCCCGAATCCAACGTGCAGTTCGGCGAAGGCGGCGCGGGCACGTTTTCCGACGGCAAGCTGCACAGCCAGATTTCCGATCCGCATCACCATGGGCGCAAGGTGCTCACGGAATTCGTGAATGCGGGTGCCCCGGAAGAAATCCTATACGTCAGCAAGCCGCATATCGGCACGTTCCGCCTCGTGACGATGGTGGAAGCGATGCGCGAAACCATTCAGGCACTCGGCGGCGAAATCCGCTTCACTCAGCGCGTGGATGATCTGCTGGTGGACACCGCTGCCGATGGCTCGCGCCAGCTGCGCGGCGTAGTGCTGGCCAGTGGCGAGCAGCTGCTGAGCGACCATGTGGTGCTCGCGGTGGGACACAGTGCGCGCGATACGTTCTTCATGCTGCACGATCGCGGCGTGTACATGGAAGCGAAGCCGTTTTCGATCGGCTTCCGCGTGGAGCATCCGCAGTCGATCATCGACCAGGCACGCTTCGGACCGCAGGCGGGTCATCCGATACTCGGCGCCGCCGACTACAAGCTGGTCCATCACTGCAAGAACGGCCGCTCGGTCTACAGCTTCTGCATGTGCCCGGGCGGCACCGTGGTTGCCGCGGCATCGGAACCCGAGCGCGTCGTCACCAATGGCATGAGTCAGTATTCGCGCAACGAGCGCAATGCGAACGCGGCCGTGGTGGTCGGCATCGAGCCCAAGGATTTCGCCGCCTTCGACGACAGCGGCAGTCCGCTGGCCGGCATTGCCCTGCAACGCGCCCTCGAATCACGAGCGTATGACATGGGCGGCCGCGATTACAGCGCGCCAGGCCAGCTGGTCGGCGACTTCATCAAGGGCAAGGCATCGACCGAATTCGGCAACGTGCAGCCTTCCTACAAACCCGGCGTGCACCTCACCGACCTTGCCGACTTGCTGCCCGACTACGCCATCGAAGCGATCCGCGAAGCGCTGCCGGCGTTCGATCGCCAGATCAAGGGCTACGCCATGCATGACGCCGTGCTCACCGGCGTGGAAACGCGCACGTCTTCACCCGTGCGCATCCGTCGTGGCGAGGATTACCAGAGCCTCAACACACGCGGCCTCTACCCGGCCGGCGAAGGCGCCGGTTATGCAGGCGGCATTCTTTCCGCGGCGGTGGATGGGATACGCGTGGCCGAAGCGGTGGCAACGAGCATCAACGCCACCGCTGACTAAGCGCTGTTTCAGACGCATCCCGTAGCCCCGCATCGCCCGGCCCGCGAAAATACCCCTCGCCCCACCTGCCTACGGATGGTGCATGGGCTCGCGGCGACGCGGGCCGCGCTTCCGGGAGCTGGATATCCAGTCGTTCAGCAGCCCGGAAGCGCTGGGGCATTCCAACCTGGTGGAGAGTGAGCGGGTGGCCACGGCCATCCGCTTCTTTTTTGGGCGCTTTTCGGGCAGCCCATGAGCGGGCCGGCAGGGCCGGTGCGGGCATGCGAGAATGCGCCTCCGACGCGCCGTTTCGCGCCCGACCCGCCCGATGCTGACCGATACCACCAAAGACGCGATCCGCGCTTCCTATACGCGCCTCAAGGAAGGCCTGCCCGGCTTTCGCGCCCGCGCGTCACAAGGAAAGATGATCGCCGAGGTGGCCAAGGCGCTGGCACAGGAAGGTGGCGCCGCGGTGATCGAGGCGCCCACCGGCACCGGCAAATCGATGGCTTATCTGATCGCCGGCGTCGAAGTGGCGCGGGCGCAGAAGAAGAAGCTGCTGATCGCCACCGCCACCGTGGCGCTGCAGGAACAGCTGGTCCAGCGCGATATTCCGCTCTATCTCAAGCTCAATGGCACCGAGGCCAAGGTGGCCCTGGCCAAGGGCCGCGGACGTTACCTGTGTCCGCGCAATCTGGCGATGGCGAGCAACAGCCTCAATGAAACCGCGCAGATGGGCCTGGGTTTCGATGCCGATCTCGCGCTGTGGAGCAAGCCGCCGCAGGAGCGCGACAAGAAAGCGCTGACCAAGCTGATGGACTTGTTCGACCGGCACGAGTGGGACGGCGACATCGACGTGGCGCCCGAACCCATCAGCGACGTGCTGCGTCCGATGATCACCACCAGCGCCGGCGGCTGCACCAGCCGCAAGTGCGCGCATTTCATGCAGTGTCCGTTCTTTGCCGCGCGCCGCGCGGTGGGCGATGCGGAGATCATCGTGGCCAACCAGGATCTGGTGCTGGCCGATCTCACCATGCCGCGCGAAGAAGACGGTTTCGGTGGCGTGATCCTGCCCAAGCCCGATGAAACGCTCTACATCTTCGACGAAGGCCACCACGTGCCGGCCAAGGCGATCGATCGCGGTGCGGCCGAGGTCTACATGAACGTGGCGGTGCGCCAGCTGAGCCGTCTGGGCCGGCAGACCCACGCCGCCTATTCGCTGACCGACAAGGAAGTGATCGGCAAGCTCTCGCTCGACGCCGGCGACCAGAAGCTGCAGGACCTCAGCAATGGCCTGGAGGAACTGGAGCGCGAGATCCGCCTGAGCTGGCTGCCGTCGCCCGACGATCAGGAGCCGATGTACCGCGGCTCGCTCGGTCAGTTGCCCGAGGCCTGGGTGGAACACGCGCGCGCACTGTATGTCTTCACCGGCGAGATCGAACGCTGGGTCGGCGCCGTGCGCCGCGCCGTGCTGGAGATGACCGAGACCGGCCCCACCCATGAAGCGCTGTCGCGCGAACTGGGCATGGCGCTGGAGCGCATCGACCGCCAGGTGCGCACCTGGCGCGCGTGGTCGGCGACCGATGGCGACAACGCGCCGCCGCTCGCCCGCTGGGTCACGCTGAGCGGCGACCAGCAGCTGGTCTGCCATGCCTCGTCGGTGTCCGCCGGTGGTCTGCTGCGCAGCGTGCTGTGGGGCAATGCTAGCGGCGTGGTGATGACCTCGGCGACGCTGAGCGCGGGCGGCAATTTCCGCGGTTTTGCCGACTCGGTGGGCTTGCCCGACGATGCGGTGACACTGAGCCTGCCTTCGCCGTTCGACCTGGCCATGCAGGCACGCCTGGAAGTGCCGGCGATGCGCTCGCTGCCCGATGCTCGCGAGGAACACGTGCAGGAAATCTGCGACTGGCTTGCCGAGCATCTGGACTGGAGCGCCGGCAACCTCGTGCTGTTCACCTCACGCGTCAAACTCGACCGCGTGCTGCAGAAACTGCCCATCGAATTCGTACGCAAGGTGCGCGCGCAGGGCTCGCTGGGCAAGGCGCAATTGGTCGCCGAGCACATCGTCGACGTCGAAGCCGGCAAGGGCAGCACGCTGTTTGGCCTGGCCTCGTTCGGCGAAGGTCTCGACCTGCCCGGCAAGCTGTGCGAAACGGTGGTGATCACGCAGCTGCCGTTCGCCGTGCCGACCGATCCGGTGGGTGCGACCTACGCCGAATGGCTGGAATCGCGCGGCCGCAATCCTTTTATCGAAGTCACCGTGCCGGAAGCGACGCGGCAGCTCACGCAATATTGCGGCCGCCTGATCCGCACCGAAACCGACCGCGGCCGCATCGTGCTGCTCGACCGCCGCGTGGTGCTCAAGCGTTACGGCGAGCGCATGCTGCGCGCGCTGCCTCCGTTTACCCGTGTCATCGAGAAAGTTGCATGAGTTTCCGCATCCTTCGTGCCGCCGACATGAAACCCCAGCCGTGGAAGAACGGCATGGGTGTCACGCGTGAAATCGCCCGCTTTCCGGCCGATGCCGGCAGCGATGATTTCATCTGGCGCATCAGCGTGGCCGAGGTGAACAGCGCCGCGCCGTTCTCCATCTTTCCCGGTATCGACCGCCAGATCGTGCTGCTCGATGGCGACGGCTTCACCATGACGCTGGATGGCAAGCAGCAACACGCGCTGACCACGCCACTGGAGCCGTTTGCTTTTGCCGGCGAAGCACAGGTGGATGTGGCGATGGCCGGCGGTGCCACGCGCGATTTCAATCTGATGGTGCGGCGTGCGGCGGCCAGCGGTCGCATCGAGGTGATTGCCGGACTCTGCAGTCACGTGATGCCGCCCGAGGGCATCCTGGTTTACCTCGCCCGCGGCACGGCGGACACGCTGGACGGGCCGTTGAGTGCGGGCGACGCGTGGCAGCCCGATACCAGTCCCATTGAGTTGCATGAGGGCTCGGTGGCGCTCGTCGCCTGCGTCGTCCAGCAGGGCGGCTGACAGCTCAACCTTCGGCGCATGCGGCCGGCCCTCGATGCGTGCCATGATCGGAACACTCCGCCCGTCTAGGTGATCCGCATGGCACTGCTCATCCTCGGCCTGGTGTTGTTCCTCGGCGTCCACTCCCTGCGCATTTTTGCCGACCCATGGCGCACGCAACGTCGCGCGCAGCTGGGCGAGATGCGCTGGAAGGGGCTTTATTCCGTCGTATCGATCATCGGTTTCGTGCTGATCGTGATGGGCTTTGGCCTGGCGCGACAGCAGCCCGTACTGCTCTACGTGCCGCCGCTGTGGCTGCGCCATCTCAACGCGCTTTTCACTTTGCTGGCCTTTGTGCTGGTCGCGGCAGCCTACGTGCCGGCCAATCACTTCAAGGCCAAGCTCGGCCATCCGATGCTGGCGGGCGTGAAGGTCTGGGCGTTCGGCCATCTGCTGGCGACCGGCATGTTGCATGACGTCGTGTTGTTCGGCGCCTTTCTGCTGTGGGCCATCGTGGATTTCGTCAGCGCGCGCCGCCGCGATCGCGCCGCGGGCGTGGTTTACCCGGCCGGCACGGCCAAGGGCGACATCATCACCGTGGTGGCCGGCGTGGTGGGCTGGTTCGTATTCGCCTGGTGGCTGCACACATGGCTGATCGGCGTGAATCCCATGGGGTGAAACTAGTCATCTACGCCGCCCAGGCGGGCTGAGCTAGAGTGGCGCTGTTTTCGGCATGAGGATCGGGCCATGGTTGCCTTCCTGCTTTGGCTGTTGCTGCTGGTGTTCTGCTGGCCGCTCGCGCTGCTGGCGCTCGTGCTCTATCCCATCGTGTGGCTGATTGCGCTGCCGTTTCGCCTGGTGGGCATCACCGTGGGCGCCGTATTCGCCTTCCTGGGCGCCATGTTGATGCTGCCCGCTCGCGTGCTGCGCGGGCGGCCCGCCTGAGTGGATAAACCCAACGCGCCCTCCTGCGAGCGCAATCGCGCCCCCATCCTCGAGGTATTGCGCACGCATTTCGCCGGCTGCCGGCAGGTGTTGGAGATCGGCAGCGGCACCGGACAGCATGCGATCCACTTTGCATCGGCCATGCCAGATCTGCTGTGGCAATGCACGGATCGCAGCGAGTACCTGCCCGGCATCCGGCTATGGCTGGACGAGGCGCAGCTTCCCAATACACCCGCTCCCTTGGTGCTGGATGTGAATGGGCCGTGGCCGCCCCGTCGCTATGACGCCGTGTTCAGCGCCAACACCTTGCACATCATGAGCTGGGACGAAGTGGAGCTGCTGTTCTCGCGTCTGCCTGAGGTAACCACGGACGACGCGACGCTGGCGATCTACGGTCCGTTCAACTACGACGGCCACTACACCAGCCAGAGCAACGCCGCGTTCGACGACTGGCTGCAGGAGCGCGGCAGCCATATGCGCATCCGTGATGCCGAAGCGGTGGATGCGCTGGCCGAGATCGCCGGCTTCGAGCTGATCGACGACGTCGCCATGCCGGCCAATAATCGCCTGCGCATCTGGCGGCGCGCCCGCTGAACGGATTGGCCGTCCAATCATTGGCATTTTTGCCGCGATCGCGTCAGGATGCGCATCAGAGGGCGCCCCTGCTCGCGCCCGCCCCACGCCATGCGCCCTTACGTCCAAGCCATCGACACGCTCACGCCCTGCCCCTGCGGCAACAACGACGGCTATGCGCGCTGCTGCGGCCTGCTTCATGAGGGTGCCGCGGCCACTACTGCCGAACAACTGATGCGCTCGCGTTACAGTGCCTACGTGCTCAAGCGCGAAGACTATCTGCTGGCCACCTGGCACCCCAGTACGCGCCCCGCCCATCTCAAGCTCAGTGCGCAGCAACCGGCGCCGACGTGGCTGGGTCTGGCCATCAAGCGGCATGAGAGCGACGGCGATCAGGCGGTCGTCGAATTTGTCGCCCGTCTTCGCCTGGGCGGCGGCAAGGCACAACGCATGCATGAGGTCAGCCGCTTCGTGCGGGAGCAAGGGCGCTGGTATTACGTAGACGGCGAGTTTCCCGAGAAATCGGGCGAGTAACGACGCCGCGCTGTGTGTGTGGGAGCGCACCCTGTGCGCGACAATCCAACGGAGCAATGCACCCAGGCGTGGCCGTCGCGCACAGGGTGCGCTCCCACAGAGAGTGGCTAGAACGGAACCGCAGTCTCGCCCTCGTCGCTTCCATTCGGACCAAACCGCCGCTCCACTACTAGACCGCGCCCGTCGTGGCCGATCGCCACCACGGTGCTGGCACGCGTGCCATAGCGATCACCGCGGATGAAGGCCGACGACAGCCAGCGCTCGCGTTCCACGCCAACACCGGTATCAGGCAGCTGATCATCCGGATACACATGCGGATCGGCCAGCGCGGCAAACAGCGGCGCGAATTCATCATCCTGCCCCGCCGCTATCCACGCGCTCAAATGATCCATCAAGGCGCGCGTCTTCGGCCACGGTGTATTGAAGTCGGCATTGGACAGCCCATGCACGCCGGGTTGCACCGCTTGCGCGCGCGAATCCGGACGGTTGCCGATATAGAACGCGTGGGTGGCGTCGAACGTCAGCAGATTGAACGGCCGATAGTCGGCCGCTGTGTGCAGCAGCGACGCGGCGTGGGCTACGGCATCGTCGCGGCCGGCGAGATAGTCGAGCGCGAGCAGGCCGCGGGATCGTCCCAACTGCGGGTCGCGCGGATCGCGCACATTGGTCACCACGCTGCAGCGTCCGTCGTCGGCCACGCCCAGCCAGGTGCCCCCGGCTTCCAGATCCTTTCCGGCGACGATGGACGGCTGTTCCCAGCGCGCCAGCGGCAAGCTGGGACGCGCATGGAATTCATCGCGGTTGCCGATCAGAACAAGCCGCCAGCGCGGATGCGCCTGCCAGGCGAATGCAATCACGCACATGGGAATACCTGCTCCACGATCACGACGCGACGAGTGCGCCAGTATGCACCCCTCACCGATCAGCGGCTCGCTCGCCGCTCCACGGCGGCGGCCCAGCGCGCTGCGACCTTGGGTGTGGTCATGCAGACTGCGTCGTCGGTTCGCGTGGTGACAGCACGCTCGAGCAGCTGGATGTCGGCTTCATGCTGGCGTGCCACGTGCGGGTCTTCAAAAAAGATCGCGCGCTGGCAGCGGCGTTCGAGCACCAGATCGGCAATCTGCGCGTCGCCGCCCAGTGGGCCGCTCTGGTAACGCTCCACCCATGCCTGGTCCTGCGGCCAGCCGCGGCTCCACGCCAGTTCATTGAGGCGCTGGCCGGTGGTGCCGGTAGCCACGCGATGCACAAAGCGCGACAGCACGTCGAAGTGTTCGGCGGCATAGGCCAGCATCTGCGGCTTCATGGCGTCATGTGCAATCAGCGCCAGCGTCTGCGATTGGAGATCGTGAAATATCTGGGCGCCGGGGTCAGGCAGAAGTCCCGCGTGGATGCGCTCCATCTCGATCCAGTCGCGTGCCGTGGCGACGGTGGAAATAAAGGGCTTGCCGTGGATCACGCACTGGCGCTTGAGCGCGATCGCCTCGGGAAAAATCGAAGACGGGTCGACCGGATCGATCAGGTAGATGGCGCCATCGAGCACGCGCTCATCGCCCAGACCTACGACCTCGGCCACCAGCTTCATCAGGCCGCCTTCGCGGCCATAGGGATAGCGCCGCAGCGGAAGATAGCGCTCCAGGTAACCGGCGCGATGAATCGCATCGTAGGTGCGTCCCACCGCATGCAGGCCCAATTCCAGTTCGCGGATGCCCGCCTCGCACGCATGCAGCCAGCGGAACAGCGCGGCGTTGGCGTGGGCGTGGTGCAGCTGGTTGGCGGCTAGGCCGAGGCGCATGAGTGCTGTTCCGTGACGAGGTCGCCGCGCAGTGTCGCATTGGGGTGTTGCGCTGCGCTACATCGATGCCGTGCCGATGCACCCTTCCCTGTGGGAGCGCACCCTGCGCGCGACTGACATTGCCCCGAGGCAACGGGCGTCGCGCACAGGGTGCGCTCCCACAGGTGGGGGGTGAGGGGTTAATGGTCAGGCGTGCGCGAGCGCCGGCGCATCGACCTGCTGCAACAGACAGACGATCGATCCGGCAGCTTCTCGGCCGTCGTACACGGCACGCACCACCAGATCCGCGCCACGCACATTGTCGCCCCCGGCAAAAATCTGCGGATGACTGGTTTGCAGCGGCAGCGCACCGTTCGCGCCGGTGATCACGCGGCCGGTCCTGTCCAGCGCCACGCCATGCGTGCGCAGCCAATCGGGCGGACTGGGCAGGAAACCGAACGACTGGATCACCACGTCGGCGTCGATCACATACTCCGTGCCCGGCACGTTCTGCGGACGCATGCGCCCATCGCCGTCATCGAGCAACGCCGTTTCCACTACGCGCACGCCGCGCACATTGCCGCGCGCGCCGCCCAATATCTCCAGCGGCTGGCGCTGGAACAGGAAGTTCACGCCTTCCTCGCGGCTGTAGTTCACCTCGCGCGCCGAGCCGGGCATGTTCGCCTCGTCGCGGCGATACACGCAGGTCACGCTGGCGGCGCCAAGGCGGATCGCCGTGCGATTGCAGTCCATCCCGGTATCGCCGCCACCGAGCACGACGACGTGCTTGCCGCGGAAATCGAAGGCCGGCGAGACCGCGCCATCGCGCAGCAGGCGTTCCGTGTTGGCGATCAGGAACGGCAGTGCATCGTGCACACCATGCAGCTCGCGGCCCGGCAGTTGCGCATCGACATAGGTGTACGCACCGGTGCCGACGAAGACCGCGTCGTATTCGTCCAGCAACTGACCGAACTCGATATCGCGCCCCACCTCGCGGTTGAGCAGAAAGCGCACGCCCATGCCTTCCAGCAATTGGCGACGCGTGCGCACCACACTCTTGTCGAGCTTGAAGGGCGGGATGCCGAACGTGAGCAGGCCGCCGATTTCGCTCTGGCGGTCGTACACATCGGCGGCGATGCCGGCGCGGCGCAGTCGATCCGCACAGGAGAGGCCGGCCGGTCCGGCGCCGATGATGGCCACGCGCTTGCCGGTCTCGCGCACGGCGGAGAGATCCGGCTTCCAGCCTTGGCGCAACGCTTCGTCGGTCACCCAGCGTTCGATGCTGCCGATGGTGACCGCACCGAACGCGGTCTGCTCCAGCGTGCACGCGCCCTCGCACAGACGATCCTGCGGGCAGACGCGTCCGCAGATTTCCGGCAACGGATTGGTTTCGTGCATCAAGGTCGCCGCTTCCATCAGGCGACCGTCCTGCACCAGCTTCAACCAGTTCGGAATGTAGTTGTGCACCGGGCACTCATGCTCGCAGTACGGATTGCCGCAATCGATGCAGCGCTCCGCCTGGGTGCCCGCCTGCGACGCGCCGAAATCGCCGGAGATCTCGCCATAGCCGAGCACGCGGATCGACACCGGCACCGTGCGCGGCGTCTGTCGCTGCACGTTGAGGAACTGGAAGGTCTTGGAGTCTGCGCTCATGCAGCGCTCCTCAGCTCTTCGGCCAATGCCGCCAGGCTTGCCGCCTTGGGTTTGACCAGCCAGAACTTGTATTGCAGGCCGCGGAAGTCCGCCAGGATCCGACGACCCCAGTCGCTGCCAGTCAGCTCGACATGACGTGACACCAGGGAACGTAGGTGCTGCATGTAATGCTCCATGCCTTCCGGCGAGATGCGCAGGATGTCGACCAGCTCGTGGTTGTAGCAGTCCACGAAGCTGCGCTCGATATCGAGCACATAGGCGAAACCACCGGTCATGCCCGCGCCAAAGTTCAGGCCCACCTTGCCCAGCACAGCGACGACGCCGCCCGTCATGTATTCGCAGCAGTGATCGCCGGCGCCCTCGACCACGGCGAGCGCGCCGGAATTGCGCACCGCGAATCGTTCGCCGGCCCTACCGGCCGCAAACAACTCGCCATCGGTGGCACCGTACAAACAGGTGTTGCCGATGATGGAGGCATCGTGACTGGCAAACGGCGAATCCGCTGGCGGACGCACCACGATGCGTCCGCCCGCCATGCCCTTGCCCACGCCATCATTCGCCTCGCCCACCAGGTCGATATGCACGCCGCCGGCGTTCCAGGCGCCAAGACTCTGCCCGGCGGCACCGCTGAGTTTCAGCAGGATCGGGCTTTCGTCCATGCCGTGGTCGCCATGCAGGCGCGCCACTTCGCCCGACAGCCGCGCACCAATGGCGCGATCGGTATTGGCGATCTCGAAGGCGAACTCGCCACCTGCCTTGCTCGCCACGACCGCGCGCGTCGCCTCATCGATGCGCGTCGCCAGTGCGGCGTCATCGCGCATCGGATTGCGCGGCAGCGTACAGGCGAAGTCCACGTTATCGGCCAGCGCTCCCGAGCCGAGTAGCGGCGCAAGATCGAGCTTGTGCTGCACCGGCGTGGTGCCGTCCACCTGTTCCAGCAGATCGGCGCGACCGATGATGTCATCCAGGCTGCGCGCGCCCAGCGAAGCCAGATGCGCACGCACGTCCTCGGCGAGGAAACCGAAGTAATTCATCACCATCTCGGGCAGGCCGATAAAGTGTTCCTTGCGCAGCACCGGATGTTGCGTTGCCACCCCGGTGGCGCAGTTGTTGAGATGGCAGATGCGCAGGTACTTGCAACCCAGCGCCACCATCGGGCCGGTGCCGAAGCCGAAGCTTTCCGCACCCAGCATCGCCGCCTTGATCACGTCGAGACCGGTCTTGAGGCCACCATCCGTCTGCAGGCGCACGCGGCCGCGCAAGTCGTTGCGGCGCAGGGTCTGCTGCGTTTCCGCCAGTCCCAGTTCCCACGGCGTGCCCGCGTACTTGATCGAGGTGAGCGGGCTCGCACCGGTGCCGCCGTCGTGGCCGCTGATGGTGATGAGATCTGCGCCGGCTTTCACCACGCCGGCCGCCACCGTGCCGACGCCGGCGTGACTGACCAGCTTGACCGACACGAGCGCGTCGGGATTGACCTCCTTGAGGTCGTGGATCAGTTCGGCTAGGTCTTCGATCGAATAGATATCGTGGTGCGGCGGCGGCGAAATCAGGCCAATGCCGGGCTTGGCGTAACGCAGTCGCGCGATCGTGCTGTCCACCTTATGGCCCGGCAGCTGGCCGCCTTCACCGGGCTTGGCGCCCTGCGCGATCTTGATCTGCAGCACCTCGGCATTGACCAGATACTGCGGCGTGACGCCGAAGCGACCCGAGGCGACCTGCTTGATCTTGGACGTCTTCTCGGTGCCGTAACGCGCCGGATCTTCGCCGCCTTCGCCGGAATTGCTGCGCGCACCAAGCCTGTTCATCGCGATGGCCAGCGCCTCGTGCGCTTCGGGCGACAACGCACCCAGCGACATGCCGGCCGAATCGAAACGACGCAGGATGCTTTGCGCCGATTCCACTTCCTCGATCGGCACGGCATTGCCTAGCGGCTGCGGCGACAGCAGGTCACGCAGTGCCGACGGCGGACGATGGTCGACGAAGTTTGCGTAGTTCCGATAGTCGGCCTGACTGCCCGTGCGCACGGCCTTTTGCAGCGTACCGATCACGTCCGGGTTGTACATGTGGTACTCGCCGCCGTACACGAACTTGTACAGGCCGCCCGCACGCAACGGCGAGGCATCGCTCCATGCTTCGGCAGCGAGGATCTGCTGGTCGTGTTCCAGTTCGGCAAAGCCCGCGCCGCCGATGCGCGACGGCGTGCCCGGGAAGCACAACGCCACCACGCTCGGGGCGAGACCGACGATCTCGAACAGCTGCGCACCGCGATAGCCGGCCACGGTGGAGATGCCCATCTTGGACAGGATCTTCAGCAGTCCTTTGCGGATGCCGCGGCGATAGCTGCGACCGATCTCGAAACGGTCGCTGGCGATATGCCCTTCGCGACCCAGCTCAAACAGGCTCTGATAAGCCAGCCACGGATAGATCGCGGTCGCGCCAAACCCGAGCAGACAGGCGAACTGATGCGGATCGCGCGGCGTCGCCGTTTCCACCAGGATGTTGCACTGGCAACGCAAAGCCTGATCGATCAGATGCGCATGCACCGCACCCACCGCCAGCAGCGAATGGATCGGCAACAAGTCCTGCTGCGGATAGCGGTCGCTTAGGAAAACCAGCTGGCAGCCCTCGCGCACCGCCTTCTCCACCTCGCGGCAGAGGCGCTGCAGCGCGGCTTCGAGGCCTTCCTCGGGCGCATACATCAAGTCGAAGCGTGGCGTGCCCACGAACTGCGGCAGTCCCAGCAACTGCCGCAGCTTGCGCTGCGAAAGCACCGGCGAATTGATCAGAATCTGCTTCGCGTTCTCCGGCGTGAGGTCAAATACATTGCTCTCCGGACCGATCTGCGTCACCAGCGACATCACCAACTTTTCGCGCAACGGGTCGATCGGCGGATTGGTGACCTGGGCAAAGCCCTGGCGGAAGCGATCGAACAGCGGACGCACCTGGCGCGACATGGCGGCGATGGGCGTGTCATCGCCCATCGAACCAGTCGCTTCCTGCTCCAGCTCCACCATCGCCTTGAGCACGGTTTCGCGCTCTTCGCGTGAGAGGCCGTAGAGCTTCTGGTAACGGCGCAGTTCGTCGGCCGGCAGCGGCTCTGCAGCGAGCGAAGGATCGATCAGGTCCGACTCTAGATAACTAACTCCCGCACGTAGCCAGTCGCGGAACGGTGCGCGCTTGCGGTTGATATCGTCGATGTCGGCGTCGCGCAGCAAGCGATGCTGCTGCAGATCCACCGCAATCATTTCACCGGGGGCGAGGCGGCCCTTGGCCACAACCTGCGAGGACGGCACATCCCACAGGCCTGCTTCGGAGGCGACAATGAGGTGATTGTCCGCCGACAACGCCCAGCGCGCGGGACGCAGGCCGTTGCGATCGAGCGTGCACGCAGCGTAATGCCCATCGCACATCACCAGACCTGCAGGGCCATCCCACGGCTCGCTATGCAGCGCGTAATACTCGTAGAACGCAGCGAGGTCTTCATCGATGCCCTCGCGCGCGGCAAACGCCGGCGGCACCAGCACACGCATCGCGGCAAGCAGATCGAGGCCGCCGGCGATCAGCACTTCCAGCGCGTTGTCGAGGCTTTCCGAATCCGAGCCCGTCTGGCGTACCAGCGGGCCGATATCGGAGAGGTCGACCAGCGGCGAATGCAGGATGGATTCGCGCGACTGCATCCAGCGGCGATTGGCGCGGATGGTGTTGATCTCGCCGTTGTGCGCCAGCAGGCGGAACGGCTGGGCGAGCCGCCATTGCGGCGTGGTGTTGGTGGAGAAGCGCTGGTGGAACACCACCGCATCCGCGCTCAGCGCCGGATGCACGAGATCGGCGAACACTTCGCGCAGGCGACCAGGCGCCGCCATTGCCTTGTAGCCAATAACTTGCGCGGACAGCGTCACCACATAGAAATGCTCGTCGGCCGCAAGCGCCGCTTCGGCACGACGGCGCGCGCGGAACAGCGCACGCTCGAACACGCCCTCGTCCATCGATGCCGCCGGTTCCACAAAGACCTGGCGCACGCGCGGCTTCGCTGCGGCAGCGAGGGGACCGCAGGCCTCGGCATTCACCGCCACATCGCGCCAACCGGCAACGTGCAGCCCTTCTTCGCGCAGATAGTCTTCCAGCGTAGAGGCCGCGGCGTCATCGCCCTTCGGATCGAGGAACACCACGCCCGCAGCGAAACGCTCGCCCAACGCGATGCCCGCTTCATCGGCAAGCGCTTTCAACCAGCCCAGCGGACGATGAAAGAGCACGCCGCAGCCGTCGCCGCTCACGCCGTCGGCATTCACGCCGCCGCGGTGGGAAAGTTTGGCCAACGCATTGAATGCGGTGTCCACTACCCATGCGCTCGCGCGACCGTCGATCTGTGCGACCAGACCAAACCCACAGCTGTCGTGCTCGAACGCAGCGTCGTATAGCGTCGCTGGACCTGCCTGCGCCATCTTGCCTCCCCGGCCGATGGTGGGAGACGCGTCGTCCCAACGGTGCCGAGGGCGCCGCTGTCACGCATCCATAAGTGTGGCCTCGACTAAAGCACATATGGTGCGTCGCGTCAAAGACATCTTTACGTCCAAATGAAAGTTTCAACTGGAAGCTTTTTTTGTCGGCAAGACATCGCGCGCACCGCGAAGACACCATGTATCCATCGATGACGTCGTCGCTGCTTGTTGCCGGTGCACGCACTTGTATCAGCGTGCGCATACACCCGATCGATCGTCGCGGGCATACCAGTGATCGCACCGGCCTTGCGATGAAGAGCACATGACCGGGACCAGCGGGCGATGCAGACCCGCTCGCACGCCGTCATCGCGCTCTGTGATAATCGCCCGATGCCAATACCACTCCGTCGTGCCCGCCCCCTTGCCTGCGCCGTGACCGGCGCGCTCGCCCTCGCCATCGCGGCCCAGCCGGCGTGGGCCCTGCAGGACAGCAAGACCAAGGCCGAGCAGGCCGAGGCTCAGAAAAAGCTGCAGGAGCTGCACAGCAAGATGGATGCGCTGGCCAAGGAACAGGCCGAGACCGCCGCCAAGCGCGACAGCGCCACCGCCGAGCTGGCCAAGCAGGCCAATGCCGTGGCCGGGGCCGCCAAGGCCGTGCGCGAGACCGACACCCAGCTCTCAGCCAAGCAGAAGGAGCTGGCCGACCTGCAGGCCCAGCGCGCCGAGCTGCAGAAGAACCTCGAAGGCCAGCGCGCCGCCATCGCCGACTTGCTGCGCGCCACCTATGCCCTGGGGCGCGGCTCGGACCTGCGCCTGCTGATGGGCGACGACGACGTAACCCGCATCGCCCAGGCGCTGGCCTATTCGAAGTATTTCCAGGAAGACCGCGTGGCCCGCGTGCAGAAGCTGATGGGCGACCTGGCCAAGCTGCAGGACCTGGAAACCGAGATCACCGCCCAGCAACAGGCCCTGCAGGCCGCGCGCGCCGAGCGCGAGACCCAGGCCAAGGCATTGGAGCAACAGCGCGCCAGCCAGGCCAAGCTGGTGGCCGAGACCGATGCCCAATACAAGGACCAGGCCGGCAAGCTGGCCGCCCTCAAGCAGAACGAGGCCTCGCTGAACTCGCTGGTCGCCACGCTTCAGAAGGCGATCGATGAGGCCGCCCGCGAGGCCGAACGCGCCGCCAAGGCCAGCGAAGGCAAGGCCGCGCCGCCCGCCGGCAAGGGCCTGGCCAATATCCGCGGCAACCTGCCCTGGCCCGCTGCCGGCGTGGTCAACAGCTACGGCAGCGGCGTGCTGATCAAGGCGCCGGGCGGCAGCGAAGTGCGCGCGGTGGCAGCGGGTCGGGTGGTCTATGCCGCCTTCCTGCGCGGCTACGGGATGCTGGTCATCGTCAGCCACGGCGGCGGCTGGATGAGCATGTACGGCAACAACGAGACCGTCCTGCACGGCGTGGGCGACCAGATCACTGCCGGCGAGGCCGTGGGCACGGCCAGCGCGCCCACCGGGGTCAATACCGGCGTCTACTTCGAGCTGCGCCAGAACAACCAGCCGGTGGACCCGCGCACCTGGCTGGGCAAGAAAGGTTGATCCAGGGATGTTCTGATCTATTCCACGATTGACGCCGCCTACGCAGCGTCGCAGGCTAACCTGCGTACCATGTTGAATTTTGGCGACATCCGGCGGTCAAAGCGGCAACGCGGCCCGCTGCCGGGCACGCCCCCACGGCTATACCGGAGTCCCCCATCCATGCGGTTTCCCACCTTGAGCCTGGCCGTCCTGCTGCTGGCGGCGCCGCTGGTGCAGGCGCAGACCGCGCCCACCCCGGCCAGCCCCGCCAAGAAGGCCGCCGACGTCGCACCGGCCAAGGCCTCGTCCGCCCCCGACCGCGTAGACCTCGACGACGTGCGCAACTTCAGCCGCGTCTATGAAATTGTTCGTCAGGCCTACGTGGAGCCGGTGGACAACAAGACCCTGATGAAGGCCGCCATCAGCGGCATGCTCAGCGGCCTCGATCCGCACAGCGAATACCTGGACAAGGCAGGCCTGGACGAACTGAGCGAGGACACCACCGGCCAATACGGCGGCCTCGGCATCGAAGTGCTGCAGGTCGACGGCACGCTGCGCATCATCGCCCCCATCGACGACACACCCGCCTCGCGCGCCGGCATCAAGCCGGGGGATACCATCGTGAAAGTCGATGGCAAGGTGGTGGACCCGGAGAACATCGACGACATGTTCAAGGCGCTGCGCGGCGATGCAGGCAGCAAGGTGACGCTCACCATCCTGCACGAGAAGAGCGACAAGCCCATCGACATGCCGCTGGTGCGCGAGAAAATCTCGGTCACCAGCGTCAAGACGCGCGAGATCCAACCCGGCTACGCCTATATCCGCATCAGCCAATTCCAGGATGACACCGCGCCGGATCTGGAAAAGAAGCTCGGCGAGCTGATCCGCAAGAACGGCACGCAAAAGGGCGCCATCCTGGATCTGCGCTCCAATCCGGGCGGCCTGCTCACGGCAGCGGTGGGCGTGAGCGATGATTTCCTCAACGCCGGCACCATCGTCACCACGCGCGGTCGCCTGCAGGATTCCAATCTCAGCTTCGAGGCGCACGCCGGCGATTTGCTCAATGGCGCGCCCATGGTCGTACTGGTGGACAACGGCACCGCCTCGGCCGCTGAAATCGTGGCTGGCGCACTCAAGGACAACCGCCGCGCGCTGATTGTCGGCCGCCGCACGTTCGGCAAGGGCGTCGTGCAGACGGTACTGCCGCTGGACAACGAACACGCGGTGAAGATCACCACCGCCCGCTATTACACCCCCAACGGCACCTCGATCCAGGCCGAAGGCATCAAGCCCGATATCCCCCTCGCCGACCTCGCGGTGAACAAGGCCGACAGCGCCGCCGTGCTGGTGAGCTCGGAAGCCGACCTGCCCAATCATCTTGCCAACGAAGATTCGAAACTGGGCAAGGACATCGACAACGACGGCAGCGCCGAGAATGCGAAGCTGGCGACGCAGGACTATGCGTTGTCGCAGGCGTTGAATGTGTTGAAGGGGTTGGCGTTGAATCGCGGGCCCTATGCGGCGCCGGTGCCGGCGACGGCTGCGCCGAGCAAGCATTGATCCGTCTTAGCTGATCGTTTGTGGGGATGACCTGTGAGGGTTGTTCCTGGGTGGAGCGAACGATGTGGATGTTCTGGAGGAGCCGCCTTGTTTGAGGCGGCTTTTCTTTTTGGGCGGTGCGGGGTGGATCGGTTTTGATCGTCATCCCGGTGCGGGGACGCCTTCGCTTTTCATCCCTGCGCCATAACACCCGCAGCATGGTGCTGGGATAAGCCCGAACGCTCGAGGCGAGTCGTTGTGGGACAACCTTCGAGGGTACAGAGGGGGTACTTCAAAGCGCTGCGCAACGCGCCCGAGTCGCTGAGGACTTAAAGCCGGGCCTCGCTGCGCATCGGCTTTAGTCGTCCCGCATTCCCTTTGCCACGCGTGCTTGTCTGTGGGAGCGCACCCTGTGCGCGACAGCCACGCTGCGGTGCACCGCTCCGTAGGTTTGTCGCGCACAGGGTGCGCTCCCACAAAGAGCCGATCGGTACCGGCCTGCGCGATCCCTTGTAGGAGCGCACTTGTGCGCGACCGCAGCGCATGGGTGTAACGCTCCGTCGGCTGGTCGCGCACAAGTGCGCTCCTACAAAAGAGGCGCGCGGCAACGGCGGGCGTTGTTTGGCTCGTGATGTAGCGCTTGCCGCCCGGGTGCCCGTCTGACGCGACGGGCGAGGCAGATCGCGACAACGTTACAAACAGTACAACCCGCCAGCGATCTCCCCCACATCCCCCATGCGATCGATCAACGCCCCATCCTCCTCGCACAGGACAATATGGCTGACCTCATCGTCTGGATCCGCCGCCTGAGGCGCCACGTCGGCCGCCATCAGCAGGGCGCCCTTCGAACCCACGACACGCGAGACATAGCGCTCACACACATCCATGGCGCAATGAGCCGCGTATTCGCTCAAATGGATGTTCTCCACCCGCGATACATCGCCGATTCGATCGGCGATAGGCGGCAATTCGCGCGCCGCGAATTCCAGGCTGCTTCCAATCCTGTGCTGGGTCCAGGCGAACGCCGCGCCACCCAGGATCATCAGTACCGCCAACACCACCAGAGATGCTTTCACGAACTTGCTCACGCCTAGCCACTCCTTGCAGACCCAACCGGGCACGGGACATCACGTCCGCAGCCCTTCGGACCCAAACTGCAACTATGGAGCGACCATCCGAGGCAGACCATCGGATCAGTCTTGGAAGTAGATCGAAGCTCTCTTCGTCGCGAAGACGAGCAACCGCACGTGGCCGCTCAGGACAGCGGAATTTCCGGAGCCAGGCCCGCCAGATGACCAGCCAATGTGGCGTCCTCGGAGAGGATCTCAAAGCCCTCATATTCGAACGCAGGCGCCACCAGGCAAGTCACCAGGGTGTAACGGCCGAGCGGTCGAGCTGCCTGCCAGGCGCCGGCCGGTACGACGGCCAGCGTGTCCACGCCTGGCGCCAACGGCCCGAGACAGCAACGCTCCAGGCGCTTGTTGGCCGCGTGGTAGATCAGCAGCTCCAGCGGTTCGCCTTCGACGAAGTGCCAGGCTTCCTCGGCATCGACCCGATGCCAGTGGCTGAATTCGCCCGCCTCGAGCAAGTAGTGGATCGCGCTCAATGCGTGCCGGGCGCCGGCGCCGTCGCCACCCGCCTTGGGCGGATGGATGCGGCGATAGTGGCCGCCTTCCACGTGCGGCTGCAGCTGCAGCGCCTCTTTCAGTTGAGCAGCGCGGGCAGCGGCATCGCTCATGTGGCTGGCGCGTCGGTGGGCTTGATCAACCAGCGTACCGCCAGCATGCCCAGCTCATAGAGCAGGCACATCGGAATGGCCAGCATGATCATCGAGGTGATGTCAGGCGGCGTGATGAAGGCGGCAATGGCGAACGCGCCGACCACGGCATAGCGACGACCGTTGCGCAGCTGCTCCAGGTTCACCACGCCGATCGCGGCGAGGATCACCACCGCCACCGGCACCTCGAAGCACAGGCCAAACGCGAAGAACATCAACATCACGAAGTCGAGGTAGTGCGTGATGTCGGTCATCATTTCCACGCCCTGCGGCGTCACCGCCGTGAGGAAGCGGAACGCCGCCGGCAGCACCAGGAAATACGCGAAGGCGCAGCCGAGATAAAACAGGAACAGCGCTGCCACCAGCAGGGGGCGCGCCAGTCGCTTCTCGTTGCGGTACAGGCCGGGGCTCACGAAGGCCCACAGCTGGTAGACGATCATCGGCATGCTGATGAACAGCGCCGCATAGAAGGCCAGCTTCAGCGGCGTGACGAACGGACTGGCCACCTCGGTGGCAATCAGATGGGCGCCCTGCGGCAGGCGCGACACCAGCGGCGCGGCCAGCTCCGTGTACAAGCGGTTGGCGAATGGCACGAGGGCGCCAAGCACCAGCAGCACGGTCACGATCGCGCGCATCAGGCGCGAGCGCAGTTCGATCAGATGCGAAAAGAGACCTTGTTCCAGGTCATCGGCCCCGGGGCCTTCGAGCTCAGGCGCCGCCATGCGGAGCTTCCTTGGTCGCGGTGGCGGTGGCGGCGGCCACGTCCGCTACCGGCTCGGCAACGGGTGGCTCGGACGGTTTGGACGGCACGCCTTCAGGACGCATCTTGCGCAACGTCTCGTCCAGCTCGGCCTGGGCGGCTTCGGCTTTGGAGGCCACTTCGCGCGCCTGGCGGCGGATCTCTTCCACCTGCAGCTCGCGCTCCACTTCCGCACGCACGCTGTCCCAGCCGGTACGCACGCGCCGCAGGAACACACCCGCGGTGCGAGCGGCATGCGGCAGCTTTTCCGGGCCAAGCACGATCAGCGCGACGAGCGCGAGCAAGACCAGCTTGCCGAAGCTGATTTCGATCATGACCCTCGAGCCGCCTTACTTGGGTTCGGTGGTGTCGTGCTGGTTCTGCGTCTGGCTGGGGCCAGCGGGCGGCGGATCGGCGCGCAGGGTCGCGTTCGGATCGTTCGGCTTGGGGGCTTCGTCGCCGCCATCCAAACCCTTCTTGAAATCGCGGACGGCGCCGCCGATGTCGCCGCCGATATTGCGCAGCTTCTTGGTGCCGAAGATCAGCACGACGACGACCAGCAGGATGAGTAGATGGGTGATGCTCATTAGAATCAGGCCTCGAATGGTAAGCGGCGGAACGAAACTGTCACGCCGTCGCGCCGCCGCTCCCTATCATCGCTGAGTGTACTCCTCAAGGCGATCCCTGAAATCGACCACCTGGGTCGGCACGTTGCCCACGCCACCCTCGAAGATGCGGCGCGGGGTGATGCCCTTGCCGTAAATGGCCTCGTTGGCGTCGTAGTCGATGCGCAGGGCCGAGCCGTCCAGGGCCACGCCCGCAAACAGGCCGCGCGAGCGGGAATAGGAGTAGATCTCGGCCTTGAAGTCGCTGTCGGTGGAGGCCTGGGCCGTACGGCCCACCGGGCCGGCCGCGGCGGCGGCGTCCGCGCCGATCGTGAATTTGCCGTTGACGATGCTGTCCACGCCGCGCTGGGTACGGAACACCAGGATCACGTCGGTCGACGAGGCGCCGGCCTGGAAGCCCACGCTGCCGCCTGTCATGGTGATGAAGCTGGGGTTGGACCAGGTGCCGTCCGGCCCCTTCACCGAGATCAGGCCCTCGCCGCGACGGCCGCCGAACACGAAGCCCACCTTGAGCAGGTCAGGGATCACGGCGATGGCCTTGGCTTGCTTGAGCAGGTCGGTCGGGATCGACTTGTCCGGCGCCTCCATGATGTCGCTCAACACGCGCACGGCGTTCTGGGCGCGCACCAGCGGCGGGTCTTCCGCATGCGCGGCCATGGCCGGCAGCAACAGAACCAGGGACGCGAGCAACAGACGGTGCAGCGATGCTTTGAACATGGACGACTCCTTGGCTTGAATTCGGGGTGGCAGCCTGCGGCGATGATGTCCACGGCGGCTTCTTTGGCTTGTGGCAGACTTGCGGCGGATTTCTTCCGTCTGAGCCACGATGCCACGCAGCGATGACTATACCGGCGTTGCCGGCGCTTCCCGAGACCTTCCCGTTCAGGCTGCAGTGCTGTTGGTGAACCTGGGCACACCAGAGGCGCCCACGGCCAAGGCGGTGCGCCCGTATCTCGCCCAGTTCCTGGGCGACCGCCGAGTGATCGACTATCCGCGCTGGCTCTGGTGGCTGATCCTGCACGGCGTGATCCTGCGTGTGCGCCCTGCGCGTTCGGCCCACGCCTACCAGCGCATCTGGACGGCGCAGGGCTCGCCGCTGCGCGTGGGCAGCGAGGCACTGGCCGCGCGACTGCAGGACAAGCTTTCGGAGACATGTGCGGAACCCGTGCGCGTGGCGTTGGCGATGCGTTATGGCCAGCCCTCGGTGCCCGCGCAAATCGAGCGGCTGCAACGCGAGGGCGTGCGTCACCTGTTAGTACTGCCGTTGTATCCCCAATATTCCGCCACCTCCACCGGCTCGGTGATCGACGCCGTGGCCGAGTCCATGCAGTCGTTGCGCTGGCCGCCCGAGCTGCGGCTGGTCAACGACTATCACGACGACCCGGGCCATATCGAAGCGCTGGCGCGCAGCATCGAGCAATGGTGGGCGGCGCACGGTCGCGGCGACAAGTTGCTGCTCTCCTTCCACGGCATTCCCGAGCGCTATGTGCGCGAGGGCGATCCCTACTTCGACCAGTGCCAGGCCACCGCACACGCGTTGCGACAGCGACTGGCGCTGGAGGAGCCGCAGCTGCTGGTGAGCTACCAGTCGCGGGTGGGACGCGAGTCCTGGCTGCACCCCTATACCGACGCCACCGTGCGCGAGCTGGCGGCGAGCGGCATCAAGCGGCTCGACGTCGCCTGCCCGGGTTTCGCCGTGGACTGCCTGGAGACGCTGGAAGAAATCGCCATGCAGAACCGCGATTTTTTCGTCGAGGCCGGCGGCAGCGAACTGCGTTACATCCCAGCGCTCAATGACACGCCCGAGCAGATCGACAGCCTGGCCGCGCTGGTGAGACGCCACACCGGCGGCTGGTCCGCCTTCGCCCCACGCGTCGGCACGCCGGCATGAAAGCCCCGGTCGAGCGCGAGGTACGGCTGCCGCATCTGCGCCTGAGCGCGCAGGTGTGGGGCGACGAACAAGCGCCGCCGCTGCTGGCCCTGCACGGCTGGCTGGACAATGCGTGGAGCTATGCGCGACTCGCTCCGCTGCTGGCCGAACGCTGGCAGGTGATTGCGCTCGAACTGCCGGGTCATGGTCATTCCGATCATCTGCCGCCCGGCATGCAATATCACCTGGTCGACTACGTGCGCTCGGTGCTTGGCGCGATCGATGCGCTGGGACTGACGCGTTGCCACCTGATGGGCCACTCGCTGGGCGCGGGCATCGGTTCGATGGTTGCCGCGGCCAAGCCGGAGCGCATCGACCGACTGCTGCTGATCGAAGGGCTGGGCCCGATCGCCGACGATGGTCACCACACATTGCGCCAATTCCGCGATGCGATGGCGAGCGAGGCCACCGGCCGTTCGCTGCGTTCGTTCCCGTCCATCGACATGGCGATCAGCGCGCGCACCATGGCCAGTGGCCTGCCCGCCGATCAGGCGCGTCCCATCGTCGAGCGTGGCCTGCACAAGAGCGAGCACGGCTGGTACTGGCGCAGCGATGCACGAGTCAATCGCCCCTCCTCCATCCGACTCACCGAAGAACAGGTGCGCGCCATCCTGCGCGGCATCGAAGCGCCCACCGCGCTGCTGCTCGCCCGACCCGACACGCCCTACCTGCCCGGCCCCCGCATGCAGGCACGCGCCGCCTGCGTGGCCGATATCGCGGTGACGCATCTGGATGGCGGCCACCATCTGCAGCTGGAACACCCCGAAGCCGTCGCCCGCTGGGCGAACGCGCATCTGGACGGCGAGCACGCCTGACCGACGGCACATGCCCCGGCGCGGCAGCGGTCTAGACTGGCGCCATGCAACATCTACAACGCGCCAACTACGGTCAACCCGAACGGCTGCGGCAACTCGGCGACCTGCAGGTGTCCGCCACGCCGTATGCCGGCGGCAGCGCCTTGCCGTGGCATGAGCACGACGAGGCGTATCTGTGCCTGGTCGCTACAGGCGGCTATACCCAGCAAGCGGGCGAGCAGGAACTCGAATGCCGACCGGGCGCGCTTCTGACGCATCCGCAGGGCCATCGACACGCCAATCGCTTCGGGCCCGAAGGCGCGCGCTGCATCAGCATCTTTCTCGACGATATGGCCGGCGACGGGGTATCGCGTCTGCTTGGCGAACATCGCCAACTGCGACTGCCCGATGCGGATCGCCTGCTCGCCCGCATCGAACGCGAATTGCGCGCGACCGATGATGCCGCCGCGCTCGCTTTGTCGTCAGCCGTGTTGGAGCTGGTGGCGCTCGCCTGTCGTGCTGACGACCAGCGACGCCCCGCCTGGCTGCAGCGCGTCCTGGATCGCCTGCACGATGACCCCCTCGCCACGCCGTCATTGCAGGAACTGGCGGCTTTGGCAGGCGTCCATCGCTCTCATCTCGCGCGCGGCTTTCAGCAGGCCAAGGGCACCTCGATCGGCGAATACCAGCGCGGCTTGCGCATCGCGCTCGCGCGCAAGGCGCTAGGCGAGTCGCAGCGCTCCATCGCCGAAGTGGCCGCCATGGCCGGCTTCAACGACCAGAGTCATTTCGCTCGCGTGTTCCGTCACCTCACCGGTGAAACGCCGCGTGACTACCGGCACAGAACGCAACGCACGTGCTGATACGCCACGCACGTCCTAGACCGGGCGCGCCAACCGACGGACCATGACGACACCCGACCACGGAGTGTCCCCCATGCTGCATCGCGCCCGTCCCCTGCTCGTGTTGTTGCTCGCCGGTGCGCTGAGCCAGGCTTTCGCTGCACCCGCTGATGACAGCGCCGCCGTACTTGCCAGTCTGCGCCAGGCCCACGGTGGCGACCGCTGGCAACACGTCGCCGCACTGCAGGCCGAAGGCCGCGAAGCAGGCGACGGACTGACCGGCCCCTGGCAGGCCACGGTGGACCTGCGTAGCGGCCATTACCTCACGCGCATGCACAACGATGTGTTCGGCACTGCCGAGGGCATCGATGCGCAAGGCCACTGGCGCGAAGACATCACCGGCATGATTCATCCGTTGGATTCGGATGAGGCACGCACCGTCGACGTCACCGCTAGCTGGCTGCGCCGCTACGGCTTTCTCGATGCGGATTCCTCCGTCCAATACCATCACCTGCCCGACGCCCAGGACAACGGCCACACCTATCAGCGCATCGAAGCCACGCCGGCCGGCGGGCGTCTCGTCACGCTGTGGATCGATGCCACTACGCATCGGCTGGATCGCGCGATCTACGCGACTTCCTTCCTGATCGCCACCGAACGCTACAGCGACTACCGCGATGTGGACGGCCTGCCGCTACCCTTCCGCATCGCCAGCTCGCGCGCCAACCTCGCCGGCAATGCCGATGGCGAGAGCGTGGATACCGTCGAACGCTATCGCGTACTCAGCAATGTTCCGACAACCGATCTGCAGCGTCCCGATGGCAAGGTCCGCGACGTCACCATGGTCAACGGTGCGACGGAGGCGGTGACGCCCATGCAGCTCGAAGGAGGCATCCTGATCGTCGATGTGAGCATCGACGGGCGTGCGCCGATGCCCTTCATCCTCGACACCGGCGGCCATGCGATTCTCACCAGCGACGCGGCCAAACAGCTGGGTTTCCAGACACAGGGCCAGGGCGTGAGCGGCGGCTCGGGATCAGGAACGATGAGTACGTCGTATACCAAGGTGCATGACACTGGTCTGGGTAACGCGCATATCCGCGATCTCACCTATACCGTGCTGCCCTACCCCTACAGCTTCTACGAGCGCGGCAACGGTGCGCCGATCGCCGGCATTCTCGGCCTGGAAATGTTCGAGCGCTTTGCGATCACGTTCGACTACGACCACCATCAGCTGCACCTCAAGCCGTATGACCTGGGCGAAGCACCGCCGATCAAGCAAGGCGACGTCGTGGCGCTGCGCTTCACCGATGACATGCCGCTGGTGGAGGCCAATCAGGACGGCCATAACGGCATGTTCGGCATCGACACCGGCAACGCCGGCTACGTGCTCACCTTCCCCCAGTGGGCTCAACGCAACGGCATCGCGGCACGCTACGAGCAGGGCCTGCCGATACCCACCGGCGGCGTCGGCGGCCTCTTCACCGCACACATCGCCCACGCCAAGGAGTTCACCCTCGGCACGCAGCGCATGGACAACGTCGTCGCCATGCTCACCCGCAACGACGCCGGCGCCACAGGCAACCCGAGCGAAGCAGGGAATATCGGCCAGGACATCCTGTCGCGCTACAACGTGCACTTCGACTACCGCCACCAGCAGATGGTGCTGATGCCACGCGACCCTGTCCCCGTGTGGCACTACGGCATGGCGGGCTTTCGCGCTGAGAAATCCCAGGACCATCCGGATCGCTTCAACGTCATCAACGTCACGCCGGGCAGCCCCGCGCAGCAGGCTGGACTCAAGAAGGGCGACGCGATCGTGGCAGCGAATGGAAAAGCGGCAGCGAGCATGAGCTTTGGCGCGCTGCGCGATCTGAGCATGCATCTACCTGATGGCACACCGTTGGCGTTGAAATTGGCGGATGGCCGGGAGTTGAAGATGGTGCTGAGGGATATCGCACCGCGGTAAGAGCCCCCTCTCCCTTGTAGGAGCGCACTTGTGCGCGACAACCCGGCGGAGCGATACATCCCAGCGCTGCGATCGCGCACAAGTGCGCTCCTACAGAGGGAATGGCGAGCTACAGCCAGATGCAATTCCAATAGGGGTAATCAAGCACGCTATCCACCAGGCCCGCGCGCAAGGGATTGGCAACGATGTACCGCGCCACCGTCCTGATATCGTCCTCATGACGAAGCGCGCGGTCATGGTAGCCGCGCCCCCATACGACCGCAGTCCGCGTGCAATTCAATTGCCGCGCCACGGCTGCCTTGAAGCGATTCATGACCATTGGCAGCGAATCGCGATGCCCGAGCTGCACGAGTCCATGCCAGTGATCCGGCATCAGCACCCAGCACAGCAGAGACGCATCGCCCCAATTCTCCCGCTCATGGATGCAGCGACAGGCGGATCTAGCCAGCTCGCTGTTCTTGAACAGCGGCCGGCGATAAGCCGTCACCGTTGTCAGGAGGTAGATGTGGCCCGGGTGGGAAATTCTTCCCGCGCGCAGAGCTCGATGTCCCGGAGGAGAGGTCATGCGCGGACGGTTGCATCGTCAGCGCGGGATGGATAGCGGGGCCTTCGCTGCCCTTTCGTAGGGGCGTGCCTGGCATGCAATAGACAACGACCTGGCGATGGGGCGGGTTGTGTTCGCGCACAAGTGCGCTCCTACAAGGTTGTCGCGTTCGTCAGGGTTTTTGCAGCCCCAACGTCTCCAACCCCTGCTCAAACGTTACATCCACCGGAATCTTCGCCTGATCCAGCCGCTTCAGATCACCAGCCAGCGCGGCGTCGACATTGCCCATGCGATCGGTCAGCTGCTTGGCGGCATCGTAATCACCATCGCCCTGGATGGTGAGCAATTTGGCGGACAGCGCGTTCATGGCAGCCGTCATCTTGTCGAAGTCGACGCGATAGCGCCCCGTCGTGGCGTCACGGCTGAAAGCACCCTGCTGCTGGAAGAAATTGAAGCGCACCATGTTGGCCTTGGCGTGCGCATCACTGGCGCCAAAACGCACCGAGCGCAGGATGCCGGCGAGGAAGGTGACGTAGTTGTCCATCAGCTTGGACTTGTCCAGCTCACCCTTGTCGGCGAGCTTGCTGACCATATAGAGGCCGAGGATATCGGCCTTGCCTTCCTCGAAGCTCGATGCCTGGTCCTTCAAGGCCGTGCGCACCATGCCCTTGCCGTTGAGCGTGTTCTTGATGCCCAGGCCGTGCGCGACTTCATGGAACATGGTGTTCTCGAAGAAGGCATCGAAGGTGAGGTGCGACTGCTGATCGTCTGCCACCAACGCCTTGGCGATCGGCAGCATGATCTTGTCGAACTTCGCCTGCATCACGTTTTCCAGTTGCAGGCGACGCGTGCCCTTTTTCAGCTGCACTTCTTCGTCGTTGGGCAGGTTGATCGCGATGGTCTTGGCGCCGACGTTGGCGTCGCCCGCGTAGTACACGGCGAAGTAGGCATTGAGATCGGCATCGGCGCCGGGCTTCTCGGCCTTGTATTTGTCGCCCACCGGCAGCTCGCGCTGCAGTTCGGGCAGGTATTTGGTGAAGCGCGCGAGCTTGGCGCTCCACGCCTGGTCCTTCACCAGCACATAGCTTTCGTAGCTGGCCTTGTAGCCGAACAGTTGGTCCTCATAGGTTTCGATGGGACCGATCACGATGTCGACCGGATTATTCTTCATCGACATCCAGGCGAAATCGCTGGGGCGATAATCGTCGCTGAGCAAGGCATCGGCGCGCTTCTTGAGATAGCCCGCGAATTCCTTGTCGGCTGACAGATCCGCCGCCTGGCGCAGCAGTCCGGCGGCGCGCTGCAGGTCGGCCTGGTAGGCCTCGTGATAAGGCACCACCGCCAGTGCGTTCTGGGCATTTCGACGCAGCACGGTGTAGAGGCCGGCCTTGTCCTTGAGATCGGACTTGTCGAATTCCTCTTTGGTCATGTCAGCCGGATAGAACTGGGCGCCCGGCGGGCGAGGACCCACGCCGGCGACGAAGGGCTGGTCGTTGTTCAAGCGATCCCATGGGCCGTAGTTGATCTGGGCGTACTGGCGCGTGACATCGTCGGGAATGCGCGCCATCAAGGCAGCCTTGTCGCCCCACGATTGCTGCCAGTAGATGTCGTTGGTGACATCGGCCGCCTCGATCAGCAGCGCGATCATCTGCTTCTGCTTGTCGTCGAAGCCGGAGAGATCCGCCGTGAGCTTGACCGACGCGTAGTTGGCCAAGCCCTGGGTGGCGATGTCCGCATCCGTGGACGGCGGCGGCACGGTCGGCGTGGTGCTGGCCGGCGCGGGCGCGGAAGCAGCTCCGGCAGGCGCGTTGCTATCGTGCGAGCTGCAGCCGGCCAGGATGGCGATAAGACTCAGGGCAAGCAGATGGCGACGCATGGCGCTTTCTCGATAGAAGGAAAGCGCCATGGTAGCGCGCGGCGAGTTACGCGCGTCTACCTCCATTTTCGTCATTCCGGCGCAGGCCGGAATGACGAGCTAAAAAACAGCGCCTACCTCACCCCGAAATCGCCAGCCGCTCGGACTGATACAAATGCGCCGTCGCCAGCACCCCCACAATGGAGGCGGCCAGGCTACCCGCCAGGCACAGGCCGAACTGGTCCGCCGTGACGCCATCGCCACGCAGCAATTGCATGATGCCCAGGTGCTGCCCGAGCAGCGGCACGGCGTACATCCATTCCTGTGCCTTGATGGGCATGGTGGACAGAAGGATGCTGGGCAGCACCGGCACGAACATCAGCAGCGAAACATAGGTTTGCGCTTCGCGATAGCTCTTGGCGAATGCCGCCACCATCGACTGCAGCGCGGCCAGCAACACGATCAGCGGCAGCATCAGCAACAACACCTGCCCGCTGAAGCGCAGGCCGAGATCCAGCTCCATGCCGAGTTTTTCCGTCGGAATGAAACGGCCCACCACGGCGAACGCCAACAGGCTGATCAGCAGGCTGATCGCCGAGAACGTGCAGATGGCCGCCAGCTTGCCGGCAAGAATCTTCCAGCGCGCCACCGGATTGGCGAACAGCGGTTCCAGCGATTGCCGCTCGCGTTCGCCCGCAGTGAGATCGATCGCCAGATACATGCCGCCCATGAACACGGTGAGCACGAAGAAGTACGGCAGGATCGAAAACACCAGTGCGGCACGCGCCTGCGCCGTGGCCTGGTCGCGCTTGGCGGCAACCACCGGCCACGCGGTACTCGGCGAAAGTCCGCGCGACACCAGACGCATCGCACCCTGCTGGCGTGCATAGGTTTCGACCACTTGCGACAAACGATCCACCGCAGCATTGGCATCGCGTTGCGAGGAGTCGTAGATCAACTCCACCTGCACGGCCTCGCCCTTGCGCCACGCCGTGGCATAGTCGGGCGAAATGCGCAGCACCACATCGGCATCCTGCTTGCGCACGGCCAGTTCGGGATTGGCGATGGGCGGCTTGGGTACGATGCCTTCGGCCTTCAAGGCGTTGATCAGGTTGGGGGCGTACTCGGCCCCGGCCACCGGCACCGGCAGCGGCTTCTCGGCCTTGTCCAGCTGACGGTTGAGAGTGATGTTGAGCAACATCACCATGATGATCGGCCCCAGCAGCGGACCGGTGAGGAACGCACTCATGATGGTGCGTCGGTCGCGCAGGTTCTCGCGCACCTCCTTCATGTACACGGTGAGGAAGGCGCGCGTGCGTGCCACCGGCGTGATAGTTTTCATGTTCATGCGGCGAGGCCCTCTTCGCTGCCGATGATCTTCACGAAGGCATCCTCGAGGTTAGCCTCGCCTGTCTGGTCGCGCAGCGCAGCCGGCGATTCGTCCGCCACGACGCGGCCGTTGGCGATGACCACGATGCGATCGCACAGCGCCGCCACCTCCTGCATGATGTGACTGGAGAACAGCACGCAGCGCCCCTCGCTTTTCAGCTGCTGCATGAACTGCCGCAGCGCTCGCGTGGCCATCACATCCAGGCCATTGGTCGGTTCATCGAGAATGACATTGCGCGGATCGTGGATCAGCGCGCGCCCGATCGCCGTCTTCACACGCTGGCCCTGGGAGAATCCTTCGGTACGGCGATCGGCGAAGTCGCTCATTTCCAACGCCTTCACCAGCGCCTCGCGGCGACTGACGATCAAGTCCTCGGGCAGACCGTGCAAGCGAGCGAAATAATCGATGTTTTCGCGCGCACTGAGGCGCTTGTACAGTCCGCGTGCATCCGGCAGCACGCCCAGCTGGCGTCGCACGGCAAGCGCGTCGCTGGCGGCATCGATGCCGTCCACCAGCACCTGGCCGCGATCGGGCTTCATCAGCGTATACAGCATGCGCAGCGTGGTGGTCTTGCCTGCACCGTTGGGACCGAGCAGGCCGGTGATCTCGCCATCGCGAGCCTTGAAGCTGACGCCATCCACCGCTTTGACGGTGCCGAACGCCTTGTGTAAATCCTTTACCTCGATCATGGCGTCGCTCCGTTGAAGTCGATGAAGGTCGGCGTGGGATGCATCCGCTCCAGACAGGTGGTGTCCAGTACCTTGGGCTTGAGGTCTTCGATGAAGTGCTTGACGATCTGCGGCGCGCAGCCCGCGTTGATCACGTTGTGACCCTGGCCGGCGAGCACGAGGTGGCGCGAGTTGGGCAGGTTCTTGGCCACCTCGTCGCCGTAGCGCGGCGGCGTGACCGGATCGAACTGGCCGGAGAACAGCAGCACCGGCGTATCGGTTTTCAGCGGCTCGTGGAAATCGGCCGGCCGCGAACCCTTGGGCCACACCGAACAGGTGTTGCGCAGCGTATCGACCATGCGCGTGCCCAGGATGCTGTGCGCATCCTCTTCGCGCGGCGTCAGCAGATCGGCATCCTCACTGCAGATCACCGCGAGCTGCATGCCGCCGTTCATGGTGTCGGAAAGATCGCCCGACAGCAGCTTGGCCTGCCCCAGCAGCGGGCCGACGTCGCCATGCGCCGCGGCATCGATGGAAAGCGGCAGCAGTGCGGCCGTGAGCGGTGAATAGGCGAACATGCGCACGACGCTGGCCAGCGAGTATTCGCTGAGGGTGCGCTGCACGCTCTGATAGGTTTGCGGATCGCGGAAGCTCACCTTGTGCGGATTGGCGCGCAGCGCGTCGCGCAGCTGGAACAGCGTCTGGTACGGATCGTTGAAACGCTTGCGGCAGGCCTCGTTGGCCGTGCACTGCGCGAACTGCGCCTTGAGCGCATCGTCGAGGTTGCGGGCAAAGTCTTCGCCGAGCACCAGTTCGTTCGGCACCACGCCATCGAGCACCAGGCTGCGCACGGCCTGGGGATAACGCATGGCGTACTGCTGCGCCATGCGCGTGCCGTAGGACACGCCGACCAGATCAAAGGTCGGCGAACCCAGCGCCTTGCGCACGTCTTCCAGATCCTGTGCGGCGATGGTGGTGGTGTAGTAGCGAGGATCTGCCTTGCCGTCGAGCTGCTTGAGGCAACGTTCGGTTTCCTGCTTCTGCCGCTCAGGACTGGCGTCGACATCTTCGGAGCCGCCTTCCGTGCCCTCGCCTTCATCCTTGCAGGTGAGCGGATTGGAGCCGCCGGTGCCACGCTGATCGAGCAGCGCCACATGGCGATGCGCGAGCAGCGGCTGCAGGGCCGTCGACACGCCCGGCCACGATTCCGTGGCCGCCTGTCCCGGCCCGCCCGCCAGCATCACCAGCATGTCCTTGCTGGCGACCTGTGCACTGCTGCGGATCACCGCGAGCTTGAGGTGGATCTTGCGGCTGTTCGGATCGTCGCGATTCTCGGGCACTTCGAACGGTACGCACCACGCGGCAGTGGAAAGCCCGCTGTTGGGCTCCCCCAGCTCGCACGGCGTGAGCGTGAGCGAGCCCAGCGTCCACGTCTGCGGTTTAGCGGCTTTGGCGGGCGCCTGGGTTGTGTCGGCGGAAGCGGCGGTGTCTTGCGCGCCTGCACTCGCCTGCGGATGAAATTGCTTCCAGCCCAGTATCGCCAGTGCGATGACCACGATGCCTAGGCGAAAGGCGGTTCGTCCTTTGCTTGCCATGGGTGTACTCCCCTCACTCCATTGGATGTCGCGAAATCGCCGGTAGCGTCACCGGCGGTTCCGGTTCGAAGATCGATTCGATGGAAAGGCCAAACAGCCGCGCAATCTTGAAGGCCAGCGGCAGACTTGGATCGTACTTGCCTGTCTCGATCGCGTTCACCGTCTGGCGCGATACATCCAGACGATCGGCCAGGTCGGCCTGCGACCAGGCGTGCTCGCCGCGCAGTTCACGGATACGGTTATTCACGGTACGCCCACCAGGGCACGACGATTCCGGTTAGTCATCGGGCAGCCCACGCGTGCGCCAGCGCGCCATGCCCAGCAGCAGCCCGAGCACCGCCGACGCGCCCGCCATGCCGCACAACAGCCCGATGCGGAAGCTGTCCCAGTCATGTCGCCATGCGTAAAGCGCTGCCACGCCCGTGATCAGGGCGAGCAGCAACAGACGACCGGCCGGCGCGAGGCCGCTCTCGCCTGTGCAGGCCGCGTCATGCCCATAGGCGCGCGCCACGTACCAGCGAGTGATTCCGTAGCTGGCCATCATCAGTGGAAAGACCCAGATCAGCACCGAACCATCCAGCGGCAGCACCTGCGCAATCGACAGGAAGCCACCCAACAAGCTCAGCGCCGCGGTTACCCCGGTCGCCACGCCCAAGGCGATCAGATGGGTGCGCTGCTCCAGCTCATCGCTGTCGCGGATAAGCCGGGCCAGCTGGGCCAGCACGTAGAACATGGGAAGCAGCGGCGCCAGCGCGAGCAGGATCTTCAGGGGCAGGCTGCCGACCGTATGGACGATCGGCCAGACGGACAGCATGAACACCGTATAGAGGGTGATCGCGAACAGCGTGCGCCGCTGGTATTGCCGATAGGTGAGGCGAGACATAGAGGCCCTGAGTCCAGTGTCAAGCTGACTTGACACAGGCTACGTCCAGCCCCTGAGGCGTGTCAAGCACGCTTTACACAGAGGCCTGTATCGGCCGGCCCGGCGCAAAACTTAACGGTCCTGGCCATCGGACATCTCCGAAAATGTGACCCAATTTGCACATTGAGCTGCCCATAGCGTCGGATGTGACCCAGCTCGACTCACAAAATTCGTCACTTGCATTTAACAACTACATCTCACTTTCGGCAGATTGCGGGGTTTTTAGCGTCTCGCTGTCGTTGGCACGGGGGTTGCTTTGAGGGCGGTAAGCGAACTGGAAGACCGACCCGAGGGGTGGGGGCCAGAAGCCTAAAAGGCGCTGCGGGGGGCGATGTCCCATTTGGTCCGAAAGCGCATGACTCGTTGCTTGCTCAAAAACTTACGTCAATCAAAGGACATCGTATGAAGAAGATTCTGGTTTCCGCCGCTCTGGCCGCCATCCTCGGCACCGCTGCCTTCTCGGCCTCGGCCGTCGACGGCACCATCACCATCAGCGGCAACATCAACGCCTCGACCTGCAAGATCAACGGCGCCAACAGCCCGGCCGCGATCGCCGTGACCCTGCCGACCGTGTCGACCACCTCGCTGAATGCCGCAGCCGCTGTTGCCGGCCGCACCCCGTTCTCCATCGCCCTGACCGGCTGCGGTTCGCTGACGAAGGCCACCACCTTCTTCGAGCCGGGTCCGACCGTGATGGGCGACGGCAACCTGAAGAACGCCACCGGCACCGCCACCGGCGTTGAAGTGCAGCTGCTCAATGGCGCTGATTTCTCGGCCATCGCGCTGAACAGCGCTTCGGGCGCACAGAACTCGACCCAGGCCACGCTGACCGGCGGCGCCGGCACGCTGAACTACTACGCCCAGTACTACGCCACCGCCGCTGCGGGTGCCGGTACGGTCGCCACCAGCGTCCAGTTCACGATGCTTTACCAGTAAGTCGCAACACGCGCCGGAGCCACCTGGCTCCGGCGCACTCCCGCTGACAACATCAGCGGCCCTGATCCCACTGAGGTAATTCCCGATGAGGAAGTTAGTCTGCGCAATCGGCGCGGGCCTGATGGCCCTGTGTCTCAGCGCTCCCCAGGCCCAGGCCAATGTGTTGATCGGCGGCACCCGCGTGGTGTTCCCCGCGAAGGACGGCGAAGTCACCGTCCGTCTGACCAACGACAACGACCACCCCGTGCTGGTGGAATCCTGGATCGACCGCGGCGACGTGCATTCCACGCCCGAGTCAGTCGATGTGCCGTTCCTGATCACCCCTCCTCTGTTCCGCATGGAGCCGAAGAAGGAACAGAGCCTGCGCGTTGTCTTCACCCATGAGCAGCTGCCGGCTGACCGGGAATCGCTGTTCTGGCTCAACGTGCTCGAAGTGCCGCCCAAGCCCACCGGCCCGCAAGCGGAAGGCCAGAATCTTCTGCAGCTGGCGCTGCGTTCGCGTCTGAAGCTTTTCTACCGTCCGACCGGCCTGCAGGGCGACCCGCTCAAGGCACCGGGCGCGCTTACCTGGAAGATCGTGGCCGACGGCAAGGGCTTTGCGCTTGAAGCGCACAACCCCACGCCCTACCACGTAACGATCTCCGAACTGTCCGTCGCCAGTGGCGGTAACAACGTCGGTGCCGAAATCGGCATGGTCGCTCCGCTGTCGGACCTGCGCCTGCCGCTGCATGGCAACAGTCAGAAGCCGGCGGCCGGTAGTGTCGTGTCGTTCTCGGCCATCAATGATTACGGCGCAGCCGACAGCTACAAGAGCACGGTGTCGCCGTGATTCATCTGCGCGCCTGCCATAGCCACCGCACGAGCACCAACGGCCTCGCCGTCGGCGCCCGCGTGGTGCTGAGCGTGGCTATCGCCGGCGTGCTATTTGGCCTGAGTGCTTCTTCCCATGCGGCTGCCGCCGCAGCCGCCTCCGGTGCCGATGCATCGGCAGCGATCGATGCGAACTTCGATCGCAGCCTGCTCTCCGGCGCCGGCAGCAACACGAACGACCTCTCGCGCTTCGAGCGCGGCAACGTGGTGATGCCTGGCGTGTATCGCACGGATATCTTCGTCAACAACGCCTGGATGGGCCGCGCCGACGTGCGCTTCGCTTCGCCCTCGGCGGATGCGCCGGCCATCGCATGCCTGACCAAGGCCATGTTCGAGCAGTTCGGTCTGCCGATGCAGAAGCTCAGCGCCGAACAGCAGGCGAAGCTGGCCAACGACGCGGGCAGCTGCGTGGCAATCGGCGACCTGATTCCCGCCGCCACGATGAATTTCGATCAGCCGAACCTGCGACTGGACGTGAGCATCCCGCAAGCCTGGCTGGGTACCCGCGCGCGCGGCTACGTCAGCCCCGAGAACTGGGACCGTGGCGTCAACGCCGCCCTGCTCAACTACAACTTCAACAGCTACCGCAATCACAGCAACGGCGTCACGCAGACCTCGTCGTTCCTGGGCCTCAATGCGGGTCTGAATCTGGCTGGCTGGCAGTTGCGCAACGATTCCACGGTGGTGATGCAGTCGGGCGGTGCCGCGGGCACGCCCTCGACCACGCACTGGCAGAACATTGATACCTACGTGCGCCGTGACATTCCTTCCATGCGCTCGCAGCTGACCATCGGCGATTCCTACACGAGTGGCGATCTGTTCGACGCGGTGAGTATCCGCGGTGTCCAGCTGACCACCGACGACCGCATGCTGCCCGATTCTCTGCGTGGCTACGCACCGACGGTGCGCGGCGTGGCCGAAACCAATGCCAAGGTAACCGTTCGCCAGAACGGCATCGTGCTGTACGAAACCACGGTGGCACCGGGCCCGTTCACCATCAGCGACCTGTACGCCACCGGTTACGGCGGCGACCTGGCCGTGACCGTGACCGAAGCGGATGGGCGTGTGCGTTCGTTCGCCGTGCCATACGCCTCGGTGCCGCAGTTGCTGCGTCCGGGCGTGATGCGCTTCTCCGTCGCCGCGGGCGAACTGCACGACGCTTCGATTCACGCACATCCGGCGCTGGTAGAGGCCACCCTGCAGCGCGGCATCACCAACATGCTCACCGGCTACGCGGGCGTGGTCGGCACGAATGGCTACGGCGCGGTGCAGATCGGCACCGCACTCAATACCAAGTACGGTGCACTGGCGCTCGACCTGACCGACGCACGCACGGAGATCCCGGGCCAGTCCACGCAGAACGGCCAGAGCGTGCGCCTGAGCTACAGCAAGATGCTGCCGGACACGAACACCTCGCTGACGGTTGCCACCTACCGCTACTCCACCAGCGGATACCTTGGCCTGCGCGACGCGATGACCATGCGCGACATCGCCAACGGTTATCGCTACGTCGACCCGTCCACGCAGACCACGATCGACGGTGTCACCACGACCAACCTGCTCACGCCGGACCAGATCCGCGCGCTGCAGGGCAACCAGGGCAACTTCAGCACCTACACCAGCCAGCTCGATCGCCAGCGCAGCCGTTTCGACATCAGCTTGAACCAGCGCCTGGGCGACCACGGCGGCACGATCTATGTCACCGGCTCGGCCATTGACTACTGGAACCGCAACGGCACGGATGTGCAGTTCCAGGCCGGCTACAACAATACGTTCCGCCGCCTGAGCTACACGATCTCCGCCACGCGTACCCGCGATGCGTTCTCGCGCATGAGCAACCAGATCTTCGCCAGCTTCACGCTGCCGCTCGGCAACAGCGTGCATGCACCGAACTTCGGCGCCAACCTCACCCACGACAGCACGGGCCATACGCTGGACCAGGCGACGATCAACGGGACCCTGGGCGTGGACAACCAGTTCAGCTACGGCGCCACGGCCTCGCACGACAACGGCCAGGGCGACGGTGGCAGCGGTGGCAATGCCGGTACGGTCTACGCGGGTTACCGCAGCCCCTATGCACAGTTCAACGGAAGCGTGGGTGCAGGCAACGGCTATTCGCAGGCGTCGCTTGGCGTGTCCGGCGCCGTCGTTGTTCACCCCGGCGGCGTCACCTTCGGCCTGCCGATGGGCGACACGGTAGCCGTTGTCGAAGCCAAGGATGCCGCCGGTGCGCGCGTGCTCAACTCCTCCGGCGTCCGCATCGACCGCTTCGGCTATGCACTAGTGCCGTACATGACGCCTTACGGCCTCAACACGGTGCAGATCGATCCGAAGGGCCTCCCGCTGAACGTGCAGCTGGAAGCCACCAGCGCCCAGGTTGCTCCGCACGCCGGCGCGGTGGTGATGCTCAAGTTCAAGACGGAAAACGGCCGCACGGTGCTGCTGCGCATCCGCCAGTCGGACGGCAAGGCCATCCCGTTTGGCGCCGACATTGTCGATGAAAAGAACCAGCCCATCGGCGTGGTAGGCCAGGGCGGTCGCGCGCTGGTGCGCGGTGCGAAGGACGAAGGCCGCCTCAACGTGCAGTGGAAGCTCGATGACAGCTCACCGATCAGCTGCGGCTTCTCTTATCACCTCAAGCCATTCGACAAGAAGAGCGCCAAGATGGACGGCCTGGAAACGATCGACGCCACCTGCTCGCCCATCGCTTCCAGTGGAAACGCGTCATGAGCCAACTTCGTTCCGCATTGACCCTCCTGGTTCTGCTGTCACTCGCGTTTCTGCCGATGACGTCGTTCGCCTCGTGCACGCTGACGGGCAACAAGGAACTGGTCAACATGACGCTTCCGGCCACGATCATCCTTGATCCCAGTGCCCCGGTAGGCACGGTGCTGGCCACCTCGCCCGCGGTCGACCCCAGTCCCAAGACCTCCTCGGTCGACTGCGGAAGCACAACGACAATCGGCGTGATCAATCTTCTCCCCGGCGGTCAGCCCAACGGCAGCTCGACGATCTATCCGACGGGTGTCGCTGGCGTGGGTTATCGCATCCTGCACCCCGACTCCAGCAAGTTCCTGCCCCCGTGGGGTTTCGACACCATCGCCTCGGGCACGTACGCGTTGTCGGTGCAGTCGGCCATCCAGTTGGTCAAGACCGCCCCTATCACCGCCGGGTCCACGCTCAACGCCGGAACGGTTGGCTTCTGGCAGTACCAGGGGTCACGCAACACTTTGCGCGTAGAGGACTTCGTCCTGGCCAACAACGTGAAGTTCGTGGCGCCCACATGCACGGTCACCACGCCGAGCATCTCGGTAACGCTGCCCACCGTCTCCAATACCGCGTTCAACGTGGCTGGAGCCACAGCCGGCGCCACTGCGTTCAATATCGGACTGAGCTGCTCCAGTGCCGCGTCTGGCCAGGACATCGCCATCCAGTTCGACACGAACAAACAGCCGAACGGAACCACTGGCGTAATCACACCGACTGGTACGGCGAAAAACGTCGGCGTGCAACTCGTTGACAGCAAGTTCAATCCCATCACCTTCGGCGCCGCTGCCGATGCCGGCACGACACCTACCGGCGCCCTCAACCTAACCTATTACGCGCGCTACTACGCCGTCACGACGGGCGTCACCGCCGGCACGGTGAATGCCACGGCCACTTTCACAATCAGCTATCCATAATTCGGTCGCAGGGGAAATCCTTCGATGCGCTAATAATGCGCGTCACGGAGGTGTTCTGATTTCCTGGAGGTTTGCGACATGTCGCCGTTACATCATGACCGGGGCCGGTTTGCGCATCGCGCCGTTTGGCTGCTGCTTGTGCTGCCCTGCCTCGGCTTCATGCCGAGGTATGCCGCGGCGGCGACCTGCTCGGCCAGTCCGGCCGGCGCAGCGCTCAGCGTTGCCGGCGTGACGGTCACCACGGGCACGCCCGTGGGCACGAAACTCGGTACGCCCGGTACCATCGGCATCACCTTCACTTGCAGTGGCCTGGCGACCTCGGACACGGCCACCATCCAGGTCGGCAACCTTGCGCCGCGCGATGCTTCCGATCCTCCGGCCGGTGGCGGCATCAGTTTCGCAACCAACGTTCCCGGCATCGCGCTCGTACTGACGGCGTCGCCAGTGCAGGCGTCAGACAACAGTTGCCTGCGTTGCGGCCCCGGATCCACGCCGGGTTGGGAGGCGGCCTCGATGACGAAGGCCCAGAACTCCACCACGGTGACGCTGACCGGACAATTCATGAAGACGGGGGCCGTGACAGCAGGCACGGTGTCGTCGATCCAGCTCGCGCAGTTCTGGTGGTACATCTACGGATCGACGAACAGCGTGGGGCCACTGTCGACGCTCACGCTCAACTCCGCGGCGATCGCCGTGCAAGCCTGCTCGGTCAATACCGATTCCACAAATCTCACGGTGACGCTGCCCACGGTAAGCACGCAGGCGCTGAAAACCAACGGCGCGGTTGCGGGTCGTACACCGTTCAAGATCAACCTGACGTGCCAGTCGGGCGCGAACGTATCGATCACCATGATCCCGTCCACGGCCGGCGTTGCCACGGGCACCATCGCCAATTCGGGTACAGCCGCCAACGTCAACGTGCAGTTGCTGGACGGTACGTTCAACCCGGTGACGTTCAATACCTCTAAGTCGCTGGGCGCGGCGCCAAACGGTACGTTGTCGTTGCCCTACTACGCGCAGTATTACGCGACGGGCGCTGTGGGCGCAGGCAGTGTGAAAGCCACGGCCACTTTCACCATGACATATCAATAGCGATGGCGCGCAATTGGCACTCAAGCGGTGCGGGTTGCCGCCGATAAATCAATCGTACGCTTGAGTGACCAAGTTCATGCGAGCGTCCGCATGGCCAGACGCTTTCACATAACCGGAAAAGTACCCGATCAGACGATCGGCGCTCAGGGAAGACGACTCCAGCGGCTCCACCGTCAACGTATAGGACGAGGGAAAAGCATGCGAGGCAGTGCCGGGCAAACCATCGCCACCGCATTCGAGTCGTCGACGCGATGTCGCCGCCTGTTGCGCTGGCAACATCGCGGTCATGCTCTCGCTGCTGGCGGCACAGGTGGGCGCCACCACGGCTCCGGAGAACGTGATCGTTCCCCCATCGGCGTGGGCCACCGGCACACCCAATGACACGGCGACAACGCAACCCATCCAGGTCTTGCGAATCCAGCCCTTCATAATCGCCCCTTCCCGTACCCCCTTTTTGGGGATACCTGATGGGATCTATCGGCGTGGGCCCCTTGCGCTTGATATCGAAAACCCGCGCAGGTCTTCGCAACGTGAACTGCGTCACGCTTTTGGCGGGTGTCGGGAAGGCGACCCGTGGAACGGCGGATTGGGCAGTGGCGAAGGGCGTCGCCGGGCTGATCCGGTTAGCGGCCGGTCTCAGCCGAACTTGAGCGTCTTGTTGGGCAACGGTTTAGGATCGGTTGCGCGACTTAACGTGAGGAGACGTACTTCTCGCGGCGGATATGCGCCACCGGCAGGCCGAAATCCTTCAGGGCGGTAAACGCCGCATCGACCATGTTCGGGTTGCCGCAAAGATAGGCGATGTCCCGCTCGGCGCTGGGCGCCAGCTCGGCCAGCACCTGCTGCACGTGGCCGGGGCGATCGTTCGGACGCGGCACCTCGCGGGGCTGGCGGCTCAGGCAGCCATGGAAGGTGAAGCCGGGGTTAGCCTGGGCAAAGGCCTCGAACTCCTCGCCGTACAGCAGCTCGGTTTCGTTGCGCGCGCCGTACAGCAGCACCACCTCGCGGCCCTGCTTCACCAGCTCGGTGATCTTGGGCAGCATGGCGCGATACGGCGTCACACCGGTACCGGTGGCCAGCAGCAGATAACGGCCATTGCTGTCGTTCGGCTGCAGGCAGAAGCGGCCGTAGGGGCCGCTGGCGCTGATTTCGCCGCCGATCGGCAGCTCGCCCAGCAACTTGGTGGCGGCGCCGCCTTCCACATAGCTCACGGCAATTTCGATGCGCTGCACCGGCGAGGAGCCATCGCCCACCGTACCCACCGAATAGCTGCGCTTGGTGGCGCTGCCATCGTCGTAATTGAAGTGGATCTGCAGGAATTGCCCCGGCGTGAAGGCCAGCGGCTGGCCGTCAGCGCGCTCGAAAGCCATGTGCCTGACGGTGGGCGCCAGCATGGTGCTGTCGACGAGACGGAGCTGAAAATGATCTGCCATGGGGTTTTCCGGGAAACAGTGCGTGCGTCGGCCGAGGCCGGGCGAGAGAGCAAGCCACGTATAATAGAAGGCTGGCCCCTTCGGTGCAGCCCATGTCCCCCTCTTCAACACCCGCGCTGGTAGTCGAAAACCTGCGCAAGACCTATAACAACGGCGTCGAAGCCCTCAAAGGCATCAGTCTCACGGTTCAGCCCGGCGATTTCTTCGCCCTGCTCGGCCCCAACGGCGCCGGCAAATCCACCCTGATCGGCATCCTGTCCTCGCTGGTGAACGCCACCGACGGCGACGCCAAGGTGTTCGGCGTCTCGGTCAACAAGCAGCGCGGCAAGGCCATGCAGCTGATTGGCCTGGTGCCGCAGGAAATCAACTTCAACCAGTTCGAGAAGCCCTTCGACATCTGCGTGAACGAGGCCGGCTTCTACGGCATCCCGCGCAAGGTCGCGATGGAGCGCGCCGAGAAGTACCTCAAGGAACTGCGCCTGTGGGACAAGGCCCACCATCAGGCACGCATGCTCTCCGGCGGCATGAAGCGTCGCCTGATGATCGCCCGCGCGATGATGAACGAGCCCAAGCTGCTCATCCTCGACGAACCGACCGCCGGCGTGGATATCGAGATCCGCCGTTCGATGTGGCAGTTCGTCAGTGGCATCAATGCCGCCGGCACCACGGTGATCCTCACCACGCATTACCTTGAAGAAGCGGAAACGCTCTGCCGCAACATCGCCATCATCGACCACGGCACCATCATCGAGAACACCTCGATGAAGCGCCTGCTGTCCTCGCTGGATGTGGAAACCTTCGTGCTCGACGTGAGCGACGCGCCGACCGACCTGCCCAACATCCCCGGCATCACCCTGCGCCGCGTCGACGACCACACGGTAGAGGCGGAAATGTCCCGCTCGCATGATCTCAACTCGCTGTTCGCGGGCCTGAGCGAGCGCGGCATGACGGTGACCTCGATGCGCAACAAGACCAATCGTCTGGAAGAACTGTTCGTGCGACTCGTCGAGAACGGCCGAAAAGACACCACGGAGAAGGCCGCATGAACGGCACGGGCAACCTCGTTGCACTCAACACCATCGTCCGACGCGAAATCGTGCGCATCATGCGCATCTGGACGCAGACGCTGATTCCGCCTGCGATCACGATGACGCTGTACTTCGTCATCTTCGGCAAGCTGATCGGCAGCCGCATCGGCCAGATGCACGGCTTCACGTACATGCAGTACATCGTGCCCGGCCTGGTCATGATGAGCATCATCACCAATAGCTACGGCAATATCTCCAGCTCGTTCTTCGGCGCCAAGTTCAGCCGCGCCGTGGAAGAAATGCTGGTGTCGCCCATGCCCAACTGGGTGATCCTGCTGGGCTACGTCACCGGCGCAGTCACCCGCGGCCTGGTCGTCGGCGCGCTGGTCTTGCTGATTGCGCTGTTCTTCACCGACCTGCACGTGGCACATCCCGTCATTACCTTCCTCTCGGTGCTGCTCGGTGCCACGGTGTTTTCGCTGGCAGGCTTCGTCAATGCGGTATTCGCCAAGAAATTCGACGACATCGCCCTGGTACCCACCTTCGTGCTCACCCCGCTCACCTATCTCGGCGGCGTGTTCTATTCGGTGGACCTGCTGGGCGAACCGTGGCGCAGCATCTCGATGGTCAACCCGATCCTCTACATGGTGAACGCCTTCCGCTTCGGCGTACTCGGCGTGAGCGACGTGCAGATCGGCGTGGCGTTCGCGGTGATGCTGGTGTTTGTGGTTGGCCTCGCGGCTGTTGCGCTGCACCTGCTCAAGCGCGGCATCGGCCTGCGTTCGTAATAGCGAAAACCTTGTAGGAGCGCACTTGTGCGCGACCGCAGAGTTGCGATGCACCGCTTCGCCTGGTTGTCGCGCACAAGTGCGCTCCTACAAAAGGAACCAAAGATCCATCCATGCGCGTCAACAAATACATCAGCGAAGCCGGCATCTGCTCCCGCCGCGAGGCGGACGAGCTGCTGCTGGCCGGCCGCGTCACCATCAACGGTGAAGTCGTCAGCACCGGCGCCAAGGCGCTGGAAGGCGACGAAGTGTGCGTGGACGGCGAGATCGTCAAGGCACGCGTGCTGGCAGCGACGCCGGCAGCCAAGCGCGCCGTCTACATCGCCCTGAACAAACCGGTCGGCGTCACCTGCACCACCGACCAGACGGTGAAAGACAACATCGTCGATTTCGTCGACCACAAAGAACGCATCTTCCCGATCGGCCGACTCGACAAGGATTCCGAAGGCCTGATCCTGCTCACCAGCAACGGCGATATCGTCAACGAAATCCTGCGCGCGGAGAACAACCACGAGAAGGAATACCTCGTGGCCGTAAACAAGCCCATCACCGACGAATTCCTCAAAGGCATGGCGCGCGGCGTACGCATCCACGGCCAGATGACCAAGCCATGCAAGGTGCGCAAGATCGCCAAGTTCGGCTTCGGCATCATTCTCACGCAGGGATTGAACCGGCAGATTCGTTTGATGGCTGCGGAGTTTGGCTATCGCGTGACCCAGTTACGGCGCGTGCGCGTGATCAACGTGAAGCTTGGGCACCTGAAGGTGGGCCAGTGGCGCAACCTGACCGAGATGGAGCTCAAAGGCTTGTTGCCAGGGCGGACGCAGTGGTGAGCTCGTTACACCGCAGCGCGGCGAGGATTTAAAGAAGAACTCGCTGCGCGCCGGCTTCGAAGCTCACCCTTTGTCGTGCCGGCTCGTCTGTGGGAGCGCACCCTGTGCGCGACAGCGACGCTGGGGTGTACCGCTCCGTAGGCTTGTCGCGCACAGGGTGCGCTCCCACAAAGAGCGATCGCAAGATTGAATGGGCGCCACAGCGTGCGAAATCCTTGTAGGAGCGCACTTGTGCGCGACCGTAGCGCCTGGGTGCTCCGCTCCGTCGGCTGGTCGCGCACAAGTGCGCTCCTACAAATAGCGGAACGGCACCCTCACTTCGCCGGCCGCGCCGCCTCCTCCACTTCCCTCGGCTTCCCCTGCTGCGGCGAATCCAGCTTCTTGATATCCACCGGCCGGATCTGCTTGATGAAGCACGGCGCATCGGCACCACCCGTGATGACGCGGTCGAACTTCGCCGACACTTCGCTGGCGCTCGAGGTCAGGGCGATGTGGTTTGTGAATTCGAGGTTGCGGCAGCGGCCGTCCAGATCGATCAGCCACGCTTCGTTCGAACGCGTATAGACGGCCAATTCCGTATCGCTCAACGGCTCCCACGACCACAGGCTGAAGTAGTGGAAACTGCTGACCGGTGCGCCGGCGGCAGCGGCGTAGGCCTGCTGGCGGGCTTGCATGCGCGAGGTGTAATCCTTGCCCACGCGGGTGCAGGCGCTGAGCGCTGCGATCACCGCGACGGCGGCAAGTAGGGATTTGGCTGCCATGATTTTCATCTCCATCAGTGCTGGTCTTGCAAACGCATGACGCGCAAGCGCGTGGACCTTATTTCTTTTTGCCGGACGACTTGCTGACTGGCTGCCACTTGGCCGGGTCGAAACCACCGGTTTCAAAAACCAGCGTCACCTTCTTCTCACCGTCCTGCAAGGTCACGTCCATGGTGATTTTCTTGGCCTTCTCCAGATGGGCGATGAAGCCCTTGTCGTCCTTGAACAACAAAGCCGGCTCACCCGTGGTCGGCGCAAACGCGGGGATGCTGCCGGGCTTGCCGTCGAAGGTGGCCTTGATCGAACACACGCCCTTGCACACGAAGCCATGCGGGCCGCCATTGAACAGGAAGGCATTCTGCCCCCACTCGGTATGACGGCGCAGCACCAGTCGCACGCGGTCCTCGCCCGCAGGCTGGCTGGTGTAGATGGTGGCGGTGGACTGCGTGCCGCCCTGCATCGGCGAGACCTGATACAGCCACAGGCCGGCGAGGCGGTTCTTCTCGCTGTTTTCCTTGTAGCGCTGTTCGATCGCCGGGAGGCTCTGCTGCACTTCCTTGGCCGCCTCGGTGTTGGGATAGCGCTTGAGGATCTCATTGCCCATCGTCACCGCCATCTCGTCGTTGCCGATGCGCTGCAGCTGGCGATAGGTGTCGAGCTTGCCCGCGGATTCGTCGGCCGGCGCCTGGGCCTGTTGCGGTGCCTGGGCCTGGTCGCCCGACTGGGAGCAGCCGGCAAGCATGAGCACGGTGCCGAAGGTGGTGGCGGCGAAGCGGAGGCGCTGGTTCATGGGCAAGGTCCTGTTGCGGTTAGGCGCTTAGAGTGGAACGAGGGTGAGTGGCGGCGCAAGCTGGGTGGCTTTGGGCATGACCGGGTCGCGCACAGGGTGCGCTCCCACAGGTGACAGGTCTCAGGCGCTGACGGGGGTGTCGCCGAAGCGTTCGCGCAGTTGGGTGCGGAAGCGTCGGCTGCACGGCAAGGTGGCGCCGTCGCGCATGGTCAGGCGCGCGTCGCCGGTTTCCAGCGGCTCCATTTCAGAGAGGTAGTCGAGGTTCACCAGATAGCTGCGATGCACGCGCACGAAGCGCGTGGGATCGAGCCGCTCCTCGATGCCAGCCATGGTGGCGCGCAGGGGATAGTCGCGGCCGCGCACATGCAGGTTCACGTAGTTGCCCGAGGCTTGCAGCCATTCGATCTCGCGTGCGGCGACAAGGAATTCCCTGCCGAGCTTGCGCACCAGGAAGCGTTCGGGGCGGTCGACTGGCTCGACCGGCGGGCCCTCGTCGGGTTCGGCCAGGAGGCTGGCCTCGCCCTGCAAGCGCAGGAGCAGCAGCCGATAGCCGCCGATGGTGGCCAGGAACAGGAAATAGGTGCGGATGTCCTTGAGGTATTCGTAGCCCAGTTGCCGCAGCCAGTCGTCACCGAAGTGGTACTGCCAGCCCAGCAGCGCCCGGTAGGCAACCATGCGCAGCACGATCATCAAACCGACATGCACCAGGCAGAACGCCACGCTCAGCGCCAGATGGATCTTCAGGTTCTGCCGCCAGTTGTCGAAGCGCAACGTCCAGCGGCGGCTGGCCATCACCACGAACGGCACCAGCGCCAGCATGACCAGGCTGCTGGTGGCCTCCCAGATCCACGGCTCGATGCTCTCGGCACGGTGGGTGCGATAGCTGTCGTCGAACCATGCGACGACCCCGTTGAACACGGTGTTGACGGTCATCATGACGACCCAGAAGCCGATCTCGAAGGGTCGGCGCCAGCGCTGGAAACGGGCGAAGTCGAAGGACGGCTTGGGTCTCATGTGCGGATTCTACGTGCACGGCGGCCGAACCCGCTCTTTTCGTCCCTCGCTGCCCCCTGCTCGTCCCTGTTTCAGGTCGATCAGTCACTTAGCGGCAGACGGCGACTGTGGCGCGACGGAGCATGCGTCATCCCGACCATGGAGTCCGCCGCTCATGAACCGCCGCCACGACATCGACGCCCTGCGCGTCCTGGCCTTCGGCCTGCTGATCCTCTACCACCTGGGCATGCTCTACGTGGGCCCTGCCGACGACTGGACGTTTCACCTTAAGAGCAGCTACATCGCCGACTGGCTGAAGTACCCGATGCTGGCCTCCAACTTCTGGCGCATGGATCTGCTGTTCCTGATCTCGGGCATGGCGATGCATTTCCTGCGCGGTCGCCTGAGCCTGCCGGCGCTTGCGTGGAAACGGACCGTGCGGCTGATGCTGCCCTTGCTGTTCGGCATGGCAGTGGTCGTGCCGATCCAGCCGTACGTGCAGGGCGTCGACAGAGGACTGGTGGCGCCGGGGTTCGGGCACTTCCTGTTGCACTACTGGACCGGTGGCCCATGGCCGGCGGGGGCGTTCGACGGCTGGCAGTACGGGGTCACCTGGAACCACCTGTGGTATCTGCCGTATGTGTGGAATTTCACGCTGGTGCTGATCGCGCTGATGCCGGCGCTGGAATCGGCGCCCGGGCAGCGCATGATTGCGACCCTGCACCGGCTCCGCGGCTGGCCGCTGCTGGTACTTCCCGCACTGCCCATGCTCGCTTTGAACCTGTTGCTGGCTGCCCGCTTCCCGCAGAACCACGCCGTGATCGGCGACTGGTACGCCCATGCCAGCTACGCCACGATGTTCTTCTACGGGTATGCCATCGGCAGGCATCCGGCGATGTGGGAAGAACTGGCGCGCCTGCGGCGTCGTTCGCTAGGCTTGGCCGCGTTCTGCTTCGCCGCCTTCGTGTTACTGGATCGGCTCGATGCCATCGTGGACATCAGCGGGTGGTCGTCCACCGTATTGGCCGCGGGGCATCACGTAGTCCGCGTACTGCGATTCATCTACATGTGGAGTGCCATCGCCGCAGTGCTTGGCTGGGGCCATCAATACCTCAACCGCCCTTTCCGCTGGCTGCCCTATGCGCGCGAAGCGGTGTTTCCCTGGTACATCCTGCATCAGAGCGTGCTGCTGGCAGTGGCTTACTGGCTGATCCCACTGAAGCTCGGTCCGGTGTTGGAGCCTACCCTGTTGCTGCTTGGCACTGTGGGTGGCTCCGCAGCGCTGCACGAGTGGGTGATCCGTCGCACGCCGTGGCTGCGTCCGTTGTTTGGTCTAGACGCTAGGCCGCGCACCGCACGATCGCAAGCGAATCTGGCGGCGCAGACGCAAAGCGCCTGAACCTGGTGCGGCAGCGGGAGCTCAGCTCTCGCTGCCCATCGAATCAAGATGCTCCACACGATGGATATCGCCCAGCCACAGGTAACACGTCCACGCCGGCGCATCGGGCCGCTCGAGGCGCACCACACCATTGATGCCCTCATTTTCCTGCGCATCGCGAAACACCTGCACATTCGGGCGTTCGCACACGACGCCGTCGTAGCTGGTGCCGTCCCTCATCTGCAAGACCACGTGGCCCTGGGTCGGCAATTGGTCGACCAGGTCTTCCAGGCGGCGGATCCTGGCGGGATCGGTGTATACGCGTTTGGCTAACTGGCCCATGCTTCACCTCAACGACTCGGTGACATCGCGACGCTAGGGCCGGCGTCGCCAACAGCCGGTCACACTCGTGTGAAGCTGCAGTGCTTTGCCTCGGCGCTTCAGCTGCCGATAATGGTCTCGCCCCCGCAAGGATCCCCTCATGCCCCCTGCTCCCGCGCAAGCTTCTGCGGAATCGCTGCGCTCGCACCCTGCATTCGTGCAGTTCTGGTTTGCCCGCATCTGTTCGGGCTTCGGTTTTCAGATGTTGTCGGTAGCGGTGGGTTGGCAGATCTACGCCATCACCGGCCGCGCGCTCGACCTGGGTCTCATCGGCCTGGTGCAGTTCTTTCCGTCGGTGATGCTGGCCTTGCCCGCGGGGCATGTGGCCGATCAATTCGAGCGTCGTCGCATCGTGATGTTCGGGCAGATCGTGGACATGCTTGCGATTGCCGTGCTCGCGGTGATCAGCCTGATGTACCTGGCGCAGGAGACGACGATACTCGCGCTGGTGTTCGTGATCGGCGTCGCCAAGGCCTTCGAATTCCCGGCACTGCAATCGATGCTGCCGGCGCTGGTGCCGTCGTCCATCCTGCCACGCGCGATGGCAGCCAGCGCATCGGCGGGACAGGCGGCGATGATCATGGGTCCTGCCGTTGGCGGCCTGCTCTATGTGGCGGGCGCCGGCGTCGTGTACAGCGTTTGCGCGGTGTTGTATCTGATCGCGGTCGTGCTGATGGCGCGCATGCGTTACGAGCAGGCGCAGCCCAGGCGTGAACCAGCCACGCTGAAGAGTTTGTTTGCGGGTGTGCATTTCATCCGCCGCCGGCCGGACGTGCTCGGCGTGATTTCGCTTGACCTGTTCGCCGTGCTGCTCGGCGGCGCCACCGCGCTGCTGCCGATTTTCGCCAAGGATATCTTGCATACGGGCCCCTGGGGATTGGGCCTGCTGCGCGCCGCGCCGGCAGTGGGCGCGCTGCTGATGTCGCTGTGGCTGGCACGCCACAGCATGGAGCGGCGCGTCGGGCCGATTATGTTTGCCTCGGTAGCCGGCTTTGGCGTGGCGACCCTGGTGTTCGCCTTGTCCAAAGTGCTGTGGCTTTCGCTGATCGCCCTGTTCGCGCTCGGCGCGTTCGACATGGTGAGCATGGTGATCCGCGGCGCGCTGGTGCAGCTGGACACGCCTGACGACATGCGCGGCCGCGTGAGTGCGGTCAATGCCATCTTCATCAATACGTCCAACCAGCTCGGCGAATTCGAGTCGGGCATGCTCGCCGCGTGGCTGGGTGCGATCAACGCCACGGTGATTGGCGGGATCGGCACGCTGGTGGTGGTCGGCCTGTGGATGGCGATGTTTCCCAGCCTGCGTCGTCGCCAGAGCCTGCGCGCCGAACCGCTGCCGGTGGTGGAGCCGACAAGCGCGGAGACGACCATCTAGGCATGCCCAGCGCCATCCGGCGCACCGTGCTTTGATCTACATCAAGTGCGGCCTGCAGCGGCTCCTTAGCATGGCGCTGTCTCCAGTCCGGCCCCACATCCCATGCACGTCGATATCGCGATTGTTGGCGCAGGCCCTGCGGGGCTGTGCTTTGCCCGAACGCTGGCACACCGGGGCCTGAGCGTCCTGCTGGTCGAGCAGCAGTCGCTGGCGTCGCTGCGCGACCCGCCGTTCGACGGGCGCGAGATCGCCTTGACGCAACGCTCCGTGCGCATCCTGCATGAGCTCGGCATCTGGCAGCGGCTGGGACCCGCGGACGTCTCACCGCTGCGCAGCGCACGCGTGCTCAATGGACAGTCCCGGCACGGCCTGCGCGTCTCGCCGAACTCCGAAGCTGAGGATGCTCTGGGCTATCTCGTCCCCAATCACCGTATTCGCCGCGCCGCCTACGCCAGCATCGAGCACGAACCGACCATCACGTTCGCGTGCGATACCTCGGTCGAAGCGGTGACGCTCGGTGATGACGCCGCACGCCTGCGCTTGTCGAACGGTGGCGAGGTGACCGCGAAACTCATCGTCGCCGCCGATAGCCGCTACTCGCGCGTACGACGCGACGTGGGCATCGCCGCCGACATGCATGACTTCGGCAAGACCATGCTGGTTTGCCGGATGGCACTGGAGAAGCCACATGGCGATGAAGCGCTGGAATGGTTTGGCCACCACCAGACGCTGGCTGCCCTGCCGTTGAACAACGCAGAGGCTTCGATCGTGCTGACCTTGCCCCCGCACGATATCCAGCGTGTGATGGCCATGGATGACAGGGCCTTCCAGGCCGACATGCGTCGCCGCTTCGATGGGCGCTTCGGCGAAATGCGGCTCACCTCCACGCGACATGCTTATCCCCTGGTCGGTGTTTATGCGCGCCGCTTCATGGCGCAACGCCTCGCCCTGATCGGCGACGCCGCCGTGGGCATGCATCCGGTGACCGCACACGGATTCAATCTCGGCTTGCGCAGCGTGGAGGCGTTGGGCGGTCTGGTCGCCCAGGCTGCTGCCAACGGTGGCGATATCGCCTCCGCCGATCTGCTGCGCCGCTATCAAGGCAGGCATCGCCGCGCCACCTGGCCGCTCTACGCAGCGACCACCGCCATCGTGGCGATCTACACCAACGAGGGACCTGCCGCGCGGCTCACCCGCACCGCGCTGCTGCGGGCCAGCCAGGCCTTGCCGCCCGTGCGGCGCGCCATCGCGCATGCACTGACCGCGGGGCATCCGGTCGCCGCTGAGGTGCGCCGACATCGCAGCTGAACAAACCACCTGATTATTTACGCATCGCTCACACCACCGCTGGCAACGTGAACCAACTTATTGCAGGAGGACGCCATGAGCCGTCACCACGACCTCGAAAATACCGTCAACGGCGTCCGTGACCGCGTACGCCACTACGCTGGCGAGGCCGCCGACCGCGCGGATGAGCTGGTGGAACGCGGCCGCGATGCCACCCGTCGCTTCGGTCGCAACCGCACGACGTACGCACGCCGCATTGGTCATGCCGCGGAAGATTTCGCCGACGAAGCCAACTACCAGTATCGCCGCCTGCGTCGCCACGTGAACCGCCATCCGGTGGCCACCACCGCCATCATTGCGGGCACGGTAGGCGCGTTCTTCCTGTTGCGACATCTGTTTCGCGGGGACGACGATTGAGGTTGCTCATCGCATAACAGGAACCCGCCGCAAGGCGGGTTTCTTTTGGATGGCCATTTGATCGATTCATTACCCCCTGTGGGAGCGCACCCTGTGCGCGACGCTCTGCATGTTGCGCCGTCGCGCACAGGGTGCGCTCCCACAGGGAGGAGATGAAAAAAAACGCCGCGGAATTCCGCGGCGTTTTTTGCTCAACTCAGCAACTTCAGACCGACTCAGGATTCGGCTTGTCCGGATCCAGCTTATAGGTCTTGATGGCGCGAGCGACGTCCTTCGCATTGACCTTGCCGTCCTTCGCCAGCGCAGCCAGGGCGGCGTGGGCGATCCAGTAGCGGTCGACTTCGAAGAAGCCACGCAGGTGCGCGCGCGTATCCGAGCGGCCGTAACCGTCGGTGCCCAGCACGGTGTAACGCATGCCGTCCGGCATGAAGGCACGGATCTGGTCGGAGTACTCGCGCACGTAGTCGGTGGCGGCGACGGCCGGGCCCTGACGGCCCTGCAGCAGGCCGGTCACGTACGGCACGCGCTGTTCCGCTTCCGGATGCAGGCGGTTCCAGCGCTCGGCGTCGAAACCGTCGCGACGCAGTTCGCTGAAGCTCGGGCAGGACCAGATGTCCGAGGTCACGCCGAAATCCTTCTCCAGCAACTCGGCGGCAGCGATCACTTCGCGCAGGATGGTGCCCGAACCCAGCAACTGCACGCGCGTCTCGCCCTTCTTCGGCTTGCCGGCGTCCTTGAACAGGTACATGCCCTTGATGATGCCTTCCTCGGCACCGGCCGGCATGTCCGGGTGCTGGTAGTTCTCGTTCATCACGGTCAGGTAGTAGTACACGTCCTGCTGTTCCTGCAGCATGCGGCGCGTGCCGTCCTGCAGGATCACCGCGACCTCGTAGGAGAACGTCGGGTCGTACGACTTCACGCTCGGGATCGCACCAGCGAGCAGGTGCGAGTGACCGTCTTCGTGCTGCAGGCCTTCACCGTTGATGGTGGTGCGGCCGGCGGTGCCGCCGATCAGGAAGCCGCGCGCACGCATGTCGCCCGCCGCCCAGGCCAGGTCGCCGATGCGCTGGAAGCCGAACATCGAGTAGTACACGAAGAACGGCAGCATCGGCTGGTTGCTGATGCTGTAGCTGGTCGCCGCAGCCATCCAGGCAGCCATGCCGCCGGCCTCGGAGATGCCTTCCTGCAGCACCTGGCCCTTCTGGTCTTCGCGGTAATACAGCAGCTGGTCGGCATCCTGCGGACGGTACTTCTGGCCGAACGGCGCGTAGATGCCGATCTGGCGGAACATGCCTTCCATGCCGAACGTGCGCGCTTCGTCGGCCACGATCGGCACGATGCGCTCGCCGATCTGCTTGTCGCGCAGCATCAGGTTCATGCCGCGCACCAGCGCCATGGTGGTGGAGATTTCGCGCTCGCCGGTGCCCTTGGTGATCTGCTCGAAGGCCGACAGTTCCGGCGCCTTGAGCTTCACATCGGAGGTACGGCGACGCTGCGGCAGCGAACCGCCCAGCGCGCGGCGACGCTCCAGCATGTACTGCACTTCCGGCGAGTCCTTGCCCGGGTGGTAGTACGGCACGTCGGCCAGCTGATCGTCCGGCACCGGGATGTTGAAGCGGTCGCGGAAGTGGCGCACGGCGTCGGCGTCCAGCTTCTTCTGCTGGTGCGTCGGGTTCTGCGATTCGCCGGCGGCGCCCATGCCGTAACCCTTCACCGTCTTGGCGAGGATCACGGTCGGCATGCCCTTGGTCTTCACGGCCTGGTCGTACGCCGCGTACACCTTGTGCGGATCGTGGCCGCCGCGGTTCAGGCGCCAGATGTCGTCGTCCGACAAGTTGGCGACCATCTCGCGCGTTTCGGGATACTTGTTGAAGAAGTGCTCGCGCGTATAGGCGCCACCGAAGGCCTTGCAGGCCTGGTACTCGCCGTCGACGGTTTCCATCATCAGCTTGCGCAGCACGCCCTTGGTGTCGCGCGCGAGGAGCGGATCCCAGTAGCTGCCCCACACCACCTTGATGGCATTCCAGCCGGCGCCGCGGAACACGCCTTCCAGTTCCTGGATGATCTTGCCGTTGCCGCGCACCGGACCGTCCAGGCGCTGCAGGTTGCAGTTGATCACGAACACCAGGTTGTCCAGGCCTTCGCGGCCGGCCAGCGAGATGGCGCCGAGCGACTCGGGCTCATCGGTTTCGCCGTCGCCCAGGAAGCACCAGATCTTGCGATCGGTCTTGGGCATCAGGCCGCGGTGTTCCAGGTACTTCCAGAACTGCGCCTGGTAGATCGCCTGGATCGGGCCCAGGCCCATCGACACCGTCGGCACCTGCCAGTAGTCCGGCATCAGCCAGGGATGCGGGTAGGACGACAGGCCACGGCCATGACCGGCCACTTCCATGCGGAACAGGTCGAGCTGGTCCTCGGCGATGCGGCCTTCCAGGAAGGAGCGCGCATACACGCCCGGGCTCGAATGGCCCTGGTGGAACACCAGGTCGCCCGGATGATCGGCGCTCGGAGCGCGCCAGAAATGGTTGAAGCCCACGTCATACAGCGTGGCCGACGAGGCGAAGCTGGCAATGTGGCCGCCCAGCTCGCCCGGCTTGCGGTTGGCGCGCACCACCATCGCCATCGCATTCCAGCGGATCAGCGTGCGGATGCGCCATTCCATCGCGGCGTCGCCCGGCATCTTGGCTTCGTTGGCCGGCGAGATGGTGTTGACGTACTCGGTGGTCGGGTTGAACGGCAGGTAGCCGCCAGCCCGGCGCGTCGAATCGACCATCTTCTCCAGCAGGTAATGCGCACGCTCGGTGCCATCGTGATTGATGACCGCGTTGAGCGATTCGACCCATTCCTGGGTTTCGGTGGGGTCGAGGTCTTGCTGGAGGATGTCGTCGAGCTGATCCATGGGGAGCTTCTCTCCGCGGCGCCGGGGGGATGGCGCGGCTGTAAGTGGACGTCTCCGCGGGGGGAGACGGGGAACCTTCCGAGTTTAGCTCCGACGGGGTTTTTCGCCAATTGGATCGAGACAATACGGGGGCGAATGGGGGTGGGGGAGGGGTTCGACTTTGGTCGGGAGGGGGTGGCAGGGTTTTGCTTTTGTTGGTCATTCCGGCACGGGCCCGCCTTCGCTTGTCATCCCTGCGCTGCACGAGAGGGGGCAGGGGTGCTCGTCGTTGCAGCGTAGGTGGCGTTTTGTTTGCTATGCCGACGCAGACCGGGGGCGCGCTTCAACAGCCGAATGGCTGGTCATTCAGTTTCGTCAGTCTTCGGTTGTTGCCTCGAGGCCAGCTTGCCGCCTACGCGGCGGGCGTTTCGATCGGCTGCCGCCGACCGAGTCACTTTTCTCTTGCTGGCCCAAGAGAAAAGTAACCCAAAGAGAATGGCCTGATGACGCCCGCAGCATTGTGTTGGGATAAGCCCGAGCGCTTGAGGCGCGTCGTTGTGGGACAACCTCCGAGGGTACATAGTGGGTACTTCCAAGCGCTGCGCAACGCGCCCGAATCCCTGAGGACTTAAAGCGGAGCCTCGCTGCGCTTCGGCCTTGGCCGTGCATCGCGCACTCGTGTCTCGCCTCGCGCTTGGCTTGTCTGTGGGAGCGCACCCTGTGCGCGACAGCCGCGCTGCGGTGTACCGCTCCGTAGGTTTGTCGCGCACAGGGTGCGCTCCCACAGAAGAGCCGACCGGCAAGGTTGATCCTCAACCCACGAACCTGCRTAACCCTTGTAGGAGCGCACTTGTGCGCGACCGCAGAGCTGGGATGTACCGCTCCGTAGGCTGGTCGCGCACAAGTGCGCTCCTACAAAAAGAGCCGCCCAACAGCGTCGGACGTTGCGTGGCTCTTGATCTGGCTCGCCGCTCTCCGCTCTTGGCTCTCCGCTCTTGGCTTTCCGCTCTCGGGGTCCCCGCAACCCGCCCGCGTACCTGGAGGGCCGCAGGCCCGGAAGGCGCGTCATCCGGGGGGCCCTTTCTTTTGGTTACTTTTCTTTGGGCAAGCAAAGAAAAGTAACCGGGCCGCGGCAGCGGCACGGAAGCCCGCGGCAGGCGAGCCAGATCGCCCTATCGCAACAATCGAAGCGCACCGCTACTGGATCCCGGCCTGCGCCGGAATGACGAACAGAAACGTTCCCGCGAGCACCCGCCCCTCACCCCAACCCTCTCCCCGGAGGGGAGAGGGAGAGAGTCGCCGGCACGTCATCGCAACCCGCACAAACGCAACCCAAACAACAAAAAACGGGGCCCTCAAGGCCCCGTTCTCAAACGCTCAAAAGCAAAGGCGAAACCTCAGCTGCGCCGCTCACCCTGCGCCTGACGAATCTGCGCATCCACCGCCGCAATCGCCGTCATATTCACCACACGACGCGGCGTCGCCGCCGGCGTGAGGATATGCGCGGGCTTATTGATGCCCATCAGGATCGGGCCAATCGCCACGCCGTCCGTCATCACGCGCACCATGTTGTACGTGATGTTCGCAGCGTCCAGATTCGGCATCACGAACAGATTGGCGCGACCGCTCAGCGTGGTATTGGGGAACATGCGCAAACGCAGTGCCTCATCCCACGCGGTGTCGGCCTGCATCTCGCCGTCCATATCGAGCTTGTGCCCACGCTGCACCAGGATCTCGCGCACCTTGCGCATCTTGGCCGCGCTGGCGTTCTCGTGGCTGCCGAAATTCGAATGCGACAGCAGCGCGATCTTCGGCTCGATGCCGAACAACTTCAGGCGATAGCTGGCCTGCAGCGTCGCTTCGGCAATCTGCTCGGCGGTGGGATCGCACTGCACGTGGGTGTCGAGGAAGAACCAGGCACCCTGGTCGTTGATCACGCCCGTCATCGCCGAGGTGCACGACACGCCCGGATCGAGGCCGAACACGCTGCGCATATAGCCGAGCTTCTTGTGGAAGCGCCCGACCAGGCCGCAGATCATCGCGTCGGCTTCGCCGCGCTCGACCATGATCGAAGCGATCAGCGTGGGACGCGAGCGCAGCAGGTTCTTCGCCGCTGCCGGCGACACGCCGCGGCGCTCGGTGAGTGCGTGGTACTGCTGCCAGTACTCGTTGAAGCGCGGATCGTCGTCGATATTGGTGAGTTCGAAATCCACACCCTGGCGCATGCGCAGGCCCAGGCGCTCGATGCGTGTCTCGATCACGCTCGGGCGGCCGATCAGGATCGGGAACGCCAGGCGCTCGTCGATCACCGTCTGCACCGCGCGCAATACGGTCTCTTCCTCGCCCTCGGCGTAGACCACGCGCTTGAGATCAGCGCGCGCGCGCTCATACACGGGCTTCATCAGCAGGCCGGTGCGATAGATGAACTGGCCGAGCTTTTCCTTGTACGCCTCCATGTCCACGATCGGACGCGTGGCCACACCGGAATCCATCGCGGCCTGCGCCACGGCCGGCGCCAGCATCACCAGCAGGCGCGGATCGAACGGACGCGGAATCAGATAGTCGGGGCCGAACGTCGGCACGTCGCCGCCGTAAGCGCTGGCCAGGTCGCCGGCTTCCATGCGGGCCAGCTCGGCAATGGCGCGCACGCAGGCGGTCTTCATCGATTCGTTGATGACGGTGGCGCCCACGTCGAGCGCACCGCGGAAGATGTATGGGAAGCACAGCGCGTTGTTGACCTGGTTCGGATAGTCCGAACGGCCGGTCGCGATGATGCAATCCGGGCGCACCATCTTGGCGTCTTCTGGCGAAATCTCCGGATTGGGATTGGCCAGCGCTAGGATGATCGGCCGCGCATTCATCGTGGCGACCATTTCCGGACGCAGGATGCCACCGGCCGAGAGACCGAGGAACACGTCCGCGCCAACGACGATGTCCGCCAGCGTGCGCTTCTCGGTATCGCGCGCATAGCGCTGTTTGTCCGGGTCCATGTGGTCGCGGCCGGTATACAGCACGCCTTCGCGATCGAACGCGAGGATGTTCTCGGGCTTGAGGCCCAGCGCCACCAGCATGTCCAGGCAGGCGATGCCCGCGGCGCCCACACCGGTGGTGGCGAGCTTCACGTCCTGGATTTTCTTGCCGACTACTTCCAGTGCGTTGACGATGGCCGCGCCCACGATGATCGCGGTGCCGTGCTGGTCGTCGTGGAACACCGGGATCTTCATGCGCTCGCGCAACTTGCGCTCGACGATGAAGCACTCCGGCGCCTTGATGTCTTCCAGATTGATGCCACCGAAGGTGGGCTCGAGCGAGGCGATGATGTCGACCAGCTTGTCCGGGTCGCGCTCGTTGATCTCGATGTCGAACACGTCGATGCCGGCGAACTTCTGGAACAGCACGCCCTTGCCTTCCATCACCGGCTTGCCGGCGAGCGGACCGATGTCGCCCAGGCCCAGCACGGCGGTGCCGTTGGTGATCACGGCGACGAGGTTGCCGCGCGCGGTCATTTCGCTGGCGGCGTTGGGATCCTCGACGATGGCCTCGCAGGCATAAGCCACGCCGGGCGAGTAAGCGAGCGCGAGATCGCGCTGCGTGACCATCGGCTTGGTCGCGCTCACCTTGATCTTGCCGGGGCGCGGGAGGCGGTGGTACTCGAGAGCGGCGAGGCGCAGTTCTTCGGTAAGGGCCATGGGATAGGAATCGAGTGATGGGGAGTCGGGTGCCGCGAGGCGGCATCTTCGAATGGTATCACCGCCGGCCACCCTTCCCCGACGATGCGCTGCAGCATGGTGACGTTATGGTTCACACAACTGGTATGCAGACGACAACCTGCCTGTTGTGGGAGCGCACCCTGTGCGCGACAAGCCAACGGAGCGATACATCCACGCGTGGCATGTCGCGCACAGGGTGCGCTCCCACAGGAGGTCAGTTACAGACTCAGCGAAAGCGCCTCCGCCTGCACCTTGCCCATGTGTATGCGATTGACGAACAACGAGAATGCCAGCTTGCCCGCGAGTCCGTGCGCATGCTGCATCCAGGGCGGCAGCCAGCGCGGCGCGGCAATCACGCCCGATTCGAAATACGGTTGCAGGCTGATGACATCGTGCAAGGCCAGCTTGCCCGCAAAAAGATGCCGCAGCATATCCATGCGACGTTGCTTCAGTGCCCAGCGAAAGAACGTGTGCACGGTGAGCAGGCCGGACAGATAGACGTTGTCCTTGGCGAACGCCGCGCCGCCGGTGAGCGGCACGCCGCGGAACACGCGCTGGGCGGAGTGGAAACTGTCCGCCGGGTACTGTCCGCACTCGCAGAAGAAGCGGTAGACCTCGACGAAATCCGCACCGCTCAAGGCCATGTCGATGGCCAGGATGCGCAGGCTGATGCGTTTGAGGCGCGAGATATCGATGGCGCCGGACATCAGCTCGGCAAACACGGCCAGCCCTTCCTGCGTCGCCGTGACGCGCGGCGAGGTGCGCCCGAACGACGCCAGCAGCGGCTGCGCACGGCCATTGAGCGCGGTGAGCGAATGCACCAGCGCTTCATGCGCCAGCAATTGATGGCGGTCGTAGTCGGTAAAGCGCGTGCCGCCGCGAAGACGGATGCGGGTGGCGCCAGCCGCCGCTTTGGCAGTCAGTTCCGGGTCCACTTCCACGGAAATCAGCGGTGCGCCGAAGAATTCGTCCAGCGTCTTGCTCAGGTCCGCGCGCAGATCCTCGGCAGAGATGGCCACCAGCACGTCGTCGGCAATCAGATCCGAACCGAGCTCGTCGGCGAGCTCCACGAAATAACGCGCCGCATCCAGGTTGCTGCGATCGCTGCCGGAAATCAGGTCGCCGGGGCGGCCATACAAGACGATGGAGGGCGCGGTGACCTGGTCGGTGCCAACCGCCTCGAGCATTTCGGCGGCGATGCGCCACGACTCCGCCGTGCGGGACAGGTACTCGCCCAAGGGATCGTCATAGCCCGCTTCGCGCTCGATCGCGGCCAGTTCGGCGCGCTCGGCGGAGAGGTCGGGCACGGTGTATTGCACCTCGGGCAGGCTGTACTGGCCCCTGGCGTAGGCCCCGATCATGCGGTCTTCCAGCGAGGCGGGCCACGCCACCGTGGACAGGATGCGGATGCCCCTCACTGCCGCCAGCAGGCGCTGGTCGAGGTCGGCGTAACGTTGCAGGTCCGGCGGAAGCGCGGCGCCATGGCTATTCATGCCGGCCTCCGTTGACGCACGCTGTCGATGCGCTGGATCAGCTCGGCGGCGATCGGGCTGGGCTTGAATGCCGCGAGCAAACTCGTACGCCCGATCGGCATGAAGCTGATGTCCTTGCCAAGGACGGGCGACTCCTGGCGCAGTGACAAGGTGATGCGCGGTGGGCTGACCATCACGGTGGCATTGACGTTGGTGACGTTGGCCAGTGGAACACGCGATTGCTCGCCCCTGTTCCTGACCAGCAACTGGTCGCCTTCGAGCCACACTTCATCGACCAGGCCAAACAGCAGCCACTTGAACAGTGCGTAGCCGAACAAGGCCATGATCAGCGGGCCGGGCAATACCGCCAGCATCTTCATGTCGTGCGTGACCAAGGCGCTGCCAGCCCATACCACCGTCCACAGCGCCAGGAAACCAAACCAGAACGCGGGAAACACCCGCTTAAAGAAGAACGTCGAACGCGACGACAGCCGCTGCATGCCCGCTTCCCCAACCAAGACGGTCCGATAGTAGTCCACCCGCTGGGCGAGGACAGCGCCCCGCTCGACTATTCGCGGTCGCGCGTATGGCGGTTCGTATGCGGCCGCGTGGCCGGACGCCCACCACGCTGGCGGCGCAGCTTGGCTTCCAGGGTGGTCGCCTGCTCTTCGCGTTCGTCGCGCAATTTCAAATAGTTGCGCCAGCGCTCGGCCGACAGGTCGCCGCTGTCGAGCGCTGCCTGCACCGCGCAGCCGGGCTCGCTGCCGTGGCCGCAGTCGGCGAAGCGGCACTGCTCGGCGAGTTGCTCGATATCGGCGAACAGGTCCAGATTTTCTTCGCCGGTGAGCTTGAGCTCGCGCATGCCGGGCGTGTCGATCAGGCAGCCGCCGCTCGGCAGCTGCAACAGCGCTCGATAGGTGGTCGTGTGCCGGCCGCGGCTGTCATGGCCGCGCACTGCGCTGGTGGCCATGCGCTCGCTGCCGAGCAGCGTATTGGTGAGGGTGGACTTGCCGGCGCCGGACGAACCTACCAGCACCGCGCTGTCGCCGAGCTGCAGATACGGCAGCAGCAACGCGATGCTGGCCGGATCCTTGCCGTTGATGGCATGCACGGGTGTGCCCTGGGGCAGGCGTTCGCGCAAGGCGGCCAGCACCGCGGCGGCATCCTCGCGCGTGTCGAGCTTGCTCAGCAGCACGACCGGCTGTGCGCCCGAGCCTTCGGTAAGCGACAGATAGCGCTCGATGCGCGCCGGATTGAAGTCGCCATCCAGCCCGGTCAGCACCAGCACGTAGTCGATGTTGGTGGCGATGAGCTGGCGTTCGTAACGCTCGCCGGCGGCGGCGCGGGAAAGCACGGTACGGCGTGGCTGCACTTCCACGATGTGCGGCGGCTTGCCGGCTTCGATTTCCACGAAGTCGCCCACCGCGGGCCGATCGGACGGATCCAGGCTGCGCTTGAGGAAATGGCCGGCCGGCTGGGCACCAAACAGGTGCTCGCCGTCGTGCAATTCGTAGCCGGCGCGGTGCTGCGCCACTACGCGTGCCAACTGCCGGCCTTCGGCGGGCAGGGTGTCCCCACGCCAGCCGATCCGGCGCAGTCGCTCGATGGTTTCGGGGTGCGTCATGGGTGGCCATTATGCCCTGCTCCAGGGCCTGCCCGAAAAATGCCCGAAACTAAGCGATTTTTGGCTCCCCAACCGCGCCGGGACGCTGTTAGCATGCAATGGCGGTCAGATTCTTGCGCCGCAACAACACCAAGACGAAGGACGCTTGCGTTGGCCTCGATCAAACCCAGTGCGCACCTGGCGGACGTGCGCTATGAAATCCGTGGCGCGCTCACCCGGCGATCCCGTGAGCTGGAGGCGGCTGGCCTGCCGATCATCAAGCTCAATATCGGCAATCCCGGCCGCTACGGCTTCGAAACGCCGGCCCATCTGCGCGAAGCGATCGCCCGGCATCTGCACGACAGCGAAGCCTACGGACACGAGCAAGGCCTGGAAGAAGCCCGCGAGGCCATCGCCGCCCAGCAGCGCCATCGTGGCGCGCGTGGCGTCGAAGTGGAGCGCATCTTCGTCGGCAACGGCGTGAGCGAACTGATCGACCTGAGCCTGCGCGCCCTGCTGGCGCCGGGCGACGAAGTGCTGCTGCCCAGCCCGGATTACCCGCTGTGGAGCGCCGCCACCATCCTCAACGACGGCAAGCCGCGCTATTACCGCTGCCTGGCGGAGAACGGCCACCTGCCCGATCCGGCGGAAGTCGAAGCGCTGATTACCCCGCGCACCCGCGCCCTGGTGCTGATCAACCCGAACAATCCCACCGGCGCCGTGTATCCGCGCGAGCTGCTGGAGCGCATGGTCGACATTGCCGCCAGGCATCGCCTGCTGCTGCTCTGCGACGAGATCTACGACGAGATCCTGTACGACGGCACCGTCTTCCAGCCGCTGGCCGAAGTGGCCGGCGACGTGCCCTGTGTCAGCTTCGGCGGACTCAGCAAAGTGCACCGCGCCTGCGGTTACCGAGTGGGTTGGATGAGCCTGTCGGGCGATCCCGCCCGCACGGCGGACTATCGCGACGCCCTGCAACTGCTCGCGGCGCTGCGCCTGTGCGCCAACGTGACCGCGCAGTGGGCCGTGCGTCCCGCGCTGGAAACTGCGCCGACCATCAACGCGCTCACCGCGCCGGGCGGACGCCTGCACGAAGCGCGTCGCGCCGTACTGGAGGGCGTCGCCGCCAGCGAATTCCTCGACCTGGTGTCGCCGGCCGGTGCGTTGTACGCCTTCCCCCGCGTTCGCGCCGATCGCCTGGCCGACTTCGACGACAACGCGTTCGCGCTGCGCCTGCTGGAAGAAGAATCTGTGCTGGTGGTGCCGGGCAGCAGCTTCAACGTGCCGCACAGCCGCCACCTGCGCCTGACGCTGTTGCCGCAACCGGAGCAGTTGCGCGAGGTGTTCGTGCGCATGGAGCGCGTGCTGGCGGGTATGGCCGCCACGCAGAAGCCCCGCACGGCCGCGATCGCCTGACAACGCATGCGTTATCTCGCCCTGGGTGATTCCTATTCGGTCGGCGAAGGCGTGCCCGAAGCGGGCCGCTGGCCGGTACAGCTGGCCGTGCGTCTGCGTCGCGAAGGCGTGGCGCTGGACGATCCCACCATCGTTGCCACCACGGGCTGGACTACGGACGAGCTGTCGGTCGCGATGGATGCAACGAGTTTTACGCCGCCATATGAGCTGGTGAGTCTGCTGATAGGCGTGAACAACCAGTACCGCGGACGCAGTGCGGACGAGTATCGCGACGAATTCCGCCGACTGCTCGAGCGGGCGGTAGATCTTGCCGGCAGGCGCAGCGGGCGCGTGCTGGTGTTGTCGATCCCCGACTGGGGCGTCACGCCGTTCGCGCATGGCAGCGGCCGCGACGTGCTGCGCATTGCCAGCGAACTGGATGCCTATAACGCGATCGCCCGCGAGGAAAGCGAGCGCCGCGGTGCGCATTTCGTGGATATCACCGGCATCTCGCGCCAGCATCCCGCCTTGCTTGCTGACGACGGGCTGCATCCTTCCGCTGCGCAGTATGCGTTGTGGACCGAGGCGGCCGTGCCGGTGGCCGTGGCCATGCTTGCCGGCTAACGATCCCCTTGTAGGAGCGCACTTGTGCGCGACCGCGACGCCAAATCCGGCCTCGGTCTCCGGCGTAGCGAACAGCATTGGCGCGACAACCCCGTGACATGGCGTCACCGGTCGCGCACAAGTGCGCTCCTACAAGGGGGCTGTGCATTCGTGCTGACGGAAACCACACTGCAACCTCACCGCCATCGTGCGGTGACGTAACCGCGGCACTCTGAGATCCCGGTAACCACCGGGAGAGACAGCCATGGCGACCTTCCACTGCCGCAGCGCCTTCATCTCCGACGTGCACTTGGGCACGCCAGACTGCAAGGCCAGTTATCTGCTCGATTTCCTGCGCAAACTGCGTTGCGAAAAGCTGTATCTGGTCGGCGACATCATCGACATGGAAGCGCTGGCACGCCGCACCTGGTGGCATGTCGACCACGGCGCGGTGATTGCCGAGGTGCTTGATCTCGCCCGGCGCGGTGTCGAGGTCGTCTATATCCCCGGCAATCATGACGCCCCGATGCGCGGCCTGGCCGGCCAACAGTTTGGCGGCGTGAAAATCGAGCTGGACGCGGTGCACGAAGGCGCCGATGGCCGCCGCTACCACGTCAGCCACGGCGACGAATTCGATCCGGAGCAAGTCGGGCGCACATGGATGGTGCACCTGGGGGAAGTGATGCATCGCTTCATCTGCTGGACCAATCGCCGGGTCCACGCGATGCGCCGCCGCCTGGAACTGCCCTATCTGCCGCTGTCGATCATCGTGAAATCGCACATCGGCAAGGCGCTGGCCTATATCCGCGCCTATGAGGAGCGCGTGGCCAACGATGCCCGCGAACGCGGCTTCGACGGCCATATCTGCGGCCACATCCATTTCGGCCACGTGCGCGAGATGGACGGCGTCCTTTATCTGAACGACGGCGACTGGGTGGAGCACTGCACGGTGCTGGTGGAAGATCACACCGGCGCGATGGAGTTGATCCATTGGAGCGAGCAGTACGCGCCGCTGGGTCGGGCCAGCCGCGAGCTGGTGCTGCCCTCGCCCGCTGCCGCCCTGGCGCTGGCGCCGCTGACGCGGGCAAAGCTGGATTTGACGGAGTTGCGGCCGGCGGCTTGAGACAGCCTCTCCAACCCGTCATACCAGCGAAAGCCGGAATGACGGTGCCCTTGAGGGTTGTCGCCAGCTTTGGATCGAGCCCCCTTGCATCCCCAAAATCCGCCGGCATATCCACAGGCGCTACAATTCGCCTTCTTTGCCGGAGCCACCGCCCCCATGTCCCTCGACAGCGCCACCCGCGAACGTATTGAATCCCTGCTGCAGAACCACCGCGTGGTGCTGTTCATGAAGGGCACCCGCCAGCAGCCGATGTGCGGTTTCTCCTCGGCAGCCACCAACACGCTCAACGAGCTGTTGCCGGACTACCACACGGTGAACGTGCTGGAAGACCCGGAAATCCGCGAAGGCATCAAGGCTTACGGCGACTGGCCGACGATTCCCCAGCTGTATGTGGGCGGCGAACTGGTCGGCGGCGCCGACATCATTCGCCAGATGTACGCCAGCGGCGAGCTGCACCAGCTCTTCGGCGCGACCGCCCCGGATCGCACGCCGCCTGAGATCACAATTACCGACAAGGCCGCGGAAGCCATCCGTCAGGGCACGGCCAATGCCCAGGGCCTGGCCCTGCATCTGGAGATCGGTCCGGACCATAGCGCCGGCTTCCAGCTGGCGCCGGGCGGCGAGCATGACATCGTGGTGTCCTCCAACGGCATCGAAGTGCACTTTGACCCGGGCAGCGCCCAGCGCGCCAAGGGCATCGTGATCGACTGGGTGTCCACCGTGCAGGGCGAAGGCCTGAGCCTGAAGTTCCCGGGCGCGCAGGAGATCGGCACGCTCACCGTGCAGCAGCTCAAGGAGCGCCTGGCCGCCGGCGACATCACCCTGGTGGACGTGCGTCCGGCCCACGGTCGCGCAGCCGCCGCACCGCTGCCGCAGGCCCGCATCCTGGAAGAGGAAGGCTACGACGCCCTGGCCAACCTGCCCAAGGACGCCCCGATCGCCTTCATCTGCCACCACGGCGTGTCCAGCCGCGGCGTGGCCGAGCGCTTTGCCGCGCACGGCTTCAGCAAGGTCTATAACGTCGAAGGCGGCATGGATGCGTGGGCGCAGCAGATCGATCCCACGGTGCCGCGCTACTGAGCAGTTAGCCCCGGACCTCGCGGTTCACCAAAAGCGCCTGCCCCCGGCAGGCGCTTTTTTGTTTGTTCGGCCCTCAGCCAGTCGAAGCCTTCAACGACGGCGAACTGAAAGGCGTGCCTGTTAGCATATTGCGACCATCTCACTTTCGTGCCCTATGCGCATTCTGCTCGTCGAAGATGATTCCCTCGTATCCGACGCCATTTCCCGTGGCCTGATCGGATCCGGTTATGTAGTCGACGCAGTGGGCGACGCCGAATCGGTGACGTCCCGCCTGGCCGATACCCATTACGACCTGGCCATCGTGGACCTGGGCCTGCCGGGCGAAGACGGCCTGTCGCTGGTGCGCCGCCTGCGTCGCGGCGGCAGCTCGCTGCCGTTGTTGATCGTCACCGCCCGCGATGGCCTGGACGACCGCATCAATGCGCTGGACCTGGGCGCGGACGACTACCTGGTCAAGCCGTTTGCCCTGCCCGAACTGGCCGCCCGTTGCCGCGCCCTGATCCGCCGCGCCACCGCCGCTGCCGCCAACGAGATCGTGATCGGCGGCCTGCGCATCGACCTGGCCGGTCGCCGGGCGCTCAACGAAAAGGGTGAAGCGCTCGAACTCACCCGCCGCGAGTGGTCGATCCTGGAATGCCTGGCCCATCACAGCGGCCGCGTGGTGAGCAAGGAGCGGCTGACCCAGGCCATCACCGGCTGGAGCGAAGACATCTCCGGCAACGCCATCGAGGTTCATGTGTCGCGTCTGCGCAGCAAGCTGGGCAGCGCCGCCACGGTGCGCGGTATTCGCGGCCTGGGCTACCGGCTCGAAGACGCCTGAGCCGCGCCAAAGTTCTGATCCAGCCGCTGCGGGTGGCATGATGCCGGGCAGGTGTGCGGGGTAAGGAAGTGCATCGCCTGGATCAGGCCACTTCCACGACCCCTGCGCTTTCTCGATATCACCCGCGGGGCCGGTTCGGTGACACCCAATTTCAAGCAATCAGAGCAGGCCAGCCGCCCGACCAGCGTGCACCGGCGACTGCTGAGTTATCTGCTCGCGCCGCTGCTGTTGCTGCTGGTCGCGGGTGTGGCGGTTGATCACCATGTGATCGTCAGCCCGATCCACAACGCCTTCGATCATTCGCTGTCGCGCTCGGCGCTGGCCATCGTTGCGCGCATTCATCCGGGTGCCGGCGGCAAGCTCGACGTGGCACTGCCTTCGCATCCGCCGCCGCCGCTGCGCGCGATGCCCGATGAGCACTTCTTCTATCGCGTCAGCCTGCCCGACGGCACTACCATCGCCGGTTCGCCGGAATTGCCGGTGGCACCGGACAGCCAGTCGGAAGACGGTTTCAGCTACACCAACATCACCTTCCGCGCCGAAGACTTTCGGCTGGCCAGCTACCGCACCAGCGAAACCGGCGAGCCGCTGGTGGTCACCGTGGCCGAAACGCCCGCACGTCGCGACCGCGCCGTGCATCGCCTGGACGTGGCCTTCCTGATCAACGACACCTTGCAGATGGCGGCGGTGCTGATCATCGCCCTGGTCGGCATCCGCATTGCCCTGCGGCCGCTGCAGCGGCTGAGCCGGCAGATTGCCGGGCGCCCGGCGGTGGCCTTGAACCAGTTGCCGACCGACGGTGTGCCCACTGAAGTGTTGCCGCTGGTCGTGTCGCTGAACTCCCTGCTCGGGCGCGTACGCGACTCGGTGCTTTCGCAGCAGCATTTCCTTGCGAATGCCGCGCACCAGCTGCGCACACCGCTGACCGGACTGAAGGCCCAGCTCGAAGTGCTGACCCGCGAAACGGCCGACACGCCGCTGCAGGAACGCATCAAGCTGCTGCAGGGTGGCGTGGATCGCCTTGCCCACACGGCCAACCAGCTGCTGACCTTGGCGCGTGCCGAACCATCGGCGCATCGCGCCAGTCATTTCACTGCGGTCGACTTGCCGCGGCTGATCGGCGAAGTGATCGACAGCTCGCTGGACCGCGCCCTGGCCCGCGGCATCGACCTGGGCGCCGACAGCCGCCCGGTGCAGGTCACCGGCGTGTACTGGCTGCTGCATGAGGTACTCAACAACCTGATCGACAATGCCATCCGCCACACACCGGTCGGCGGCAACATCACCATCCGCTGCGGCGTGGAGCATGGCCGTCCGTTCCTGGAAGTGGACGACAGCGGCGTCGGCATTGCCCCCGAGGAGCGGCAGAAGGTCCGCGAGCGCTTCTACCGCAGCGCGGGCAGCAGCGCCGATGGCTGCGGCCTGGGCCTGGCCATCGTGGACGAAGTGTCACGTGTGCATGGCGCCCAATTGAGTATCCTCGATGGGTCTTCCGGGCGGGGGGCACGGATGCGCATCGACTTCCCTGCCGTCGCTTAAGGACGCGCTGATCCTGGTCAGGGCGCCCTAATTTCAAAAGTTCGGATAATCGGCACTTTGAATTAGGATGCGTCACCCCCAGAGTGGTGGCACCCTCGCAAGGAGTTCCCCGTGTCCATACCCAGTGCCGTCAAGAGCACGCCCATCGGCAGCCGCCAGCAACTCACCGACTACCTGGCTGCGGGTGAAAAACCGCGTGATGCCTGGCGCATCGGTACGGAGCACGAGAAATTCGGCTTCCTCACCGACACCCTGCGCCCGCCCACCTTCGACGGTGACCGCGGCATCCGCGTCCTGCTGGAAACCCTGGCCACGCGCTACGGCTGGGACGTGGCGCGCGAAGGCGACAACCCGGTGGCGCTGTCGCGCGACAAGGCGTCGATCACGCTGGAGCCGGCCGGTCAGCTGGAGCTTTCCGGCGCGCCGCTGGAGACCATCCACGACACCTGCAGCGAGGTCAATTCGCACCTCAAGGAAGTCCGTTCGATCGCCGAGGACCTGGGCATCGGCTTCCTCGGCATGGGCTTCCAGCCCAAGTGGCGCCGCGACGAAATGCCGTGGATGCCCAAGGGCCGCTACAAGATCATGCGCGAGTACATGCCCAAGGTCGGCAACCTCGGCCTGGACATGATGACGCGCACCTGCACCGTGCAGGTGAACCTGGACTTTGCCAGCGAAGCGGACATGGTGCGCAAGTTCCGCACCAGCCTGGCGCTGCAGCCGATTGCCACCGCGCTGTTCGCCGATTCGCCGTTCACCGAGGGACGTCCAAACGGCTACCTCTCCTACCGTTCGCACGTGTGGGAAGACACCGATCCCCATCGCACCGGCATGCTCGACTTCGTCTTCCAGGACGGCTTCGGCTACGAGCGCTACGTCGACTACATGCTCGATGTGCCGATGTACTTCAGCTACCAGAACGGCCAGTACATCGACCTGTCCGGCCAGGACTTCAAGCGCTTCATGGCCGGTGAACTGCCGGCAGTGCCGGGCGTGCACGCCACCATGAAGGACTGGGCCGATCACCTCACCACCGCGTTCCCGGAAGTGCGCCTGAAGCAGTACCTGGAAATGCGCGGCGCCGATGGTGGCCCGTGGAACCGCCTGTGCGCCCTGCCCGCGCTGTGGGTTGGCCTGCTTTACGACGATGAAGCCCTCGATGCCGCCTGGGACCTGGTCAAGGACTTCAGCCGCGAGGAACGCCACGCGCTGCGTGACGGCGTACCGCGCCAGGCTTTGAAGCTGCCCTTCCGTTCGCACAGCGTGCGCGAGCTGGCCGCTGAAACGCTGAAGATCGCCTCGCATGGCCTCAAGCGTCGTGCGCGCCTCAACAAGAGCGGTGCGGACGAAAGCATCTTCCTGGAGCCGATGATCGAGATCGTCGAAGCGAACCAGACGCCGGCCGAGCGCAAGCTCGAACTGTTCAACGGCCCATGGAACGGCAGCGTCGATCCGGTGTTCCGCGAATTCGCTTATTGAGCGTAGCGCACGGCAAAACCACAAGAGCCCCGCCATCGTGCGGGGCTCTTTGCATCGGCATGAGCGTCAGGGCGATCCCGCCATTTGGGCGTCGTCGCTCTTGAGCGGTGTTGAACGACCCGTACGTGTACTTCCCACCGCCAGCCGCAGACCATCGTGGCGGCATACATCCAGATTCCGATAAAGCAGGCTGCGGTCGCCACGGAAGGTCACGCGCACATCGCGATGGCATGTGCCGGGCGGTACATCGACCAGGATGGACGCCTGACCACCAGGCAGCGGTTGCGCCAGCGTGATGTTCTGGAAGTCGGCGCTCCCACTGGGCGCGATGGCCAGCGCAGTCACGCCATCGAAGGTGGCGTTGACGACGCGCAGCGGACGCCGCGACTCAGCTTGTGTACCCGCAGGCGTTGCACACGCGGCCAAGCTGACGAGCATGGCGCCGACTAACAACAAGGGTGCGACAAGACGGGGGACATGCATGGCTGCTACTCCGGCAGGAATGGGCGTTCGCCATCCACTTTCCCGTGGCGAACGACCGCATCGGACGCCTTTGCGGCCGTTTCGTGGAAGCGATCCGGGACGAATCGTCGTTACGCGATGACGAATCGTAGTGATTGCCCGCCGTGCTTCTCTCCATGGAATCAGACGCCTAAGATGGTTCCACGATCCATTCGGATACACGGCGATGAAGGTGCGGCTCGGCAACGCGACCATTGGCCTTTGGCACTATCTCGGCCTCTGGACGGCCGTGGCTGCCGTGTTCGGCGCGCAGGAACTGCTGCGCGACATCGTGGACGATCATCACATTTGGTCGCTGTGGGATTACACCCGCTGGGGCATGGTGCAGTGGTATACGTGGGCCGCGCTGGCGCCCTGGGTGTTCCGCCTGGCCGAGCGCTACCCGATTCGTGCGCCGCTGCGCCTGCGCGGCCTGGGCAAGCAGGCGCCGTTGAGCATGGGCGTGACCATGCTGGCGATGGTGATCGGCGCCCTAGTCTCGACCCTGTTCGAACCCAGCGGCTTCACGCAACAGCTGTGGTATTTCGTAGGCCAGCACTTCGCCACCGGGCTGCTCACTTATTGGGCGCTGTTCGCGATCCAGCAGGCGATGGCTTTCCACGCCGAGAAATCCCGTCGCGAACTTGAAGCGAGCAAGCTCACCGCGGAACTGGCGCAGTCGCGCCTGCGTGCACTCAAGTCGCAATTGCAGCCGCATTTCCTGTTCAACACGCTGCATGCCATCGCCACCCTGCTCGATGAGGATGCGCTGTCGGCCGAAGACATGCTGCTGCGCCTGAGCGATCTGCTGCGCGCTTTTCTGGAAGACTACGACGGCCAGGAGATCAGCCTGCGACGCGAACTGGTCCTGCTTGATCTTTACCTTGGCATCCAGCGGACGCGCTTCAAGGACAGGCTCACCACGCAGATCTATGTGAGCCCGGACACGCTGCAATGCGCGGTGCCCAGCCTGATCCTGCAGCCCATCGTGGAGAACGCGATCCGCCATGGCATCGGCGAGCGCATCGGGGTGGACTGCGTCGAGATCGAAGCCCGCCGCGATGGCGACAGCTTGTGCATCGATGTGCGCAACCGCAACAGCACGCTGGAGACAGGCGCCTCGCCCAGGTCGGGGCATGGCATTGGTTTGTCCAATACCGCGCTGCGCCTGCGCGAGCTTTATGGCGACGACGCACATGTGCGTCTGGAAATGATCTGGCCGCAAGGGGTGATCTGCCGCCTTCGCCTGCCATTTCGCGAGATCGAGGAACCGGACGAGTCGCCCGAAGTGGTGACCGCATGAGCATCGCCACGCTGGTGGTGGACGACGAACCGATCGCGCGGCGCGCCATCGTGCGCCTGTTGAAGGATGATCCCGACATCATCTTGCTGGCCGAATGCGGCGACGGCGAGTCGGCGGTGCAAGCCATTCGCCAGCATGCGCCCGACCTGGTGTTCCTCGATATGCAGATGCCGGCCCTCGCCGGGCTGGACGTGGTTGCGGCCATCGGCGTTGCGCAGATGCCGGCTACCGTGTTCGTGACGGCATACGAGCAGTACGCCGTGCGCGCATTCGAAGCCAACGCCGTCGACTACCTGGTGAAGCCCTTCAGCCGCGAGCGATTCGCCCAGACCCTGCTACGCGTCAAGCAACGTCTGGCCACTCGCGGCACGCAGGGTGAACCCTCGCTCGAGCGGATCATGCAGGCGCTCGACACGCTCAAGCAGCGCGATAGTTACCTGCAACGACTGCCTGTGCGCATCGACGAGCAGATCCGCTTCGTCGACGTGGACGACATCGTGTGGATCAAGGCCAGCGGCAACACCGTTTTGTTGCATCTCGCCGACGGCGTCCACGAAATGCGCGAAACGATGACGGCACTCGCGGCACGCCTCGATCCACGCCATTTCGCGCGCGTGCATCGCTCGGCCATCATCAACACGCGGCGCGTGCAGGCGATCCATCCGTGGTTCAACGGTCACCATGTCGTCACCATGGATACCGGCCAGAAGCTGCGCATGAGCCGCTACCAGCACGAAGCCTTTTTGCGGCTGGTATCGACGCGGGACGTCCGTCAGAGCGACTAAACCGTTTCAGTGGTGGGCATGGTCGTCGCTGTCGAAGCTGGCGTGGCCACCCATACCACCCATGCCTGCACCCATCCCGCCACTGGCGCCCTTAGCGCCGCCCTCGCCTTTGGCCTCGCCCTTGCCGCGTGTCCCGGATACGCGCGTCGGCCCCTGCTTCGGAATGACCAGATTGGCCGGCACCGCTTCGAGATCCAGCACCTTGCGGATGAAATCGCGCAGGGACACGACCAGTTCGGCGGTGTGCGTGGGGCGCCCCTCTGACAGCTCCGTGGCGGCACGCGCGGCCAGTGCCACCTGCTGCTCCGTGCCCAGCAAGATGATGTCGGACAAGGCCGCCTCCACCGCATCGCGCATGCGCCGCGAACGATCGGAACGCTGCACGGCAGTGCCGGGGGACTCGCCTTCCGCCAACACTCCGGCCTGGCGCAGGTCGCGCAGATGCGTGGGGTCCACCGAGAGATCGCCAGTGAACGAGCCGCCCAGCGTCTTGTACGCCGCGATCAACGTGCGCAACCGTTCGTTGATCTGGCGATTCTCGCGCTCGCGCCGCTTCTGCACGGTATGCATGGCCAGCAGCCGCACGCCGACCATGATCAGCGTGATCAACGCCAGCCCGACCACGGTCGACAACACGGCATGCCAGGAACTGAAATCCAGGTTACGCATGGGCCCGCTCCGCTAGTGCTCGCCGATGATCTCGATTCACGGAAGGCTTATGACGGCCCGGGCGTGACAGCAGCGTCTGCCTTCGGTCATGCGGCCCGCGGTCTCGTCAGCTGCCGGTGGCGCCGTGATGCGGCGGATCGTAGAAAACGGTCACGAAATAGAACGCATGCCCCTGGACATCGCTCCGGAAGAAATTGGCATACACAAACTTGTCTGCGGGCTGCACGACCGGTGCCATCTGCGATTTGCCGGTAGCTTCGGCATTGGCGCCAGCTGCCGCCGCCAACGCTTCTACCGGCAACCCAGCCGCCGGTGTCGTGGTCTTGAGCCAGGGCAGCTCCATGGCTCCGAACTCGGCCTTCATTTGCTGGTAAGTCCTCAGCCACACTTGTGCAGCCGCCTTCGCGTCCTGACCCTCGTAAAGATAGATCCCGATCCGGGCCAGGCGCCCGTTACGGAAGAAGAACTGCACGTTCTCCTTGTGCCCCTGATACACGCCGGCGAACGTCTCAAGGTCGCCGTTGCGAAAAGACTTATAGGGACCGAAATCGGCAAATGCCGTCACCTGATCGGGCGTCATCTGGAATTGCCACGGCGGCAAGCCGTCGAACGAGGCCGCTTTGGCTACTGACGTGGTCGCCAACAGGACCAGAAGAGCCACACCCCATCCTTGCATCCGCTGTCTCATGCCATCCCCTTGTCCGTGATCGACGAAGTACCTGCCGGGTGACAAGACATTGCCGGACAGTTGCTCTTGTGACAATGCTTGACGAGCACCAAGGCGTCCCGCCCGCATGACTTCAAGCACGTCCTTTGGCCAGATCGTGAGCGCAAGAATGACGTGGCGACGGAAGTGCGTCAGTAGCTCGTTCCATTCCTGACAGAAGGATCGGTGAAATGAAGCGTGTAGTCGGCGTGCTGTGCGCGGCCTGTTGCGTCACCGGCCTGGTGGCCAAAGCTTCTGCGCAAACCACCGTTCTTGACGTACCGCAGGTGTTCGCACCTGGCGTCGTATCAGGTCCTGCCAACGAAGATTCCGCTGCCTTCACGCCCGACGGCAACACGGTCTTCTTTGATCGCATCCATTGGCCCAATGCAGCCATCATGGTGTCGCATCGTGTCAACGGGATCTGGAGTGCTCCGACGGTGGCGCCGTTCTCGGGGCAGTGGCTGGATCACGATCCGGCGATGTCGCCGGATGGGACGTTCCTGATCTTCTCCTCGAACCGCCCTGATGCGGAAGATGGCAAGCCGCTCGATGCGGTGATGGCCAATGGCAAGGTGCAGCCGGGTTCCGGCGGACATCTGTGGCGCGTCGAGCGCAAGGGCAACGCGTGGGGAGCACCGGTGCGCCTGCCGGATGCGGTGAACAGCAGTTCACGCACCTATGCGCCCAGCGTGGTGGCCGATGGCAGCGTGTATTTCCAGCGTCCCGCAGAGGATGGCGATTTCCGCCTGTTCCGTTCGCAATACCGCAACGGTACCTACATGCCCCCAGTGCCGGTGATGCTGGGCGAAGCATCGGCGCACAAGCTCGATCCTGCCGTCGCGCCCGATGAATCGTTCATCGTGTTCGACGCGAACTTCACCGGCAAGGACGATCCGGATCGCCTCTACATCGCGTTCCGCGAAGGCGACGGCTGGGGCAAGCCGACCGACCTGGGCAAGGACATCAACGTAAAGAGCCCGTGGGGCTCGCACCTTGGCCCCGACCATCGCACGCTCTACTTCAGCAGCACGCGTTCGATCCCCGTGCACTATCCGCGCACGCCGCAGCAGGCGCAGGACGACATCGCCCGCATGCAATGGGACAACGGCAACGACAACATCTGGTCCGTGTCGCTGGCACCGTGGCTGGATGCGCATCACGCAAGCGGTGGTTGATCGCGCGTACTGATCTCACGGAGAAGTGGAAAGACCGCCACGATTCACCGCCTCTGAATTCGCCGCACAAAAAAAGGGCCGGCATAACCGGCCCTTTCTCGATTCACCACGAAGAAGGTGTTACTTCTTCTGCGGCGCTTCCTTCAGACCACGGTTGAGCAGCATCGGCTCGATGCTCGGGTCCTTGCCGCGCCAGTTCTTGTAGAGCGTGGCCAGATCCTGCGTGTTGCCCTGCGAGAGGATCATCGCGCGGAAGCGATCACCGTTCTCGCGGGTCATGCCGCCCTTGTCGACAAAGCCCTGGAAGGCGTCGTCGGCCAGCATTTCGGTCCACAGGTAGGCGTAGTAACCGGCGGCGTAGCCGTTGCCCCAGATGTGCTGGAAGTAGCTGGAGCGGTAGCGCGGCGGCACGTAGCTCAGGTTGATCTTGGCCTTGGTGAGCGCATCCATCTCGAACTTGTCCGGATCCTGCTTGGGCGCATCGGCGCTCAGGCTGTGCCAGCTCATGTCGAGCAGCGCGGCGCCGACCAGTTCGGTCATGTCGTAGCCCTTGTTGAAGGTCTTGGCCTTCTTGAGCTTCTCGACCAGTTCCTGCGGCATCGGCTCCTTGGTCTGATAGTTCTTCGCGTAGTTGGCGAAGATCTTCGGATCGGTGGCCCAGTGCTCGTTGAACTGCGACGGGAATTCCACGAAGTCGCGCGCGGTGTTGGCGCCCGACAGGCTCGGGTACTGCGTATTGGCAAAGATGCCATGCAGGCCGTGGCCGAACTCGTGGAACATGGTGATCACGTCGTCAAACGACAGCAGGGCCGGCTGGCCCGGTGCCGGCTTGGTGAAGTTGGCGACGTTGAAGATCACCGGCTTGGTGCCCAGCAGCTTGGACTGGTCGACCAGGTTGCTCATCCAGGCGCCGCCGTTCTTGTTGTCGCGCTTGTAGTAGTCGCAATAGAACAGCGCCATCGAGGTGCCGTCCTTGTCGAACACTTCGAACACGCGCACGTCAGGCTGCCAGACGGGGATGTCCTTGCGCTCCTTGAAGGTCAGCCCGTAGAGCTGGTTGGCGGCGTAGAACACGCCGTTCTGCAGCACGTTGTCCAGCTCGAAGTACGGCTTGATCTGCGACTCGTCCAGGTCGTACTTGGCCTTGCGCACCTGCTCGGAGTAGTGGTTCCAGTCCCATGCCTCGACCTTGAAGCCACCCTTCTGCTGGTCGATCACGTCCTGGATGTCCTTGGCCTCGCGCTCGGCGCGTGCCGTGGCCGCCGGGGCCAGCTTGTCCATGAAGGTGATCGCCGCTTCCGGCGTCTTGGCCATCTGGTCTTCCAGTTTCCAAGCGGCGTAGCTGGAGAAGCCCAGCAGCTTGCCCTGCTCGGCGCGGATCTGCGCGATGCGGGCGATCATGTCGCGCGTGTCGTTGGCGTCGCCCTTCTCGGCGCGATCCCAGGAGTTCTTGAACAGCTGCTCGCGCGTGGCGCGATCATTGAGGCTCTGCAGCGCCGGCTGCTGCGTGGTGTTCTGCAGCGGCACCACCCACTTGCCGTCGAGCTTGCGCGCCTTGGCCGCTTCCACCGCGGCACCGATGTCGCCATCGGACAGGCCGTCAAGCTTGCTCTTGTCGTCCACCACCAGCGCACCGGCCTTGGTGGCGGCGAGCAGCTTGTTGGTGAACTGCGTGCTCAGCGTGGACTCTTCCTTGTTGAGGTCCTTGAGCTTGGCCTTGTCGGCATCGGACAGCTTGGCGCCGCCATGCACGAAGTTGCGATAGGTCACTTCGACCAGGCGCTTGGATTCCGGATCGAGCTTGAGCGTATCGCGCTGGTCGTAGACCGTCTGGATGCGCTTGAACAGCTTGTCGTTCATGAAGATCGCGTCCTGGTGCTCGGCGAGCTTGGGCGCTTCTTCTTCCTGCACTTTCTGCAGGGTTTCATTGGTGTTGGCGCCGCTGACGGCGTTGAACGCCTGCATCACGCGCTGCATCAGCCGGCCCGACTTCTCCATCGGGACGAAGGTGTTCTCGAAGGTCGGCGCATCCGTGTTGTCGGCGATCTTTTCGATCTCCGCAAGGTGCTGCTTCATGCCTTCTTCGAAGGCCGGCTTGTAGTCGCCGTCCTTGATCTTGTCGAACGGCGGGGCCTCGAACGGCAGGGTGCTGGGCTCGAGGAACGGATTGACCGCACTCACTTCGCCGCCGGGTGCGGCGACCGTGGAAGCCTTGGCCGGCGCGGTGCTGGCGGGAGCGGGCGCGGGCTGCGAGGCCTGCTCGTTCGACTGCTGCGAGCAGGCGGCGAGCGCAATGGACGTGGCTATGACAAGCGTGCGAAGACGAAGCATCGGGGTTCCCCATGGAAACAGACAAACGGACGCCGAGACTAACCACAGCCCGGCACGGGTGCCAAGGGCTGGAAGTACTGGGTCGTTGGACCGTACGCGGCGGCGATGACGCAACCGCAGCATGGGGCGGCCGCGTCAGGCCTTGCGCATGTCGCGCAGCTGCCAGCTGTTGCCGATCAGCAGGTTGAGGCGCTGCCGCACGATGCTCATCGGCAGGTCGGTGATGAGATCCATGTCGATGTGCAGGTCGCTGACCCGCGCGCTGGCCGTGGCCTGCGGGTCGATTGCGCCCAGCGCCGGGTCCACATCGTCCGGCTCATCCTGCATGGCACGCCAGCGCTCGAATAGATCGGTGCTGCGCATGGCGTTCTGCACCGCAGCAGCGAGATCGTTGGGACCGGCTCCGTCATAGCTCAGCGTGGCGACCGGCCCGCGCGCATGGGCGAGGTCGGCGACCGAAAGATAGAAGTGGCTGCGTATGGCCATGGGTGCCTCCTGCGGTGATGGCCCGTACATCCAAGCACGGACCATGTGAACGTCATTCCAAGACCAGTGTGAGATCCAGATGAGCGGCGGCGGCGGACGGTGCCACGCCATACGGCAGGATGCCCAGGCAGGGCGCCGGCAGGTGGTGGCGCAAAGTGGCGATATTTTCGTCGACGGCGTCCATGTCCGGATCGATCTGGTTGCCGATCCAGCCCACCAGGCGGCAGCCATCGGTGGCGATCGCGCGTGCGGACAGCAAGGCGTGATTGATGCAGCCCAGCCGCAGGCCCACCACCAGCACCACCGGCAACTGCCATTGACGTGGAATATCCGACGCCAGCAGGCTGCGCGACAGCGGCACCAGCCAGCCACCGACGCCTTCCACCAGCACATCGTCATGCATGCCACGCAGACGCTCGAAGGCCTCGTAGAGCGGCGCGAGACGGATCTCGACGCCCTCGTGCGCCGCCGCCAGGTGGGGCGACAAGGGCTCGCGCAAGGCCACCGGATTGATCCATTCGTAAGGCATCGGCGAACTGCTGGCCGCCTGCAATGCGAGCGCGTCGTCGTTGCGCAAGCCCTGCGGCGTCTCCACGCAACCGCTGGCCACCGGCTTCATGCCGCAGGCCTGATTGCCGCGACTGCGCAGCAGATGCAGCAGCGTGCAGGTGGCATGGGTCTTACCGACACCCGTGTCGGTGCCTGCAATAAACAGTGTCGACATAGCCATCCCCTGAATGGTCGCGCCCGGCATTCCCGTGCCGCCCGGCAGGCGCATAATACGTGCTTTACGGCGGCCCGCCTGGACAGATCCCCGCGATCCACGGGCGCCACAGGAGTCGATCGATGTACGAAGTGAAGACGCAGGCCTACGCCAGCAAGCGCGAACAATACGAAGATCTGTGCGCCCAGGCCCGCGGGCTGCTGGAAGGCGAGCCCGACGTGATCGCCAACGCCGCCAATTTCGCCGCGCTGATCTATCACAGCCTGCCCGACTTCAACTGGAGCGGTTTCTACCTGTATGACGGCACCGAACTGGTCGTCGGTCCGTTCCAGGGCAAACCGGCCTGCATCCGCATCGCGCTCGGCCGCGGCGTGTGCGGCACCGCGGCGCAGACGCGCCAGACACAGGTGGTGCGCGACGTGAATGCGTTCGATGGCCATATCGCCTGCGACGCCGCCTCGCAATCGGAAATCGTGGTGCCGCTGGTGCGCGACGACGGCAGCCTGTTTGGCGTGTGGGATGTAGACAGCCCGTCCATCGCCCGCTTCGACGAGGACGACCGCGCCGGCATGGAGGCGCTGTGCGCGATCTTCATGGCCGCCGTCGACAAGCGCTGAGCTTGCCGAAAAGCTCGCGCCGGGTGTCCGGCGCGTTGCTTACTCTCGCGGCGTATTGAGCAGCGTCATCACCATATCGCGCGCTTCCTCCACGCCGGTGGGCGTCTGCGAGGAAAAAATCTGCGCCGTGGCCTGGGTTTCGCTGGCCGACAACACCTTGCGAAGCGCCATCAGCGCCTGTGCCGCCGCGCTCCGCGACAATTTGTCCGCCTTGGTCAGCAACACGTGGCAAGGCAGGTGGGTGGCGAAGCAAAACTCCAGCATCATCCGATCGAAGTCCTTGAGCGGATGGCGAATATCGGTGATCAGCACCACTCCGCGCAGGCTGCGACGCTGATGCAGATAGGCATCGATTTCCTGCTTCCAGTGCTCGCGCAAGGCCTCGGGCACCTTGGCGTAGCCATAGCCGGGTAGGTCAATTAGCCGCGCCGGCAGCGCGTCCGGGCCCTCGCCGAGGGTCTGCGGTGGCAGCGAGAACGCCACCATCTGCTGGGTTCGACCTGGTGTTTTCGACGTACGCGCCAGACCGCGATGCGCAGTCAAGGTATTGAGCGCGCTCGACTTGCCGGCATTGGAGCGACCCGCAAACGCCACCTCCGCGCCGCTGTCGGTCGGAAGTTGAGAAATTCGGTGGGCAGCCAGTACGAACTGGGCGCCTTGCAATGGATTGGACATGGTTTGACCGGCTATGGTGGCGCAGAGATAATCCGGTAGTTTCTGCCAGTTGCGGACGCGCTGGCCAGCGCGAACCGTGCAGCCATAGCAGTTTTTCGGGAGACAAGTGTATGAGTTTTCGGCCTGCCGGTTTTCGGCCCGCTGTTGTTCGTTATGCCGTAGTCCTCGTCTTTGCGTTGTCTTCCGGAGCAATCCTGGCGCAGGAAGCCAAGAATCCGGCGCCCGCAACCACCGCCGCCAAGCCGGCCGCAGCCGCCACGGCACCTGCCGCCGCTGCTGCTGAAGCCGCCGCCAAGCCGGCTGAGGCGACTGCCGCCGTGAAGCCCGGCGATGCCACCGCAGGCCAGGGCAAGTCGGCCGCGTGTGGCGCCTGCCACGGCATCGACGGCAATTCCGCCGATCCGCAGTATCCCAAGCTGGCTGGCCAGAGCGAGGCGTACATCGTCCACCAGCTCAACAGCTTCAAGTCCGGCAAGCGCCAGAACCCGATCATGATGGGCATGGTGGCACCGCTGTCCGAGCAGGACATGCGCGACATCGGCGCCTACTTCGCCAGCAAGACCTCGCTGCCGGGCGTGGCTGACCAGGCACTGGTCGAGCGCGGCGAGCAGCTCTACCGCCAGGGCGACAGCACCAAGGGTGTGCCTGCCTGCATGGCGTGCCACAGCATCGATGGCCGCGGCAATCCGGGCGCGATGTACCCGCAGCTCACCAGCCAGCATGCGCAGTACATCGAAGCCACGCTCAAGGCCTGGCACGACGGCACCGTGTGGGGTGACGACGCCCACTCGCAGATCATGCCGGGCATCGCCGCCAAGCTGGACGCCAAGGACATTGCCGCGATCGCCAGCTACGTCGAAGGCCTGCATGCCGCCGAAGGCGCGGGCACTTCTGCCGCCAAGTAAATGTCTATGACACGCCGGCCATGGGCCGGCGTGTCCGTTCCGAGCCAAGACTCTGTATTGAGGATCACCATGCTGAAGCGTCTGTCGTTCCTGTGTGCCGCCCTGCTCGCGCTCGCCGCCTGCAGCAACAACAACGACAACGCCAGCCAGGCACCGCAGCCGACCCCGGCTCCGGCAGCCACCGCGCCCGCCGCCCAGCCGGCTGCTGCCGCAACCACCGCGGCTCCGGCCGCCGCCAGCACCGCCGCCGCTCCGGCGGCTGCCAGCACCACCGCGCAGGCTCCGGCGGCGCCCGCCGCAGCGGCCACGCCGTTCGTGGACGATGGCAAGTGGGTGGAAGGCAAGCACTACTTCCGCATCGAACCGGCGCAGGCCAAGGTCAGCAGCACCGACAAGATCGAAGTGACCGAGGTGTTCTCCTACGGCTGCCCGGCGTGCAACCAGTTCCATCCCACCATGAACAAGCTGGTGCAGGAGCTGCCCGCCAGCGCCGCCGTGGCTTATCTGCCGGCCTCCTTCATGCCGCAGGAAAACTGGCCGATGCTGCAGCGCGCCTTCCTCACCGCGCAGGCGCTGGGCGTGGCCGACAAGGCCAATGACGCGATGTACGACGCCGTGTGGAAGTCGCAGGAGCTGAGCGCCATGCAGGGCACCGGCCTCAAGCCCGCTTCGGCGCTGCCCACCATCGACGACGCCGCCAAGGTCTACGCAAAGTTCGGGGCCGATCCGAAAGAATTCGCCGCTGTGGCCAACTCGTTTGCCATCAACACCAAGGTCAAGCGCGCCGACGAAATGCTCAAGGCCTATGGCGTGGAAGAAACCCCGACCATCGTGGTCGACGGCAAGTACCGTTTCACCGCGCGTTCGGCCGGCGGTTATGAGCAGGCAGTGGAACTCGCCAAGTGGCTGGTGTCCAAGGAAGCCGCAGGCAAGTAAGCCGCGCGCATCGACATCCACCTGACGCCATTCGACGAGACCCGCCCCATGTTCAAGCGTTTTGCCTCCCTGCGCGCCTTCAGCCTGATCGCCGGCCTGTTGCTGGCCACGGCGTGCACCGCCACCGGCTCCAACGATGCCGCGCCCTATACCGAGGGCACCGAGTACGTGACGCTGCCGGCACCGGCGCACCGCCTCAGCAATGAGGGCAAGGTCGAAGTGGTCGAAGTGTTCTCCTACGGCTGCATCCACTGCGCGCATTTCGCGCCGATCGCCGAGCAGATGCGCAAGCAGCTGCCGGCCGGCGTGACGTTCAAGCTGATGCCGGCCGTGTTCAGCGACGAATGGCTGCCGTTTGCCCGTGCCTATTACGCCGCCAAGAAGCTGGGCGTGCTGGAACAGACGCACCTGGAGCTGTTCAAGGCCAAGTTCGACGACCACTACCCGATCTCCACCCTCGATGAGCTGGCCGATTTCTACGCCATGCATGGCGCGAAGCGCGAGGAGTTCATGCGCATCGCCAGTTCCGACGAGGTGACCCAGCAGATCCGCAAGGATGCCGAGCTGGTCAAGCAGTGGCAGGTGGACGGCACGCCGACCATCGTCGTCGACGGCAAGTACCGCACTGCCAATGTGAAGACCCTGGCCGAACTGTCCGCCGTCGCCCAGTGGCTGGCCAAGCGCGACCTCAGCGGCGCCAAGTAAGCCCCGGCGGCGACGCGGAACTTTCCCCGCGTTCACAACCGACCGGGCATGCTCAGGGTCTGTCTCCAGTCTGATCGCCGCCACGATGGCGGCGTTCACCCTTTTGCGACTACCCTTTCCGCCCGATGAAGCGTGCCGAACCCACTCCCGCCCCGGCCACCGAACGCCGTTTGCGTCTGCTCAGCTGCAATATCCTGGCTGGCGCCAGCGTGCAGCGTTACAGCGAATACGTCACGCGCAGCCTCAATGCCGTGCTGCCGGGCCGCAGCAAACTGGACAACCTCGACCGCCTCGCCGAAGTACTGCCGCAGTTCGACCTGATCGGCCTGCAGGAAGCGGACGCCGGCAGCCTGCGTTCGGGCTTTCTCAATCAGACGCGCTACCTGGCCGAAGCGGCCGGCATGCCGTTCTGGAGTCATCAGCCCAATCGCCCGATGGCGCGGCTGGCGCATTCGGCGAACGGGTTGATCAGCCGGCTCGAACCCAGCAGCGTGCTCGACTATCCGCTGCCCAGCCGCATTCCCGGCCGCGGCGCCTTGCTCGCGCGTTTTGGCGACGGCGACGATGCGCTCGCCGTGATGATCGCGCACCTCTCGCTCAGCGCACCGGCACGTGCGAAGCAGCTGGGCTTCATTGCCGAAGTGCTGCAGGATTTCCCGCATGCCGTGCTGATGGGCGATCTCAATACCGAAGCGCGCAGCGCGGAGATGAAGCACCTGTTCGCCAAGTCCAGCCTGGTGCCGCCCGATCAATCGACGCCGACGTTTCCCAGCTGGAAGCCGCGTCGCGCGCTCGATCACATCCTCACCTCCGAGAAGATCCAGCTCGACAAAGTGTGGGCGCTGCCGCAGGCGTTCTCCGATCATCTACCCATAGCGGCCGAGATCCGCTTGCCCAGCCATATCACCCCACGCCTGCACCGGATCCGTCGATGAAACGCGCTGTACTGCTGACCCTGCCCTGGTTGACGCTGATCCTGCTCGGCGCGCTTGCGTATGCGCTGCGTTATGGCCTGGTCGAGTCGGTCGACGTGGCGCACCTGTGCGACACCGCGCGCTCGCTGACCTGCGATGCGCGCCATGCCGCGGTGATGGGATTTGTATTGGCACCGCTGCGCATGTCTGCCAGCTACAGCTATCAGATGGGCATCTACGGCTGGGTGGCACTGGCCGCCGCCGTACTCGCACTGGCCTGGAAGCACCCGTTCGCGGCCTGGCTTTCCGCGGCGACCGGCGTGGTCGCCGTGGTGCTCTACTGTTTTGCGCCGGGTGCGTTCGCGTTACTGGTGGGTTGCCTGCGGCTGGTACGTCTGCAGTCGGGCGGCGCGGCGCCATTCGATCATCACCGCACCGGCGGTCGCGAAGTTCACGGCCAGCCATAGCCAGGTCGACGGGTTGAGCCCGATCTCCTGCGCCACCACCACGGCAGTGAGCAACGGCAGCAGGCAGGCCATGAAGCGCTCCTCGATGATCGGCACCACGCAGTTGTCGGCCGATTCCATCAACGCCGCAATCATGAAGCCCACCGCCGGCGGCCAGAACAGGCCCAGCGGGAAATCGCGATAGCGGCCGTCGAAGACCAGCAGCAAGTCGTAGAAGGCCAAGCCGAACATCCACAGGAAACGCACGCGGCGATCCGGCAACTGGATGGCCGCGCCGGCCAGTCGTGCAGCGATGCGGCGCGCCAGATAGACGGCCGAAAGCAGGGCCAGCGCGCAAAGCAGGCCGGAAAACACCCATTCCAGCTGGTTGCGGCAATCGAACAGCATGCGACGGCCCTGCCATGCAATCGACGTGGCGGTGGCGAAGCCAGCGAGGATCAGCGCAACGCGACTGCGCGTATTGGCCAAGCCGCGACGCCAGATGCCCGACAGCAAAAACAACACGGCACCTGCCACACCGGCGAACCAGCCGGCGATCCAGTTCGGCTCCTCGACCACCGGTCCCTGCATGCTGAACTTGGGCTTTGCATTGACATCGAAAATGCCCCAATAGCCGCCGACCGTGCCTTCCTGATCGCGCTTCCACGGCTGGTCGAACGCTTCGATCACGTTGTACGGCATGTCCACGCTGCCGGCATAGAGCAGGAATTCGCGCAGATAACGCGCCTCGTTCACCAGGCTCGCACTCGCCTCGCGGCGCGGACGGCCCTGGCTCGGCCAGCCGGTCTCGCCAATCATCACGGCACGACCGGAGAAGTGCGCCTTCATCTGCGCATAGACGTCCGCGACATGCTTGAGTGCATCCTGCGGCGGCACCGGATCGTCCTCCCAGTACGGGAGAATGTGGATGGTGATGTAGTCGACCACGTTGGCCATCTGCGGATAGCGCAGCCAGAACTCCCACACATCGGCATAGGTGACCGGCACGTGCACATCCTGCAGCGCGCTGCGCACGCGCGTGATGTAGGCGGCGATCGCTTCGGGCGATTGCTCGCCGCGCAGCAGCACTTCGTTGCCGACGATCACGCCGCGGATCACCTGCGGATACGCCTTCGCGGTGGCGATGCCCATCGTCACTTCGCGGTCGTTGAGCGCGAGATCGCGGCCCAGCCAGATGCCCATCAGCACCTTCATGCCGTATTTCTGGGCGATCGCGGGCACAGCGTTCAAGCCAAAGCCCTGCGAATACGTGCGCACGCAATCGAAGCGCTCGGACAATGCCTTCAGATCCGCGTCGATACGCTCGGGGCTGACAAAGGCATGCGGATCGAGCGGCGTCTCGCCCGGCTTGCGGAACGGTGCATAGGACACGCAGGCGATGCGTGCGGTCGGCGCATCCGGCAGCGCCACCGGGCGTCCAATCTGCCACCACCACGCGGCGCCTGACAGGGTGGCCACGACGAGGATCAACCATGCCAGCGGGGCAACACGGGATGACGGCGAGGGCGATGGCGACATGCGCTTCCTAAGAGCGTGGCTCAAGCGCCGGATGCGGCGCCTCGTGGGTGGCGAATTCTAACAGGGGCTGCGCCCTCGCCATGTGCGCGGGCAGGGCCGCGCCCTCGGTTTCACGTCACGCTCAGCGGGGATTGGCCATTCTGCGCAGTCCCGCGCAGCGCGCCGCCCCTGCGGAACCGCGACTATCACTGCGTCGGTCTTGGCAAAGGAGTCGTCATGTCCCTGCACGCAGCACCGCGGCAAGTTGCCCGCCGCCTGCTCATCCTGGTGGCCGGCCTGTGGCTGGTCGGCGCGGCCTCGGCCGCCGAGCCCACGGAAGCGCAACGCACGGCATTCAAGCAGGCGTACGCCGCGGCCCAGCAGGGCGGCGATGGCTGGCGCACGGCGGCCAGCACACTGCAGGACTACCCGCTCTATCCCTATCTGGAAGTGACCTCGCTCACGCACGATATCCGCCAGGTCCAGCGGCCGCAGGTCGAGGACTATCTCAAGCGCTATCCCGGCCTGCTGCCTGCCGCGGACTTGCGCCGCGACTTTCTCACCGAACTGGCGCGCCGGCAGGATTGGGACACGTTTCTTGCGATGTACCAGCCGGGTCTCGGCGATGCGCTCACCTGCAACGCGTTGCAGGCGCAGCTGAGCAAGGGTGCGCAGCTCGATTTCGATCGCGACCTTGCCGCGCTGTGGAGCAAGCCCAAACTGCCGGGTGCCTGCGATCCGGTGTTGAGCGCCGCGCACGACCAGGGCCTGCTCACCGAACCACGCCTGTGGGATCGCATCGACCGCGCCGCGGATGCCGTGCAGCCGGGCACCATCAACGCCATCGCCGGCTGGCTGCCGGCGGACCAGGCGGATTCCGCAAGACGCATCGCCTCCGCACTCAGCGATCCCGGGGCTGCGGTGGTGGCAGCCAATCAGTGGCCCGATACGACGCGCAACCGGCAGGCCGCGACGCTCGCGCTGGAACGACTTGCGCGGCGCCAGTCGGTCACCGCGGACATCGCCTGGCAAAAACTGCAGAGCCATTTCGCCTTCACTCCCGAGCAGCGCAATCGCGTGATGTATGCGCTGGCCTTGTTCCATGCCACCGACTACGACGCCGATGCACTCTCGCGCCTGATCGCGCTGCCGGCGTCCGTGCAGACCGACACCAGCCGCGAATGGCGCGTGCGCGCCGCCCTGGCACAACAGGACTGGACTGCGGCGCTCGCCGCCATCGATGCGATGCCGGCGACGCAACAGCAGGACGGCGAATGGCGCTGGTTCCGCGCACGCGCTCTGGCTGCCACCAATCGCAATGCCGAGTCGCAACAGGTACTCAGCAGCCTGGCGCAGGAGCCGACGTTCTTCGGATTCCTTGCTGCCGATCGCATCAAGGCGCCGTACGGCATCTGCCAGACGGACCTGAAAGGCAACCCGCAGCGCGAACGCGCCCTGCTCGCCAACCAGGGTTTGTTGCGCGCGTTCGAGCTTTATGCCGTGGGCCTGCCCAAGCAGGCGCGTCGCGAATGGACGCAGGCACTCGATGGCGCTGATGCGGATACGCTCAAGCAGGCGGTCGCTCTCGCCTATCGTCGCGGCTGGTACGACCGCGCGGTGTTCACCTTCAACACCGGCGATGCGTTGCGCTATTACGAGCAGCGCTTCCCGCTGGCCAGCCAGGACGGACTGGTACCGCAGGCCGAACAGGCAGGGATCGATCCGTCGTGGGCGTACGCCATTCTTCGCGCGGAAAGCGCCTGGATGGCCGATGCACGCTCCGGTGCGGATGCGCGCGGCCTGATGCAGTTGCTGCCGTCGACGGCCGCGCTGGTGGCCAAGCGCAACGGCGTCACCTGGACTGGCGGGGACTCGCTGTACGACCCGATCACCAACATCATCCTGGGCACGCGCTATCTCGCGCAGATGGCAGCGCGCTTCAACGGCGCGCCCTGGCTCGCCAGCGCGGCCTACAACGCCGGCCCCGGCAAGGTGGACCAATGGCTGGAGGCGCGCAATTCGCTGCCGCCGGACCTGTTCATCGCCACCATTCCGTTCAAGGAGACGCGCGAATACGTGGCGCGCGTGATGTCCTTCGCGGTGATCTACGACTGGCGCCAGCATGGCAATGCCGTCACGCTGTCGCAGCGACTCACGCCGATCGGCCAGACCTATACGCTGCCGGATGCCCGCAGTGAGCGTAAGCTGGTGACCTGTCCGGTGGTGGCGCCGCCGACGCCTGCGGAGGCAGGTTCAGCTGCTCCCGCCAGCAGCATGGCAGCACCGGCTGCAGCCAGCAGTACGCATTGAGGCGGAGACACTGAGTGACACTGAAATCCAAACAACTGGTCGTGCTCGGCGGTAGCGGCTTTGTCGGCTCGCATTTGCTGCCGCGCCTGATCAGGGACGGCCATCGCATCGTGCTGCTATCGCGCAACCGCGAACAGCGGCGTGCGCTGGGCGTGCTCCCCGGCGTGAGCATCCACAGCGTGGATGTGTATGACGCCAATGCGCTGCGCCGGCAGTTCGAGGGCGCCGATGCGGTGATCAACCTGGTCGGCATCCTCAATGCGTTCGGCGAGCAGACCTTCCAGCGCGCGCACGTGGACCTGGCCCAGCGCGTGCTCGGCGCCTGCCAGGCGGCCGGCGTGTCGCGCCTGCACCATATGAGCGCGCTCAAGGCCGGCCAGGGCTTGTCGCAATACCTCAAGAGCAAGGGCGAGGCGGAAGCGCAGGTGCGCAACTCCTCGATTGACTGGACCATCTACCAGCCGAGCGTGATGTTCGGCGCGGATGGCGGCCTGGTGTCGCGTTTCGCCACGTTGCTGCGGCAGATGCCAGTGCTGCCGCTGGCGCGCGCACCGTCGAAGATGGCGCCGACCTGGGCCGGCGACGTGGCCGAAGCGATGGCTCGCTGCATCGGCGACGACAAGCTCGGCATCGACCGCAGCTTCGAGCTCTACGGCCCGGATGTGCTCACGCTCGGCGAGATCGTGCACATGATCCGCGACACGATGGGCGTGCGCACACCCATCATGGCGCTGCCGGACGGCCTCGGCCGGCTGCAGGCACAAGTGGCGCAAATGCTGCCGGGCAAGCCGTTCTCGCTGGACAACTTTCGCTCGCTGCGCACCGATTCGGTGGGCAAGGTGGATGGTTATGCCGCGCTGGGCATCACCCCGCAGCCGCTGGCGGCATGGCTGCCGGTGCTGTTGAACATACCGGCGCGGCAGCGTCGGCTGGACCTGGCGAGATCGGCTGGGCGATAACTCGTCCACCCCTTCCCTGTGGGCGCTTCCCTGTGAGAGCTTCCCTGTGGGAGCGCACCCTGTGCGCGACTGAGGGTGCCTCACCGCCTGAGGCCGTCGCGCACAGGGTGCGCTCCCACAGGGTTAGCCTCCCAGATGGCTAGCCCCGGTTAGCCGGCCGCTTCGCATCACGTGGCAGAATCCCCCGCATGCGCATCTATCTCGTCGGCGGCGCCGTCCGCGACAAACTGCTCAATCGACCGGTGACCGACCACGACCACGTGGTGGTCGGCGCGCGTCCCGACGAGATGCTCGAGCAGGGCTTTCGCCCCGTCGGCAAGGACTTCCCGGTCTTCCTGCACCCCAAGACCAACGAGGAATACGCCCTCGCACGCACCGAGCGCAAGACCGGCCACGGCTATCACGGCTTTGCTTTCCAGGCCGATCCCACGGTGACGCTGGAGGAGGATCTCGCGCGGCGCGACCTCACCATCAACGCCATCGCCGAGGCCGAGGACGGCCAGCTGGTCGATCCGTTCAATGGCGTCCGCGACCTGGAACAACGCCTGCTGCGGCACGTATCTGCCGCTTTCGTGGAAGACCCCGTGCGCCTGCTGCGCGTGGCGCGTTTCGCTGCCCGCTTTGCGCCACTGGGTTTCACGGTGGCGCCGGAGACCATGGCGCTGATGCAGCAGATGGTGCGCGATGGCGAGGTCGATCATCTGGTGCCCGAGCGCGTCTGGCAGGAAACCCGCAAGGCCCTGGGCGAGGCCCAGCCGTCAGCCTTCCTGCGCGTACTGCGCGAATCGGGTGCGCTCGCCGTGCTGTTTCCCGAGGTGGATGCGTTGTACGGCGTGCCGCAGCGCGCGGAGTTCCATCCCGAAATCGATACCGGCGTGCACGTGGAAATGGTGCTCGACATGGCTGCAAAGCTGGCGCCTGGCAACGACGTGGTGGGCTTCTGCGCGCTCACCCACGATCTGGGCAAGGCGCTGACGCCCGCCGATGTATTGCCGCGCCATCTTGGCCACGAGCACGCCGGCCTCGCGCCCCTGCGGCGTCTCGTGGCACGCCTGAAGGTGCCCACCGAGCATGCCACCCTCGCCGAACTGGTGTGCCGCGAGCATCTCAATGCGCACCGCGCCTTTGAGCTGAAGCCATCGACGGTGCTGCGTCTGCTGACCTCGCTGGATGCGCTGCGCCGGCCCGAACGCCTCTCGCTATTCCTCGCCGCCTGCGCGGCCGACAAGCGCGGACGCCTGGGCCACCAGGAGGACGCCTACCCGCAGGCAGGCTATCTCCAGCGTGCGCGCGACGCCGCCGCAGCGGTGCGCTCGGAATCGATAGTGGCGCAAGGCCTGCAGGGCCCGGCGATTGGCGAGGCCATGACGGCGGCCCGCGTCGCGGCCATTGCGGCACTGAAACGCAGCGCGGACTGATACGGCCAACAAAGCCTGATGAAAGCCACTACCCAGTAAGGTAACTGGCTACAAATCTGTCCGCTTGTCGCTAGTCGGCGGCTTCCGTGTATAAACGCGGTCGCCCATCCCGCCCGGCCACTTCGCAGCCAGGCCTTCGTTTCCCAGCTTTTCCGGAGTTTTCCGTGCCGACTGCCAATCCATCGACCTCGCCGCTGCGCCAGCGGTTTCGCCCGTTATGGTGGCTGGCCATCAGCTATGTGCTGATCGGCGCGCTGACCCGCATCGTGCTGCTTTACATGTCCGGTAGCGGCGTGCCGCACAACCCGCTCTATTGGGGTTATGCATTCGGCGTCGGGCTGGGCTACGACCTGATCGTGTTCGTCTTTCTTGCCTGGCTGCTGATGCTTTATCTGTGGCTGGTGCCGCAGCGCCTCTATGTGTCGCGCGCAGGCCAGTGGGCGATGTACATAGGCGGCGCGGTGATGCTGTTCGGGCTGCTCTTCGTGGCGGCCTCGGAGCTGGTGTTCTGGGCGGAATTCGGCACCCGCTTCAATTTCATCGCAGTCGATTACCTGGTCTACACCACCGAGGTGATCGGCAATATCCGCGAGTCCTATCCGCTGGGCACCTGGATCAGTCTGCTCGCCATCGCCACCCTGGTTGTCGTGTGGCTCAGCCGCGGCGGCCTGCAGGCGCGCGACAGCGGCACCCGTTTTCTTCAGCGCAGCAAGGTGGTGCTGGTGTGGCTGGTGATCACGGTGGTCCTGGCGGTCGCCGTCAAGGGCACCTTCAAGGATCGCACCGACAACACCTATGTGAACGAACTCTCCGGCAACGGCGTGTTCGAGTTCTTCGCCGCGTTCCGCTCCAGCCATCTGGACTACTCGCGCTTTTATCGCACCCTGCCCGACGACGAGGCGTTCAAGCGCGTGCGCGAGCTGGTGAAGACGCCTGAGGCCACCTACGTCAGCAGCGATCCGCATGACCTGACGCGCGAAATCCGCCATGCCGGTCCGGAGAAGCATCTCAACGTGGTGCTGATCAGCGTGGAGAGCCTGTCGGCCGACTTCCTCTCGGAGTTCAGCAACAAGCGCGGCAACATCACGCCCAACCTGGATGCGCTGATCGACCAGAGCATGTTCTTCGACAACCTCTACGCCAACGGCACCCGCACGGTGCGCGGCCTGGAAGCGTTGTCGCTGTCGGTGCCGCCCACGCCGGGCGACTCCATCGTGAAGGCGCACAACAACGAGAACCTGTTCTCGGCCGCCAATGTGTTCAATGCCCGCGGCTACCAGTCCGACTTTGTCTACGGTGGCTACGGCTACTTCGACAACATGAACTACTTCTTCGCCCATAACGGCTATCGCGCGGTGGACCGCAACGATATCGGCAAGGGCGAGACGATCCATCACGAAAACGTGTGGGGCGTGGCGGACGAAGATCTCTACACGCTGGCGCTCAAGCAGATGGACGAGGCGCAGGCGCAGGGCAAGCCGTTCTTCCTGCACATCATGACCACCTCCAACCATCGTCCGTTCACCGTGCCGGCCAATCGCGTGCCGCAAAAGAACGGTACGCGCGAGGCAGCGGTGGCGTATACGGACTGGTCCATCGCCGATTTCATCAAGCGCGCCAGAAGCAAGCCCTACTTCGACGACACGGTGTTCGTGATCACCGCCGACCACTGCGCCTCCAGCGCGGGCCGCAGCAGCGTGCCGATCAACCGTTATCACATCCCGCTGTGGATCTATTCGCCCAAGCACATCCAGCCGCAGCGCGTGTCGCGGCAGATGGCCCAGGTGGACATCATCCCCACGGTGATGGGCCTGCTCAATTTCAGCTACCGCAGCCGCTTCTTCGGCGCTGACATTTTCCAGCTTGAACCGGGCCGCGAACGCGCCTTCCCGGCCACCTACGAGAAGCTCGGCTACCTGCATGGCGACGCACTCACCGTGCTCGAACCGCAGCGCAAGCTGGAGCAGGTCAAGCCGAACTTCGACAACGGCGATGCCGTGCCCAATACACCGGTGGACCAAGGACAGGTGGACGATGCCACCGCCTATTACCAGGTCGCCGCGTCCCTGTTCAAACACGGTCAGTTGATCAAGCGGCCGGACGACGACACACCGGTGCAGCCTGCGCCTGCACCAGCTGCCGCTTCCAGCACGCACTAAGCAAAACGCCCGCGGACGACGCGGGCGTTTTCTTTTGGCGGGCTGATTTGTCGGAGCGTCAGAGCCGGTCGCCCTGGTCCGCCTCCAGCACGTCGGCCGGCAACGGCAACACATCCATGCCCCGTGCAAACAACATGGCCTGGAAGCGTTCGCCCATCTGCTCGGGCAGCGTGAGTTTCTTGACCTGTTGTGCCAGGTCATAGCGCGCGGCTTCGTCTGCGGCCGCTTCGTACGCCACGCCAAAGATGTCCTGCAATCCACTGCCGATCAGGAACTGCGCCTGCGGCATATAGCCGGCCACGCCGAAGCCTGCGCTATTGCCCGCCTCGGCCAGCGCGGTGAAATCGACCGACGCAGTGAGGTCGTTGAGGCCTGGCAGATACAGCGGATCGTTGTGCGAGCGATGGCGGTAGTAGGCTCGCAAGGTGCCATCGTTGCGCTCGGGCAAGTAATACTCGCGACGCACATAGCCGTAGTCGATGAACAGCATCACGCCGGCGGTGAGCGAACCGGCGATCGCCTGGATCCAGTACGGCAGCTGCGGCAGGATTTCCGAGCGATAACCTTCGGGAAATTCCGCCTCCAGATCGCGTTCGACATGACGCACGGCGCCGGACACGAGGGCATCGGCGGGACGATCCACGCGCATCAGACGGCCTTCGCCATCGAGCGCGACGTATTCTTCATAGACTTCACCGGCGCGCAGGGTGAAGCGCGTGGTCGGCAGTGCGTCGATCACCTCGTTGGCGAACAGCACGCCCTGCCAGTCCTGCTCCGGCGGACGATCCAGCCACAGCACGTGCGCAAACAGCTCCGAGGGCAGCGCTGCCGCAAGCCGGTCGCGCTGGCGTTCGCGCAGATCGGCGCTGGGTTCGAGGATGTAGTAGCGACGCGGGACGGCGCCGTTCGCGGCGAAGGCCTTGAGCGCCGCTTCGGCAAATGCGCCGCTGCCGCCACCGAGCTCCAGGAAGTCGGCCGAGTCGCCCAACATCTCGAGCACGGGATAGGTGGCATTCACCACGCAACGTGCAAACAACTCGCCCAGTTCGGGCGCCGTGATGAAATCACCCGCTTCGCCGAACTTGGTCTTGCCGGCACTGTAGTAACCCAGGCCCGGCGCATACAGGCAGCGCTCCATGTACTGCGAAAACGGCATCGGACCATGCGCGGCGATTTCCTCGCGCAGACGCGTCAGCAGTCGGTCGGAATGGGCGCGCTCGTCGGCGCCGGGATCGGGGAGTCGGGAAGACATGGGGTTGCCTGCGGGGAAACAGGCGAAGTCTAACCCATGCCCCGCCATAGCCTCGTGAGGGAGGGGAGACCGGCTATGGCGGGGACATCGGCCCAGCTGACTGGGTGCGACGGCCAAAGCGGCTGCGCGCTTTGGCGGCAACGTTCAATTAGAAATTGAAGTCTTTCTGCAAGCTCAGGAACACGCCACGACGCGGACCAAACTGCGGCGCGCCCACACCGATGCCGGTGCCGCTGCGCAACTCGTAGGTGCGATCCAGCGCATTGATCAGCGCCAGCTGCGTGTGGAACTTGCCGGTGCTGTCAAAGGTGAAGTCGTGCGACACGCTCAAATTGAGCTGGAAGTAGTACGGCAGCGACAAGCCATTGGGCGTCAGGCCGTCCTCACGCAAACCGCTGCCAAACAGGTAGTCGGCGCCGACCTTGGTGGTGTCGTTGATGGCGTAGTTGATGCCGCCCGACGAGGTCAGTTTCTGGTCGTGGTCGAGATGGATGAAGTTGTCCGCGATATAGGCCAGGTCATCCGGATTGAAGTTGTACTGGCCGGTGATCACATCCTTGCCCATGGCACGGCTATAGGCAAAGTTGAAGTACGCCGTGATCGGTCCGTTGTCGTAGTTGACCGTGAGCTCGGTGCCGCGGATGCGCCCGTAGCGGTAGTTGAACGTCGAGTACACCAGGGCGGTACCGAACTGCCCTTCATCCTGCAGGCGGCTGACATCGCGGTAGTACGCATCCAGACCCACCGTCCAGTTCGAACCGATGTTCTGCTGCACACCCAGGTCGTAATAGTTGGAGCGCTCGGCCAGCGGCGTGTTGTTGCCGTAGTTCTGCACGGCGTTGGTGGTATTGGCGAACGCATTGATATCCTCGTTGGAAATCAGCTCGTTCGCGGGCGGCGTGAAATAACGCGAGTAGCCGGCATGCACGGTCGTGCTGTCGGTGGCCTGCCACACCACGCCGATGCGCGGACTAAGTTGGCTTTCGGTACGGAAAGCCTGGTACTGGTCGCCACGCAAGCCGTAGTTCAGCGTCCACTTGTCGCTGATGTTCCACTCGTCCTGCACATAGGCGGCCCAGGTTCGGGCGGTAATCTTGTCGCCGGTGAAGATATTGAACGGCACCGTGCTGGCCTGGCTGCCGTCCGGGTTGGCCGGGAACACCAACGAGTTCGTGTTGGTGGTGGCCTGATCGAAGTTGCCGTACAGGCCGTAACGCAGCGTATGGCTGCCACCCCACGGCATCGAGAAGTCGGCCTGCAACGTGCTGGCACGATCGCTCTGGTTGATGGCAGCGGCCACGCCATTGAACATCAGGTCGCCGATTTCGTCGGGCATGTACTGCAACCCGCTGAAGCGCTGGCCGAGCGACACCTGATACGCCGTATCGCCGAACTTGCCCTGCAACGAGAGCACGCCAAAGCGCGTCTGCTCGTTCTGGCGGTCGTTGAGGTCGGCAGAGTTGAAATTGACGGTATCCAGATAGCCGAACTGCGGCTCCTGGTTGGGGTTGTTGGGAATCTGGAAGCGGCTGTTGCTCGCGCCGAATATGAAGCTGATGCGCGTGTCGTTGTCGATCAGGTAGCTGATGTCACCAAAGGCCTTCACCTGGTTGGTGTGATCGTGGATCGGCGTACGGCTCGGCGTCGGATTCTCGATGCCGACGTCGCTCTCCATGTAGTTGGCGGTCAGGAACCAGCTCCAGCGATCGTTGCTGCCCCACAGCGAAGCATTGGGATTGACCGTGCCGAACGAGCCACCGGTGATGCCCACGCTGCCGCCATTGCCCAGCGACGAACCCGCCTTGGTGGTGATATCGACGACGGCGGCGGTGCGCTCACCGTACTGCGCCGGCAGGGCGCCATCGAGCAGGGTCACGCTCTGGATGGTGCGGGCATCCAGCACCTGGCCGAAACCGGAAATCGATTCGGGCAGCATCACGCCATTGATGCGGTACTGCAGGTTGGCGTGGTCTCCGCGTACATGCAGGCCACCGTAGGAATCCTGGACCACGCCCGGCGCCTGCAGGATCACCTGGTTCAACGGCGTCGAGTCGCCAAGCGGCAGCGCCTGGATGGCCTTCTGGTCGATCACGTACTGGCTGCTGCCGGTGTCCGGCGACAGCGAATTGCGCGCCTGGTCGAGCGCTGCGCTCACGTCGATCGTGCCCAGTTGCTTCACCTTGCCAGCAGGCTGGTTGCGCGTGACACCCGTGGAGCCCACGTCGCTGCCATCGGTGGGCGTGGGCGCGTTGACGGTGCTGGTATCTGGGGTCGAGCTGGTCTGGGCGTAGGCGGCGGGGAAGGCGCCAAAGGCAACGGCAAGACTCACGGCAAGCAGGCTACGTTTCATTGGGTGTCCGGGAAGGGGGCGGTCGTTGTTATTTTCGATACGTTATAACATTGCCATTCTAGACCAGACCCCGCCTGCCCCAGAAGTCATGCTTGGTCGGGCAAGTTCCTGCGTTCAGGTCCGGCCCGGTCCCGGGGCTCAGCGGGTTTTCACGCGCGCGGCCTAGACTGGGGCGTCGCGCGGCATCCGCCGCCCTGCCGAGCCCGGTCCATGTCCCCGTCTTCTAACCAGCTACCGGCCGTCATCGCCGACCATGGCCGCGTGACCCAGGCCATCCTGGATTTCGTGAGCCAGATTCCCGATAGCCAGGTGCCCGGCGCCCGCGATCCCGAGAAGGAAGCCCGCCGCCTCGCCACCCGCGCGCAGCAACGCGCCGGCCTTACCGCCGGCTCGCTGGCCCTGCCGCCAGGCCCGCTGGGCTGGCTCACCGTGCTGCCGGAAGTCGTGGCGATCTGGAAGATCCAGGCGCAGATGGTCAGCGACATCGCGGCCGCCTATGGCCAGCACTCGGAGCTGGGCCGCGAGCAGATGCTGTGGTGCCTGTTCCGGCACACGGCCGCGCAGGCGTTCCGCGACCTGGTGGTGCGCGTCGGCGATCGACTGCTGTTTCGTCGCGTCACCACCTCGCTGATCGAGCGCGTGGCCAAGACCGTCGGCATCAAGGTGACCCAGCGCGCCGTAGGGAGTGGCCTCTCGCGCTGGATCCCGGTGGTCGGTGCGGTAGGCGTGGGCAGTTACGCGTATTACGACACCGGACAGGTGGCGCGCACCGCCATCGCCATGTTCAGCACGCCATTCGAGACGCAGGCCACTGACGCCGACGCCGCTTCCGCGGACACCACGGCGCCGGCGGGATGACGTCGCCAGTGCTTTGGGGCAAGCTCGCGCCCTGGTTGCGTCACGCAGGAGCCCACGCATGAATACTCAGCACGAGCGCCCGGTGGCCCTGATCACCGGCGCGGGCAAACGCGTCGGCGCCGTGATTGCCCGGACTCTGCATGCGGCAGGCTACGATCTGGCGCTGCACTACCGCCACTCGGCCGCCGACGCCGAATTGCTGGCCGCCTCGCTGGAACGGCAGCGCAGCAACAGCACGTGCATCGTGCAAGCGGAACTGGCCGATCTCGGTGCATTGCCGGGCGTGGTGCAGCGCGCACTCGATCGCTTCGGACGTCTGGATGCGCTGGTCAACAATGCGTCGGCGTTCTATCCCACGCCGGTGGGTACGGCGACACCGGCGCAGTGGAACGAACTGTTTGCCTCCAACGCGCAGGCGCCGTTCTTCCTCGCCCAGGCGGCCACGCCTGCCCTGCGCGCCGCACGCGGCGCCATCGTCAATCTCGTGGACATCTACGCGGAACGCCCGCTCGCCAACCATCCGGTCTATTGCATGGCGAAAGCAGCGCTGGAAGCGATGACGCGTTCGCTCGCCCTTGATCTGGGCCCCGATGTGCGCGTCAACGGCGTGGCGCCAGGCGCCGTGATGTGGCCGAGTGATGGCAAGGCCTACGACGACCAGCAGGCCATGCTCGCGCGCACGCCACTGCAGCGAGCCGGCTCGCCCGAGGACGTCGCCGGCGCAGTGCTATGGCTGCTGCGCGACGCGCCGTTCGTGACGGGCCAGATCATCCGCGTGGATGGCGGACGCACGCTTTCCGTGTGAGCAAGAAAAAGGGCGCCGCAGCGCCCTTTCCTTTCATGCATCGACTCAGACGATTTACTTCTTCTTGGGCCTGAAGGCCTGCTCGAGCATCGCCTGGTCAAAGCCGTAACCCACTTCGCCCTCTTCGGCGTAGCGATACAGCGCAGCGGCGTAGATGCCTTGCAGCGAGGCCTGGACCAGGCCGAGCATGGTCAGGCCCACCACCACGATCACGATGGCCGCAATGATGGCCGTGATCGACTGCGTGGCAAAGGCGCCGCCGACGAGCAGCGCGGCCACCAGGATGGCGACGAACATCAACAGGCCGAACACCACGCCGATGCCGGCGTTGCCGATGATGTTTTCGCCCCAGGTGCGCTTGAGCAATTCCACGCTGCGCGAGATCGCTTCGGTCGGACCCACGTCCTGGCTGGCCAGCACCGGCACGACCAGGAAGGTCGCCACGGTCCAGGCCAGACCAAGGAAGCCGGCGACCAGGCGACCGATCAAACCGAGGCGCTCCTGCAAGGCACGCAGCACCAGACCCACGGTGGCGGCGATCAGTGCATAGCCGAAGATGTTGACGATGCGCGAGCGTGCCACTGCCATGCCCTCGCCAAAACTGGTGGGCTCACCGCGCAAGCGGGCCAATGCAGCGCCGGCCAGTGCGGTGTTGAAGAAGATGATCACGAAGTACTGCACGAGGTAGAACAGAAACAACAGCACATAGCCGCCGACGGTCATGCGATGACCTTGCTCGACAGCTGCGCCGGACGCCATCAGTGCAACGATGATCGGCACCAGGAAGCTGGCTGCCACGAGCAGGCAGCAGATGCTGGAGGCCAGCGGGAACATCAACAGCGACTTGTCCGAACGCAACACTTCCGCACTGGCCTTCATCAGGCTCCAGCTGCGCGAAAAACGACCTGCCATATCCCTACCCCCATTCCATGTTAGGTGGAAAGGTTTCTAGCATTAGTTGTGTCGCCGGGACAGTGCTGGCGCCGCTGGTGTCAGGCAGATGTCAGGCCGGGCCGGCGTGTTACCAGGAGCGGCGCTTGGGTCGGAACACCACGCGCTCATCGAATGCCTCGCACAGCAGGCTCAGCACGCCGCCGGCCGCAATGATGGCGAGCAACAGCACCAACAGCCAGGAATCGTAGAAGAAGCGATGCGCCTTGAAGCCCAGCCACGCCGCCGCCGCGCACGTCACGATGACGAGTACCAGCGGCGTACCGTAACTCACGACGGCATCGCAGCCGGAACAACTGCGGATGCCGTGCGCGGCCGCGCTCTGGCAATGCGGACAGATCACATAGCGGATCGATGCAACATCTTTGCGCGGGTTCGACATGCTTCCCTGCTGACTCTGCTTGCGTTCACTGCATGCCGGTATGGCGGATGGAACGGCAAAACGGCGCCCGCGAAACGCGCAACGCCAATGGGCCGACTTGAAGGCCACAGCGTATTTCACGGGAAATTTGCAGGAAATCGGACGAGTCCGAAAAGCCATCGCCAGCAAAGGAACGAGGCGCGCGGATTGGTCACCGCAAGTCGCGCACGCGAGCGCTTAAAGCGGCTCGACCACCAGCGGTTCGCTATCGGCGGGAAACGACGACCACAGCGCGGCCATGGTCTGGCCGGTCAGCGGATGCTTGAGCTGCGGCGCAATATCGGCGATGGGCTTGAGCACGAAGGCGTGGCGCAGCTCTTTGCGCGGGATATCCAGATGACCTTCGCCCTGCCGCACCAGGTCGTCGTACAAGACGATGTCGACATCGAGCGTGCGGTCGGAATAGCGCGGCACGTCACGACGGCGACCATGACGGTCTTCCAGCGCGTGCAACCAGTCGTTGAGCGCTTCGGGAGAAAGATCCGTGTCCAGCCCCACGGCCAGATTCACGAAATCCGCGCCATCAAAACCCACCGACTTGCTGCGGTAGGCGGGCGACACCGAGAGCGCGCCGAAGCGCGCGCGCAGCTCGTCGATGGCGGCACGGAGATAATGCGCGGGTTCGAGGTTGGAACCCAGGCTCAGATAGACGCGTGCCATCAGATCAGCGCGTCACTGCGGTCGCGTACCGCGTTCGATGCGCACGCCCACCGACTTGGCGCCGCGCACGGCGCCAGGCTTGGAGAGCTTCAACCGCACCCACGACACGCCGAACTCTTCGCGAATGATGGCGGCGCATTTTTCCGCCAGCGTCTCCACCAAGCCGAAGCTGGACGCGCCGACATAATCGATCAGGCGCTTGGACACGTCCTTGTAATTGAGCGTAAGCGCGATGTCGTCGCTGGCGGCAGGCACGGTGTTGTCGAACGCCATTTCGATGTCGAACGACAGCGTCTGCCGCACGCGGCGCTCCCAGTCGTAGATGCCGATGACGGCATCGATGCGCAGGTCTTCGATGAAAACGATATCCATGCGGGTAGGGTAGCGATCTCTCTGTGGGAGCGCACCCTGTGCGCGACTGCGGCGTATCGTCGTCACCGCTCCGTTGGCTTGTCGCGCACAGGGTGCGCTCCCACAGGGTGGGTGTCGTTACGTGGCCGGCGGCAGCGTTTCCAGGTCCCAGCGCGGATACACCTGCACGGTCTCATCCTGATGCTGTCCATGCGCAAGACGGATGGCGCCGGCCAGGGCGATCATGGCGCCGTTGTCCGTGCAGAACGCCAGGCGCGGGAAATACACCTGGAAACCATCCTTCGCACCCGCTGCCGCCAGTTCGGCCCGCAGATGCTGGTTGGCGCCCACGCCACCGGCGATCACCAGCCGCTTGGCGCCGCTGGCCTGCAGGGCGCGACGGCACTTGATGATCATGGTGTCGACGATCGCTTCTTCGAATGCACGCGCCACGTCGGCGCGGGTCTGCTCGGTCTGGTCCGAGTTCTGCCAGGCCAGCAGCACCTGGGTCTTGAGCCCGGAGAAGCTGAAATCCAGGCCGGGGCGGTCGGTCATCGGGCGGGAGAAGCGGAACACGCCGGGACGACCCTGCTGCGCCAGCTTGGCCAGCGCCGGACCGCCGGGGTACGGCAGACCCATCAGCTTGGCGGTCTTGTCGAACGCTTCGCCGGCGGCGTCGTCCAGGGTGTCGCCGAGGATCTTGTATTCGCCAATGGCTTTGACTTCCACCAGCATCGAATGGCCGCCGGACACCAGCAGCGCCACGAACGGCGGCTCGGGCGGGTTGTCCTCCAGCAGCGGGGCCAGCAGGTGGCCTTCCATGTGGTGCACGCCGATGGCCGGCACACCGAGCGCCCAGGCCATGGCACGGGCCGCGGAGGCGCCGACCAGCAGCGCCCCGACGAGACCTGGACCGGCGGTGTAAGCTACCCCTCCCAGGTCGGCCGGCGTCAAGCCAGCCTGGGCCATCGCTTCGCGCACCAAAGGCAGCAGTTTGCGCACGTGGTCGCGACTGGCCAGCTCCGGCACGACCCCGCCGTATTCGGCGTGGAGCTTGATCTGGCTGTAAAGCGTATGTGAAAGCAGGCCATGGCCAGGCGCGCCCGGTTCCCAGCGCAGCAGGGCTACGCCGGTCTCGTCGCAAGAGGTCTCGATGCCCAGTACCGGCTTGTTTGCCGGCGGCTCGTACTGGGGCTTTGAAATTGCTGTCGTTTCCACGTTATACTTCGCGGCTCACCGTATTCAAACGGCTCGTTCAGGCGAGCCAGTCTAACACTTGGAGTCTCCATGCCCAGCGTAAAAGTCCGCGAGAACGAGCCGTTCGAGCTTGCCCTCCGTCGCTTCAAGCGCACCTGCGAAAAGGCCGGCGTCCTGGCTGAAACCCGCAAGCGCGAGTTCTATGAGAAGCCGACCCAGGAGCGTAAGCGCAAGCGCGCTGCCGCGGTGAAGCGTCACCTGCGTCGCCTCTCGCGCGACACGTCGCGTCGTACGCGTCTGTACTGAGCCTCCTCGTCCGCCCTGCGGACGATCCGAGGTTCTCGTGGCGCCCAGGCGCCATGACAGGTAGCCAGGCAGCTGGCGCGTCCATCCGCTGCCGCTGTGTCTTCGCAGACCTACACTAGCCGGCGTTGCCCAGTGCAACGCCGGCTTTTGTGTTTCCCAAGGAAAATCCTCATGACCCTGAAGCAGCAGCTCACCGACGACATGAAGACCGCCATGCGTGGCGGCGAGAAAGATCGCCTGGGCGTGATCCGCCTGATCCTGGCCGCGATCAAGCAGCGCGAAGTGGACGAGCGCATCGAGCTCGACGACGTGCAGACGCTGGCCGTGCTGGAGAAGATGGTCAAGCAGCGCAAGGATTCGATCACCCAGTTCGAGGCCGCCAACCGCACGGACCTGGCCGACATCGAACGCGCCGAGATGGTGGTGATCGACACCTACCTGCCGACCAAGCTTGGCGATGAGGAAATCGACGCGCTGATCACCGCCGCCATTGCCGAAACGGGCGCCAGCTCGGCGCGCGACATGGGCAAGGTGGTGGCCGCCGTAAAGGAAAAGGCTGCCGGCCGCGCCGACATGGGCGTGGTGTCCGGCCGCATCAAGGCGCGCCTGGCCGGCTGATCGCCTGGCTTCGACGCCCGCTGGCGTTACACCTCATCGAACAGCGCGCCCCGCCTGCGGGCGCGCCCCGGTGCATCGCCTGGCGCGATGCCCCGGCACTTGCACTACCTCCACAACGAAGCTGCACGGCCTTCACAGTCGGGCCCCTAAAACGGCACGGCCACCGGCTGCGCCGGTGCCCTTCGTCAATGGGAGTGACACATGCTTAAGTGGGCCATCATCCTCGCCATCGTCTCGCTGGTGACCGGCTGGCTGGGTTTCGGCACCTTGTCCGGCGCGACCGGCGCGATCGCCAAGGTGCTGTTCGCGATCTTCATCATCCTGTTCTTGCTGGCCCTGCTGGCCGTCATCGGCGTCATCCACATGGTCTAGGGCCGGCTCGCGCCCTAGTCGATGATGCGTTCCATGCGCCGGTGGTCGGGCACCCGGCCGCGTTCGTTGGCGAGTCGTGACATGCGCTCGCCCACGACCTTGAAACCGGCGCGCCGGTAGAGGGCCTCGGCCCTGGGATTGCTTGCGGCAACATCCAGCGTGACGCGGCTGCGTCCGGTCTCGCGTGCGGCGCCCACCAGCTGATCGATGAGTGCGCGGCCGATGCCGTGGCCACGTAGCTCGGGCAGCACCGCGAGATGCGCCAGGTAGTGCATATCGTCCTGGGGCGGCTGGATCACCGATTCCACGCGCAGCCCACGTGCCATGACGCCCAGCCCCCGGCGCAGTCCGTAGTGGCGGATGATCTGCCTGGCCGCGGCCAGGGTAAACGGCCATTTCGCATCGGCGCCAAAGCCCGCGCCCACCGCCACCACCTTGCCCTCGGCAACGCCCACCCAGTGGTTGCGCCAGCCAAACTCGCCGGCGCCATCGACAAAACAGTGCTGCAGGAAGGCCTGCGCATCGCCGCCATCGCGGGTGGTGAACACGTAATCGAACGCCACCGGGCCCGAGCTGTAGATCAATGGCACGGCTACCGCGGCGTCTTCGGGCGCAGCCGGTCGAAACCGTACCTGCAGGCCCGATCTGGCCATTTCCAGCACATTTCCCATGGCACCCCCGGCCATCGCAACGCTTCGATCGGAGCATAAGGCAGCCCGATGACAGGCGCAGTGGCTGGCGAGGCCCGAACTGGGGGTGAAAGCGGCCATCGACGTGCGCAACCGATAGACTACGTAACTATGCGCGGACGTATCCCTGACAGCTTCATCGACGAATTGCTGACTCGCGTCGACATCGTCGACGTGATCGAGCGACGCGTGCCGTTGAAGAAGGCGGGACGCGAGTGGACGGCCTGCTGTCCGTTCCACAACGAGCGCACGCCGTCGTTCTACGTGAGCCCCGCCAAGCAGTTCTTCCACTGCTTTGGCTGCGGCGCGCACGGCAGCGCGGTGAAGTTCCTGATGGACTATGAGCGCCTGGAATTCCCCGATGCGGTGGAGGAACTGGCGCAGTCAGTGGGGCTCACCGTGCCGCGCGAAGGCGGCGACGACCGCGTCCAGCGCGAGGACAAGACCGACCTCTACGCCCTGCTTGATGCAGCGGCGGGCTGGTACGAAAAAGAGCTGCCCAAGAACGCCGACGCGCAGGCCTACTGCAAGAAGCGGGGGCTCGATGCGCAGACCATCCAGCGTTTTCGCATCGGCTGGGCACCGGCGGGTTTTGACGGCGTGATCAAGGCGCTGGGCGGCAGCGATAAGCGCATGCAGCTGCTCAACGAAGCGGGCATGGTGGCGAGCAGCGAACGCGGCAGCCGCTACGACCGATTCCGCGAACGCTTGATGTTTCCGATCCTTGATCGCCGCGGTCGCGTGATCGCCTTTGGCGGCCGCATTATTTCCAGCGCGCCTCCTGCGCGCGAAGGTCAAGAAGCGGGCATCCCTGCCCGCACTCCTCAAAAAGAGCCCGGCCCCAAGTACCTAAATTCGCCCGAAACGCCGCTATTCCACAAGGGCCGCGAACTGTTCGCGCTGTGGCAGGTGAAGCAGGCCAATCCCAGCCTCACGCGCATCGTGGTGGTCGAGGGTTATATGGACGTGATCGCCATGCATCAGGCGGGGCTGCCGATCGCAGTCGCCACCCTGGGCACGGCCACCACGCCCGAGCACACCGAAGTGCTGTTCCGCGCCGCGCCCGACGTGGTGTTCTGCTTCGACGGCGATCGCGCGGGTCGCGCTGCCGCATGGAAGGCGCTGGAAGCGGCGCTGCCGCGACTGCGCGACGGACGCCAGGCGTACTTCCTGTTCCTGCCCGATGGCGAAGATCCCGACACGCTGATCCGCAAGGAAGGCAAGGATGGTTTCGAGAGGCGCCTCAAAGCCGCCACGCCGCTCTCCGAATATTTCTTCGGCGAACTGGCGCACGACGTGGATACCGCCAGCCTCGACGGCCGCGCCCGCCTCGCCGAACGCGCGCGTCCGCTGATCGCCCGGCTGCCCGATGGCGCGTTCCGCGATCTGATGGCGCAGGAGCTGGAGAAGCGCACCGGCGCACGCGCCACGCTGGACACCACGCCCGCGCCGCGCTCTGCGCTGCAGCGGCCCACCGTGGCGCAGCGCTCGCTGGTACGCAGCGCGATCGCTTCGCTGCTGGCACAGCCGGGCATGGCCGACCAGGTGGAACGACCCTATGGCTTCCTGCGCCTGGACAAACCCGGCGTGGAACTGCTGGCCGAACTGATCGACACGGCCCGCTCGCGTCCGGGCATCAACCCCGCCGTGCTGGTGGAACATTTCGCCGAACGGCCCGAATACCCCGCCCTGCAGAAGCTGATGGCGGCCCTGGTGGTCGGCGAGCCGGAGGCCCAGCGCGCGGAGTTCTTCGGCGCACTGCAACGCATGGAAGAACAGGCCGTGATCCAGCGCCGGGACTGGCTCACCGCCAAGAGCCGCGATGGCACGCTCGACAGCGCGGAAAAGGCTGAACTGCGCGAGTTGCTGGCCCGGCGCGTGGTCACTCCCCCGGCGTAACCTGCCTGACACAGTGGCCGCTGCATGCCGCCTCGGCATGAAAAGAACAGGGTTCTAACTATTGGCCCTGCAAGATTGCGCCTCAGCCCACAGGGAGCGTAGCGAGGTGCGCCAGCGCAAGCGTACGGACGTCTTCATATGGGATCATCGACCCTTAGTGAGGCATGGGTAGTCCGCCCGGGCATGGATGGTGATGGAACTACTTGAACGACTGGTCACGGTGTTCGCCGAAAACGGCTACCTCGCGGTATTCATCGCGTTGTTGCTGTGCGGCGCCGGCGTACCCTTGCCCGAAGACATCACCCTGGTCGCCGGTGGCGTGATCGCCGGTCTGGGCTACGCCAATGTGCACACCATGTTCGGCGTCGGCATGGCCGGCGTGCTGATCGGTGATGCCGGCATGTTCCTGCTCGGCCATCATTTCGGCGCACGCATCCTCAAGATCCGTTTTGTCGCGCGCGTGCTCACGCCGGAGCGCTACGCCAAGGTGCAGGAGAAATTCGAGCGCTATGGCAATCGCCTGATGTTCATCGCGCGCTTCCTGCCGGGCATGCGCACCGCCGTGTTCATCACGGCCGGCTCCACGCATCGCGTGTCGTTTCTGCGCTTCTTCCTGCTCGATGGCTTGGCCGCGCTGATCAGCGTGCCGATCTGGGTTTATCTCGGCTACCTGGGCGCCGACAACCACGAGTGGCTGGCCATGTGGATCCACCGTGGCCAGAACGGCCTGTGGCTGGTCGGCGGCGCCGCCCTGATCGTGGCGCTGGTGCTGTGGTGGCGGCACAAGCGACGCGTGGCGTGCGAGTCCGGTTCACGCTGAAGCCTTCAACGCATGGCCGATCACGTCCTCAGCGAACGCGAATATGACGATGAGTCGTTGGCGGACCTCGATCTGGTCGGCGCCACCCTCGATGGCATCCGCTTTCGCGACTGCAGCTTCACCCGCTGCAACTTCAGCGAGGCGACGCTCGCCCGGTGCCGCTTCAGCGACTGCGAATTCCAGGACTGCAATCTGAGCCTGGCCGTGCTCACCGGCAGCGGCTTCGACGGTACCCGCTTCACCGACTGCAAGATGGTTGGCATCAACTGGACGAAGGCGCACTGGCCACGCCTACGCACGGCCAAGGCATGGGTGTTCAAGCGCTGCGTACTGAACGACTCGTCATTCTTCGGGCTGGACCTGCGCGAGTTTGCCTTGATCGATTGCCGCGCGATCGATGTCGATTTCACCGATGCCAATGGTGAGGACGCGGACTTCAGCGACACCGACCTGCGCGACAGCGTGTTCGCCCGCACCCGGCTGGTCGGCGCCAATTTCAGCGGCGCGCAGAACTATCGCATCGACATCTTCAACAACGACATCAAGCGCGCACGCTTCTCGTTGCCCGAGGCGGTGGCCCTGCTCGACAGCCTGGACATCGAACTGCAGGACTGACGCTGCCAGCGGCGGAACTCAAGGTGACTTGGCATCCGCCACATTGCCCGCATCCTGCCTGTGCCACCAGCCGCCACCCAGCGACTGGAACAGCGCCACCGTATCGGAATAACGCGCCGCCCTCGCCTGCACCAGGCTCAACGCCGCCTGCTGCCAGGTGAGCTGTGCGTTGAGCATGGCGCTTTCGCTGATATCGCCGAGCGTCAACTGGCGTTTTGCGATGTCGAGGCTGCGCGCCGCCGCTTGTTCGGCGCGCTCGGCAGCAACGAGTGTGCGAGCGTCCGCGTCGATGGCGTGCAAGGTATCGGCCACGTTCTGCACGGCGCCGAGCACGGTGCTGCGGTATTGAGCTGCCGCCTGTCGATACGCCGCTTCCGCGCCGCGCTGCTTGTGCTTGAGCGTGCCGCCGTCGAACAGCGGCTGCGTCACCGAGGCGCCCACGGCCCAGAAGCCGCTGGCCGCGGTGAACAATTGGCTGGTCTTCTCCGACGCCGTGCCAAGCGACGCATTGATCTGCACATTGGGGAGACGATTGGCGATCGCCACGCCAACCTGCGCACTGGCCGAATGCAGCTGCTCTTCGGATGCGCGCACATCGGGGCGCTGCTCGACCAGCTGGGCCGGCAGGCTCAGTGGCAACTGAGTGGGCAGCTGCAGGCCGTCAAGGTCGAACTGCGCATCGATGCGCTGGTCCGGCGTGCGTCCCGTCAGTGTTGCCAGCAGGTCACGCTGTTGCGCGAGCTGCTTGTCCAGCGGCGGCAGGCTGGCACGACTCTGTTCCAGCGTGGCGACCTGCGCGGCAATGGCCGCTTCGGATACATCTCCCAGCGCCTGTTGGCGCTGCAAGGTGCCGAGGATCTTTTCCTGTTCGTCGATGATCTTGTGGGTCAGTTCGATCTGCGCTCGCAGCGAGGCTTCCTGGATGGCCGTGTTCACCACATTGCTGGTCAGGCTGAGGTAGGTCGCCTCCAGCTGAAAGCGCTGTTGATTGGCCTGTGCCGTGAGCGATTCGACCTGTCGGCGGTTGGCGCCCCAGATATCGAGCACATAGGACACACTCACCTGCGCCGTGGTCAGCGTGTACAAATCAGCGTTCGATGCCACGCCGCTGGCCACGTCGTTGGCAAAGTCCTGACGCGTGGGATTCGCGCTCGCGTTGATCGTGGGAAAGTATGCCCCGCGCTGCGCATACACCGACTCCCAGGCCGCCTGCAGCGATGCGTGCGCGGCTTCGATATCGGCATTGTGCCTGAGCGCGTCATCGATCAGGCCGTTGAGCGGCTCGGAGTGAAACAGCGTCCACCACTGCCCGGGGATATCCATCGAGGCGAGCACATGCTGCGCTTCGCCGCCCGGTCCAGCGACTGATGCTGTATCGCTGGCCATGGGCGTGGGCGAGTACGACTGACCCTGCGACGACACTTGTGGCCGCTTGTAGTCCGGGCCCACGGCGCAGCCGGTCAAGGCGATGGCCACGGCAAGGGCAAGCGTGCCGTGTAGCGAACGACGAAACGTGGTCTTGATCATGTTCACAGCTCCCGCGAGGGATGCGGACGGTGCTTGCGACGATGGCGCTCGATGCCACGCTCAACAGCGAAGTAGAAGCCCGGAAGGATGAACAGCGTCAGCAGCGTGGCGATCGGCAGGCCGCCCACCACGACAGTGGCGAGACCGCGTTGCACGTCGGTGCCAACACCGGTGGCGAGCGCCGCGGGCAACATGCCGACGCTGGCCACGGTGGCCGTCATCAGCACGGGACGAAAGCGTTCGGTCGCACCTTCGAGAACGGCATCGCGCAACCCATGCCCGTGCTTACGCACCCGGTTGATGTTGGCGATCATGATGATGCCGTTCTGCACCGCCACGCCAAACAGTGCGATGAAGCCGACCGCGGTGGCGATGTTCAAGGTCTCGCCGCGCAGGTGCAGCGAAATCAATCCGCCCACGGTAGCCAGCGGCACCACTGCCAACACCATCACCGCCTGATGCAGCTTGCCGAACTCGGCAAACAGGAACACCAGCATGATGCCCATCACCAGCGCCATCACCACCACCAGCCGCGCCTGGGCGCGCTTCTGGTTTTCGAACGTGCCGGCCCACTGGAGGCTGTAGTTCTGCTTGTCGAAATGCACCTTGGCGTCGATCTGCTGCTGCGCGTCGGCCAGATACTCGGAAAGCGCGCGATCGCGGTTGTCCACGCGGATGGTCAGCTGGCGCTTGCCCTGCTCGTGCGCAATGGTGCTCTCGCCGGTCTTGAAACGGATATCAGCCACCTGCTTCAACGGCACCTGCGCGCCGCTGGCGGAACTCAACGGCAACTGGCCGATCGCTTCGAGGTTGTTGGCGGTCTCGTTCGACACGCGCGTGGTCACGTTGTAGATGCGGTCGCCGACATAGACCTGGGTCACCGGCGTGCCGCCAATAGCCGTCTGGATCAGGTTGCTGATGTCGCCGATATTGATACCGTAGCGCGCTGCCGCGTCGCGATCGGCGGTGATCGCCAGCTGCGGGATCGGCGGCTCCTGGAAGATCGACGCCTCGGCCGTGCCGCGCACGCCGTGCAGTACATCGACAATCTGGTTGCCCACGCGCCGCAGCTCGGTGAAGTCGTCGCCATAGATGCGCAGCACCAGCGGACTGTGCGCGCCGCCGATCATGTCGTTCTCGCCATCGACGATGGGCTGGCTGATGCCCACCGACACGCCGGGTATCTGCTGCATGCGTGCATTGAAGCGGCGCAGGAAGACCGCCTTGTCCTCGCCATGCGGCCAGGTGTCGTACGGCTTGAGCCCCACGCCGGCTTCCACGTGCGACGGCGTCCACGGATCGGTGCCGGTATCGTTGCGACCCAGCTGCGTCACCACGTACGACACTTCGGGAAACTCGCGGATCACGCGACGCAGCTCGGCCGTCATCTCGCTGGCCTTGTCCAGTGACAGGCCCGATGGCATCTGCACCTGCAGCCAAAGCGAACCTTCGTCCAGGTCCGGCAGGAATTCGCGACCGATGGTGGCGCCCAGCAGCAGCACGCCGACCAGGGCGACGCCCGCCACCGTGTAGACCACGGGCAACTTGCCGAGCAGCTTGCCAAGCCAGGCCGTATATCCCGCCTGCAGGCGCTCAAGTGGCTTGTTGCGGAACAGCTTGCGCGGTTTGCGCAGCGCAAAGTACGCCAGACCGGGCGTCAACGTGACCGTGCACAGCAGCGCCGCCAGCAGGGCATAGCCCACGGTGAACGCCATCGGCCGGAACAGCTTGCCCTCGGCATGCTCGAACGCGAACAGCGGCAGATACGCCGTGATGATGATCAGCGTGGCGAAGAAGATCGAGCGGCCCACGTGCTTGGTCACCGTCATCACATCGTCTTCGGTGAGCACCGAATTGGGCCTCTCCTCGCGGCGCCGCAGGATGGCCTCGGTCACCACGATCGTGCCGTCCACGATCACGCCGAAATCGATCGCACCCAGCGAGAACAGATTCGCCGGCATATGCGTGAACTGCATCAGGATGAACACGGTCACCAGCGACATCGGAATCGCCACCGCAGCCACCATGGCCGAGCGCGGGCTGCCCAGGAACAGGATGAGCACGATGCACACCAGGCCGACGCCTTCCATCACGGTGTGCAGCACTTTTTCCTTGGTCGCGTTCACCAGGTCGTCGCGGTCGATGTACGGCACGATGCGCACATCCTGTGCGGCCAGCTGCCTGTTGAGGTCGGCGACGGTGGCGTGGATGTTCTCCAGCACGCGCGACGGGTTCTCGTACTTCAGCAGGTCGACGATGCCTTCGATCGTGTCCGGATTGCTGTCCTTGCCCAGAATGCCCTGGCGCACCTGATGACCGTATTGCAGCTTGCCCAGGTCACGCACCAGCACGGGGACGCCGTTGCTCTGGGTGACCACGATGTCGCCCAGTTCCTTCAGCGTGTGCACCATGCCGATGCCACGGACGATGTACGACTGATCGCCGCGCGTGATGCGTCCACCGCCGGCGTTGGCCGTGTTGGAGGAGATCGCGCCGGTCACCTGGTTCACGCTCACGCCGTAGTGCAGCAGCTGCGCGGGGTCGAGCTCCAGCTGGAACTCCTTGGTGAAGCCGCCAAAGATATCCACGTTGGCGACGCCCGGGATCTTCTGCAGCGCGGGTATCACCACCCAGCTCTGCAGCTCCGACAGCTGCATCAGATTCTTGCTGTTCGATTCGAGCGTGTAGCGATAGATCTCGCCCGCTGGACCAGATACGGGATCGAGGCTGGGCGTGATGCCGGACGGCAGCGTGGCTTGTGCGATGCGCTCCATCACGCGCTGGCGTTCCCAGTAATCCTCGGCGCCGTCCTTGAACACCAGGGTGATCAACGACAGGCCGAACGTGCTGCTCGAGCGCATGGCCACCAGACCCGGCGTGCCGGCCAGCGCGCGCTCCAGCGGCGTGGTGATCTGCTGCTCGATCTCTTCAGCGGCTAGGCCCGGCACCTGGGTGGTGACCTGCGCGGTGACGTCGCTCAGTTCCGGGTAGGCCTCGATGGCCAGCTGCGTCCACGAGTAGTAGCCGAAGCACAGCACCAGCACCGACACCACCAGGAAGATCACGCGCTTCTGGAAGCAGAAGTGGAAGATCGCGTTAATCATTGAGCAGGACTCCGCCCTTCACCACCACGCGATCGCCAGCCTTCAGCCCCTTGACCACGCGTGCATCGGTCGACTCGTCGTAGCTCAGCACGATCGTGCGACGCTCGAATGCCCACGGCGACACTTCCACGAACACCGTGGTGTTGTCGTTGTTCATCAGCAAGGCGGACTCTGGCACGAACACTTGTGCCGGTTGCGCCACGGCGATGCTGGCCTTCGCGAACATATTGGGCTTCAGCCGTCCATCCGTATTGGCGAACACCGCGCGCACCATGTCGCGACGCGTATCCGCCTGCAGCACCTGGCTGACGAACCCCACCTGGCCGTGGAACACCTGATCGGGATAGGCCGACAGCGTCGCATCGACGGCCTGCCCCCTGGCGATGCCGCCCACGTCCACCTCCGGCACGTTCGCCGTGATCCACACCGAATCGAGATCGGCGATCGTCATCAACGGCGTGGTGGTGTCGTTGGCATAGGTGCCGGGCGCGGCGGACAGCGCCGTCACGTAGCCGCTCACCGGTGCGGTGATGCGGATGCTGCGCGAGGGGCCGGCCTGCCCGGCGACATTGATCGATTGCAGTCGCGTCTGCGCGCGTTCGAGTTCGGCCTGGGCCTGGCTGTAGGTGCTTTGTGCGGCTTCCAGGTCCTTTACCGCGTTGCCACCGGCCTGTTGCACGCCGCGCGCGCGATCGAGCCCTTTCTTTGCCAGCGCGAGTGCGTCCGTGGCCTTGGCGACATCGGCATACGCCTGCGCCATATCGCCGGATTCGATCACCGCCAGCAACTGGTTGCGCGCGACATGATCGCCCAGCCCGACCTTGAGCTCGGTGATGCGACCGGTGAGCGGCACCACCACGTTGGCCGTGCGCGCAGGATCCGATTCCACCGTGGCGGGAAACACCATCGTATGAGGCGCGGCGCGCATCTCTACCGGTGCGATGCTGAGCGCCTTGCGCAGCGGGGAGTCAGCGGGAACACGCAGCATGCCGTGGTCTTCCACGAACGGCGGCGACGGTGCCTGATCGTCGGCGCGGTGCGAACACGCAACCAGGGACAGACCGGCGAGAGCGATGAAGAACGAGGTGAGGCGTAGCGTCATGGGTATTCCCCTTGCAGTACTTGGCATGCCTGCCCGCCACGGTCATCGACCATGAGGCAGTGTTTGCGAAGGGGATGGCGCGCGTCTCTTCAGGAGACCGAGCGCATGACCCGCTCGCGGACTGGCCGTTGCCGGCCGCCGCGTGCGGGTGTCACTCCAGGGGGAGTGAACGCAGTAGCGGGGTCGACTCGGTCAGCAAGAATTTTCGATGTCAGTCGATGGGTCCGGGTCCAATGTGCCGCTGCTCCGTTACAAGTTGAGTACGTTATCCAATGAGGCTTACGTCAGGTCGTCGCGGGCTCGCGAACAAGGCGATCCTGCAGCAAACCGGCGCGCTCCAAAGGCAGGTAAGCGAGTGCTGCCAGGTGAGAGTGAATACGCTTGAGATCGCGCAAGATGCGCAGATAGACGTCTCCACCGCCGCCGCCATCGCGACGTTCGCGCAGCGCACGGATATGGCGCTCCGACGCTTCGTTCTCCAGCTTCCACAGCACCTCCTTGCGCGCCATCAGCTGCTGCGCTGCACGCACATCGCCGCGCAGGAACACGGTGAGGCCCAGGCGCAGGCTTTCCATCACCTGCGTGTGCATCAAGGCCAGGTCCTGGATGTCTTCGGCCGAAAAATCCTGGCCGCGCTCTGCCTTTTTGGCGGCGAACTCCATCAGGTTGTTGGCGGTGATGTCGCCGATGTGCTCGATGTTGATCACGAACGCGAGGATCTCCTGGCTACGCTCGCCGTCCTCCTCGTTCAAGGCTTCGCCGTTGAGGTCGGCGAGATACTCACGGATGGCCATGCCGAGTCGATCCAGCGAGGTGTCCATGCGGCTGATCGCCGTGGCCCGCGCGCGGTCGTCCTTGCCGAACACTTCCACCAGCCCCGTGAGCATGCCTTCCACCATGTCGGCCATGCGCATCGATTCGCGCGCGGCATTCGCCAGCGCGACGTTCGCCGTTTCCAGCGCACCCTCGTCGAGGTATTGCGGCACGCCGGGATCGTTCGGCTTGGGCGGATCGGGCAGCAGGCGCACCAACAGGCGCGCCAGCCTTTCCACCGGCACGATGAAGAGCAGAGCGAGCGACAGATTGAACGCCGTATGGAAGTTCACCACGATGCGCGCCGGCGAGGCGCCCAGCGGTGCCAGCCAGTGCGCCAGCAGCGGCAGCATCGGCAGGCACACGATGCAGCCGAAGGCTCGCACCATCAGGTTGCCCATCGGCAGGCGACGCGCCACCGGCGTGTGCGCTTCCATCAAGGCAGGAATGGTGCCGCCGAGATTGGCGCCGAGCACGAGCGCGAGTGCACCGGAGGCATCGACCACACCCGCATTGGCCAGCGAGACGATCAGCAACACCACCGCCACGCTCGAATGACAGGCCCATGTGAGCAGCGCGGCCACCAGCATCGCGAGCACCGGCTCGCTGGCCAGGCTCTGCAGGATGGCGCGCAGCACCTGCGCGTTTTCCACCGGCGCCATCGCCCCCACCAGCAGGTGCAGCGCCAGCAGCATCAGCCCAAGACCAATGGAGACGCGGCCGATGTTCTCGTAACTCACATCGTCGGTGCGGCGATGGATGGTGAAGCCGATCAGGATAAGCACCGGCGCCACCACCGCGATATCGAACGACATCACCTGCACGATCAGCGTGGTACCGACGTTGGCGCCGAGCATCACGGCAAGACCCGGCGCGAGACCGAGAAAGCCGCTTGCGGCAAACGACGTGGCCATCAGGCCGGTGGCCGTACTGCTTTGCAGGATCGCCGTGACGCACACGCCGAAACCCAGCGCGGCCGGACGATGACCGAGGTAACGACCCATCCAGCGGCGCAACGCGCTGCCGTAGCCACGCAGCACGCCGCTGGTGACCATGTGCGTGCCCCACAGCAGCAGGGCGACGTAGCCGGCGATATCGAGCAGAGCGAAGGTGCCTTTCATGGCGCGACCTCCTTGGGTAGGCGGAATGCATGAAGCATCCGCGGACTTCCTTGCGGGAGTCTTTGGTGTGGAGCGAAACGCCTCGGCGTCGCACTGAAGGAAACGCTGGTGACTGCCCGTCAAGGGCGAAATTTCGCGTTGCATAGCTGCCGTCATTCCGGCAAACCGCAATGACGAATTAGCGAGGCGCGGCAGACTCTACCGCCGCGCCCTCACCTCACAACCAGCGTCCGTACCGCTTGATGTAAACCAGCTTCACCAACTGCGTCAGCACGCAATAGGTGAGCACGGTCAGCGCGAGCCAGCCGAAATAAATGCCCGGCAGCGGCACCATGCCCAGCTTGCCGCCGATCGCCGTGAACGGGATCAGCATGCCGATGATGATGATCGCCGTGGTCAGGGCCAGCACCGGTGCCGAGGCGATGCTCTGCAGGAACGGGATGCGGCGCGTACGGATCATGTGCACGATCAGCGTCTGCGTGAGCAGGCTTTCGATGAACCAGCCCGACTGGAAGAACGACTGGTGCGCGTTCGAATTGGCGCCGAACAGATACCACAGCAGCAGGAAGGTGGTGATGTCGAAGATCGAGCTGACCGGTCCGATCCACACCATGAAACGGCCGATATCGCTGGCATCCCACTTGCGCGGCTTGCGCAGGTACTCATCGTCCATGCGGTCGAACGGGATCGACAGCTGCGAGATGTCATACAGCAGATTAAGCACCAGGATCTGCAACGGCAGCATCGGCAGGAACGGCAGGAACGCGCTCGCCACCAGCACCGAGAACATGTTGCCGAAGTTGGAGCTGGCGGTCATCTTGATGTACTTGATGATGTTGCCGAAGGTGATGCGACCTTCGATCACGCCTTCTTCCAGCACCATCAGGTTCTTTTCGAGCAGGATGATGTCCGCCGATTCCTTGGCGATATCGGTGGCGGTATCCACCGAGATGCCCACGTCTGCTTCGCGCAGCGCGGGCGCGTCGTTGATGCCGTCGCCCAGGAAACCCACGGTGTGGCCCTGGCGCTGCAGCGACTTCACCACGCGTGCCTTCTGCAGCGGCGACATCTTGGCGAACACGGTGGTGCGCTTGACCAGCGCGTCGAGCTCGTCGTCGTTCAACGGCTCGATGTGCTTGCCCTGCGCGGAGTGCTCCACGTCCAGGCCCACTTCGCGGCAGATCTTGCGCGTCACCGCCTCGTTGTCGCCGGTGATGACCTTCACTTCGACGCCGTGGTGATGCAGCGCCGCGATGGCGGTGGCCGCGCTGTCCTTCGGCGGATCGAGGAACGCCAGGCAGCCGACCGCGATCAGGTTGCTTTCGTCCGCCACGCCATAGGCACGGCCGGCCGGCGGCTGGCGCTTGATGGCGACCACGAGCACGCGCAGACCATCTTCGTTGAGGCCGCGCGTCATCGCCTTGATGTCGGCACGCATCTCGTCCGTCATCGGCAGGATCTCGTCACCGGCCTTGGCCGACGCGCAGATCGACAGCATTTCCTCGACGGCGCCCTTGCACACCAGCAACTCGTTGCCATCGCCATTGCCCAGCACTACCGACATGCGGCGGCGCTGGAAGTCGAACGGGATCTCGTCGACGATGCGGTAGTGCTGCGCGACCACTTCCAGGTCGCGATGGGTCAGCACCGCCTTGTCCATCAGGTTCTTCAGGCCGGTCTGGAAGCGGCTGTTGAGATAGCCGTATTCCAGCGCCTCGTCCGACTCCTCGCCGTACAGATCGAGGTGACGTTCCAGCACGATCTTGTCCAGCGTCAGCGTGCCGGTCTTGTCCGTGCACAGCACGTCCATCGCACCGAAGTTCTGGATCGCATTGAGGCGCTTGACCACCACCTTGCGCTTGGACATCGCCAGGGCGCCCTTGGCCAGGTTCGCCGTGACGATCAGCGGCAGCATCTCGGGCGTCAGGCCCACTGCCACCGACAGCGCGAACAGGAAGGCTTCCCAGAAGCTGCCCTTGTCGTACCAGTTGATCGCCAGGACGATCGGTACCATCACCAGCATGAAACGGATCAACAGCCAGCTGACGCTGTTCACGCCGCGATCGAAGCTGGTCTGCACGCGCTCGCCCACGATGGTGCGCGCCAGCGAACCCAGGTAGGTGCGCGAACCCGTCGCCACCACCACCGCAGTGGAGGTGCCGCTCACCACGTTGGTGCCCATGTAGCAGACGGTGGGCAGATCCAGCGGATTGTCAGCGTGCTGGCCGCCTTCCATTTCGTCGGCGCCATGCAGGTGCGCGGGCGCGGACTTCTCCACCGGCAGCGATTCACCGGTGAGGATGGCCTGGCTGATGAACAGGTCCTTCGCCGATACCAGGCGAAGATCCGCGGGCACCATGTCCCCGGCGGCGAGATGCACGATGTCGCCGGCGACCAGTTCGCTCACCGGCACTTCGATGCGCTCGCTATGGCCGTCCGACGCGCGACGCGTCACCGTGGCGGTGTTGCGCACCATGGCCTTGAGCTTTTCCGCGGCCTTCGACGAACGGTATTCCTGGGTGAAGCTGAGCAGCACGCTGATGCCCACCATCACCGCGATGATGATCGGGCCGGTGAGATCGGAGCTGTCCGTCGCCAGCTGGACGATGGCCAGCACCAGCAGCACGATGATGAACGGGTTCTTGAACGCCGTGAGCAACTGCACCGACCAGTGCGGCGGCTTCTCGTGCGACACCTCGTTGAGCCCGTCGCGATCCAGGCGCTCGGAGATCTGCTCTTCGTTCAGACCGGCGGCACTGGTGTCCAGCGCCGCATACAGCGCCTCGTTGTGGCGGAACGCTTCCTGCGCCACGGCCACGCGCACCGGCGCGGCGGCGCTCGTGCCGGCCGCCTTGCCTGCGACGGTCTGGGTGGAGTGCTTCAACATGACTCGCTTCCGTGAAATCGGTGACATCTGAGCCGGACCAGCGAGCCGGCGGGACCTGTCCCGCGCGTGACGCCAATGCCTGCGCTACGAACTTCGTCGCAATCGACGCCCGCGGACTGGTGGGGGCCAGCCCTTGCGCGGCAGCTCGAGGCGCGGCGAGGTTTTCATCAGTGACTGGATACCAGTTGCAGATGACGATGCGCTTGCGAAATAGCATGTTCCTGCCAACGCGCGGCCTGGCGGCCGTGCGGGGCATCGGAATGACGAAGGTCGGACGACGGGGAAGACTGCGCCTCGCCCAGCGGGGCAGGCACAGTGATCGTCCAGGAACGGCGGGTATCCGCACGACGGCTTGCCAGCGCGCGGGGTGCGACGCGCAGGCGGAAGAATTCGCGAAGGAGCTTCATGGCCCTTTCTCCTCGTTAACGGCGCCAACAGCGCCGTCAGAGGTGGGCCGGTCTTCCCTAGTCCAGGAAAGCGCCAGCCGACCGCAGGCGGTCGCCGCAGCAGATCAGCTTGTTATGCAATGCCGGCACCCGATGCTCGCGGATGTCGACGTTGCGACTAGGGTAAACGTCCATATGCCTTGGGTTGATAGGACAGAGGCCACTGAGGGCGCGTAACGCCCGGTAGCGGGCGAATTGTCTTGCTGCGGTGCGCAAGTGTCAACCCTGTGACGGGGGTTTGGGGGGCGAAAGTTGTTGCGGTGAGGTGGGTGTGTTTTTGGTGTGAGCCCAGCGCAGGTAGGTTTTGGTCGTCACCCAGGCGCACCCAGAAAGGACGGGGATCGGTCGCGCCTTTCGACAGCCGACTGGCTGATCATCCATCGCCCCGGTGTTTGGTTTTAGCGATACGGCGATCTGGCTCGCCTGCCGCGGGCTTCCGTCCTCCTGCCCGCGACGCAAAGCTAGTCCCCTTTTTGGGAAGGCCGGGAGAAGGCCCCCCCCCGGATGACGCGCCTTCCGGGCCTGCGGCCCTCCAGGTGCGCGGTCGGGTTACGGGGACCCCGAAGGTCACGAGCGACATCAAGAGCCGGGCAGCGTCCCGTGTTGCAGGCCCGGGCCGGCAGATCTTTTGTAGGAGCGCACTTGTGCGCGACCAACCGGAGCGATCCACCGCGGCGCTGCGGTCGCGCACGAGTGCGCTCCTACAAGGGTTTCGCACGCTGTGACGCCCATTCAATCTTGCGATCGCTCTTTGTGGGAGCGCACCCTGTGCGCGACAAACCTACGGAGCGGTACACCCCAGCGTGGCCGTCGCGCACAGGGTGCGCTCCCACAGACAAGCGGCAGGCGCGGCAAAGGACGGAGCGATGCCCGAAGCCGATGCGCAGCGAGGCCCCGCTTTAAGTCCTCAGCGATTCGGGCGCGTTGCGCAGCGCTTTGCGGTATCCCCTGTGTACCCTCGGAGGTTGTCCCATCAGACGCGCCTCGAGCGTTCGGGCTTATCCCAGCACGATGCTGCGGGCGTTATCAGGCCATTTTCTTTGGGTTACTTTCGACGCGAAGCTAGTCCCGAGGGATCTTTTGGGCCAGCAAAAGAAAAGTGACTCGAGCGGCGGCAGCCGTTCGAA
>NZ_JBFRFH010000010.1:0-280239 GCF_052114725.1 Dyella sp. 2YAF14 | reverse complement strand
GCCCTGAGGCGACTTGGGGTTATATGGTCAAGCGACTAAGCGTATACGGTGGATGCCTTGGCAGTCAGAGGCGATGAAGGACGTGGCAGCCTGCGAAAAGTGTCGGGGAGCTGGCAACAAGCTTTGATCCGGCAATGTCCGAATGGGGAAACCCACTCCGCAAGGAGTACTGCATGATGAATACATAGTCATGCAGAGCGAACCCGGGGAACTGAAATATCTAAGTACCCGGAGGAAAAGAAATCAACCGAGATTCCGTCAGTAGCGACGAGCGAACGCGGACTAGCCCAAAAGTTTCTAGTGTTTTAGCCGAACGGTTTGGAAAGGCCGGCCATAGCGGGTGATAGCCCCGTAGGCGAAAGGGCATTAGAGATGAAATTGAGTAAGGCGGGGCACGAGAAACCCTGTCTGAATATGGGGGGACCATCCTCCAAGGCTAAATACTCCTGACTGACCGATAGCGAACTAGTACCGTGAGGGAAAGGCGAAAAGAACCCCGGAGAGGGGAGTGAAATAGACCCTGAAACCGTATACGTACAAGCAGTGGAAGCCCGCAAGGGTGACTGCGTACCTTTTGTATAATGGGTCAGCGACTTACTGTCAGTGGCAAGCTTAACCGTATAGGGGAGGCGAAGGGAAACCGAGTCTGAATAGGGCGCATAGTCTCTGGCAGTAGACCCGAAACCGAGTGATCTATCCTTGGCCAGGTTGAAGGTGCGGTAACACGCACTGGAGGACCGAACCCACATCTGTTGCAATAGATGGGGATGAGCTGAGGATAGGAGTGAAAGGCTAAACAAACTCGGAGATAGCTGGTTCTCCTCGAAAGCTATTTAGGTAGCGCCTCGTATGAATCTTCCTGGGGGTAGAGCACTGTTATGGCTAGCGGGCCATCGCGGCTTAGTAAACCATGGCAAACTCCGAATACCAGGACAGAATGTACGGGAGACACACGGCGGGTGCTAACGTCCGTCGTGAAAAGGGAAACAACCCAGACCCGCAGCTAAGGTCCCCAAGTTATCGCTAAGTGGAAAACGATGTGGAAAGGCATAGACAGCCAGGAGGTTGGCTTAGAAGCAGCCACCCTTTAAAGAAAGCGTAATAGCTCACTGGTCGAGTCGGTCTGCGCGGAAGATTTAACGGGGCTAAGCGATACACCGAAGCTCGGGGTGCATTACTTTGTAATGCGCGGTAGAGGAGCGTTCCGTAAGCCTGTGAAGGTGGATTGAGAAGTCTGCTGGAGGTATCGGAAGTGCGAATGCTGACATGAGTAACGATAATGGGGGTGAAAAGCCCCCACGCCGAAAGCCCAAGGTTTCCTCGCGCAACGTTCATCGGCGCAGGGTGAGTCGGCCCCTAAGGCGAGGCAGAAATGCGTAGTCGATGGGAAGCAGGTTAATATTCCTGCACTTGTCTGTAGTGCGATGTGGGGACGGAGAAAGTTAGGTCTACCGGGCGTTGGTTGTCCCGGGGAAAGGCGGTAGGCATGAAGCGTAGGCAAATCCGCGCTTCTTTATGCCGAGCACCGAGACGAGTCCTATTGGACGAAGTGACTGATACTACGCTTCCAGGAAAAGCCACTAAGCTTCAGCTACAGAGAAACCGTACCGTAAACCGACACTGGTAGGCAGGGTGAGAATCCCAAGGCGCTTGAGAGAACTCGGGTGAAGGAACTAGGCAAAATGGCACCGTAACTTCGGGAGAAGGTGCGCCCTCCGACGTGGTCACATGCGTGACTGAGCGTTAGAGGGTCGCAGTAACCTGGCCGCTGCGACTGTTTATCAAAAACACAGCACTCTGCAAACACGAAAGTGGACGTATAGGGTGTGACGCCTGCCCGGTGCTGGAAGGTTAATTGATGGGGTCAGCCGCAAGGCGAAGCTCTTGATCGAAGCCCCAGTAAACGGCGGCCGTAACTATAACGGTCCTAAGGTAGCGAAATTCCTTGTCGGGTAAGTTCCGACCTGCACGAATGGCGTAACGACAGCGGCGCTGTCTCCACCCGAGACTCAGTGAAATTGAAATCGCTGTGAAGATGCAGCGTTCCCGCGGCAAGACGGAAAGACCCCGTGAACCTTTACTATAGCTTTACACTGAACGTTGAGTTCTTCTGTGTAGGATAGGTGGGAGGCTATGAAACCGAGACGCTAGTTTCGGTGGAGCCATCCTTGAAATACCACCCTGAAGTGCTTGACGTTCTAACCTAGGTCCGTAATCCGGATCAGGGACCGTGTATGGTGGGTAGTTTGACTGGGGCGGTCTCCTCCCAAAGAGTAACGGAGGAGCACGAAGGTACGCTCAGCGCGGTCGGACATCGCGCACTGTGTGCAAAGGCATAAGCGTGCTTGACTGCGAGATCGACGGATCAAGCAGGTACGAAAGTAGGTCTTAGTGATCCGGTGGTTCTGTATGGAAGGGCCATCGCTCAACGGATAAAAGGTACTCCGGGGATAACAGGCTGATACCGCCCAAGAGTTCATATCGACGGCGGTGTTTGGCACCTCGATGTCGGCTCATCACATCCTGGGGCTGTAGCCGGTCCCAAGGGTATGGCTGTTCGCCATTTAAAGTGGTACGCGAGCTGGGTTCAGAACGTCGTGAGACAGTTCGGTCCCTATCTGTCGTGGGCGTTGGAGATTTGAGAGGGGCTGCTCCTAGTACGAGAGGACCGGAGTGGACGTTCCGCTGGTGTTCGGGTTGTCATGCCCATGGCATTGCCCGGTAGCTACGAACGGAAGCGATAACCGCTGAAAGCATCTAAGCGGGAAGCGCGCCTCAAGATGAGATCTCCCGAGACTTCGAGTCTCCTTAAGGCACCATCAAGACTAGGTGGTTGATAGGCGCGGTGTGGAAGTGCAGCAATGCATTGAGCTTACGCGTACTAATGAGCCGTGAGGCTTGACCATATAACCCCAAGACGCTTTGTTTAACGCGCTTCCTGCGCGAGTAAAAGCGGCCATCCAGCTGTGGCCCCACCCGATCCCATCCCGAACTCGGAAGTGAAACGCAGCTGCGCCGATGGTAGTGTGAATTCTCATGCAAGAGTAGGTCACCGCCAGGGGCTTTATCCCTCAAACGCCTTCCCATCCGGGAAGGCGTTTGTCTTTGTGCGCTTTGAAAATTTTGCTGCATCGATACACGGCCAACTGCCACGGGCATCGTCTGAAAGCGCCGAAGTCGTCCGATGCGCGCTGTGCAGCAAAAACTTATCGCCTATGATGCAAAGCTCACCTGAGCTGCAAGCCGCGGAGCGTTTCCAGTGTTTGTCCATGTCGAAACCCGCCGTCGTCGGCATGTCCAATGGGCCACCGTGCTCGTGGTGGTCGTGTGCGTGATCAGTTTCGTCGGCCTGGCCTTGATGCCTGGGCCGCAGCGCATGTCGATGTGGCTCGAATGGGGTACCGTGCCGGCGAACATCTTCGATCCGAAGGCGCCGCTGCTGCCGCAATTGCACGATCCATCGCTGCTACGCCTGTTCACCGCGCTCTTCATCCATCTCGCCTGGCTGCATCTGCTGGGCAATCTATTGTTCCTGGTGATCTTTGGTTTGCCGGCGGAACGCGCACTGGGCTCGCTGCGCTTCCTGCTGCTGTTTGTGCTCGGTGGCATGGTGGCGAACCTAGTCGGTGCGCTTTCGTTGACTGGCGTGCGTTCGCCGATCATCGGCTGCAGCGGCGCCGTGTCGGCGGTGCTGGGAACCTACATAGCGCTGTTTCCCCGCGCGAGACTAGGACTGGTGTTGCCCCTGGGTCTCTACCTGGAATTCGTGCGCGTCCCGGCCTTTCTCCTGATCGGCATCTGGGTGCTGTTGCAGTTGCTCTTCAGCTACGCCGGGCCCAGTTATGGTGCGGTAGTGTGGTGGACGCATATCGCCGGCTTCCTGTTTGGCGTGGTGTTTGCCTTGTTTTCGCGAGAAGGCATCGCGCGGCGTCTACGCGGATAACATAGGCTCATGCGCAACAAGAAACTCTACAAAGTCACCTTCCTGCATCTGGGCAAGTGCTACGAGCTCTATGCCCGCCACGTGGCATCAAGCAGCCTGTGGGGTTTCACCGAAGTCGGCGAACTGGTGTTCGAGCCCGTGGGCGAAGGCCTGCTGGTGGATCCCACCGAAGAGAAGCTGCGCGACGAGTTCAAGGACACGCGCGTATTGCACCTGCCGATGCAATCGGTGGTGCGGGTCGAGGAAGTGGAGAGCAAGGGCGCGCTGGTGATCCGTGATGCCAGCGACGGCCAGAAGATCACGCCGTTTCCGATGCCGCCGCGCGGGCGCTGAATCGCTGGCTAGACGTGGCGGATTACCGCGATCAGGATCTCCACGGCAATCAACACGATGATGGCCAGCTCCATCAGCTCGCCCCGCTTGCTCGATGCCTCTTCATATAACGCCGCGTAGCTGTCGCGGATGATGGCCAGCTTGCGATCGACGGCTTTGCTGACATGCGGTACGCGAAACAACTCGAGTGCCGCCGCATAAACGCGCGCGAGATAAACGTCCTCGGTGACTTGCAGTGCGTTGTCGACTTTCTCGGTGATCTCGGTGACTTCCGCCACGAGCGTGTATAGATGCCGCGCCAGATCGGCGTAGCGTCGCGCTGCAAAAGGGTTGGCGACGTTGTGCGTCGCTTCCACCAGGTCGTACATGCGTGGCAGTTCGGCATCGAGCAATTCGTCGTAGTAGCGCAACTCCAATAGCTGGGCGTTCGCCACTTCGAGAATATCGACCACGTCCGACTCACCGCGCGGTTCGTAGATGAAGGCGCGGTCCCAGGTGACGACGGCCAGATCGTCGGTGTAATACGAAAAGCGCTGCCGCAGCAGTTCCTGGCGAGCAGACTCGGAGAGCGGTCGTGATTCACCGGCAAGCAAGGGCACAAGGTCCAGCTCGTCGTGAAGCGTTGCTGTACTCACGACTCCTTCGAGCGCATGTACCAGGCCCAGTAGATAGTCCTCGTGCAGGACGGCCACACTCGGCCGCAACAGCGCGGGCCCCACGATGTCCGTGATCTGCGCCAGCAGACGCGTCCACGCGTCTGAATCGGAGGCCAGACCAAACGCGGCATCGACTGCATTCACTCGCGCGCTGAAGTCCACCCATGAGAGATCGTCGGCAGGCACGCTGATGGATAAGGCGGCGACTCCGAACTCGTAGAGCCTCGCGAGCGCGGTGGCTTGCAAGGCGCGGCCACCGACATCAACCTCGATGGGACCCAGGGTCAACTCGACGGGTGGTACGCCGAACGTCAGCGCCTTCGTCGGCGCGGTCACCAACCGACTGCGGGCGGCGGCAGTACGCGCCCGTTGCGCCCAAAGTGATTCGGCGGCGGTCAGATCGATGGTGTCGGCAATGTCGACCAGCCGCATCGCAATGACCGATGCGCGGTGTACATGCGGTTGTCGACCCATGGTGTTCGTCCATGTGACGGCGCTCTGTGGAAGCTTCGCGCCGATGGCCCGATTCTAGACCGTGAGCGTGACAGTCATGTCAGCCGGCGGCCAGCCCATGGTGACGCGAGAACTGCCGGAACAGGCGGCGCGCCAGCGGAGTCGGGGCAACCTGCTTAAACGTGTGGTGCGGATCGAAGCCTTCGCGCTTCATGTCGTGGTGCTTGCGGTCAATGTAGGCGCGCATCACATCCGCATTGAATTCAGGATGGAACTGCGCGCTCATCGCGTTCTTGCCGTAGCGGACGAGATGATTCGGGTCGCGCGAGGAACTGGCCAGTACGGTCGTGTTCTTAGGCAGCTCGAGTACGCTTTGTTCATGCGTGGCATGGGCGCGAAATGCAGACGGGAAGCTGCTTGCCAGCGGATCGTTTTTGGCGGCATCGAGCATGTTCAGCGTCACGGTGCCGATCTCGCGACCGCCGGGCAGGTAGTCGACGCGCCCACCCAGGGCATGCGACATCAGCTGATGGCCGTAGCACACGCCGAACATCGGCAGCTCCAGATCCATGGCATCCCTGATCCAGCCCGCCGTGCGTTCGCTCCATGCGGCACGCTCAGTGACCATCGCGGCGGAACCGGTGATCAGTGCACCGGCCACTTCGCTGGGTGGTGGAAGTTGTTCGCCAGCTTCCACGTCGACCACGCGGATGCGCTCCGGCAACAGCTGTGCACCAAGGCGGAACCAGTGGGGAAAGTCACCGTGACGCGCGCGAATGGGAGCAGGGGCGCGACCGGTGCGGATGATCAGGACAGGCTTCATGCGATACGACGAATACGTTGGGTGAGCGAGCAGCGTCGTCAGACGACGCCATGTTCGATGGGCGGAATCACGGTCAGCACTTCCTTGACGGTGGTGACGCCGCGCGCCACCTGGGCCGCCGCGGAAATGCGCAAGGGACGCATGCCTTCGGCGAGCGCGGCGTGGCCGAAATGACCCAGATCCAGCTGCGATGAAATCAATCCGCGCAGGCGCGAGGACAGCGGCAGCATCTCGTAGATGCCGGTGCGTCCCATGAAGCCTGTATTGCGGCACTCCAGGCAACCGACCGGTTTGTAGACCTTCTCGGGCAGCGGCACGTCCCAGCCGTGCGTGAGCGCCGTCCACTCGTGCGGCTCCTGCTCGGTGGCCTGCTTGCAGTGGGCACACAGCGTGCGCACCAGACGCTGCGCCACCACGCCGGTCAGGGTGGATTGGATCAGGTAATGCGGTACGCCCAGATCAAGCAGACGCGTGATCGCGCTGGGCGCATCGTTGGTATGCAGGGTCGACAGCACGAGGTGACCGGTGAGCGAGGCCTGCACGGCCATCTGCGCCGTTTCCAGGTCGCGGATTTCGCCAACCATGATGATGTCCGGGTCCTGTCGCAGCAGCGTGCGCACGCCAGTGGCAAAGTCCAGGTCGATGGCCGCCTGCACCTGCATCTGGTTGAACTCGGGGCTCACCATTTCGATCGGGTCTTCGACCGTGCAGACGTTCAACTCCGGCGTCGCCAGATGTTTGAGCGTCGAGTAAAGCGTGGTGGTCTTGCCCGAACCGGTAGGACCGGTCACCAGCACGATGCCGTGCGGGCGTTCCACCATCGTTCGCCAGGCCTCGCCCTCTTCGGGCGAAAAGCCCAGCTGCGAGAAATCCTTGGCCACGATGTCCGGATCGAAGATACGCATCACCACCTTTTCGCCGAACGCTGTCGGCATGGTGGAGATACGCAGTTCCACTTCACGTCCTGAAGCAGAGCGTGTCTTGATGCGACCGTCCTGCGGGCGGCGCTTTTCGGCCACATCCATGCGCGAGAGGATCTTGATTCGCGCGGTGACCGCGGTCATCACCGGCGGCGGCAGCTCGAATACCTTGTGCATCACGCCGTCGATGCGAAAACGCATCAGGCCGGCTTCGCGGCGCGGCTCCAAATGGATATCCGAGGCGCGCTGTTCGAACGCGTATTGCAGCAGCCAATCCACGATGTGCACGACGTGGCGATCATCCGCGCCGACTTCGCCGCCCTTGCCCAGCTCCAGCAGCTGTTCGAAGTTGAGGATGGCGGAGGAGTCGTAGCCGGTGGTCTTGGCGTCCTGCGCCAGCTGGATCGAGCGTTGTACGCCGTAGAACTCCAGCAGGTAGCGGTTGATGTCGATCGGGTTGGACACCACGCGCTTCACGTCTCGCCGCAGCATCTGCGAGAGGTCGGCCGCCCATGCATTGTCGAATGGCTCGCAGGTGGCGAAGGTCGCTTCGCCCGGCGCTACCGCCACCGGCAGGATGCGATGGCGTTCGGCGTAGGCGCGGCTGACCACCTGGGTCACCGCGGCCACGTTGATCTTCATCGGATCGATTTTCAGGTACGGCAGCTGGGCGTGGCCGGCGAGCCATTCGGTCAGCGCCTCCAGGCTCAGCGGTCGGCCCGGATCGCGCTGGTTGGGCAGCTTGGCGTTGGCCACCAGCACCAGCGGATGCAATTCCACGGTGGCGCGGCCGCTGCGCGAGCCCATGCGCACCTGCTTGGCGTCTTCGGCGAGCAGATAGCCGTCGACCACCAGCGTGGCGAGCATTTCATCCAGCGCCAGCCGACTGCGGCGGCCGAGCAGGGACACTGTTTGCGGCGAAGCGGCCATGCGGCGATCTCTCCGATAGGCTTTCTGCGCTGGATTCCAGCGGAGAAAGCGGTCCCGGCTATACTAACCCGCTTTATTGAAGCCCACGGAAAGCCATGTCCGCGCGCACCTTCCAAGATGTGATCCAGACCCTTAACCGCTATTGGGCGGCGCAGGGTTGTGTCCTGCTGCAGCCCCTCGACACCGAGGTCGGCGCCGGCACGTTCCACCCGGCCACTTTTTTGCGTTCGCTCGGTCCCGAGCCCTGGGCGGCGGCGTACGTGCAGCCGTCCCGCCGTCCTACTGACGGCCGCTACGGCGAAAACCCGAACCGCCTGCAGCATTACTACCAGTACCAGGTGGTGATGAAGCCAAACCCGGACAACATCCTGGACCTGTACATCGGTTCGCTGAAGGAGCTGGGCCTGGATCCGCTGGTGCACGACCTGCGCTTCGTCGAAGACAACTGGGAATCGCCGACGCTCGGCGCCTGGGGTCTGGGCTGGGAAGTCTGGCTCAATGGCATGGAGGTGACCCAGTTCACCTACTTCCAGCAGGCCGGCGGCCTGGAGTGCCGTCCCGTGACCGGTGAGATCACCTACGGTCTCGAGCGCCTGGCCATGTACCTGCAGAACGTGGACAACGTCTACGACCTGATCTGGACCGACGGCCCGCGCGGCACCGTCACCTATGGCGACGTGTTCCACCAGAACGAAGTGGAGCAGAGCACCTACAACTTCGAGCACGCCAACGTGCCCGAATTGCTGCGCTGGTTCGACGTGTGCGAAGGCGAAGCCAACAAGCTGATCGCCGCCAACCTGCCGTTGCCTGCCTACGAGCAGGTGATGAAGGCCAGCCACACCTTTAACCTGCTCGACGCGCGCCGCGCCATCAGCGTCACCGAACGCCAGCGCTACATCCTGCGCGTGCGCACGCTGGCCCGAGCGGTGGCTGAAACCTATGTCGCACAACGCGAAAAGCTCGGGTTTCCCGGCCTGAAGAAGAACGTGAAGGAGCAGGCTGCATGAGCGCCGCCACCAAGCCGCTGTTGATCGAACTGGGCACCGAAGAACTGCCGCCCAAGGCGCTGGATGACTTGTCCGCTGCGTTCCTGCGCGGCATCTGCGACGGACTGGCCAAGCGCGGCGTGGACGCCGGCCTGGACGAAGCGAGGCTGTATGCTTCGCCGCGCCGTTTGGCCGTCTATATCCCGGCCGTGGCGGTCAACCAGCCCGAACAAAATGTTGAACGTCGCGGCCCGGCCGTCAACGCGGCGCTCGATGCCGATGGCCAGCCGAGCAAGGCCTTGCTCGGCTTTGCGCAGTCTTGCGGAGTGACCGTCGAACAGCTGGAAAAGCTCGAGACCGACAAGGGTTCGTGGTTCGTGTTCCGCGCGGTCAAGCCGGGCCAGCCGGTGGCGGCTTTGTTGCCTGAAATCGTCGACGAGGCGCTCAAGGGTTTGCCGATTCCCAAGCCGATGCGCTGGGGCGATCACGACTACACGTTCGTGCGTCCGGTGCACTGGCTGGTGATGTTGCACGGCGCGGACATCGTCGACGGCAGCGTGCTGGGCCTGACCAGCGGCCGCAAGTCGCGTGGTCACCGTTTCATGCATGGGCAGCCGGTGCACGTGTCCGACGCCGATATCTGGCTGGACTCGATGCGCGCGGCCAAGGTGCTGGCCGATCCGGCCGAGCGTCGCCAGAAAGTGCGCGATGAAGTCGCCCGTGCAGCCAAGGAAACCGGTGGCGTGCCGCAGCTCGACGAGGCTCTGCTCAGCGAAATCGCCAATCTCACCGAATGGCCGGTGGCGATTGCGTGCACCTTTGATCGCGAATTTCTTGCGGTGCCGCCCGAAGCGCTGGTCACCACCATGGAGACCAACCAGAAGTTTGTGCCGGTGTTCGACGCCAGCGGCAAGCTCACCGAGCATTTCATCGGTGTCGCCAACATCGAGAGCAAGCAGCCGTCGGAAATCCGCAAGGGCTACGAGCGCGTGATCCGTCCGCGCTTCGCCGACGCCAAGTTCTTCTGGGATGAAGACCTCAAGACGCCGCTGGCCGGCTATCAGGATCAGCTCAAGCAGGTCACCTACCAGCAGGCGCTGGGCAGCCTGTGGGACAAGAGCGTGCGCGTGGCCGAGCTGGCCCGCATCATCGCCGCCCGCGTGGACGTGGATGCCGGCGCCGCGACGCGTGCCGCCTCACTCAGCAAGTGCGACTTGCTCACCCGCATGGTCGGCGAATTCCCCGAGTTGCAGGGCGTGATGGGTCGTTACTACGCGGCGCACCACGGTGAAGCGGCCGACGTGGCCGAGGCGCTGGACAGCTATTACCAGCCGCGCTTCGCCGGGGACGCCATCGCGGCCGGCAAGGTGGGCCAGGTGCTCGCCGTGGCCGATCGCTTCGATACGCTGGCAGGCATTTTCGCCGTGGGCATGAAGCCCAGCGGCAACAAGGATCCGTTCGCCCTGCGTCGTGCAGCGCTCGGTCTTGCGCGTACGCTGGTCGAAGGTGGTCTGGAGCTGGATCTGCGCGGCAGTTTTGTCGAAGCGCTCGAATTGTTGCCGGAAGCAGCGCTCGCCGCTGGCCTCAAGCCGGGCAAGGATGGCAAGGCGCCTACGCTCGACGCCGGCAAGCGCCGTGCCGCGCTGGCTGACGAACTGGTCGAATTCGTGCTCGATCGCCTGCGCGGTTATTACGCCGAGCAGGGCTTTACGAGCGAGCAATTCGAGGCCGTGGCGGCCGTCTCGCCGTCCAGCCTGGTGGATTTCGACCGACGTCTGCGCGCGGTCGGCGAATTCGGTCGCCGTCCGGAGGCCTTGAGCCTGGCCGCGGCGAACAAGCGCGTGGCCAACATCCTGCGCAAGCAGGCCGAGGAAGCAGGCGCTGCACCGGTGGGCACCACGGTCGACCCCGCCCATTTCGAGGCGGAGGCCGAACGCTCGCTGCATGCCGCGCTCGACGCCGCCCGCGCCGACACGCATGCGCCGCTGGAAGCCGGCGACTACGCCGCGGTGCTCACGCGCCTAGCGCAGTTGCAGGCACCGGTGGATGCGTTCTTCGACAGCGTGCTGGTGAACGCGGAAAACCCGGCGGTGCGCGCCAATCGCCTGGCCTTGCTGGGTCAGCTGAAGGCGCAATTCGGCGCCATCGCGGACATTGCCCGCCTCTAGCAACCGGCCATCGCAGCAAAGAAAAACGGCAGCCTCCGGGCTGCCGTTTTTTTATGCCGTCTGCAATCGATGCACTTACGCAGCGACCTGACGGCCGCGCTTCACGCGCTCGTGCAGGCGCTGGTTGAACGAGACCATCGCGGTGGCGTCCACGTCGGTGCCGCCCGGGCCGAGGATTTCATAGAGGTCGGCCAGCATGTCGGCGTTGTCGGCCAGGGTCAGGCGGCTCTCGGCCAGGTCCAGCTCCGACTGCAGGATGCGCAGCGCCGTGTTGAGGCGGTTCGGATCCATGGCCAGGCCGCTGGCATGCAGCGTGTCCGCTGCGGTGCGCAGTTTGGAGCGATGGCGGTTGGCCATCGTTTCCGTATTCGTCTGGTCTTCGCCGGAGGCCATCGCGTCCGTGGTCTGGATGGTCCCTTCGCCGGCCACCAGCCACACCAGGGAAATACCCAGGGTCTTGGCCAGGGTCACGCAGCGTGCGCGCGACGGATCGGTATTGCCATCGCGCCAGCTACGCACGACACCTTCAGAAAAACCGCACATCCGAGCGATCTCGGTGACGCTGCCCACGCGCTGGATCAGCACTTTGATGCGATCGGCAAAGGTGGACGAAGACTCGTTTGTCGAAATTTTTTGCATGTTCATCGCATTTTCCTGGCGGATGGCGACTTGTAAGGGGAGCGTGGCCCGAAATTTAGAAACGTCAGCGTGAAGCAAGCGTTACGAAATCGTTGACACTCGTAAGAAATTTCTCATATGGTCGTAAGTTCTTGGTAGTCGCAGCCCCTGGGGAGCAACTTCTACCGAGACCAAGAACGCAACGGTTGCGAATTGGTAATCAAGAATGCGCCGGGTTGTTCAGCTGGCAGACAGCAAGTTTTGAGGGTGCAACGCCTTTGAAGCCTGCCACTTGCGAGCAAGTCGGCATTTTGGCGTCGGTTGGGGCCGGCGTCTTTACTGGGGAGTAAATATGCAGTTCCGCAAGAAAGTTGACAATAAACTTACGGTGGCCGTCCGCCTGGCTCTTGCCGTAGGTACCTTCGCAGCCATGGCTCCGGCCCTGGCGCAGAACACCAGCGGCCCCGCAGCCAGCGAGAGCGAGGTCAAGAAGCTCGAAACCGTCACCGTCACCGGTACGCGCATTCCGCGCGTCGACGTGGAAACCGCCCAGCCGGTGGTCACGATCGACCGCAAGCAGATCCAGAACCAGGGTTTCACCTCGGTTGCCGACATTCTGCAGAACCTGACCGAAGTCGGTTCGCCGCCGATCAGCCGCGCCAACGCGCTGTCGTCGGGCGAAGACGTGGGTGGCTATTACGTCGACCTGCGCAACCTCGGTGCCAATCGCACGCTGATCCTGATCAACGGAAAGCGCCTGGGCGCCAACACCTCGGGCCTGCAGGATCTGGGTCAGATCCCGGTGTCGGTGATCGACCGCATCGAAGTGCTGAAGGATGGCGGTTCGTCCATCTACGGTTCGGACGCGATTGCCGGCGTGGTCAACGTGATCACGCGCAGCAACTTCACCGGCGCCGAGGCCAATGCCTACGTCGGCCAGTACGACCAGAATGACGGCAAGGGCCAGAGCTACGACTTCACGCTCGGTACCGCCAACGAGCGCGGCTCGATCATGGCCAGCGCGCAGTACCAGAAGGACGATCCGGTCTGGGCAAAGGACCGCGAGTTCAGCGCCTATCCGGCGGGTCCCTTCCACCAGTTCCCGAACGCCAAGGACGGTGTCAACGGCTGGAGCGGCATCACCCAGAACGGTTCGTTCAGCGGCCCCTGCGGCCCGGGCGGCGCCAAGGCCACCTGTACGCTCACGCCGGGTACCGACCCGCGCAATATCGCCAACTACCAGCCGCTGACCACCTCGCGCTACGCCAACTCCAACCAGGAGATGTCGCTGGCCACCGGTCAGGAGCGCACCTCGCTGTTCGTGGCGGGCAAGTACAACCTGCTCGACAACGTCACGTTCAAGACCGACTTCCTCTACAACAAGCGCGAGACCCTGCAGCAGATCGCCGGTTATCCGTACCAGTCGGCCGCCTTCACCAGGCCGATGGCGGCCACCAGCTACTTCAACCCGCTTGGCACCACGCTCAACTTCGCCCGTCGCGGCTGGGAAGTGCCCCGTACGACCAACAGCGAACTGGAAACCTATCGCTGGACGGCTGGCTTCGAGGGCTACTTCGAGCTGGGCGGCCGCAACTGGAACTGGGACGTTGCCGCGATGACCAATCGCAACAACATGCTCAAGACCGGTCACGGCGACTTCAACCTGATCAATGCGGAGGCCGCCGTCGGTCCGTCCTTCATGGGCACGGATGGCAAAGTGCATTGCGGTACCGCCGCCAAGCCGACCGCCGGCTGCGTGGCGTGGAACCCGCTGCTGCCGTATGGCCAGGCTGGCGCCGGCTCGCTGGCGGATCCGGAACTGCAGGCCTTCCTGTTCCCGGAATTCCACGACACCGGCAAGACCACCACGACGGATTACACCGCCAACATCGCCGGTACCTTTGTGGGCCTGCCGGCTGGTGACATCGGTGTCGCCGCCGGCCTTGAGCACCGCCAGGAAGACGGCCGCTTCGTGCCGGACGCGTTCAACCAGGCGGGCCTGAGCTCGGGTCTGGCGGCCACCACGACCGAAGGCAAGTACTCGGTCAACGAGGCTTACCTGGAATTCGACGTGCCGCTGCTGCGTGACGTGGTGATGGCGCGCGAATTGTCGATCGACGTGGCCAGCCGCTACTCCGACTACGACAACTTCGGCACCACCACCAACAGCAAGGCCAGCGTCAAGTGGAAGCCGATCGACGACCTGCTCGTCCGCGGCAGCTGGGCGCAGGGCTTCCGCGCGCCGACCATTTCCGACCTGTACGGCGGTATCGGCAGCAGCTTCGAGTCGTACACCGACCCGTGCGATACCAAGAGCGGTTCGGCCAAGGGCAACCCGGCCGTGGCCGCGCGTTGTACCGGTGGCTTCGGCGGCCAACCGGCCGTGGCAGCGAACTATGTGCAGCTGGGCCAGGCACTCAATCCGTGCAGCACGTATCCGTGCCAGACCAACTACCAGTTCACCACCGGCTCCAACTCGAAGCTGACTCCTGAAACGGCGACCACCCGCACGTTCGGCGTGATCTACAGCCCGCACTACGTCGAAGGCCTCGACGTGTCGCTGGACTGGTACAAGATCGACATCAAGAACGTGATCAGCCAGGACGAAGTGCAGAACATCCTGGACGACTGCTACGTGGCAGGCATCAGCTCGCGTTGCTCGGGCTTCACGCGTGATCCGGCCAACGGCGTCATCACCAACATGTTCTACGGCCTGACCAACAAGGGCTGGCAGAAGACGGCGGGTTACGACTTCGGCGTGAACTACCGCTTCACCATCGACGCGATCGGCCAGTTCGCCACGCACTGGAACACCACCTATGTCGACTACCTGAACATCAAGGCCGACGACAATCCGGACACCACCGTGCAGCCGGAAACCGGCTACGGCGGCAACTTCCGCACGCGTTCCAACCTGTCGCTGGACTTCACGCGTGGCCTGTTCGGCATGACCTGGACGATGCGTTACTACTCCGGCATGACCGAGCGCTGCTCGTACGTCAATCCGGTCGAGTGCAACGACATCGACCACGTCGATCCGTTCAACGGCGCGCAGGCCCAGCGTCACACCGGCTCCACCACCTTCAACGACGTCCAGTTCCGCTGGACCATGCCGTGGAAGGGCACCATCTCGGTCGGTGCGAACAACGTGTTCGACAAGCAGGGCCCCATCATGTACTCGAAGCCGAACAGCGCCTTCGTGTACTACGGTGGCTTTGACATCGGCCGCTTCTATTACCTGAAGTACAGCCAGCGCTTCTGATCTTGATTGAAACCGTGCCGCATCCTGAAAAGGGGCGGCACGGTGTCTTGGGATGCATTTATTCAGGACCACATAACAAAAAACGCAGGACTGTCAGCGCCAATCATTTTTCAATGCCATGGAGGTTATTGTGAAAATCAGGAAAGCGGATTTGATTGCGAAATGGATGTTGTTGCTGGCAGTGGCCTGTATTGGATTACTGCGCGTTAATACAGCTTACGCAGCGGCGCGTGCGAACGAGCCGCCCACGATTATCTGCAATAGCTGCAATTTGGAAGAGCCTTACGCGGGTGGCGCGTCGAATGACGTGCGGACGACGCTGGGCGTGTTGACCTGGGCGGCATCGGTCGGCAACGTCAGATACTTCCCTTGGGGTGGCCCTGGCGCGGCAATTTGCAGGGAATCCGCAGTCGTCGCCAATAGCAGGTGCATCGTGTATTGGTTTAGCGGAGCCACCGGTCTATGGACCGGGTCCGACGATAACTTTCTCACTGACTCGTTCTGCATGTCGCATTTCAACGACGTGAATTGGCCGTATGACAGATGCGTGTTTGATCCGCAGGGTACGGGCGCGCCGCCGCCCGAATCTCAGCCGATCAGGGGGCCGATTTGCATCGTGGGTGGTATCCCGGCCTGCTGATTTCTAATGTGCTCAGGCGTTGACATTGAAGCGCTCTTGGAGCGCTTTTTTTTGCCGCACGGATGCGTGCACCAGCTCGAAACCGGTAAGCGGGCGTAAAGTGCTTTGCAGGGCTGGTTGAAGCCTTTGGTGGGACATACGCAAGCGCATGGAGCCAACTTTTACAAGCCCTTACGTTTGGGCTATCCTCAAGGGCTCCCCCGTGTAGAGTCGAGGCGTGTTGGGCGCCTGTTGGTTCTCGCGCTAAGCCCTGACTATCGATAGAGGTTTTCACATGCGCCGTCTTGTTTGGTCGCTGATGTCGGTCGCTGCTCTGGCTCTTGCCGGTTGTGGCAATTCTTCCCAGTCGTCCGAGGGCGGCGCGCAGGGCGGCGACGCCGCTCAGACGCCGGCTCAGGCCAACCAGATCACCGGCCAGGTGGCCCTGCGTGATGCGGCCACCACCGTGTCGCCTGCCGCGAAGCTCGAGCTGACCCTGATCGACGTGTCCACGCCGGACGCCACCCCGCTGGCCACCAAGACGATCGAGTCGGCCAATACGCTGCCGATCTCGTTCCAGCTGCCGTTCAACCCGGCTGACGTGAACCCGGCCGGCCTGTACGTGCTGAAGGCGACGCTGGTCGATGGCGAGCGTCACTACAACCCGCCGCTGCAGACCCAGGTGCTGACCAAGGGCATGCCGACCCAGGTGAACATCCAGCTCGTGGGCGAGCAGACCCAGGGTGAAAAGGAACTGGCTGCCTTCACCTCCGTGCAGAAGCAGATCGGCGGCATGAAGATCAGCAACGGCACCAAGCTCGAAGACAAGGTCTCGCGCGGCTGGCAGGTGTTCCGTGAAGCGGGCGAAGTGAAGTTCATCCGCGAAGAAGTCGACTACGGCGACAAGGGCTTCACCAGCACCGACTACGCCTACAAGGACGGCAAGCCGTGGGTGGTCGTGCAGCAGAAGAAGTCCAGCAAGGATTCCAAGCCCAGCTCGACCGAGCGCGCGGCATGGGGCCAGGACGGCACGCTGGTGCTCAAGACCAACGACCAGGGCAGCAAGAGCTCGCCGCTGTCCGACGACGAAGCGGCCAGCCTGCAGAAGCAGAGCCAGTCGATCCTGAATCTGGCGACGGGCGGCAAGGGCAAGTAAGTCCCTCGCTGGTTTCGCCGAAAAGAGCCGCCCGCAAGGGCGGTTTTTTTTGGCCGTATGGATGGCCAAATCGGTTTGGATGTGGATGGCGGGGCGAGTTCGACAGCGCGCGGCACCACCGCAAAGCTTTGGTAGGAAGCCTTTCGGACGCGCATAGGTCCGCTCTTGGCACCGCCGCTGCGCGCCCGATCCCCAACAAAAAAGCCGCCCACTTTCGCAGGCGGCTTCTTGGCAGAACCAACGCAACCCTTAGAAGGCGTACTTCATGCCCAGGTTGACGCTGTTGTACTTCTGGCTGTTGTCGCCGAAGCGGCCGCTGTAGCCGACCCAGCCGCTCAGCGCCTGGCTGAACTGGGCGCTCAGGCCGATGTCGCCGGTGCCCCAGGTCTTGTCCGGCGTGAAGCCGACCAGTTCAAACGAGCCGGGCATGCCGTTGAGGCCGGCGGTGACCAGGCGCGGATCAGCCTTGCTGTCGTAGTTGTAGGCCACCTCGGCGTACGGCGACAGCATGGTGTTGCCGGCCTGCCAGTGACCTTCCAGGCGCCAGCCCAGGGTGGAGATCTGCGAGTCGCGCTGCTGGCTGCCGAACCACATGGCGGTGCTGTCGCTGCCGCTCTCGTTGTAGCTGTCGACCTTGACGGTCTGCCACTCGAAGTTGGCGAACGGACCGGTGCGCAGCGTGCCCACGTCGAACCAGTAGCCGCCGTTGATGCCGCCGCCGACATGGTTGCCGTCGGCCTTGGCCGTTTCGCTGCGGAGCATGTTGCCGAGCTGGATCTTGCGCTCGATGTCCGAGAAGTTGTCCTGGCCGAAGTCCACGTAGCCGCCGACGTAGGCGCCTTCCTGGTGCCACATCATGTAACCCAGGCCCGACACGTCCTGCAGCTTGTAGCCGCCGCCGCCGGCGTAGTCGGCGTTGTGCTGGCCGATGTTCAAGGCGATGCCGCCGGACCAGTTGTCGTTGAAGCGCACGTCGACGCCGGTGGTCAGGTTGACGTTGTCGCTGGAGGTGCGCGGCGAACCGCTGCTGGCATCGAAGCGCTGATCGCCGTAGTCCACATTGGCGAACACGCGGGTGTCGCTGCCCTGGCCGTCGGCCAGCATCTGGTTGCGGATCGCGCGGTTCTGGGCCTGGATCGAGGCCAGCGGCGCTTCCGCCAGCAGCGAGGCGTAGCCCGGCGCGCTGAGGATGGAGATCACGTACTGGCCCAGCATCACGTCAGCCGCGGTGGTGGGGTGCACGCCGTCGGCGAACAGATAGGTCTGGTTGGCGCCGGCCGCATAGGTGTAGGGCAGGCCCGAACCGGCCGGGCCGCAGGCGACCGAGCTGGAGCCCACGCCGCAGGCTTCGTTGGTGACATTGGTGAAGCCGTAGGCGCCCGGGTTGGCGATGACTTCGTTGAGCAGGCTGTAGGCGTCGACCGGGACGATGCCCTTGCCCATCTGGGCGAGGCCGGCGCTGAGCGTGCCGTTGAAGATCAGGCTGAGGCCGGTCAGCGACGAGGCGGCGCTGGCGCCCTGCTCGAGCGCAGACGGCGTCAGGCCGATGTTGGGCAGATTGAACACCAGGATGTTCTTGGCCCCGGCCTGCTGCATCTGGCCGATCAGCTTCACTTCCTGTTGCGCGGCGGCAGCCACGGAGGCCTGCGCCTGAGCGGCCGTCTGGAAGCCCGACACGCCCGCGGCGGCGAGCACCTGCTGGGTTACGGCGGCGGTCACTGCCTGGGTGATCTGCGGGGTCAGCGCGGCGATCTGTGCCGCCGGCACGCCGGCGGCCTGCAGCTGGGCAATCTGCAGCTGCACGTTCTGCTGGATCAGCTGCTGCGCGGTGGCGCCGGCACCTGCGGCGGTGGCCGCATAGAAGATGTCGTTGGCGCCGCCCCAGACCGAGTACAACGCCTTGCTGTCAAACTTGCCGGCAGCGAGGTAGGCATTGATCTGGGTGGTGATGGTCGGCACCGCCGACGGCGTGCCCGGCGAATTGGTCAGTACGCCAGCGCCGCCCCAGGCGTAATCGCTGCCGCCCGCCAGCGAGGCGGTGAGGCTGTAGCCGTAATGGCCGGCCACGTTCTGCACCGTCACCGCACCCGGGTTGGTGGTGAATTCCAGCGGCGGCTGGATGGCCGGATTGGTGGCCAGCGAGATATTGCCGGCGTCGCTCAGGCTGTCGCCGAACACCACCACGCTATCGAACTGGGATTTGGCGGCGAACGCCGGAGAACTGATCAGCAACGCGGCGGCAATGGCGCCTGCAATCGTGCGAGTACGGGGCATGTCGGTAACACTCCTTGAACCGGGCGGCTTTGTTATGACTGCGTTACGGTAATGCATGCCCATACGTAAGCGCATGCTGCGCCGCACCGAGAAGGTTGGGGGCTAGTCCAGCCCTCAACGTTGTAGGAGCGCACCCTGTGCGCGACCGGGGCGATAGTTGGCTATCGCTGCGCGGTTCGCGCACAGGGTGCGCTCCTACAAAGGGGACTCTTAGCGCTTTTGGGCCTTGGAGAAGGCGTCGGCGAAGGCGCTGTTGGACGGCGCGGGCGCCGGCTTGGGTGCACCGCCGCCACCGCCGCCTGGACGCGGGCCGCGGTTGTCGCGCGGGGCGCCTCGGGAGGCGTCGTTGCCGCCGGCCGGGCGAGCGCCACGGACCTGCTGGCCCGGTTCGTCGTCCAGGCGCATGGACAGGCCGATGCGCTGGCGTGGCAGGTCGACCTCCATCACCTTCACCTTGACGATGTCGCCGGCTTTCACGGCATCACGCGGGTCTTTGACGAAGGTGTGCGACAGGGCCGAGACGTGCACCAGGCCGTCCTGGTGCACGCCGATGTCGACGAACGCGCCGAAGGCCGCCACGTTGGTTACGCGGCCTTCCAGCACCATGCCGGGACGCAGGTCCTTCACGTCTTCCACGCCCTCGGCAAAGCTGGGCGCCACGAATTCCGGGCGCGGGTCGCGGCCGGGCTTCTCCAGTTCCTTGAGGATGTCGCGCACGGTCGGCAGGCCGAACGTCTCGTCGGTGAACTGCTCGGCCTTGAGGCCGCGCAGGAAGCTGGTGTCGCCCATGATGGAGCGCACTTCGCGGCCGCATTGGGCAATGATGCGTTCGACCACCGGATAAGCTTCCGGATGCACGGCGCTGGTATCGAGCGGATTGTCGCCGTTGGGCACGCGCAGGAAGCCTGCGCACTGCTCGTATGCCTTGTCGCCCAGACGCGGCACCTTCAGCAGCGCCTTGCGGTTGGCGAACGGACCGTTGGCATCGCGATGCTTCACGACGTTCTCGGCCACGCTGATGCTCAGGCCCGCGACGCGCGACAGCAGCGCTGCCGACGCGGTGTTCACATCCACGCCTACCGCGTTCACGCAGTCTTCCACGCGTGCATCGAGTGCGCGCGCCAGCTTCACCTGGTTCACATCGTGCTGGTACTGGCCCACGCCGATGGCCTTGGGTTCGATCTTCACCAGTTCGGCCAGCGGGTCCTGCAGGCGACGCGCGATGGATACCGCACCGCGCAAGCTCACGTCCACATCCGGAAACTCCTTGGAGGCGACTTCTGAGGCGGAGTACACCGACGCGCCCGCTTCGCTCACCACGACCTTGGAAAGTTTGTGCTCCGGATGCGTCTTGGCCAGACCCTTGATCAGTTCGCCAGCCAGCTTGTCGGTTTCGCGCGAGGCCGTGCCGTTGCCGATCGCGATCAGATCCACGCCGTGCTTCTGGCAAAGGCGTGCCAGGGCAGCCAGCGATTCGTTCCACTGGCGGCGTGGTTCGTGCGGATAAATCGTATCGGTGCCGAGCAGCTTGCCAGTGGCATCCACCACGGCCACTTTCACGCCGGTGCGGATGCCCGGGTCCAGGCCCATCACGCTCTTGGCGCCGGCGGGGGCGGCGAGCATGAGGTCCTTGAGGTTGTCGCCGAACACGCGGATCGCTTCGTCTTCCGCGCCTTCGCGCACGCGGCCGAACAGGTCGAGCGTGAGATGCAGATGCAGCTTCACGCGCCAGGTCATGCGCACGGTTTCGCGCAGCCAGGCATCAGCGGCACGACCGCGATCGAGAATGCCCGCATGCGCGGCCACGCGGCCTTCGCCTTCGACGTGACCCTGTTCCAGGTCCAGCGCCGGTGAGAGCTCCAATTCGATCACGCCTTCGTTGCGCGCGCGCATCAGCGCGAGCAGGCGATGCGAGGGGATCTTGCCGATCGGTTCGATGTGGTCGAAGTAGTCGCGGAATTTCGCGCCTTCGTTTTCCTTGCCTGCAACCACTTTGGCGCGAATCTGGCCTTTATCCCATAGCCACTGGCGCAACTCGCCGACCAGGCTGGCGTCTTCGGCAATGGACTCCATGAGGATGGCGCGCGCGCCATCCAGCGCAGCGCGCACATCGGCCACGCCCTTGTCGGCGTCGACATAGGACTCGGCGGCCGCTTCCGGCGACTGCGTGGGATCTTCGCGCAGGCCCAGGGCCAGCGGCTCCAGGCCGGCTTCGCGGGCGATCTGCGCCTTGGTGCGGCGCTTGGGCTTGTACGGCAGGTACAAGTCTTCCAGGCGCGCCTTGGTGTCGGCCGAGAGGATGTCGTTCTTCAGCGCATCGCTGAGCTTGCCCTGTTCTTCGACGCTGGCCAGGATCGCGCTGCGCCTCTCTTCGAGTTCGCGCAGATAGCGCAGGCGCTCTTCCAGCAGGCGCAGCTGCGTGTCGTCGAGACCGCCGGTGGCTTCTTTGCGATAGCGCGCGATAAACGGCACGGTGGCGCCGCCGTCGAGCAAATCCACCGCGGCATGAACCTGATCCGGCTTGGCGGCGATGTCCTGGGCAATACGTTGTTCGATGCTGAGCATGGGGCTAAGACGATTCCTGAGCGTTCGACAAAACAACGGATCGCCACGCGATCCGCCGGACCGTCGATCATAGCAAGTCGATGCGTGCTTACAGATTGGCCGCGGGCGCCTGGTTCGGCCGCAGGATCAGAAAGCCCGCTGCGCCAAGCTCGGCAGGCGCGGCCTCGTGATCGCCGGGACATTGCGTGGCCACACGGCGGTAATGCGGCAAGCGGCGCATGCGCATCGGCCGGACGTCCTCCTGTTCGCGTGCCACCGGCATCACCGCGAGCGCCGGTTGTGGCGTCACGTGCGGCGCACGCCCTGCATCCGCGGGTGGATGCCACAGGCTGAACGCCGCCAGCACCGCCACGATGACCGCCAGCGTGATCGCCGCCGCCAGCCAGCGGCCGGAGCGTGGTGGGGCCCGTACGGGTGCAGGTGCGAGTGCCGGCGTTTTTGCGGTGGCGGTCGAATCATCATTGCTTGCGACATCCGGCAGCGGCTCGTCGGCCGGCGTCGCGCTGGACGGGACGCGATGCACCTCGCCGATGAAGCGATAGCCCAGGCTGTGCACGGTGGCGATATAGCGCGGCTGCGACGCGCAATCGCCCAGCGCGTGCCGCAAGTGCGAGATCACGCGGGTGAGTACGCCAGGAGTGACGTGCCGATGTCCCCATGCGGCATCGAGCAAGGTGTCTTTGCCGACCACTTCGCCGGCTTGTTGCAGCAGGACCACCAGCACCGCATAAGCCTTGGGCTCGACGGAAATCGGGCTGCCTGCCCGTTCGAGACGGTGTGCGCGCGGATCGACGACGAGGTCGTCGCACTGGTAAATCCAGCCGCAATCAGCATGTGACTGGGCCATGAGCTTGCCTGGTGCACGGCCCCCTGTATGACAAGCATGCGCTACTTACGCAAATACGCGCATCCGCCATAGGTCATAACGTGCGCGCAGGTGCATGAATTGCGCGGCAAAGCGATCGGACGTCCATTTGCCAATGGGCCAGCTCGCCACCGAAGGCATGGCCCATTGGCCGAGCAGATGCAACGCGTGCGTGAATGTGATGTGCCCGCGATGTCAGTTCCGCCGTGTTGCCACGGCGGGACGTCTCACGGCGAGAAAGCCCCTACGACCAAAGCCTCTATCACCAAGGTTCGATGGCTCAGGCGTTGAACGAGCTGTCGCTGGTGCCGGGGTCCGTGCGACGCGTCGTCGTGGCGACGTCTCTGGCGCGGCCATTGAGCACGAGCGTCTTTGCGAGCATGTCGTGCAGGCCTTGCTTGCGCTGGGTCCAGGCAATCATCAGGAAGCCGAAGCAAAAGATCAGCGCACTGACAATCTTGCCGAAATAGCGGCCGGTGGCACGCATGAAGCTGATGCGATTGCCGTCCATGTCGGTGACGCGGATGCCCAGGGCCAGCTTGCCCAAGGTGCCCTGCCATGCCGAGCTCTCGCACAGGCCGAAATACAGCCACGCCAGGATGGTCTGCGCGATCAGTGCGGGCCACAGCGCGTTCATATAGGTATCGAGCGCCTGCAGCACCAGGTGCGGATCGTCGCCGGCAGCGAGCTTGGCCTGCACATAGGCCTCGGCGGCCTTGCTGGCGCCAAGCATATTGCTGAGTATCGTGTTGGGGATCCAAAGCACCAGCGCGTCCAGGATGTAGGCCGCCAGTCGCTTCCAGAAGCCGGCGTAGTCGTCCAGCGCGGCCACGGCGCTGCTGCCGCCATACGATGTCGCGGGGGCCGCGGCATAGGGCGGTGCCGGGGGCGCAGGCGAAAATGCCGGCGGCTCGACCTGCGACTCTTCGGGGAACAGCGACGACAGCGGCGCCCAGTCCGTCATGCCTTCATACCAGCCCAGATCGTCAGGGCTGATCTGTCCGCTGCGCAGCCACTGGCGGATATCCACTTCCTTGTAAGGGCCGTGTCGCTCGCCGTCCCGTCCGATCCAAACTTCCATGGTGCGCTCCGAGATGCATCGTCAGGCCCGCATGATGCCATGCGGGCAGGCCGTCCTGGTGCAGCAAAGATCCCGAATCAGGCGGCGTCGCGGCGCTTGAGGTGCACCAGCAGCAGCGAAATGGCGGCAGGCGTGACGCCGCTGATGCGCGCGGCCTGGCCAATGGTTTGCGGCTGTACGCGCTTGAGCTTCAGCAGCACCTCGGCAGAGAGGCCGCGCACCTTGTCGTAGTCGAAGCTGCCGGGTATCGCCGTCTGCTCGTGGCGACGCTGGCGCTCGATCTCTTCGCGCTGGCGCTCGAGATAACCGGCGTATTTGGTCTGCACCTCCACTTGCTCGGCCACGCTGGCGTCGTCAACCGCCGGACCGATGCCGTCGACGGTCGTGAGCGTGGCGTAATCGAGCTCGGGACGACGCAGCAAGTCCAGCACGTTGGTCTCGCGGCTCAGCGTGATGCCAAGCTGCTGCGCGACAGTGGCGCCGAGCGCATTCGCGGGCGCGGCCCAGATGGCGCCGAGTCGCTGCGTTTCGCGTTCCACCGCGTCGCGCTTGGCGCGCAGTGCATCGTAGCGAGCCTGCGGCACCACGCCGAGGCGATGGCCGGTTTCGGTGAGACGAAGATCCGCATTGTCCTCGCGCAAATGCAGGCGATACTCCGCGCGCGAAGTGAACATGCGATACGGCTCGATGGTGCCATTGCTGGTGAGATCATCGATCAGCACGCCGATATAGGCCTCGTCGCGACGCGGATGCCATGGCGCTTCGCCCTTCACCGCCAGCGCGGCATTGAGGCCGGCAATCAAGCCCTGCGCGGCCGCCTCCTCGTATCCCGTGGTGCCATTGATCTGGCCCGCGAAATACAGGCCCGGGATGGTCTTGGTCTCCAGCGACGGATGCAGGCCGCGCGGATCGAAATAGTCATACTCGATGGCGTAGCCCGGGCGCGTGATGTGCGCTTTCTCGAAGCCCTTGATCGAATGCACCAGCGCCAGCTGCACGTCGTACGGCAGCGAGGTGGAGATGCCGTTCGGATAGACCTCGAAAGTGTCCAGGCCCTCGGGCTCGATGAAGATCTGGTGCGAGCTCTTCTCGGCGAAGCGCACCACCTTGTCCTCGATCGAGGGGCAGTAGCGCGGGCCCACGCCTTCGATCTGGCCGCTGTACAGCGGTGAGCGATCGAGCGAGCCGCGGATCAGCTCGTGCGTGTGTTCGCTGGTATGCGTGATCCAGCAGCTGACCTGGCGCGGATGATCCTCGCGCGAGCCCAGGTACGAGAACACGGGCGCGGGGTTGTCGCCGGGCTGCTCTTCCAGGCCGGTGAAGTCGATGCTGCGCAGGTCGATGCGCGGCGGCGTGCCGGTCTTGAGGCGGTCGGCGGCCACCGGCAGTTCGCGCAGCTTCAGAGCCAGCGTGCTGGCGGGCGGATCGCCGGCGCGGCCGCCGGCGTATTGCGCGGGGCCGATATGGATCTTGCCGGCGAGGAAGGTGCCCGCGGTCAACACCACGGCGCGGGCGTGGAAGGACAGGCCCATCTGGGTCACCACGCCGGTGACGCGGCCGCCCTCGAGGATCAGGTCATCCACCGCCTGCTGGAACAGCTCCAGGTTCGGCTGGGTTTCCACCATCCGGCGGATCGCCGCCTTGTACAGGGAGCGATCGGCCTGGCAGCGCGTGGCACGCACGGCCGGCCCCTTGGAGGCGTTGAGCGTGCGCCACTGGATGCCGGCGCGATCCGCCGCCTGCGCCATGGCGCCGCCGAGTGCGTCGATTTCCTTGACCAGGTGACCCTTGCCGATACCGCCGATGGCCGGGTTGCAGCTCATCTGGCCGATCGTTTCGATGTTGTGGCTCAGCAGCAGCGTGCGCGCGCCCGTCCGTGCCGCGGCAAGCGCAGCCTCGGTACCGGCATGGCCGCCACCGACCACAATGACGTCGTAGGAAACTGGGTGAAACATAGAAAACTGCCCCGGAAGCGCAGGTTTGGACCAAGTTGGACGCTTATGGTAACTCCGTGACGGCACTTTGGCCGTTGGCACGCTTCCTGCTTTTACTTCCGTGCACTTTCCACGGGCAGAAGCTGCGCTTCATGCGCGCCGAGATCGAACGACAGGGGTTCGATCGCGTGCCGGGGAGAGGAAGCAAGACGGCGCCCCTCGGGGCGCCGTCGCCTTTTCTAAGCCTTGTAGGGTCGCAATGAGCCTGCAAGCGCTCTGGATAAGATCTGGCGCCCGGCGGTCTCAGGAACAGGGGGAATCCAGGATGACCGTGTTGCCGGGCGCCAGAAACCGAAAATTCGTCACTGGCAGCAGCAAGTTGCTGCGCGTCTTGGGGGCGATATTTACCCCTTACGCGTGAACGTGGAGTGACTAAAACGCCCGTTTGTGCCGAGTCTTGGCACCTCATGACGTACAGCGTCATTCCGTGATCCAGCCCCAAAATGAATGTGATGGCGGTCACGCGGCTGGCACGCGCATTGCTTCTGCTCCCATGCCGGACAAGGCTATGGTTTGGGGGATTAACGTCATGGAATTGAGCGTCGAACTGCAACCGGTTTATCCGCACCACGATCTATTGATCGAACTTGGCCGCGTCGAAATGGCCATGGACTATCTGGAAGAACGCAGCGAGAACGAACGCCAGGCCCTGCGCCCGCGTCTGCTCTCACGCATGACCCGCTTGCGCGACGAATTGGCACAACTGGCGATCTGATCGTCGCGTTCGCGACGGCCGCCAGTTTGGGACGACCGGAACATCGGGCGCCTGCACGTCAGCAACACCGCTTCATCAGGTTTCATCCTCTCGATTCACCTCATTACGCCCGGGTGCCCCGTCCAAGGACGGGACGCACTCGGGTGTTTTCTTTTGCGAAGTCGATTTAGCCGTGCTGCATGCTGCGCACGATCTCGCTGAGATTGCGCGAGAGATGAGGCTGCGCCGCCAATGATTCGATGGCAGCACGCGCCGCCGCATGGCGCGTGGGTTCCAGTCGCTGCCAGCCGTTGAACGCCGTGGCCAGTCGCGCGGCCACCTGGGGATTGAGCGCATCCAGCCGCTGCAGGCGCTCGGCGAGCAGCTGATAACCACTGCCGTCCGGACGGTGGAAACCGTCAGGATTGCCGCGTGCCCACGCACCAAACAGCGAGGTGACGCGATTGGGGTTCTTCATGGTGAAGGCGGCATCAAGTTCCAGCGCCTGCACGCGCTCGATCACCGCATCGCCCGGCAGCTGCGTCTGCACCGAGAACCATTTGTCCATCGCCAGCGGATTGTCGGCGTAGCGTTCGCGGAAATGCAGCAGCGCGGCATGCGTCTGGGTGGCATTGCCGCGCACCAGCACCGAAAGTGCGGCCAATCGATCCGTCATGCTCGGGGCGTTGTCGTATTGAAGTGTGGCGAGCGCTTGCGCACTCCACGGATCGATCGTGGCGATCAGCTCCAGCACGCGCCGCTTGAGGCGCCGCTGCGCCTGGCTGATGGCGTCGAGCTGCACATGGGTGTGCGCGACCAGCGCGTCATAGCGCTGCTGCAGCACTTCGCGGCCAATGCGCAGGGCCAGATGTTCCTGCAGCTTCAGGCGCAGCGCGTGCACATGGGAAGGATCGACCACGCGTTCGCGCTCGGCCAGTTCGATCTCGCTGGGCGGCGTCAGCAGGTCGGCCAGCAGGGCATCGTCGATGGCGCTTTCCCCGAAAAGGGCGGCCAGCGCATCGCACCACGCATCCAGCGCGTGCGTGGCATCGCCGTCGCGCAGATTGTCAAACGCGCGCGCCGCCAGTTGCTGCCCCGCTTCCCAGCGGTTGAAGCCATCCACGTCGTGACGCAGCAACAGCGCCAGCTCCGCGGGGGAGTAGTCGCACTCCAGAATCACCGGCGCGGAGAAACCGCGCAGCAGGGAAGGCACGGGCGCGGATGCGACCTGCTGGAACACAAACGATTGCTCGGCGCGATCCAGCACGATCACGCGCTCGGTGGCGCCCGATGCATCGGCATCGCCGCCCGGCAGGTGCAAGGGCATCATGTGCCCATGGCGATCGAACAGCGCCAGCTTCACCGGTATCGGCAAGGGCTGCTTGGTCGGCTGGCTGGGCGTGGGCGGCGTGTGTTGCGACAGGGTCAGCGTGTAGCTGCGATGCGCGGCATCGTAGTGACCGCGCGCCGTCACACGCGGCGTACCGGCCTGCGCGTACCACGCCAGATACGGCATCAGATCGATGCCGTTGGCTTCGCCAAGCGCGCCGAGGAAATCCTCAAGCGTGGCGGCGCGACCGTCGTTGCGGGAGAAGTACAGATCCATGCCGCGGCGGAATCCCTCGCGCCCCAGCCGGCCGGCCACCATGCGTACGAGCTCGGAGCCCTTCTCGTAGACAGTTGCCGTGTAGAAATTGTTGATCTCGCTGTACTGCGCGGGGCGTACGGGATGCGCGAGCGGGCCGGCGTCCTCGGGGAACTGTGCGCGGCGCAGCAGCGCGACATCTTCGATGCGCTTGAGCGGCGCTGAATTCATGTCCGCCGAAAACTGCTGTTCGCGAAATACCGTGAGGCCTTCCTTCAGCGACAGCTGGAACCAGTCGCGGCAAGTGACGCGGTTGCCGCTCCAGTTGTGGAAGTACTCGTGCGCAACCACCGCTTCCACTGCGCGGTATTCGTCGTCGGTGCTGCTGTCGGGGTCGGCCAGCAGGTACTTCGCATTGAAGATGTTGAGACCCTTGTTCTCCATCGCACCCATGTTGAAGTCATGCGTGGCGACGACATGGAACACATCGAGGTCGTATTCGCGACCATAGGTTTCTTCGTCCCAGCGCATGGAGCGCTCCAGCGCATCCATGGCGTAACCGCACTGGCCGATCGCATCAGGCTCGGCCCAGATCACCAGCTGCACGTGGCGGCCGCTGTGGGTGACGTAGTCGCGCGTGATCTTCTGCAGGCGTCCGGCCACCAGCGCAAACAGATAGCTGGGCTTGGGGTGCGGGTCGACAAAGCGCGCCCAATGGCGACCGCCTTCCAGCTCGCCGTGGCCATCGGGATTGCCGCCGGCCAGCAGCACCGGAAAGCGCTCGCGATCGGCGCGCAGGGTGACGGTGTAGCTGCTCAGCACGTCCGGGCGATCAGGGAAGTAGGTGATGTGGCGGAAGCCTTCGGCCTCGCACTGGGTCAACAGGAAGCCAGCCTCGCGCGATCCGGACAGATACAAGCCTTCCAGCGCGGTATTGGCCGCCGGCTGCACGCGCACGCGCGTTTCCAGCACGCTGCCGTCGCGCGCGCCATCCACTTCGAGCACGTTCTCGGCGACACGCCAGGCGTGCTCGGGCAGGGGCTGGCCGTCCAGCGAGATCGACAGCAATTCCAGGCCTTCGCCGTCCAGCCGCAGCGGCTCCTGCTGGGCAGGATCGCGCTGCAGGTGCAGGCGCGAGGTGACCTCGGCGTTATCGATGCCCAGGTCAAAGTCCAGCTCGATCTTGTTCACGAGCCAGGCCGGGGCGCGGTAATCGCTGAGCCGGATCACGGGGGAGGCGATGTCGTTGCGAATGCTCATGAGGGGCCGAAACTGCGGAAGCGGGGGATGAGTCAGGCTAACATGCGGGCCTTTCCCGGCAGGACAAGACAATGGCGGAGTTTCTTGCGGAACGCGGAAAACTGGGCGTGCACGAGATCGCGGTGCTGACCGACCCGGCGCGGGGCCATAGCGTGCGCATCGCGCGACGCGGCGCGACCCTGCTGAGCTTCGAAGTGCCCTCGCCGCATGGCACCCGGAACATCGCCGATGGCTATCGCGACGCCGGTGAACTCGACACCCGGCCCAGCTCCCGTTTCGCCATCATGGTGCCATTCGCCAACCGCATCGACGACGCGCGCTACGTGTTCGACGGCGAGCCCTACGACTTGCAGCCAGGCGTCGAAGGCGATGCGCGTGCGGCACGGCACGGTTTTGTGCGAGGTGTCGACTTCGACATCACCCAGCTCGCCGCCGATGAGCAAGGCGCGCGCGTCACCTTCGCCACCCAGGCGATCCGTCCGGGTGTGCATGCCGGCTATCCCTTTGCCATCGACCTGGCGGTGAGTTACACGCTGGATGCGAGCGGTCTGACGGTTGAAGCCGCGATGCGCAATGTGGGCAAGCACGCGGCGCCGTGTTTCTTCGGTTGGCATCCGTATTTCCGATTGTCTGACTCGCCCATCGAGGGCTGGGAGTTGCAGATACCGGCGGACAGCTTTGTGCGTACCGACGAGGCCTTCATCCCGATCGCCGGGGCCGGCGCCCGTGCGCCGCTGGAGCATGCGCCGGAATTGGATTTCCGCACGATGCAGGCCATTGGTCGTCGCGAACTCAACCACGCGTTTGCCGATCTGCGCCGCGACACCGATGGCCGTGCACGCACGCGCCTGCGCGACCCGCAGGGCGGCATCGGGATTGCCGTATGGCAGCCGTCCGGGGTGATGCTGGCCTTCACCGCCGACACGGTGACGCGCGACGTGCGTCGCTCGGTGGCGCTGGAACCGATGGAAAGCTGGTCCGACGCATTCAATCGCCCCGATTGCGCCGACGCGATTCGTCTGGAACCCGGCGCCGAGCGCCGTTTCACCTGTGGTGTGGAGATCGACAATCCATGAGCGTTTCCTTTCATCGAGCCGCCCTGCCCACGTTTGCGCAGGTGCAGGAAGCCGCCGCACGCATCGCCCCGTATGCGGTGGTGACCCCGGTGCTGCGCAACGTCGCGCTGAATGCGCTGACCGGCGCGGATCTCTACTTCAAGTGCGAAAACCTGCAACGCGGCGGCGCCTTCAAATTTCGCGGCGCCTGCAATGCGGTATGGTCGATGGACGATGAGCAGGCCGCGCGCGGCGTGGTGACGCATTCATCCGGCAATCACGGCAATGCGCTGGCCCTGGCGGCTGCGACGCGCGGCATTCCGGCGCATGTCGTGGTACCCGACGGCGCGGTGCGTACGAAGCTTGAAGCGATCGAGCGGGCCGGCGCGATCCTCCATCGCTGTGAAGCCACGCAGGCGGCGCGCGAAGCCAAGGCCGATGAAGTGCGGCGAGCGACGGGGGCCGAGTTGGTCCATCCCTTCGAAGACACACGTGTGATGGCGGGACAAGGCACGGCCGTACTGGAGCTGCTCGAACAGAGCGGCGGCCTGGATGTGGTCGTCACGCCGATCGGCGGCGGTGGCTTGATCGCGGGTACGTCCATCGCAGCGCACGGCATCGCACCGCAGTTGCAGATCCATGGCGCGGAGCCGATGGGCGCCGACGACGCGGCGCGCTCGCTGGCGGCCGGCGCGCGGGTGGGGCCGTTCGTGCCCGATACGATCTGCGATGGGCTGCGCACGCTGATTGGCGCAGCGAATTTCGAGGCGCTGCAGATGCATCGGGTGGAGGCGACCACGGTGAGTGATGCCGAGGTGATCGCGGCGATGAAGTTGTTGTGGAACGAGTTGAAGCTGGTGGTGGAGACCTCCAGTGCAACGGTGTTGGCGGCGGTGTTGAAGCGGCCGGAGGTGTTTCGGGGGAAGAGGGTGGGGTTGGTGCTTAGTGGGGGGAATGTGGATATTGAGGCGTTGCCTTGGTGACGCTTTTCTCCCTCTCTCCTTTGGGGAGAGGGTTGGGGCATTGCCACCTTTACGGTGGTAAGGGGCGGGTGCTCGCGGGAGCGTCTCTTCTTTGGCGTCATCCCGGCGCGGGCCGAGACCCAGGTTTCAGTCTCGCTCAGTTGTTGCGATCCCGCGATCTGGCCGCCTACGCGGCGGGCGTTTCGATCGGCTGCCGCCGACCGAGTCACTTTTCTCTTGCTGGCCCAAGAGAAAAGTAACCCAAAGAGAATGGCCTAAAACGCCCGCAGCATCGTGTTGGGATAAGCCCGATCGCTTGAGGCGCGTGGTTGCGGGACAACCTCCGAGGGTACACAGGGGATACTTCCAAGCGCTGCGCAACGCGCCCGAATCGCTGAGGACTTAAAGCGGGGCCTCGCTGCGCATCGGCTTTAGCATGCGCCTCCGCCATGCCGGCTTGTCTGTGGGAGCGCACCCTGTGCGCGACAGCCACGATGCGGTGTACCGCTCCGTAGGTTTGTCGCGCACAGGGTGCGCTCCCACAAAAAGCTGACCGTAGTGTTGATCCGCCAGCGTGATCCCCTACAAACGCGTTATAGCGAGGTGCCGCCTCTCAAACCTTCTTGATAAAACATGTCTTCAACACCAGCGTCGAGCGCCCATCGCGGCATTCGACTTCTTCCGGATTGTCTTCGTCCACGCGGATGGACTTGAAGACGGTGCCGCGCTTGAGGGTCTGCGAGGAGCCTTTGACCTTGAGGTCCTTGATCACTTGGACCGAGTCGCCGTCGGCGAGCACGGCGCCGTTGCTGTCTTTGACGTTCATGGGTGGTCTCCTGGTCGACGCAAACCGGGCATTTTAACCGCGCGCAGGTTGGGAGCGGCGTAGGCGCACGCCGCTCACGGCGAGCAAGCCGAGCAGGATGAAGATGATGCCGAGGATTTCCATGCCGCTGGGTTGCTCGTGCAGGATCGCCCAGGCGAGCAGCACACTGACGATGGGCACGCCCAGGCTGGCGACGCTGGCGAGTGCCGTTGGCAGGCGTTGCAGCACGATCAGCCACAGTCCCCAGGCCAGGCTCGACGCCAGGATGACGCTATAGGCCAGGCCCGCGATCAGATCCCAGGTCCAGTCGAAGGGACGCTGGGGGACGCATAGCGCCACCACGATCAGCGCCAGCGCGCCGAACAGCATCTGCCATGCGGTGAGGTTGAGCGGTGTGGGCTTGTGGTGAATGAAGACGCGTTTGCTGAGCACCGTGCCCATTGCCCATGCCAGACCTGCGCAGATGGCGAGCAGCGTGCTTTGCCGACTGCCCAGGCCGTGCCAGGGTTCGATGATGCAAGTGAGTCCCATCGCGGCCAGCCCCAGACCCCACCAGTGGCGGCGGGTCAGACGGTCGTCGAGGATCACCCACGCCAGCAAGACCGACCAGAACGGCATCGTGTAGGCCAGCAGCGCCACGCGACCGGCGCCGCCGCTTTCCAATGCCAACTGACCCAGGCCCTGGAAGGCGGTGGTCTGGCACAGGCCGATGACGATGGTCGGCAGCAACGGTGGCGGCCGCAGCGATTGCCGGGTCACCGCCAAGGCGCCGAACAGCACCAGCGCACCGAGCGAGTAACGCAGCGCGGAGAAGTTGAACGGGCCCGCATGCTGCAACACCTGCTTCATCACGATCCAGCTGTAGGCCCAGATCAGGATGGTGGCGAGCAGGGCGAGCAAGGCGTGGCGTGAAGCTGTGGTTGATGTCATGGCGTTCTGCACGTGGCATCGCGCGCGGCAGGCTGCCCTTGTCCGGCGCGCAGGGGTGGGATAGCGTCGTGGCTTTCCCGGCAGCTTACAGGGGATGGGCGTGACAGGAACCCGTGCGAGAAACGTCCTTGTGGCCTGCATCGGGCTGCTCGCTTTCGTGGGCATGCTGTTTGCGTTCCCCGACGTGCTGCAAGGATTGCGCTCGGGCGTCGCGTGGCCGAAGGCGGCACCGATCGCGCTCGGCGCGCTGCTGTTGTTGATCGCCAGCGTCAGCTTGCTGTTGCGCCGCCCGGAGCATGGCTGGATCTTTGCCGTCGCGGCGATCAGCTTGCTGCTGGGCTTATTCTGGTTGCCGTCGTTGCGGCAATTTCTCTGGCCATGGCTCGCGGTCCTGGCCGCGTGTGCCGGCGCCATCATCGGTTTTCGCACGGGGCGCGGCGACCAAGCCGCGGATTGAATCATGGCGACATCCATCAAAAAACGCTGCCCCTGGGGCAATAGCGACGACATGCACGACTACCACGACACCGAGTGGGGCACGCCGCTGCATGATGACCAGGCACTGTTCGAATTCCTCTGCCTGGAGGGTGCCCAGGCGGGCCTGTCGTGGCGAACGATCCTGCTCAAGCGCGACAACTACCGCCGTGTCTTCCACGACTTCGACATCAAGCGGGTCGCTGCGATGAAAGAGCGCGAACTGGAGAAGGCCTTGCTCGATCCGGGCATCGTGCGCAACCGACTCAAGGTTTATTCCACGCGTGACAACGCGATTGCGGCGCTGGAGGTGATCGGCGAATTCGGCAGCCTGGACGCGTATCTGTGGTCGTTTGTCGACGGCAAGCCCATCCGCAACAAGTGGACCGGGCAGGGCGACGTGCCCGCCAGCACCCCGCTATCCGATCGCATGAGCAAGGATCTGAAGAAGCGCGGCTTCCGCTTCGTCGGCACCACCATCTGCTACGCCTTCATGCAGGCGACCGGCATGGTCAATGACCACGTGGTGAGCTGCTTTCGCTACAAGCAGGTCTAAGACACCGCATCGATCATGTGGGAGCGCACCCTGTGCGTGACTGGGGCGCGCGTCGCGCTGGGAAGTCTCGATATCCTTGGGGCCGTCGCGCACAGGGTGCGCTCCCACAAATGTGTGCACCCCAGATAACGGTGTGCTTCAGCGACGCCGTGATCCGCGCAAGCTGTCGATGGAGAAGCTGGCCATTTCGCCGCCGCCGGCCAGGCGGCGCGATTGGCCCGGCGGCGGGCCCCAGGCGTGCGCCGTGACCACTTCCCAGGTGGCGGGAATGCGGCCATCGACGCGCATGGTTTCGTAGGCAGCCAGCATGCGCTGGTAGTGCCGCTTGCCCAGCAGGTGACGTTCGCGTTCGCGGTCGGCGTTGGTGGCGCCGAGTCCCTGCAGTTCCTTCAGTAGCTGGCGCGGTTCGCTGTAAGTGAGCGTGTAACGGTCCACGTCGAGCACGGGGTCGCGCAGGCCGGCGCTGATCATGGCGTCGCCAAGATCGTGCATGTCCAGGAAGCGGCTCACGTGCGGCTGCTGGTCGGCGTCGGCCCAGGCGGCGCGCAGTTCTTTCAACGTATCCGGACCGAAGGTGGAGAACACCAGCAGGCCGCCCGGCTTGAGCACGCGCACGCATTCGCCGAACAGCGCCGGCAGATCATCGATCCACTGGAAACACAAATTGGAATGCAGCACATCCACGCTGTGGTCGGGCAGCGGCAGCGCGGTGGCTTCGGCACACACGCGCTGGAACGGTTTCAGCCAGCTGATGTTCTTCTTGGCGGCGCGCAGCATGGGCAACGCCAGATCCATCGCGATCAGCTGCGCCTTGGGATAACGCTTGCGCAGCAGGGCCGTGCCGCGGCCGGGGCCTGCGCCCACGTCGATGACGCGTTCCGGCGCTTCCAGATAGAAGCCCAGGCGATCGAGCAGCAGGGTCTGCACTTCGCGTTGCAAGGCATCGTGCTGTTCATAGGTGGTGGCCGCGCGGCTGAAATTGCGGCGCACCTGCCGGCGGTCGAAATGCGAGTCGGTCATCGAAAACTGTCCAGCAGCGGCGCCAGGGCGTTGGCGACGCCGCTTGCGTAACCAAAGAACGGCGCGTGGCCCGCGTGCGCGATTTCCACATAGCTGCCGTGTGCCTGCCCGGCCGACCATGCCATCGCCGGTGGCGGCACGATGCGATCGCGACGGCCGACGATCCATGCACTGGGCACGCTCAGCGTGGCGAGATCGGCGCGGCGGTCGGTGGTTTCCAGGATGCGGATGCCTTCCTGCAGCACGCGCAGGTTCGGTTCGCCGCGTTGGAAGATCAGGCTGCGCAGGTGGCGTACTTCGGCGATCGGATCGCGGCTGCCCATGGCTTCGAGCGCAATAAAGCGCTCCAGCGTGCCGTGATAGTCGGTTTCCAGATCGTCGGCCAGCTGGCGCACCAGCTTGGGATCGCTGCCGTGGGGCCAGCTGTCGTCGCGCGAGAATTTAGGGGTGCCGTCGATGACGCCCAGCGCACGCGCATGCTGCGGATGTTCCAGCGCGGCGGTCATTGCGATCAGTCCGCCCAGCGACCAGCCCACCCAGATCGCCGGAGGCGTCATGCGTGCAATCGCTTCGGCGACGAGCGAGGGCTCCAGCGGCAGCGTGCTGTCGCGCGAGCAACCGTGACCGGGTAGATCGACCACATGCAGGGTGCAGCGATCGGCGAGCGCTTCGCACAGCGGCTCCATCATGCCGCCATGCATGGCCCAGCCATGCAGGATCACGACGGGGATTTCGCCGTGGCCGTGGGTTTCGATATGTAGACTCACCCAAGCCTCTCGTCGTTGGCGAGCTGGGGCGCAGGCGCCAGGCTCTTGTCCACCGCGCCGCGCTCATCGAACACGAAGCATTCGCCGCGCCAGTGGGTGCCGTCGGTTTCTTCGAAGTACTTCAGGATGCCGCCTTCGAGTTGGAACACGTTGTCCATGCCGATGTCCTGCATGTGCAGCACCGCCTTCTCGCAACGGATGCCGCCGGTGCAGTAGGAGACCACGGTCTTGTTCTCGTAGCGCGCGCGGTCGGCCGCGATGGCATCGGGAAAGGCGGTGAAGCTGCCGATGCGATAGTCCACCGCGTTTTCGAACAGGCCGACATCGGTTTCGTAGTCGTTGCGCGTGTCGATCAGCACGACCTCGCGACCGTCGTCGTCATGGCCTTGTGCCAGCCAGCGCTCCAGCGTTGCCGGCGCCACCGATGGTGCGCGACCGCCTTCGGGGCGGATGGTCGGCATGCGCATGGTGATGATTTCCTTCTTCAGGCGCACGCGCATGCGGCCGAACGGCACGTCCCCGGAGATCGATTCCTTCGGCTCAAGCCCGGCGAAGCGCGGATCAGTGCGCAGCCAGTCCATGAACGCTTCGACGGGCTCGCGTGGACCGGCCAGGAACAGGTTGATGCCCTCGGGCGCAAGCAGGATCGTGCCCTTGAGCGCCAGCGTCTGGCAGCGTTCAAGGATGCGCTCGCGCAGCGCAGGGAGATCGTCCAGGCCGACGAAGCGATAAGCGGAAAGGTTGATGATGGACATGACGGGGAAGGGGTACGGCAAGACCGCCATTATACGGGGCCGGCCAGCCGGAGCCGGGAAAGCGCCTCCAGCAGGCGGTCCACGTCGGTTTCCTGGTGGGCGGCCGACAAGGTGATGCGCAGGCGGGCCTTGCCTTGCGGCACGGTCGGCGGGCGGATGGCGGTGACCAGGAAACCCGCTCGCTCAAGCGCTTCGGAGGCCGCCAGTGCGGCTTGTGCATCCCCCAGCAGCAGCGGCTGGATGGGCGTGGGCGAGGGCATCAGAGGCAGGCCGAGCTGCGCTGCGCCGGCACGGAAGCGGGCGATCAGCGCGTGGAGTTTCTCGCGCCGCCAGCCTTCTGTTTGCGCCAGCCGTATGGCGGCCAGCGTGGCGGCAGCGAGCGCAGGCGGCATGGCCGTGGTGTAGATGTAGGTACGCGCGGACTGCACCAATCCGTCGATCAGGGCAGCGGAGCCCGCGACGAACGCGCCGCTGCAACCCAGGGCCTTGCCCAGCGTGGCCATCAGCACGGGGACGTCGTTCTGTGAGAGGCCGGCAGCCGATACGCTGCCTTCGCCGTGCTCACCCAACACGCCCAGGCCATGCGCGTCGTCGACCATCAAGCTTGCGTCTTCGCGATGACAGAGTGCGGCCAGCTCGGCGAGCGGCGCGATATCGCCATCCATGCTGAATACGCCATCGGTGGCGAGCAGCGCCGCCGTTTCGGGTCGAGCGCGCAGCTGGCGTTCGGCGCCTGCCACGTCGGCATGCGGATAACGCTTCAACTCGCAGCCTGCGAGCTGGGCGCCATCGAGCAGGCAGGCATGGTTGAGCTTGTCCTGCACGCAGACGTCGTCGCGCGCCAGCAGTGCCTGCATCACGCCGAGATTGGCCATATAACCGGTGGAGAACAGCAACGCGCGTTCGCGCCCGGTCCATTCGGCGAGCGCTTCTTCCAGCGCAGCATGTGCGTTGCGATGGCCGCAGATCAGATGCGCGGAACCGCTGCCGACACCATCGCTGTCGGCAGCGCGCTTGAGTGCATCGATCAATGAGGGATGCTGCGCCAGGCCGAGATAGTCGTTGCTGCAGAACGAGAGCAGGCGACGGCCGTTGCGCTCCAGCCACATGCCGTCGGCGTGAGTCACCGTTTGCAGGCGGCGGCGCAGGCCGGCCTGTTCACGCTGTTGCGTCTGGGCGGCGAGGCGGGTGAGCAGGTCGTCACGCATCGCGATGCGTCTCCCTGTGGGAGCGCACCCTGTGCGCGACCGCGGCGCAGTGGTGTATCTCTGTCATCGGTGGTCGCGTCATGCAGCGTGCGCTCCGGGCCTGTCGCGCACAGGGTGCGCTCCCACAGGGGCTGATCAGGCCGCGCAATGCTCCACGATATCCGCGTGCACGGTGCCCGACGTCTCCACCACTTCCAATGCATGCAGGTTCAGACGCTGGAACAGCTGGCGGTCGTGTTCCACGTCCGGGTTGCCGGTGGTGAGCAGCTTTTCGCCGTAGAAAATCGAGTTAGCGCCGGCGAAGAAGCACAGCGCCTGCACGGCGTCGTCCATCTGCTGGCGGCCGGCGGAGAGGCGGACCATCGAGGCGGGCATCAGGATGCGGGCGACGGCAATGGTGCGCACGAAATCGAACGGGTCGATGGCTTCAGTGCCGCTGAGCGGCGTGCCTTCCACCTGTACCAGCTGGTTGATCGGCACCGATTCGGGATGTTCGGGCAGGTTGGCCAGGGTCTGCAGCAGGCCGGCGCGCTGGTCGCGCGTTTCGCCCATGCCCACGATGCCGCCGCAGCAGGTTTTCAGGCCGGCTTCGCGCACGTGTTCAAGCGTGTCCAGGCGATCCTGGTACTGGCGGGTGTGGATGATCTCGCCGTAGAACTCCGGCGCGGTGTCCAGGTTGTGGTTGTAGAAGTCCAGGCCCGCGCCTTTGAGGGTCTTGGCCTGTTCGCCATTGAGCATGCCCAGCGTGGCGCAGGTTTCCAGGCCCAGGCCTTTCACGGCGCGCACGATCTCGGCGACCTTCTGCACGTCGCGGTCCTTGGGGCTGCGCCAGGCGGCGCCCATGCAGAAGCGGCTGGCGCCGGCGCTCTTGGCGGCCTTGGCCTGTTCGAGCACCGCTTCCACGCTCATCAGTTTCTGCGCCTGCACACCGGTGTCATAGCGCGCCGCCTGCGGGCAATAGGCGCAATCTTCCGGGCAGCCACCGGTCTTGATGGAGAGCAGGGTGGACACCTGCACGGCGTTCGGATCGTGGTGTTCGCGATGCACACTGTGCGCGCGAAACAGCAGTTCGTTGAACGGCAGCGCGAACAGCGCAGCCACTTCGGCGCGCGTCCAGTCGTGACGGATGGGTTGGGCCATGGCGACAGCTCTGGGGTTGGGGATGAGGACAAGTGTGGCAGCGCGCGTTTTCTTGTCAACTTTCGATGAAAGGCGCGGGTTGACGATGCGCGGACGTATGGCTGCCGCTACCATCGAAGCATTCACTCCGCGGGAGTTGTTGGCATGAATGCACGACAGGTCGGCATTGGATCGGTGCCGGCGGCCATCTGCAGCTTGCTCATACCCGGGCTGGGGCAGCTACTGCAACGGCGCCCCTGGATTGCCCTCGTCATGATCGTGCTCGCCGCCGTGCTCTGGATCGTCAAAATGGGCTGGGTCATCCATCTTTGGGCGGGCCTCGACGCAGCCATTTACAAGCCACGAAACTAAGGATGGCCCATGCGCATGGACGCGCTACCGCTCGGGCGACCCCTGCTTGGGGCGCTGCAACGTTTTGTACTCCCCTATCGCTGCCTGCTGTGCGGCGCCGCGGGCGCCGACGGGCTGGATCTGTGCCGCCAGTGTGCCGCCGAGTTACCGCGCAACCAGGCGTGTTGCGCTCGCTGCGCGCTGCCCCTGCCCCAGGCGGCCGAACTATGCGGCCAATGCCAGCGCCGTCCGCCGCCGTGGGATTCGGCCTGGGTGCCATTTCGTTACGCATGGCCACTGGACCGTCTGGAATCGCGTTTCAAGTTCGGCGCCGACCTGGCCGCGGGTCGCGTGCTCTCGTCGCTATGGTTGCGGGAATGGCCACCGTCGAACATGCCGGCGTGGCTGCTGCCGGTGCCGCTGCATGCCGGCCGACTGCGCGAACGCGGCTACAACCAGGCGATCGAGCTGGGTAAGCCGCTGGCAAGCCGGCTTGGTCCCTCGCTCCACGTCGACGCCTTGATCCGCTCGCGGGCCACACCGGCGCAAACTGAACTTGGCGCACTGGCCCGTCGCCGCAACGTGCGCGGCGCCTTCAACGTACGACCGCATACGGCGTGGCCCGGGCACGTGGCGCTGTTTGACGACGTGATGACCACTGGCGCCACGCTGAGCGAATGTGCGCGCGTGCTGAAGCGGGCGGGAGTCCGACGCGTCGATGTCTGGGCGCTGGCGCGCGCGCCAGCGGCAAAGACCTAAGCGGTCTCGCAGGATTCGCCCATCCACTCCTGCAGCTTGCCGTGCCAGAGGCGGTACTTGCGGCGCTGGCGAGTCCCGTTGCCATGGCAGTGGTAGCGCGCCCATCCCGTGCTGCTCGCCTCGACCGTGCAGCCTGCGCTGAAACAGCTGCTGCCCAGTACGGGCGCGAGGCAGCGCAGCGCCCGGCGCAGGTCGTTCACCGATCCGCTGCCGAAATGAAACACGAAGATGGCCGAGCCGCGTTGCAGCGGAAATCGCTGCAGATCGAGAAAGTCGGGATTGCAGGTGAGCAGCACCCGTTCATGCGCCAGCGCATAGGCAGCATGGGCGGCGTCGGTCTGACCCAGCAGCCCGCAGTCGGCGGACGTCCAAACCTGGGCGCCTGCCGAACGCAGCAGTTCAACGCCACGCGGCGGAAACGATGCATCGACCAGAAACCGCGCGCGGCTTTCCACGTTGCCTTCTTCGGGCGCATTGCGATCCCTGGAACTTTCGAGTTCCCGCCACATGACGCTGCACGTCCCCGCTTGCTGCGTTCAAAAGCACGGCCGATCAGCCTGCGACTTGCACGCACCGGCGGTGCTGGCGCAGCGATCGGCGGGGTTGTCGCGCGCTGTCATCCCGCGTGGCAAGCCACTCGCAGCACGAACGCGCGCAATCGTGATTCCCCTCGTTCTTTTCTAACGCCCGCATCGTTACCAGAGCAATACGACCTTTAGGCCAGGGTCGGCGAACGACAACGTTGTCAGTGCGGACTGCCTGCCTCGATCGCGATGCGGATGGCATCGGCGCTGGTGGTCGCCCCGAGTCGCTTGAGCAGGCTGGCGCGGTGCATCTTCACGGTCTTCTCTTCGATGCCCAGCAAATCGCCGATCTGCTTGTTGCGCATGCCGCGCGACATGTGTTCCAGCACCTGCTTTTGCCGTGGCGTGAGTGCGCCCACCAGGGCTGAGGCATGGGCGATACGCTGGTTGTGCGCGCGATCGGGGGTGCCGGAGACGTCCATCTGCGAGCCGATGAAGTACTCGACGGCGCCGTCGGCGCCGATCAGAGGCGCCACCATCACGGCATTGCGGAACGCGGTGCCGTCCTTGCGGTAATTGGTGAGCACGGTCAACGAGGGTCGCCCGTTGGCGATGGCGTCGCGCAGCAAGGCCCGCTGATCGGGCTCGCTGCCGGCGCCCTGCAGGAAACGGCAGTTTCGGCCCAGGATTTCATCCTCCTGGTAGCCGGTGAGCTCGCAGAAGGCGGCATTGACGCAGACGATCGGGTTATCCGGCAGACGCGGGTTGGTGACCAGGGTCGCAAGGGGAGACAGGCCAATGGATGCGAACAAGGCGCCTTCAAACCCAGTTTGATGCATGTGCGATTTCCTCAGTCACCCGGTGCGCGTGTGACTGCGATTCGAACAGAACGGGTCGGCAATACCAAGCCCCGCAAGCGTGCTTGTCGATGTTTTTCAGACGACCTGCAAGACGCGGGCCGTCCGGTACCGAACCATCGAGGTATCCATGCTGGCTTATTCACGCGCCCCGTCGATCGGGCGCAGCATGAAGGTGTTGTGTCCCCTGGAGAGCGCCATGTTGAATTGGCCTGAATACCGCAAACAGCTGCTCGGCCGCATCGGCGAGATCGCCAAGCTGAGCCCCGACACCGTGGCCGGCTACCAGACCCTGTCCGCCGCCGGCAGCAAGACCGGTCACCTGGACGCCAGGACGCGCGAACTGATCTCGCTGGCGGTGGCGGTCACCACCCGCTGCGACGGCTGCATCACGGTGCACACCGCCGAGGCGCTGAAGCAGGGCGCCACCCCGGATGAAATTGCCGAAGCGCTGGGCGTGGCGGTGGCCATGAATGCCGGCGCGGCGCTGGTGTATTCAGCGCGCGTGCTCGATGCCGTCCACAGCTATCAGGCGGAACGATAGGGCACGGCTCGGTAAGAGTCGGCGACCACCCAGGCCCCGCACGCGATGGCGGCGGAAATCGCCAGCGCGGTCCAGCCGGTGCGGTCATGAGGCGTGGCGACCACCGTGGGCACCCACACCAGTAGGGTGATGATCCATAGCATCGCCGCCTCGAGCCTTGCCGCCAGCTGCGGCAATACGCCAAACAGCACCGCCAGGCAAGTGGCGATGCTGCAGGCGCCGGTGAAATACGCCCAGCCCAGGGGGTACGGCAACCAGGTCGGAATCAGCGCTACGGTCTGCTCGCTGTAAACAAAGTGAGACAGGCCGATCATCGGCAGCGATAGCGCAAACACCACGCGCGCCGCGCGCACGCCGCGTCGCCCGGTGAGATGGCGCAACCCGTCGCTGCGTTCGCCCAGATGGCCGGCAAACAACACCCACGCAGCCGCGAAGATCACCGCAATCTCGCCCAGGCCCAGCCAGGTGGCCTCCATCGAGGGCACCACGATCACGGCGGGCAATTTGAGCAATACCGTCCACACCAGCATGAAGACCACCAGCAAGACCGATGCGGGCTTTGCCCAGCTGCGCAGCAGCAGTCCGATGCCGGCCACCAGTTCGATCAGCGCAAACAGATAGGCGATCGGCCGCGCCCCCGGCATGTGCTCGATCGGCAGGTGCTGCCACACCAGGGCGACGTCGCCGTAGATGAAGCCCAGCGCGCCCAGCGACATCATGCAGAGGGCCAGCCACTGCTGGGACAGGTGTGTCTGCGCAGCGCTGTTGCCCCACGCGCCGCTGCCAGTCAGCACCGAGGTTGATGCCCGATACGAACGTTCCATGCCTTGCTCCTTCACCATGAACGGACAGAGGGAGGACAGCGCTTCGATGCGAGGGCGGCCCTGGGGCGGCCACGGGCTCCCAGGGGCTGCCCGCCGCGCCATTAAATCGGCAGATACGGCGTGGCGCAATGGAGTGCGATGATGCGCCGGCGAGCCCCGTTCTTTTGATCCCGCTTCAGAGGAAGCCAAGGCCATGTATCGCCCCCGCCCCATCGTGAACCTGCCTGCCGACACGGACGCCGACGGCATCAAGGTCTACACCATTGCCGCCGGCAGCGGCGCCGTGGATATCTCGCGCTACTTGCCGCGCATGGCGGCGATGAAGCGGGCGCGACCCATCGCATGGTCGACCACGCCGGCCTTTGCGATCTGCCACGAAGCGGCGCAAGCGCGTTATCTGGTGCTGGGGTGGTGGGGCAACGACAACGAGATGTTCATCGCGGTGGCGGCGGAAGATGCCACCGGCTGGGTCGAGGACATGTCGCGCTATTCGTTCTGCCTGTGGGACATGGAAGTGATGTGGCACGAGCGCAATGCGTTCGTCGACTGGATGTATGGCGCGGTGCCCAGCCTGGACGCCTATCGGGCTGACCGGCTGTGCAAGGTGTAGGCATGGACAAACTTGGCTGGGCCGCCAAGGGCGTGTTGCGGTTGGTGTTTGTCGTGCTGCTCAGCCTGTTGATGGCGGCCCTTGGTTACGCGGCGATACTTGGCTTGATCTTGTGCTTTCCGCCACACGCCATCCAGTGATCGCCTTCAGGCCGCGCTGCTGGCGGCCGCACGCTGCAACAGCAACTCCCGCTCGCGCAGGTTGCGTGTGAGCGAGGCGGCGCGCTCGAATTCTTCGCGCGCCTCGGCATGACGACCCAGCTTGCCGAGCAGGTCGCCGCGCACGCTGGGCAGCAGGTGATAGTGGCGTAGCAGGGGTTCGTCGCGCAGTGCGTCCACCAGGTTCAGGCCCACCTCGGGGCCGAATGCCTGCGCGTGAGCCACCGCGCGATTGAGTGCCACCACCGGCGAGGGCAGGCGGCGCGCGAGCGTGTCGTAGAGCGCGGCAATGCGCGACCAGTCGGTGGCGTCCACGGTGCGCGCCCGCGCATGACAGGCAGCAATCGCCGCCTGGAGTGTGTACGGACGTTCGCTGCCGCCCAGTGCTTCGGCGCGTTGCAGCGCGGCCAGGCCGCGTTGAATCAGCAGCTGATCCCAGCGCCCGCGGTTCTGCTCGCCCAGCAGGATGGGCTCGCCGTGCGGCCCTTGCCGCGCGGCGGTGCGCGACGCCTGGATTTCCATCAGCGCCACCAGGCCATGCACCTCGGCTTCGGCCGGGGCCAGGCCAGCGAGCACGCGGCCCAGGCGCATGGCTTCCTCGCAGAGCGCCGGACGCATCCAGTCGCTGCCCGAGGTGGCCGCGTAGCCTTCGTTGAAGATCAGGTAGACCACTTCCAGCACGGAGGCGAGGCGCGCCGCGAGCTCGTCGCCGCGCGGCACTTCGAACGGCACCTGGGCTTCGCTGAGCGTGCGTTTGGCGCGCACGATGCGCTGTGCCACCGTGGGCTCGGGCACCAGGAAGGCGCGCGCGATTTCGCTGGTGGTCAGGCCGCCGAGCAGGCGCAGGGTCAACGCCACGCGCGCCTCGGTGGACAGCACCGGATGGCATGCCGTGAATATCAGGCTGAGCAGATCATCACCGACCGGATTGTCGAGCATGGCATCCGGGTCTCCCACGGATTGTTCGAGCTGGTCTTCGATCTCGCGCGTCAGTTCCCCTTCCTTGCGACGATGCAGCGCGTGGCGCCGCATCTGGTCGATCGCGCGATGCTTGGCGGTAGTCATCAGCCAGGCGCCCGGATTGCGCGGCACCCCCGTCTGCGGCCACTGCTCCAGCGCCGTGACCAGCGCGTCCTGCGCCAGTTCCTCGGCCACGCCCACGTCGCGGACGATGCGGGCGAGGCCGGCGATCAGGCGTGGCGATTCCATGCGCCAGACCGCTTCGATGGTGCGATGGATATCAGTGGCCGTCATGGCCGCCGATCACAACACCACGCCGGTGGCGGCGCAAGTTCGCGCGCACCATGCCGCCGCCGGAATCAGGGTGGCGACATCACCATCCAGTGCACGCCGAAGCGATCGCGCAACATGCCGAAGCTGGAGGCAAAGAAGGTCTTGGACAGCGGCATGGACGCCTCGCCGCCGCCCTCCAGCAAGGCCTCGAACGAGCGCTTGGCCTCGCTATCGTCCTTGGCATTGATCACCAGCGAGAAGCCGCGAAAATCCGGCGTGCCACCACATTCGCCATCGGATGCATTGACCAGCGATTCGCCGATCCGCATCGAGGCATGCATGATTTTCTCGCCATGCGCAGGGCGTGGACCGGCGGCCTGGTCGCCCGGTTGTTCGGGGCTGTCCTTGAATCGCATCAGCGTTTGCACCTGCGCGCCGACGGCCTTGCCGTAGAAGGCGAGGGCTTCCTCGCAGCGGCCGTCGAAGAACAGATAGGGCTGGATCAGCATGGTGACATCTCCTGGCGGGTTCAGCGTGGATCGCCCATGCGGGCGCGCTGCTGTGCTTCCAATTCGCGCGCTTCGGGCGTGAAGGCATCGCCGAAATCCTCCGCTTCGAAGACGCGGCGGATCTCGATTTCCGAGGCGCCGTCATCGAACGGGTTGGGTGCGCGCTTCATCCACTCGATGGCCTCTTCCAGCGAGCTCAGCTGCAGTACCCAGAAACCGGCGATCAGCTCCTTGGTTTCCGTAAACGGGCCGTCGATGACAGTACGCTGGTCGCCCTCGTAGCGCACGCGTGCACCGCTCCTGCTGGGGTGCAGACCTTCGCCGGCCAGCATCACCCCGGCCTTGACCAGCTCCTCGTTGAAGCGGGTCATCTCGGTCAGCAGTTTTTCGCTCGGCATCTCGCCGGCTTCGGAGGCCCGGGTGGCCCTGACCATGGCTACGAATCGCATGTGCTTGCTCCTGTGAGTGTGGCTCTTATGCACACGACGAAGGAGCCCCGGTGGAATCGACAGGGTAGGCGAAGAAACCTGTGGGAGCGCACCCTGTGCGCGACAACCCGGCGGCGCGGCGATTGGCGATGCCGCGTCGGGCACAGGGTGCCCTCCCACAGGTGATGACGAGAGGGGTGTTGCTTAGCGGAACGCCAGCGCCAGCACGATGCCGATCCAGACCGCCATGCCCAGCCAGTTGTTGTTGCGGAAGGCCCACAGGCAGGCGGCGCGGTCGTGGCTGCGGATGCGCCACATCTGCCAGCCGAACAGGCCAGCGGCCACCAGCAGGCCCATCCAGTAGGGCCAGCCCAGCATCGCGCGCTGGCCCACCAGCAGCATCGCCAGCAGGAAGGTGGCCATCAGAATGCCCAGGATCGGCAGATCCGCGTCGCCAAACAGGATGGCGGTGGATTTGGCGCCGGCCTTGATGTCCTCGTCGCGGTCCACCATGGCGTATTGGGTGTCGTACACCACCGACCAGATGATGTTGGCGATGAACAGCAGCCAGCCCACCGGCGGCACGGTATTCATCACGGCCGCGAACGCCATCGGGATCGCCCAGCCGAACGCCGCACCCAGCACGACTTGCGGCAGGTGTGTGTAGCGCTTGGTGAACGGGTAGATCGCCGCCAGACCGGCGCCCGCGAAGGACAGCCAGATGGTGAGCTTGTTGGTGAACAGCACCAGCACGAAGGAGAACACCAACAGGCTGGCGAAGATGATCAGGGCCTCGCGCGGCGTCACACGTCCGGCCGCGATAGGTCGCCCTGCCGTACGTTCCACCTGGGGATCAAGCTTGCGGTCGGCGAAATCGTTGATGGCGCAGCCGGCCGCACGCATCGAGAACACACCCAGCGTGAAGATCACCAGCAGCTTCAGCGGCGGGAAATCCGAGGCCGCCAGCCACAGCGCCCACCAGGTCGGCCACAGCAACAGCAGCGCGCCGATCGGGCGATCCATGCGGGTCAGCACCAGATAGTCGCGCGCCTTGCTGCGATAGGGCGCCGGCAAACGCTGCAGCAGCCAGTCGAGCACGCGCGTGGCGCGGGAGGAGCTATCCGCGGGCTGCGTCGAGCGCGCCGGTCTAGAGCCCGCGCCAGGGCGCGGACGCGGTGTACTCGTAGTCGGCAGGTTGCGCCGCTGGCGCTTGCGGGAAGTAGGAGCCATCCATGAAGTGTAGCGTGGCCCACCGCCGTGGGTAGCGTGACGCAGCGCCGGTTTGCGGGGCGCACCTTGTCGCAACACGGTCATAAAGCGGCCTAAACTTTCCACTTTCCCGACTGGAGATGAGCCCGTGCCCAAAGCCCTGAGCCACGTCGCCCTGATCGTTGCCCATCCCACGCGCACGGCCGAGCTGTTGACCGGCGTGTTCGAGGATGCGCGCATTTTGCGCGAGGAAGATCCGGCCGATAGCCATCCGGAAGTCATCGTGGCGCTGGCGGGGCTGGAATTTGCCCTGATCCGCGGCAGCGGTCCCGCGTCACGCAACGGCGACCACATCGCGTTCGCCGTGACCAAGCAGGAGCAGCTCGATTGCGCGCGGCGCATGGACGAGCTGGCGCTGGATTATCAGATGGCCCGCGAGGACACGGCGCTGTATTTCAGTGATTACGACAACCATGTGTTTGAGTTGGAGGTGGTCGAGTCGTGACGGAGAGCGTCGCGCACAGGGTGCGCTCCCACAGGAGGATCCAGCCCCCTGTGGGGTCCCTGTGGGAGCGCACCCTGTGCGCGACTGACGTGCCTCATTCCCTCAACAACAACCGATACGCCGGATTCTCGCTCTCGTCGCGATACGGATAGCCGAGTGTGTCCAGAAACGCCTGAAACAGGATCCGTTCATCCGGCGGCACCTGAATTCCGACCAGGATGCGCCCGTAATCCGCCCCCTGATTGCGGTAATGGAACAGGCTGATATTCCAGTCCGGATGCATATGCCCCAGAAAGCGCGTCAGCGCGCCCGGGCGTTCGGGAAACTCGAAACGGAACAGCTGCTCGTCGCGCGCCAGCGGTGAGCTGCCACCTATCATGTGGCGCAGGTGCAGCTTGGCCAGTTCATCGTCGGTGAGATCGAGCACGCCGAAATCGTGGGCACGGAAAGCCTCGATCAACGTCTCGCGCTCATCGCGATGCGCAGTCTGTATGCCGACGAAGATATGCGCCTGGCTGGCATTGCCGATGCGGTAGTTGAATTCCGTGATGCTGCGCTGATCCAGTGCCTCGCAGAAACGGCGGAAGCTGCCGCGTTCCTCGGGTATGGTCACCGCGAACACCGCTTCCCGCTGCTCGCCCACTTCCGCGCGCTCGGCCACAAAGCGCAGCCGGTCGAAATTGAGGTTGGCGCCTGAGACGACGGCCACCATCGGGTGTTCCGAAGCGCCATGCGTGGCGACGTATTGCTTGAGCCCGGCCAGCGCGAGTGCGCCGGCAGGCTCGGGCACGCTGCGGGTGTCCTGGAAGACATCGCGGATGGCCGCGCAGATCGCGTCCGTATCCACCCGCAGCATGGCGTCCACATGGCGCTGGCACAGCGCAAAGGTGAGATCGCCCACACGCTTCACGGCCGTGCCATCCGCAAACAGGCCGACTTCCGACAGCGATACCGGTGCGCCTGCCTCCAGTGATTGGACCATCGCATCGGAGTCGCAGGTCTGAACGCCGATCACTTTCACATCCGGACGCAGCGCCTTCACATAAGCGGCGATACCAGCGAGCAAACCGCCACCGCCGACGGGCACGAAGATGGCGTGCAGTGGCCCGGGATGCTGGCGCAGGATTTCCATGCCCACGGTGGCCTGCCCGGCGATCACCGCGGGATCGTCGAACGGATGGACGAAGGTGTAGCCGTGTTCGTGCTGCAGTCGTGCCGCCGCGGCTTGCGCATCGCTATAGGAGTCGCCGGTCAGCACGATATCGACCTGGTCGCCGCCAAAGCGACGCACGGCGTCGACCTTGACCTGGGGTGCCGTCACTGGCATCACGATCACTGCGTGTATGCCAAGCCGCGCCGCCGCCAACGCCACGCCTTGGGCATGGTTGCCCGCCGAGGCGGCGATCACGCCACGGGCTCGTTGCGCCGCGTCCAGCTGACACATGCGGTTATAGGCGCCGCGCAGCTTGAACGAGAAAACCGGCTGCTGGTCTTCGCGCTTGAGCAAGACACGCTGCCCCAATCGCGTGGATAGGAGCGTCGCCGGCTCAAGCGATGTCTCGCGCGCCACATCGTAGACGCGCGCGCCCACTGTCTGGCGCAGTAGTTCGTGCTCGCTCAGCGGATCCGCGTCCAGCGTGGCAGCAAGTGCATTCATGGCGTGGCGAGCGGGTGGCTTACCTCGATCACGTCCACCAGCTTGCGCGTCTGCTTGATGATCTGTTCGACGGTGGCGTCGGCGCCATGCAGCACCAGGGTGAGTTGTGAGACGGCCGGATCTTCGGTGGCGGCGACGGTAAGCGTGTCGATATTGCAATGACGCGCGGCGAACAGCCCGGCCACGCGCATCAGGGCGCCGGATTCGTTTTGCAACAGGATGGATAGCGTATGTCTCATGCGGGCTCCGTGTTGCCGATGCTCAGAACATGTCCGAGGTGGCATCGCCGTCCGACGCCGGTGCCACCCGCGACGGAATGAAATCGCCGGTGATCATCTGCGCGTACGTCGCCCCCGGACCCACCATCGGATACACGCCGGCATCCGGGTCAATCATCACTTCCAGAAATGCAGGGCCATCGAAGGCAAGGAAGTCGGCGATGGTCTCCGCCAGTTCCGCCTTGTCCTCCAGGCGCTTCGCCCACTCGAACCCATCAGCCTGCGCCGCCTTGATGAAGTCCTTCTTGTGCAGGCTCTTGTCCGACGATGCAAAGCGGCCACGGAAAAACAGCTTCTGCCACTGGCGCACCATGCCGTCGCCGATGTTGTTGAGCACGACGACCTTGACCGGCAGGCCATAGGTGGTGACGGTTTCCAGCTCGCCCAGATTCATGCGGATGCTGGCGTCGCCGTCGATATCGATCACCACCGCGTCGCGCCGCGCGAACTGCGCACCAATGGCGGCGGGCAGGCCGAATCCCATGGTGCCCATGGAACCGGACGTGAGCCAATGGCGCGGCTCGCGAAAATCAAAGTACTGCGCGGCCCACATCTGGTGCTGGCCCACGCCGGTGCTGATCACGGCGCGGCCTTGGGTGTGTTCGTTGATGGCCTGGATCACCGCCTGCGGCTGGATCAACGCGCTCTCGCGGTCGTAGTTCAGCGCATGCGTGTGCTTGAGCGCAGCAATATGGGAGTGCCAGTCCGCATAGCGCCCATCGTTTGCGAAATGCAGGCCGTGACGGATGCCGTATTGCTGCAGGCGCGATAGCGTCGCGTCGAGGTCGCCATGATGATGCCAGTCCACCGACTTCACCTTGCCGATCTCGGCGGGGTCGATGTCGATCTGTGCGATGAAGCGTGCGTGCGGGGCAAAGCGCTCCGGCACGCTGGCCACGCGATCGTCGAAACGAGCGCCAAGCGCGAGCAGGAAATCGCAGTCCTCGACGGCGTAATTGGCGTAGGCCGTACCGTGCATGCCCAACATATGCAAGGCGAGCGGTTCAGTGGTGTCGATCGCACCGATGCCCATCAAGGTGGTGGTCACCGGCAGGCCAAACTGCTTCACGAAAGCGCGCAGCGTGGCGGAGGACTCCGCCGAGATGATGCCGCCACCCGCATAGATCAGCGGACGCTTCGCCCTTGCCAGCGCGTTGAAGAAAATCTCGCACTGCGCGTCATCCACGCGTGCGCTCTGGATGGCGTGCTGGCGGGCGCGATAGCCGGGAATAGGCAGCGTGCCTTCACCGGCGAAGGTGAGCGGACTGTTCTGCACATCCTTGGGGATATCGACAACGACAGGGCCCGGACGTCCACTGCGCGCGATCTCAAAGGCCGTACGCAAGGTGACTTCAAGCCGCGAGGGATCGGTGAGCAGGAACACGTGCTTGGCGCACGGACTCATGATGTTGCTGACCGGTGCCTCCTGGAAGGCATCGCTGCCGAGCGCGCCGGTGGGCACCTGGCCGCAGATCACCACCATCGGCACGGAATCGGACATCGCATCGCGCACCGGCGTGACCATATTGGTGGCGCCCGGGCCGGAGGTGACGATGGCCACGCCCACCTTGCCCGAGGCGCGCGCATAGCCGGCCGCCATGAAGCCGGCGCCTTGCTCGTTGGCAGGCACGATCAAGGGCATCGGCTCGCCGCCCATCGGCGACAGATGCGTGGCATTGAATCGGAAGACCGCGTCGTACACCGGCAGGATCGCGCCACCCGAATAACCGAACAGCACGTCGACGCCTTCGTCCGCCAATACCTGCACGACGACTTCTGCACCGCTCATGGTCTGGCCGGCGAGCGCATGCGTCGAAGCGGGCATGTCGCGACTTTCAAGAGCACGTTGCAGTGGCACGTTCACGATGGTCGGGTTCCCCAGATTCGCCGATGCTTCGGCGGATCGAGTTGGTTGGAAAAGTGCCCTCCCCCAAATCATCGGGGGAGGGCCAGGAAGGGTCTTGCATGCTTGCGGGATAAGCGCCCCTCTCAAGTCGAACAACAACCAGCATGCCGCTGCGGCATCAGCCGCAGCGGCCAAATATCAACCTACTTTCTTGAGCGGCTCAGCCGAGGGCTTGGGCGCATTCGCCTGCAGCCACGGCATGCGAGCACGCAGCTTGGCGCCGACCTGTTCCACCGGATGCTCCAGGTCCGCCTGCTTGAACTTCTTGTAGTTCGGCAGGCCGGCCTGGTATTCGGCGATCCAGTTGCGCGCGAAGGTGCCGTCCTGGATATCGGTGAGCACGTCCTTCATGCGCGCCTTGGTGCCGGCATCGATCACGCGCGGGCCGCTCACGTAGTCGCCGTACTGCGCGGTTTCGGAGACGAACTCCAGCATGCGTGAAATGCCGCCCTCGTAGAACAGATCCACGATCAGCTTCAGTTCGTGCAGCACTTCGTAATAGGCGATTTCCGGCTGGTAACCGGCTTCGACCAGCGTTTCAAAACCAGCCTGTACCAGGGAGCTGGCACCGCCGCAAAGCACCGCCTGTTCGCCGAACAGATCGGTCTCGGTCTCTTCCTTGAAGTCCGTCTTGATCAGCAGCGCGCGACCACCGCCGATGCCATCGGCATACGCCTTGGCGCGGGCTTCCGCCTGGCCGCTGACGTCCTGGTGCACGGCCCAGATGCTGGGCACGCCGCGACCGATTTCATACTCGCGACGCACCAGCGCGCCCGGGCCCTTGGGCGCCACCAGGATCACGTCGATGTCGGCGCGCGGATCGATCTGCTTGAAGTGCACGTTGAAACCGTGCGCAAACAGTAACGCTGCGCCCGGCTTGATGTTCGGCTCGATGTGCTCGCGATATAGCTGCGGCTGCACCATGTCCGGCGTGAGCACGGCGACCAGGTCGGCGTCCTTCACGGCATCGCCCGGCTCAGCCACGGTGAAACCTTCGGCGCGGGCTTTCTCCCACGAGGGGCCACCCTTGCGCAGGCCAACCACCACGTCGAGACCGGAGTCGCGCAGGTTGAGTGCGTGGGCGCGGCCCTGGCTGCCAAAGCCCAGGACGGCGATGCGGGCCTTGGCCAGCGTGTCGTTGTTGTTGCTCATGCGGTGACTCCTGCGTTCGTGTCTTCGTTGACGTGTCGGGAAACAGAGGCGGATGGACTGCGTGATGCGATGGGTTGCGTGGTGGCTCCTTCAGACGCGGAGCCCACCAGGGCGACGTACTTGGCCATGGCGCCGCGCGTGACCTTGGGCGCAGGCGGTTGCCAGCTGGCGCGACGGGAGGCGAGATCGGCGGTGGTGCTGATCTGGCGCGTTTCGGCGTCGATGCGGATGCGATCGCCTTCGTGCAGCAGCGCAATCGGGCCGCCGCGCGCCGCTTCCGGTGCGATATGGCCGACCATGTAGCCGTGGGTGGCGCCGGAGAAGCGACCATCGGTGATCAAGGCCACGTCGTCGCCCAGGCCGCGGCCGATCAGCGCCGCCGTCACGCCCAGCATCTCGCGCATGCCTGGGCCACCCGCCGGGCCTTCATTGCGGATCACGATGACGTCGCCCTTCTCGATGCTGCCGCCCTGAACGGCGGCAAACGCCTGCTCTTCGCTTTCGAACACGCGGGCGCGTCCCTCGAAGTGGTTGGCGCCCTTGCCGGCGAGTTTGAGGATGCAACCGTCCGGCGCGAGATTGCCGTAGAGGATGGAATAGCCGCCGCGCGGCTTCAGCGGCTTTGACACCGGATGCACCACGTCCTGCGTTTCAGCTCGCGGTGCCGCAGCGACTTCATCGAACAGGCTGCGACCGGTGACGGTGGGTGCGTCGATCAGCATGCCCGCGGCAATCAGTTCTTCCGCCACGCGTGCGCTGCCGCCGGCCCCGAACATCTCGACCGCGGTGTAGCGGCCGCCAGGCAACAGATCTGCGATCACCGGGGTGTGTTTCGATGCAGGCTCGAAATCCTCCAGCGTCCACGGCGTACCCGCTTCACGTGCGATGGCGAGCAGGTGCAGCACAGCGTTGGTGGAACCGGCCGTGGCTGCGACCATGCGCGCGGCATTGCGGAACGCGGTTTCGGTGAGCAGTTCGCGTGGCGTGCGGTTTTCTTTTAGGCACTCCATCACCAGCTCGCCGCAGCGGCGTGCGGCCACTGCCTTCGCTGGATGTGTGGCGGGGATGTCATTGAAGCCCAGCGGCGACAAGCCCAGCGTGGAGAGCACCATCGCCATCGTGTTGGCAGTGAACTGCCCGCCGCATGCACCGGCGCCGGGGCAGGCATCGCGCTCCACTGAAGTCAGTTCGGCATCGCTGATCTTGCCCGCGCCGTGCGCACCGACTGCTTCGAACACCTGCTGGATGGTGATCGGATGGTTGTCGTGGGTGCCGTGCGCAATCGTGCCGCCGTACATCGCGACGGCCGGGATATTGAGTCGCGCCATCGCCATCGCAGCGGCAGGAATGGTCTTGTCGCAACCGCACAGCACCACCATCGCGTCAAGGCAGTGGCCATCGACGGCCAGCTCGATGGAGTCGGTGATCACCTCTCGGCTGATCAGCGAGGCGCGCATGCCGGGCGTGCCCATGGCGATGCCGTCGGTCACGGCGATGGTGTTGAATTCCACCGGCGTGCCGCCCGCAGCGCGAATGCCGTCGGCGACATGTTCGGCCAGTTCGCGCAGATTGAGGTTGCACGGGCTCACGTTGGACCAGGTGTGCACGACGGCCACCAGCGGCCTGGCAATCGCTTCGTCGTCCAGGCCGGTGGCGCGGAGCATGGCGCGCGCGGGGGCACGGTCGGGGCCGGTCTTGATCAGATCACTGCGCATGCGTGTTCCTTGAGAGATGCTCGAATGACTCAGCCACAGGCGCGGCCCCAGCGAAGAAAAGCTGCCGCGTTGCAGGCGTGTTCGTCGATGGCGGCCAACACCGCTTCCAATACCTGCTGCGTGCCGGCGTCGCCGCCGATGTCGCGGGTATGCGGACCGTGCTCCAGCACTTCGGCCACGGCCGCTTCCACCGTAGTCGCTTCTTCTTCCAGCCCCAGCGAATGGCGCAGCAGCATCGCGGTGGAAAGAATGGCGCCAATCGGATTGGCCACGCCCTGGCCGGCGATATCCGGCGCGGAGCCGTGGATGGGCTCATACAGTCCACCCTTGCCTTCGCCCAGCGACGCCGAAGGCAGCAGGCCCAGCGAGCCGGCCAGCGCGGCGGCTTCATCGGTGAGGATGTCGCCGAACAGGTTCTCGGTGACCACCACGTCGTACTTGCCAGGCTGGGTCAGCAACAGCATGGCCATCGAATCGACCAGCTGGTGTTCCAGCTTCACATCGGGAAATTCACCGGCGATGCGCTGCACGGTGCTGCGCCACAAGCGCGAGGTTTCCAGCACGTTGGCCTTGTCCACCGAGGTGACGTGCTTGCGGCGTTCCCGTGCCAGCTGGAATGCGCGACGCGTCACGCGCTCGACTTCAGCCACGGTGTACTTGCATTCGTCGATGGCGGTGTCGATGGTGCGTGTCTTGGCACCGAAGTACGCGCCGCCGGTGAGTTCGCGTACGAACAGCACGTCGACGTTTTTCAGCTTTTCGTTCTTCAGCGGCGACAGCTCGGCCAGCGCGGGATGCACCTGCAGCGGTCGCAGGTTGGCGTAGACGCCCAGCGCGGCACGCAGCGCCAGCAGACCCTGCTCGGGACGCACCGGTGCACTCGGGTCGGACCACTTCGGGCCACCGACCGCACCGAGCAACACCGCGTCGGCGGCCTTGCAGGCTTCCAGGGAGGCCTTGGGCAATGGCTCGCCGGTGGCATCGATGGCGCAACCGCCAATCTGGTGTTCTTCAAAATGGAAGTGATGGTCGTAGTGCGCTGCCACGGCATCGAGCACGGCCACGGCCGCTGCAGTGACCTCGGGGCCGACGCCGTCGCCGGGCAGGGTGACGATGTGCGCTCTCATGCAGCTTTCTCCGTGCGTTGTTCGTAGGCGGTGATGGCGTCGCTGTGTTGCTGCAGGTACCCAAGCTGGTCCACGCCGTTGAGCAGGCAGTGGCGGGCAAATGCTTCGAGCTGAAAATGGATATGGCCGCCGTCGGGCAGGGCGATCACTTGTTCCTTCACGTCGATGGACAGCTCGATGCCCGGGTGTTCCAGCAGCCAGCGGTGTTCGGCTTCGTCCAGCACGATGGCAAGCAGGCCGTTCTTCAGCGCGTTGTTGCGGAAGATGTCGGCGATCTCGCTGCACAGCACCGCCTGGATGCCGTAGTCGAGCAGCGCCCACGGCGCGTGTTCGCGCGAGGAGCCGCAACCGAAATTGCGGCCGGCGATGAGGATCGAGCAGCCTTTCGCCTGTGGCTGATTGAGCGGGAAGGCCGGGTTGTCGCTGCCGTCGGCCTGATAGCGCCAGTCGTTGAAGCACAGCTTGCCCAGGCCGGCGCGCTCGGTGGTGGTGAGGAAGCGCGCGGGGATGATGCGGTCGGTGTCGATGTTCTCGTCCGGCAGCACGGCGGTGCGGGAGTGGAGGCGGGTGATCGGGCGCATTAAAAAACCTCCGAAGGACAAAGTCCCTTCTCCCCTCCGGGGAGAAGGTGCCCCGAAGGGGCGGATGAGGGGCGGGTGCTCGCGGGAACGCACATCGAAGCGCGCTCTGATGTTTGACCGAGGCAAGAGTGACCCCTCACCTCAGTCCTCTCCCCGGAGGGGAGAGGAAGAAAAGCTCGCCCCTTCATGCGGCCACCTCCGTCGCATACTCACGCGGATCGGCAATGCGCCCCGCGACGGCCGATGCTGCCGCCGTGGCCGGACTCGCCAGAACCGTGCGCGCGCCCTTGCCCTGGCGACCTTCAAAGTTGCGGTTTGAGGTGCTCACCACCAACTGTCCCGGCTGCGCGAAGTCGCCATTCATGGCGATGCACATCGAGCAACCGGGCTCACGCCACTCGGCACCTGCAGCGGTGAATACGTGATGCAAGCCTTCGTTCTCCGCGTCGCGGCGCACCGCTTCGGAACCCGGCACCACCAGCATGCGCACACCATCGGCGACGCGACGACCGCGCAGTACGTGAGCGGCCTCGCGCAGATCCGAAAGGCGCGAGTTCGTACAGCTACCGACGAAGACCACGTCGACCGGCGTGCCCTGCATCGGCTTGCCGGCCTCGGCCTTCATGTAATCCAGCGCGCGCTTTTCCTGAGCATTGCGTGCCGCGGGAACCGGCTTGTCCATCGCGATGGCCATGCCCGGATGCGTGCCATAGGTGACGGTGGGACGCACCTTGCTCGCGTCGATGCGCACTTCGCGGTCGTACTCGGCGCCATCGTCCGTGCGCAGCGACTTCCAGCGTGCGACGGCTTCGTCCCAGGCGGCGCCCTGCGGCGAACGGGGACGGCCCTTCAGCCAGGCGAATGTCGTTTCGTCGGGCGCGATCATGCCTGCACGTGCGCCCGCTTCGATCGACATATTGCACACCGTCATGCGCTCTTCCATCGACAGCTGCTCGATGGCGTCGCCGCGATATTCGATGACGTAGCCAGTGCCACCGTCCACGCCGATCTCGCCGATGATGTGCAGGATCAGGTCCTTCGCACCTACGCCCGCGGACAGATGACCGTCCACATGGATGGCCAGCGTTTTCGCCTTGCGCTGAAGCAGGCACTGCGTGGCCATCACGTGACCGACTTCCGTGGTGCCGATGCCGAATGCCAGCGCACCGAACGCACCGTGGGTGGAGGTGTGGCTGTCGCCGCAGACGATGGTCATGCCGGGTTGGGTCGCACCCAGTTCCGGGCCGAACACATGCACGATGCCGCGATCGCTGCTGTTCCAGCCGTGTAGTTCAACGCCGAATTCGCGGCAATTGGTTTCCAGCTGCGACACCTGCGCCTTGGCTTCGGCGTTCGCGTAGGGACGCTCGCCGTCGGCGCCGGCGGGCAGGGTGGGCGTGGAGTGATCGAGCGTTGCCAGCATGCGATCGGGGCGACGCAGCTTCAGACCGCGCTCGCGCAGTTCGCTGAAGGCCTGCGGCGAGGTGACTTCATGCACCAGGTGCAGATCGACGTAGAGGATTGCGGGGGTGTCGGCGCTTTCAGCGGCGACGACATGGGCGTCCCACACTTTTTCAAACAATGTCTTTGCCATTACGCAGCCTCCTGCGCTGCTTCGATCTGGACGGGCGTGAGCCAGCCCCACTGGTCAGCTGTGGTGCCATCAAACAAGCCAAAGAACGCCTTCTGCAGTGCGCGTGTGACGTCGCCCGGACGTCCTGCACCCACCGGCTTGCGATCGACCGAACGCACTGGCGTGATTTCCGCCGCGGTGCCGGTCATGAAGATCTCGTCGGCGGTGTATAGCGCTTCGCGCGGCAGGTCGCGTTCTTCCACCACGATGCCCAGTTCGCCGGCCAGCGTGATCACCGACTCGCGGGTGATGCCGGCGAGGATGCCCGCGCTGGTCGGTGGCGTGAGCAGTTTGTTGTTCTTCACCAGGAACAGGTTTTCGCCCGCGCCTTCGCTCAGCAGGCCGTTATGACCCAGCGCGATGCCTTCGGCGTAGCCGCCGCGACGCGCCTCGAGCGCGATCAGCTGGCTGCTGAGGTAATTGCCGCCGGCCTTGGCCCAGCTGGGAAAGGTGTTCGGTGCGGGGCGCTGCCAGGAGGACACGCACACGTCGGCACCGTGCTCCAGTGCTTCGCCGAGATACGCGCCCCATTCCAGCGCCATGATCGCCACGTCCACCGGCGAATCGGTCTTCGGCAGCACGCCCAGGCCGCCTGCGCCGCGGAACACGATGGGGCGCACATAGGCCGACTTCATGCGATTGGCGCGGATCACTTCATGGCAGGCCGCGTTGATCTCGTCTTCGCTGTAGCCGATCTCGATCTCGTAGATGCGCGCCGATTCGAACAGGCGGCGCGTGTGATCGGCGAGGCGGAAATAGGCCGGGCCCTGCGGCGTCGCATATACGCGCTCGCCTTCGAATACCGAGGAGCCGTAGTGCAGCGCGTGGGTGCTGACGTGGACCGTAGCCTCGGTCCAGGGTTTGATCTGGCCGTTGTGCCAGAGGAAGGGCGTCGTCATTTGGTGCTCCTCGGTTTCACAGGCTCGCGACCGCAGCCCGTGGCGACACGGGTTGTTGTCGTTCGATGCGGTTGACGATGGCGAGCGCGGCATGTGCGGTCGCTTCGATGATGTCGGTGCTTACGCCGGAGCCACGCCAGTCGCGCTCGGCGTGGCGCGCAGTGAGTTGGGCCTGGCCTTGCGCGTCGCCGCCCTCGCTCACGGCGCGCACCTGGAACTGGGTGACGTCGAGCGAGGTGCCGGTAGCGCGCTCGATGGCACGCAGCACGGCATCGACCGGGCCGTCGCCGATCGCCGCTTCACCCACTTCATGGCCGCTGTCATGGGTGAGCTTCACCGAGGCCGACGCGCTGCCGCCCAGATGAGAGTTGGTGTTGAGCTGCACGATGCGCCAGGGGCCGGTGGCTTCCGGATCCATGCCCAGCGCGATCGCTTCCAGGTCCTGGTCGTGCACTTCGCGCTTCTTGTCGGCCAGCGCCTTGAAGCGCGCGAAGATGCTGTCCATTGCGGCCTCTTCCACCTCGTGGCCCAGGCTCTGCAGACGCTGGCGCAGCGCATGGCGGCCCGAGTGCTTGCCCAGCACCAGTCGCGTCTCGCCCATGCCCACGTCTTGCGGACGCATGATTTCGTACGTGCCGCGATGCTTGAGCATGCCGTGCTGATGGATGCCGGACTCGTGCGCGAACGCGTTGTCGCCGACCACGGCCTTGTTGCGCGCGACGGCTTGGCCGGTCAGCTGGGTCAGCAGGCGCGAGGTGGGATAGAGCTTGCGCGCGTCGATGCCGGTATCCACGCCGAAGTAGGCAGCGCGCACACGCAACGCCATCACCACTTCTTCCATCGAGGCGTTACCGGCGCGCTCGCCGATGCCGTTGATGGTGCATTCGACCTGGCGCGCACCGGCGGCAACACCGGCGAGACTGTTGGCGACCGCCATGCCCAGGTCGTCGTGGCAGTGAGTGGAGAAGATCACCTGGTCCGCCCCGCGCACGTGCTGGCGCAGGTAGGTGATGCGCTCGGCCATTTCGATGGGCGTGGTGTAGCCGACGGTATCGGGCACGTTCACCGTGGTGGCGCCGGCGGCGATGGCCGCGCTGAACACCTCGACCAGGTACTCCGGTTCGGTGCGCATGGCGTCTTCGGCGGAGAACTCCACCTCGTGGCACAGCTTTTTGGCCCGCTCGATGGCGGCGCAGGCCGTGTCGATCACCTGCTGCTTGCTCATGTTGAGCTTGTGCTCGCGATGCAGCGGGCTGGTGGACAGGAACAGGTGGATGCGTCCGTGGCGCGCCACTTCCAGCGCGCGGCCGCAGGCGTCGATGTCGTTGTCGTGGCAGCGTGCCAGGCCGCATACGGTAGGGCCGCGCAGCACCCGGGCGATCTCCGCGACCGAGGCGAAATCGTCCGGCGAGGCGCTGGGGAAGCCGGCCTCGATGATGTCCACACCCAGCGCCTCGAGCGCATGCGCCATGCGGAGTTTGGCCCGGCGATCCATCGAAAAGCCGGGTGCCTGCTCGCCATCGCGCAGGGTCGTATCGAAAATGCGCAGGCGTTCGGCGGCTACGTCGCCCACGTCGCTGTTCTCGCTGTTGCCGCTCTGGGGCGGGGTGTTATCGGGGTTCATCGCTGGCTCCATGGGCACACGCCTTGGGCAACAAAAAACCCCGCATCCGTTACCGGGTGCGGGGTTCTTTGGTCGTATTCAGGTGGTCTTTCTAGTTACCTGGACACACGCCCTCAGCCCGCACCTCCGTTGGTAATAAGGAGTACGAGTACAAGGGCAAGAAGGAGGTTGGTGCGAAGTCGCAGCAGGCCGGCGACCGTCGGGGGACGGATCGGTTCGGCAATGCGGTCATGGCTGTTGCGCTGCGACATGCAGACGAACCTAATGGCCCGTCCGACGGGTTGTCAACAGTTTCTTTTGAAAATGTTTAAATCGCGTGTCGAGTTAGGCATTCGGACGTCCAGATGGCTGGACGTCCTACGCACGTGTTGCACGTGCGACACAGTTGTCGCCGCAATCAGCGCGACGCGAGTTCTCGCAGATAGAGCGAAAGTGCTTGCTGCAGCTGGTTTTGCGCGGCCTTGCGCAGGTTCGCCGGTTGCTCGCTTTCGAGCGCGACAGCGGCCTTCATGAATTGCTGCACCACCATCGCCGCCGGACGTAGCTCGCCTGCGGCAATCCCTGGCGCGTGAATGGCGATAATCTGACTCAAATAATCGCGCATGCGCTGGCGAATGGTGCGGCCCAGCATCGAGGGCAGCGAACCGGCGGCCTCGACCAGGGTGGCGAAGGCCGGATGCTGCTTGCGGTAATCGGCGAACGCGCGGATCAGCCGCGCCGCAAGTTCCTCCGTCGACCAGTTCGGCGTTTGCGCGACCAGGGTCTCCATGCGCTCGTTCAGTCCGTTGGCATGCTGGGTGATCAGCGCCTCGGCAACGGCCTCCTTGGTAGGGAAAAACTGATAGAGCGAGCCGATCGAGGCCTGAGCGCGAGCCGCGATCTCGGTCATGGTGGTGGCATCGAAACCTTTTTCGACGAAGCAATCCGATGCCGCAGAAAGCAGCGCCGCCACGCGTTCGTGGCCCCGGCGACGGCTGGGCGCTCGCGCCCCCTGGCTTGTGTTTTGCGAGGACATCCTCATAAACTCCAATGTGAGGCTGTCCTCACATAATAGTCTTGAAAGCCGGCGCATGGGCGCGGCCCGAACAGGGTCGATTGTACGTTGATGCCGGCGCAATCCCTGCCTGATCCCTGCACATCGCTGGAGTTCTCCCATGGAAAAGCTTGATCCCCGCACCACCGCGCTCGTCCTGATCGACCTGCAGAAGGGCATTGCCCCGTTTGGCGCGGGCCCCCATGCGAGCGCTGAAGTCTTTCAGCGTGCCGGTCGCCTGGCGGCGCGTTTTCGCGAGTTGAAGGCGCCCGTGGCGCTGGTGCGCGTGGGCTGGTCGGCCGACGCCGGCGACATGTTGCGTCCGCTGACGGACGAGCCTGCACGCAACTTCACCCTGCCGGACAACTGGTGGGACTACGCCGATGAACTGGCCGTGGCCGAGGGCGACCTGCACATCACCAAGCGCCAGTGGGGCGCGTTCTACGGCACCGAACTGGAGTTGCAGCTGCGCCGTCGCGGCATCACGCAGATCGTGCTGGCCGGCATTTCCACCAATATCGGCGTGGAATCCACCGCTCGCCAGGCCTTCGAGCTGGGCTTCAACCAGGTGCTGGTGGAAGACGCCATGAGCTCGGGCGATGCCGCGCATCATCGTTTCGCGGTGGAGCACATCTTCCCGCGCCTGGGTCGCGTGCGGTCCACGGAGCAGGTTCTTGCTGCTCTGGCCTGATCCGTCGAAGGGTCTGTACTCTCCGGGCATCGACTGACGGAGAGTACGAACATGCTGATGAAGCGCGTGGGATGGATGGCAGCCTCGCTGCTGCTTGGCCTGGCCGGATCGACGCACGCCGCTGACGCGCATTTCGTCGCCAGCGAAGTGACGGTGGATGGTCACCGCTATCCCTTCCAGGTGTTCGTGCCCACCGGCTGGACGGCGGATCGCCCGTGGCCGGTGGTGTTGTTCCTGCACGGCAGCGGCGAGCGCGGCAACGACAACGAAGCCCAGCTCAAGCAGGGCCTGCCGCCGTGGCTGGCCAAACATGGCGATGAATTTCCTGCCGTGGTGGTGGCGCCCCAGGCGCCCGACGACACGGTGTGGAGCGGTGAAGTGGAGCGCGCCGCCGTGGCCGCTCTCGAGCAGAGCATCGCGACCTATCACGGCGATCGATCGCGGCTCTACCTGACCGGCCTCTCGATGGGCGGTTATGGCGTGTGGCAGCTGGCGGTCGATCATCCGGGCATGTTCGCTGCTGCCGCGCCCGTGTGCGGCGGCATCCTCGGGCTCGACGACATGCCCGAACTGAAGGTCTACGGCGTGCCCAGTGGTGCCGATCCCTACGCCTGGGTGGCGAACCGGGTGAGGCCGACGCCGATGTGGATCTTCCATGGCGCGATCGACGACCAGGTACCGCCGGCCGATTCGCGGGCCATGAACAAGGCGCTTACCCGCGCCGGCGATGAAGTGCGTTACACCGAATTTCCCGGTGTGAACCATGGTTCCTGGGTGCCGACCTACGACTCGCCGGCGCTATGGCCATGGATGTTTGCGCATCGCAAAGCTACGGCAGGCTGACGGTTCGTTCACAACCGTGTCTGGTTCCCCACCGAAATTTTAGCGTTCGATGTTGCGACGCCATATGGCCGACGGCCTAGGCGGCAGCGTTGCTGTGTCCCCGGCTCGCAAGTTTTTATGCTTGAAAGTATTGCAGCGCAGCGAAAAAAGCCCGAAATGGTGGCTTTACAAGTTTCCATGAAAACGTTTACGTTCCGCCGCAGCGCCGCCGGGGAATCCCCTGCCGCCCTGTCCTAGGAGCCGATGTGACCACCAAGAAGGCCACCATCAAGGATGTGGCGCGGGAGGCGAAAGTCTCGATCGCGTCGGTGTCCCGTGTGCTCAATGGCCTGGGCGGGGTCACGACGGAAACGCAAAATGCCGTGCGCAAGGCGGCGGCTCATCTGCACTACGTTCCCGATTCTGCCGCGCGCAGCCTGATCACCGGCCGCACCCACACGATCGGGGCGGTGCTGCCCGACCTGTACGGTGAGTTCTTCTCCGAACTGATCCGCGGCATCGATCTGGCGGCACGCGCCAAGGGCCTGCATCTGCTCGTATCCAGCTCGCACGACGGCGTGGAAGACGCGGCGGTGGCGGTGCGCACCATGCGTGGCCGCGTGGACGGCATGATCATTCTTTCCGAATTCGTCGATGGCCCGTTCCTTGACCGGAACCTGCCCTCGGACCTGCCGGCCGTGCTGCTGGACAGCCCGGTCGACCATGCGCGTTATCCGTCGATCAACATCGACAACATCGCCGGCGCCCAGGCGATGGTGAAGCATCTGCTCGATGCCGGCCACGAATCGGTGGCCTTCATCACTGGCCCGGCCGGCAACTACGACGCGCAAGAGCGCGAGAAAGGCTATCGCGCGGCGATGGCCAGGCACGCGCCCAAGGCCACGCTCAACATCATTGCCGGCGACTTCACCGAGGAATCGGGTTATCGGGCCGGCCAGGAAATACTGGCGCAGGCGACGCGTCCGCGTGCCGTGTTCGCTGCCAACGATATGACGGCGGTGGGGTGCCTGATGGCATTCAAAGAGGCTGGCGTGAAAGTCCCCGAGGACATCGCGTTGGCCGGTTTCGACGACATCCTGATCGCACGGTACGTTTCGCCTTCGCTCAGCACCGTGGGCGTCAGCATTGCAGATTTGGGCAAGAGCGCACTGCTCCTGCTCACCGAGCTCATGGAAGGCAAGGGGCACACCGGCTCCAACAGCCGCACTTTGCGTTGCGACGTCGTCGTGCGCGATTCGTGCGGAGCTCATCAGACCAACGTAGCAACGAAACAGCCTCCGGCGCTCGTCTGAGCGGCGGCCTTTTGTGGGAGGGGAGACACCTTATGAATATTCAACGCCAAAAAAGTAAACGTTTACTAGCTACCGCCATTGCCCTCGCGATGGCTTCTTCCGCGCCGGCCATCTCGTGGGCGCAGAGCTCGGATGCGAACATTCGTGGCCAGGCTCCCGCCGATGTCGACGTGGTGGCCAAGAACACCGCCACGGGCGCTACCCGCCGCACGCATTCGGACAAGGACGGCAGCTTCGCGCTGGTCGGTCTGCCGCCGGGCACCTATCAGGTGGATGCCGGTCCGGGCACCGCGCGCACGGTGACGGTGACGGTGGCTTCCACCTTCACCCTGAACCTCACGGCGCAGCAGGCCGCTGCAGCGACTCCGGCCGAAGCCAATGCGCAGAACCTGGGTGGCGTGACGGTGTCGGCCACCACGCTGGAGGAAGTGAAGACCTCCGAAGTGGGCCAGCTGGTGTCCCTGCGCCAAATCGAAACCACGCCGGCTGCGTCGCGCAACTTCCTCGAATTCGCCGACACCGTGCCGGGCATGGTGTTCACGCGCGACGCCAACGGCAACACCAGCCTTCGTTCGGGCGCGCAGGCCAGCTCCAACATCAACGTCTATATCGACGGCGTGGGCCAGAAGAACTACGTGCTGCCCGGCGGCGTCACCGGCCAGAACAACAGCCAGGGCAATCCGTTCCCGCAGCTGGCGGTGGCCGAGTACAAGGTCATCACGTCCAACTACAAGGCCGAGTACGACCAGCTCTCCAGCGCTGCGGTGACGGCCGAAACCAAGTCGGGCACCAATGAGTTCCACGGCGACGTGTTCGGCAGCTTCACCAACACGGCCATGCGCGCAGAGACGCCTTCTGAGCAGGCGAACAACAAGAAAGTCGATTCCAAAGAGAAGGATTACGGCTTCGACATCGGCGGCCCCATCCTCAAGGATCAGGCGCATTTCTACCTTGCCTATGAAGGCAAGGAATTCAACAGCCCCATCACCGTGGTACCCACGGGCAACTCCGCCCTGTGGGCAAACCTGCCGGCGAGCGCGCAGGCCGGCATCGGCCCGGCCAACCTGCCGTTCAAGGAGAACAACTGGTTCGGCAAGGTGGACTGGGAGCCGACCGACCGCGACCGCATCGAAGTGAGCGGCAAGTACCGTGACGAAACCGCCATCAGCGGTATCGGCGGCAACAGCACGGCCAATGCCTCGCTCAATACGCGCAACACCGACAAGCGCTTCGACCTGCGTTGGGATCACAGCACCGACAGCTGGTTCAACCGCCTGCAGGCCACGTACGAAGACGCCCAGTACAACCCCACGCCCATCACCACGGGCTACGGCGCGTCGTACACCGACGCCAGCGACCAGAACTCCACGCTGCTCGTGGACGGCTCCTCGCCGCTGTCGTATCAGAACAAGGGCCAGAAGGGCCCGGCCATCTCCGACGATTTCACCCTCAACGACATCCAGTGGCATGGCGACCACGTGATCAAGATGGGCGTGAAGTTCAAGTCGGTGAAGCTGACCGCGCAGGACGCGGGCGACACCAACGCGCTGTACACCTATGCGGTGGGTCCAAACGGCACCGAGTCGATTCCGTACAAGGTGCAGTTCGGCAACCCGACGCCGGGCCAGAGCCCGGTGGCGACCAGCCGTGACCAGCAGTTCGGCACGTACATCCAGGATGACTGGCAGGTCGACGACCACTGGACGTTCAACCTGGGCGTGCGCTGGGATTATGAGAAGACGCCTTCGTACCTCGACTACCAGACGCCGGCTGGCGTGGTGTCCGCGCTCAATTCGCAGGATCCGAACGGACCGGCGGGCCAGACCTATGCGCAGTCGCTCGCCCTGGGCGGCGTGAACATCAACGACTACATCAGCAACGGCAACAACCGCAAGGCGAAGAAGAACGAAATCCAGCCGCGCCTGGGCTTCTCCAACGATCTGTTCGGCGACGAAGAGCATGTGATCTTCGGCGGCTGGGGCCGCTCGTACGATCGCAACCTGTACGAATCGCTGCAGGTCGAAGAGACCAAGTCGGTGCTGTCGCAGCCCACGCTGTTCTTCAACACGCCATCGCAGCCGTGCACGCCCAGCGCCACCTGCCTGGCATGGAACCCGGCCTACCTGAGCATTCCTGCCCTGCAAGCGCTCGTTGCCAACAGCAACGCGGGCAAGGAAGTTGACATGATCAACAACAACCTCAAGGCGCCGTATTCCGATCAGCTGAGCATCGGCATGCGCAACAAGATCGGCGAGTGGAACACCAGCGTCGCCTTCGTGAACATCAAGAGCCACGACGGCATCGTCTATACGCTGGGCAACCGTCGTCCGGACGGCACCTTCTGGGGTGGCGGCAGCCAGCCGTGGAGCTTCGGCATCCCGGGTTACGGCACGCTGATCATCGGCAACAACGGCCTGCAGACCAAGACCAACCAGTTCCTGATCTCTGCCGAAAAGCCCTATACGGTGGATTCGCACTGGAGCGCTTCGTTCGCGTACACCTACACGAACGCCGTGCAGAACAACGACAACAACGACCCGACCGACCAGTACGCGTTTGACTACGAGAAGATCGGCAACTATCCGTACTCGGCGGCTCCGGGCGTCGCCAAGCATCGCCTGGTGGCGACCGGCTCGCTCGACGGCCCGTGGGGCTTCGTGTTCGGCAGCAAGCTGACGCTGGCCACCCCGGTACCCGATCTGGGCCTGTCCTGCTATGGCGCACCCGCGCCAGGCTACGACAGCGGCTTCACCAACGGCGGCGGCTGCCTGAACTTTGCGGTCCGTCCGCCGGGCGAAGGCAAGTTCCTGATCGGTGGCAAGGTGTTCGGTTACCGCGACATCGACTTCCAGGCGACCAAGAACTTCAAGGTCTACGGAAACCTCAACGCCTATGTGCGCATCGACCTGCTCAATGCGTTCAACTGGAACAACTACGTCAACTACATCGAGACCATCGGCAACAATGGTGTGCTCAACAAGCGTCAGGTGATCTACAACCCCACGGGCGATATCACGGGTTACCCGCGTACGCTCAAGGTCACTGCAGGTATCAACTTCTAAGTGGCACCCCCCATGGCCGTCATGATGACGGCACTTCGAGGCCCGCATATTGCGGGCCTCTCTTTAAAGAGCAGCCGATCATGATCAAGCCTCTCCTTCGCGCCGTCCTGGTCGGCGCTCTCACGCTCGCCATCGGCACTGCCTGGGCGGCCCCTGCGTCGGATGCCGCCGCCGGGCTCAAGTACAACGCGCTTCCCAAAGACCAGCGCGCCGCCATCGATGAACTGGAACAGCGCACGTTCCAGTGGTTCTGGGACAGCGCCGATCCGAAGACGGGATTGATTCCCGATCATTGGCCGGGCGAGTCGTTCGCCAGCATCGCCTCGGTGGGTTTCGGCCTGACCGCCTATGGCGTGGGTGCGGAGCGCGGCTATGTAACGCGCGAGCAAGCGGCGGATCGCACGCTGGCCACGCTGCGCTTCTTCAACGACGCGACGCAGAACGACAGCGAAGACGACGCCAGCGGCTATCACGGCTTCTTCTACCACTTCCTCGACATGAAGACCGGCAAGCGCTATGGGCGCGGCGTCGAGCTGTCGAGCGTGGACACCACGCTGCTGCTCGGCGGCGTGCTGTTCGCGCAAACGTATTTCGATCGCCATTCCGCCAAGGAAAAGCAGATCCGCGAGCTGGCGGACGCCATCTACAAGCGCGTCGAGTGGACCTGGATGCAGCCCAAGGCGCCGTTGATCAGCATGGGCTGGACGCCGGGCGGCAAGTTCATCCCGGCCAACTGGAAGGGTTACGACGAAGGCATGATGGTGTACGTGCTGGCGATGGGATCGCCCACGCATCCGGTAAGCGATGACGCGTGGCAGGCCTGGGCCAAGAGCTATCCCAAGCAGTGGGGGGAATTCCAGGGGCGCACCTTCCTCAACTTCGCGCCGCTGTTCGGCCATCAGTTCAGCCACAGCTGGATCGACTTCCGTGGCATCCAGGATGCCTGGAGCCGGGATCACAACACCGACTACTTCCAGAACAGCCGCGAGGCGACCTACGCGCAGCGCTCCTATGCGATCGCCAATCCCAATCATTGGGAAGACTACGGCGAGAACATCTGGGGCCTCACCGCGTGCAACGGCCCGGGCGACGCGGTGGTGAAACGCGACGACGGCAGCACGCGCGCGTTCTACGGCTATACGGCACGTGGCGCCGGGCTCGACTACATTTCCGATGACGGCACCATCGCGCCCACCGCCGCCATCGGCTCCATCGCGTTTGCCCCGGAAATCGTGGTGCCGGCGCTATTGGAGATGAAGAAGCGCTACGGTGACGCGGTGTATGGCAAGTACGGTTTCGTGGATGCCTTCAACCCCAGTTACGATACGGGCGCCAGGCCGAGTGAAGGCCGCGTCGTGCCCAACATGGGTTGGGCGGACGACAAGCAGATCGGCATCGACCAGGGTCCCATCGTGTTGATGATTGAAAACTGGCGCAGCGGTTTTGTATGGAACGTGATGCGCAAGAATCCGTATGTCCGCAAGGGTCTGGAGCGCGCCGGCTTCACCGGCGGCTGGCTGGAGTCCAAGCAGCGATGAGCGATGCCTGAGCTGTCTCGCCGCATCAACGCAACGACGGGCCGGGTGGCATGCCGCCTGCTGTCCGTCGCTGCGCTGCTGCTGGCGGGCTGCTCGTCCTCGCAGGACGCGCACACGCTCACCTTCTGGACCATCGGCCGCGAAGGCGAGGCGGTGGTGAAGTTGCTGCCGGAGTTCGAGCGTGAGCATCCTGGCATTCACGTGAAGGTGCAGCAGCTGCCGCTCAGCGCGGCACATCAGAAGCTGCTCACCGCGTTTGCCGGCGGATCCACGCCGGACCTCAGCCAGCTCGGCAATACCTGGCTGCCGGAGTTCGTCGCGTTGCAGGCGCTGGCGCCATTGCAGCAACGCGTGGCGACATCGACGGTGGTAAAGCCCGACGATTACTTCGACCACATCTGGTCGACCAACCTGATCGACGGCGCGCTCTACGGCGTGCCTTGGTATGTCGACACGCGCCTGTTGTTCTACCGCCGCGATCTGTTGAAGGCCGCCGGCTTCGATGCACCGCCGCGCAACTGGGCCGAGTGGCGACAAATGCTCGCCGCGCTCAGCCAGCCGGGCAAGGGGACCTACGGCATTCTTCTGCCCACCAACGAATACGAGCAGCTGATGTCGCTGGCGCTGGAGCAGCCCGAATCGATGCTGCGTGACGGTGGACGCTACGGCAATTTCCGCAGCGACGGCTTCAAGCGTGCGCTGGCGTTTTATGTGGACACGTTCCGCTTGCAGCAGGCGCCGGCGATCACCGCGGTGGAAGCGGGCAACCCCTGGGAAGAATTCGGGCGCGGCGTCTACGCGTTCTATTTCTCCGGTCCATGGAACATCGGCGAGTTCCGCCAGCGTCTTCCCGCCGACCGCGAGAACGAATGGGCTACCGCTCCCTTGCCCGGGCCCGACGGTGCCGGCACAGGTGCGGCAGGCGGTTCCAGCCTGGTGATCTTCCGCCGATCGGCGCACAAGGATGAGGCGTGGGCGTTGATCGAATACCTGTCGCGCCCCGACGTGCAGCAGCGCTTCTACGATCTGCTCGGCGACATGCCGGCCCGGCGCAGCGCCTGGGACGGCGGCAGTCTGCGTACCGATCCCAAGGTGCAGGCGTTCCGCGAGCAGCTCGAACACGTGAAGGCGACCCCGCCCGTGCCGGAATGGGAGCAGATCGCCAACGAGATGCAGCTGGTGGCCGCGCAGGCGGTGGCGGGCGAGTTGACCATCGATCAGGCCGCTGCCGAAATCGACCGCCGCGCCGATCGCATCCTCGAAAAACGGCGCTGGATACTCGACCACGCCCGCGTTTCCGAGGCCTCGCCATGAATGGGCAGCGCGCCGCCTCGTGGTTTCTCGCGCCGGCACTGCTGGTGCTCGGCGTGTTCTTCCTGCTGCCCGTAGTGGCGGCGCTGGGACTGAGTCTCACCGACTACGATCTCTACGCCCTGGCGGATATCCGCCACCTGCGCTTCGTCGCGCTCAACAATTACTGGGATCTGCTGCACCAGCCGAAGTTCTGGTCGGCACTGGGGCATACGCTGTATTTCGTGGTCGTCGGCGTGCCCTTGTCGATCATGGTCTCGCTCGGCGCCGCGCTCCTGCTCAACTCGCCGCTGGTGCGCTTCAAGACCTTGTTCCGCACCGCGCTGTTCGCGCCGGTCGTCACCACGGTCGTCGCGGTGGCGGTGGTGTGGCGCTACATCTTCAACACCAAGTACGGCTTGTTGAACTACGCGCTGGGTCTGGCCGGGATACACCCGGTGGACTGGCTGGGCGATCCGCACTGGGCGATGCCGTCGATCATCGTGTTCGCCGTGTGGAAAAACTTCGGCTACAACATGATCATTTTCCTCGCCGGTCTGCAGGCGATCCCGCGAGACCTCTACGAGGCGGCGCGCATCGACGGCGCTTCGATGGTGCAGCAGTTCCGGCATATCACCTTGCCCATGCTCGCGCCCACCCTGCTGATGGTGGGCATCCTCACCGTGTCGGGCTATTTCCAGCTGTTCGCCGAGCCTTATGTAATGACCGAAGGCGGCCCGCTGCAAAGCACCACCAGCGTGCTGTACCTGATGTACAACGAAGGCTTCAAATGGTGGAACTTCGGCACCGCTTCGGCCGTGGCCTTCCTGCTGTTCGTGATCATGTTCGTCGTCACCGCGCTGATGTTGCGCGTGGGCCGGCGCGGAGAGCCGGCATGAATCCGCGCTTCGCCCGAGCCGTCATCTACGGCTTGCTGATCGGCGGCACGCTGGTGGCGGTGTTTCCGCTGCTGTGGATGTTCTCGGTGTCGTTCATGCGCCCGGGCGAGGCCAGCAACCTGCCGCCGCCGCTGTGGCCCGCGCATGCCAGCTGGCACAACTACGAAGTGCTGTTCCTGCGCGCAGGCGTGGGGCGCTACCTGTTCAACAGCCTGGCGATATCGACGGCGATCACCGCCTTGTCACTCGCCTTCAACGTGATGGCCGGTTATGCCTTTGCCAAACTGCGTTTCGCCGGACGCGAACGCCTGTTCCAGGTGCTGCTGGGCATGCTGGTGATTCCGGCCCAGGTGGCGATGCTGCCCTTGTTCCTGATGCTGAAATACATGGGTATGGTGAACAGCTACGGCGCGGTAATCGTGCCGGCGATGGCCACCGCCTTCGGCATTTTCCTGGTGCGCCAGTACGCACGAGGCATTCCCGATGAGCTATTGGAAGCAGCGCGCATCGACGGGGCGGGCGAGTGGCGCATCTTCGGCCAGATCGTGCTGCCGCTGCTCAAGCCGATCATGGTGACGCTGGCCATCTTCACCTTTCTCACCGCATGGAACGATTTCATGTGGCCGCTGATCGCGCTGACCGGACAGGAGCATTACACGCTGCCGTTGGGATTGGCCTCGCTCTCGCGCGAGCACGCGCAAGACAGCGAGCTGATGATGGCCGGGTCGGTGGTGACCGTGATACCGGTGCTTGCCTTGTTCCTTGCGATGCAGCGCTACTACATCGAAGGACTGTTACTGGGCAGCGTGAAGGGGTGATGGTCCACTCAGGCGATACGTGCGCCGGCGAGGGGGTCGAACACATGCAGACGATCAAGCGCCAGCTCGAAATGCATCACGCTGCCGACTTCGGGCAGCGCGCCGGGCGGTACGCGCGAAACCAGCGACTGCTCGCCGCGACGCAGGTTGAGGAAGATCTCGTTGCCGACCGGCTCGGTCACTTCCAGCACGGCGCTCAGCGTTGCGCTCGCTTCACCCGCAGGACGCAGATCTTCGGGACGCACGCCGATCACCACTTCGCGATCGATCCACGGCAGCAGCTCGGGCGTCTGCGCGTCGAGCGCGCCCAATCGCACGCTGCCTTGCGGCGTGTCGAGCTGCCAGCCGTTGCCGTGGCGCAGCGGACCGCGCAGCAGATTCATCGCTGGCGAACCAAGAAAACCGGCCACGAACAGGTTCGCGGGCTTTTCATACAGCCCCATCGGTGTGTCGATCTGCTGGATCTGCCCGCCGTTGAGCACCACGATGCGCTGGCCCAGCGTCATCGCTTCAACCTGGTCGTGGGTGACATAAATCATGGTGGCGCCGAGCTGGCGATGCAGGCGCGCGATTTCCACGCGCATCGACAGGCGCAGCTTGGCGTCCAGGTTGGACAGCGGCTCGTCCAGCAGAAACACCTTCGGTTCGCGCACCAGGGCGCGGCCCAGCGCCACGCGCTGGCGTTGGCCGCCGGACAACGCCGCCGGCAGCGACGTCAGGCGATGCTCGATTTCCAGCTGTTTGGCAGCCTGCGTGACGCGCTGGTCGATCTCCGCCTTGGTCTTGCCGCGCAGGCGCAGGCCAAAGGCGAGGTTCTCCGCCACCGTCATGTGCGGATACAGCGCGTAGTTCTGAAACACCATGGCGATGTCGCGATCTTTCGGCGAGACCTCGTTCACCACGCGCCCGCCAATGCTCAGCGTGCCGGAGGAAATCGACTCCAGGCCCGCGATCATGCGCAGCAGCGTGGTCTTGCCGCAGCCCGACGGGCCCACCAGGACAAGCAGTTCGCCATCGGCGATATCGAAGCTTGCTTCGGCCACACCGATATGGCCGTTGGAGTAGACCTTGCTGATGCGATCCAGATTCACCGTTGCCATCGACGCCTGACGCTCCTTCTTTCCGGCGGCTGCATGGCTCACCGTATACGAATGTGGATGCAACCGGTGCACATCTCGGCCGCGCTCCGCTATTCTCAGTATGTAATCGTTTACATCAAGCCGCACTGCGGCATAGGGGATTCTTTCCAATGACCCAGAGCTATCGCTTTCCCCCAGGCTTCCATTGGGGCGCCGCGACCTCGGCCTATCAGATCGAAGGCTCACCCCTGGCCGACGGCGCGGGTCCGAGCATCTGGGAACGTTTCGCGCATACGCCCGGCATGATGGCCAATGGCGACACCGGCGACATCGCCTGCGATCACTACCACCGCTACAAGGATGACGTGCAGCTGATGCGCGCGCTCGGCCTGCAAGGTTACCGGTTCAGCATTGCGTGGGCGCGCGTCTTGCCCGAAGGCACCGGTCGCATCAATCAGAAGGGTTTGGACTTCTATTCGCGCCTGGTCGATGAGTTGCTGGAAAACGGCATCGAGCCCAACGCCACGTTGTTCCACTGGGATTTGCCCGCGGCGCTGGACGACCGTGGCGGCTGGCTCAATCGTGATATCGCCCACTGGTTCGCCGAGTACGCCAGCGTGATGTACAAGGCGCTGGACGGCCGCGTGAAGCGCTGGACCACGCTCAACGAGCCCTGGGTCGTCACCGATGGCGGTTACCTGCATGGCGCGCTGGCGCCGGGACATCGCAGCAAGTACGAGGCGCCGATTGCCGCGCACAATCTCATGCGCGCCAGCGGTGCGGGCATCCAGGCATATCGTGCGGAAGGCAAGCACGAGATCGGCGTGGTGTTCAATATCGAGCCGAAATATCCCGCCTCCAACAGCCCGGAAGACATCGCCGCCACACGCCGCGCGCATGCCTATATGAACGAGCAGTTCGCCGATCCCGCGCTGCTGGGCAGCTATCCGCCGGAGCTCAAGGAAATCTTTGGGCCTGCCTGGCCGGATTTCCCGGAAGACGACTTCAAGCTCACCAAGCAGAAGGTCGATTTTGTCGGCCTCAACTACTACACGCGTGCGGTGGTGAAGAACGATCCGAACGCCTATCCGTTGAAAGCCGTGCCGGTGAAACAGCCCAACACGACGTATACGGAGACAGGGTGGGAAGTGCATGCACAGGGCTTCACGGACATGTTCACGTGGTTCAAGGATCGCTACGGCGATATCCCCATCTACGTCACCGAGAACGGTTCGGCTTTCTATGACGCGCCCGTGGCCGAGGGCGATATCGTGCAAGACCCGCTGCGCAGCAGCTACCTGCGCGAGCACCTCAAGGCGATGCACCATGCCATCGAGCAAGGCGTGAACGTCAAGGGCTATTACGCGTGGTCGTTGCTGGACAACCTCGAATGGTCGCTGGGTTTTGCCAAGCGCTTCGGTCTCTACCATGTGGATTTCGCCACGCAGAAACGCACGCCGAAGGCGACGGCGAAGCTTTATGCGAGCGTGATTGAAACCCATGGCGCGGTGCTGGATACCTGACAACAGGCTGCTTACTGTGGGAGCGCACCCTGTGCGCGACAGCCTGATGACGGAGCGGCGACGACAGGCCGCGTGCGCAGATCTCGTGTAGGAGCGCACTTGTGCGCGACCACCTCACGGAGCGGTGACGACATCGCGCCGCGGTCGCGCACAGGGTGCGCTCCCACAGGGATAGGCATGGCCCTTATTTAGCCGGCCGCCGCCCGAGCGCTTTCCACCCGCCCATCCAGCCACGACTTCAACGCATCGTCGCTGGCCGCCATCGGCTCCGCATACGCCGGACGCTGCAACATCGCCGCCAAAGCCGGCGGCACGTCCAGCTGACGGCCGATCAACGGCTCGACCACGCTGTCGAACTTGGCCGGATGCGCCGTGGCGACGACCGCCCAAGGCAGCCCCGTCGAACCCATGCCATCGAGCACATGCATCGCTGTGGCCGTATGCGGACAGAACACCTCGCCATGGTCGCATGCGTGCCGCACGATGGTTTCGCGGATCGCGTCGTCGTCGACGCTGCTCGCATGCAGCTGCAGGCGCAGCTCATGGTCGTGCGGATAGGTCCAGCGCAGCCGCTCGAAATTGCTGGGTGCGCCTACATCCATCGCATTGGCCAGAGTGGCGACGGCCGGACGTGGCGAGTAGGGCGAGCCGTCGAAGTAATCGCTGAGCGTGGCGTTGGCATTGCAGGCGAGGTGGATTTCTCCGACCGGCAATCCCATGTCGCGCACCCACACGCAGGCCAGCGCGTTGCCGAGGTTGCCGGTGGGTACGATGAAGTTGAGCGGTGCGCGGTGCCGATGCCACCAGCTCAGCGAGGCCTGCGCGTAGTAGCTCATCTGTGGCAGCAGGCGGCCGAGGCTGATGCTGTTGGCCGAGGACATCGGCACACGCTGCTGCAGCGAGCCGTCGTTGAGCGCGGCCTTCACCATGCGTTGGCAATCGTCGAACGTGCCGTCCACGCGCAGTGCCTGCACGTTGTCGCCGAAGCAGCCGAGCTGGTGCGCCTGGCGTGGCGACACGCGGCCATCCGGATAGAGGATCACCACACGCACACCGGGTTGACGATGGAACGCGGCGGCCACCGCAGCGCCGGTGTCGCCGGAAGTTGCCACAAGAATCGTCAGCGGCGACTGCGCATCACCTCGCAGACGTCGGAAACAGGCGGCCAGAAAGCGCGCGCCCACGTCCTTGAATGCGGCGCTCGGTCCATGGAAAAGTTCCAGCACCGAGGCATCGTCGCGATACGCCAGCGGTCGCAGCGGCGTATCGAAGTCGAGCGCTTCACGGCAGATCGCCGGAAGTTCATGGGCAAGTGAGGAGCCGCGAAAAAACGGATCCAGCAGCGTGGCAGCGGTCTGCGCCAGCGTCTGGCTCGCATCGAATTCGCTCGCATCCCGTTGCGGCAAGGCCTCGGGTACATACAGCCCGCCATCGGGGGCCAGGCCCGCGGCGATGACTTCCTCGATGCGCGCCGCGTGTTTCGCGCTGCGCGTACTGCGGTAATGCAACGGCTCGCTCATGCGGCCTCGTCCTCGTCGACCAGCGTGGCGGCCGGTCCGTTGATGGGTGACACCAGCACGTCGCTGGCGAGGCCTTCGTCGGCAAACGCCGCCGACATGGCCACCGCAGCGCGCTCGGCGTCCTCGCGTCGCTCATACCAGCCAAATACGCTGGGACCGGCGCCGGAAATACTTGCGCCGAGCGCGTGGTGATCCAGGGCAGCCTGTTTCACGCGCGCGAAGCCTGGGACCAGCGGCGCGCGCCTTGGTTCCACCAACACGTCCTTGAGGCCTTCGCGCACCAGCTCCGCGTCGCCACGATGAAGGCCGGTAAGCACCAGGGCGAGGTTGGCCTGTTGCGCCACCACGTCGTGCAGCGAGAAGCCATCGGCGAGCACGGCGCGCGCCTTGCGGGTTTCCAGCACGGCGTGCGGATGGACCAGCGCGCAGTACCAGTTTTCGGGCACCGGCAAACGCAGCAATCGATCGCGCGTGGCCAGCACCAGGCCGCCGAGGAGCATCGGCCCCAGGTTGTCGCCGTGGCGGCTGCCGCTGGCCACGGCCTCGCCGTCGAGCGCGAAGCCATAGAGCGCTTCGCGCGGCAGCGGGCGTTCGAGCAAGGCGTTGGCGGCCACCAGCGCGGCCACGCACGAGGCAGCCGAGCCACCCATGCCCGAACCCAGCGCGATGCCTTTGTGCAACTCCACTTCAAAACCATGGCGCAGGCCAAGCGCGCGGCGCAGCGACAGCAGCGCCGCACCCGCCGTATTGCTGCTCGCCTCCAGCGGCAGATCGGTCACGCGCCCGTGGATGGCGGCGATGCGCACGGTGGGCTCGTCGATGCGACGCACGATGGCGCGGTCGCCGGCGCCGGCCACGCTATGGCCAAGAATGTCGAAGCCGACCGCGACGTTGCCGACGCTGGCATAGGCCATGGCTTGTGCGCTCAACGCGCGCTGGGGAATGGGCATGGGATCGATCAGTTGTGCATTCATCACCGCGCCTCCAGCGTTTCGGCAATACGCAGGAGATCGGCGAATACGCCTGCCGCCGTCACTTCCGGCCCGGCGCCAGGACCCTGCACCAGCATCGGGTTGTCGCGATAGCGGTGCGTGGTGAACTGTACGATGTTGTCGGTGAGCCGCGTATGGGCGAACGGATGCGAGGCCGGCAACAGCGCCAGCCGCACGCTGGCATGGCCTTTGGCGTCGAGGCTGGCGACATGGCGCAGCACGCAGCCCTGGGCCTGGGCATGCGCCACCTGCTGCGCCATCGGCGCGTCGAGCAGATGCAGCTGGTCCATCACTTCATCGGCCGCCACCTCGGCCAGCTCGCGCGGCACCAGGCTCTGCACGTCCACATCTTCCAGCGAGAGCGACCAACCCGCCTCGCGCGCAAGAATCACCAGTTTGCGCGCCACGTCCAGCCCGGAAAGATCATCGCGCGGATCGGGCTCGGTATAGCCCAGGGCGTGGGCTTCGCGCACGAGCTCCGAAAACGGGCGGCTGCCGTCGTAGCGATGGCAAAGCCATGCGAGCGTGCCGGAGAACATGCCTTCCACCGCGAGCAATTCGTCGCCGGTGTCGAGCAGGTCGCGCAGCGTCTGCACCACCGGCAGGCCGGCGCACACGGTCGCTTCGTAACGGAAGCGGGCACCGCTGAAGGAAGCGGCGCGGATCGCCTGCAGTCGCGCCAGCGGGCCGCTGCTGGCCAGCTTGTTCGGCGTCACCACGTGCAAGCCGGCAGCGAGCCACTCGGCATAGTGCGATGCCACCGCTTCGCTGGCGCTGCAATCGATTACCAGCGCATGGCGGCCATCGTCGCCACGCAGATGCGCGGCGAATTCGTCGAGGTTGCTCGGACGCCAGGTTTGCGCGCTGCCGTGACGACCGTTGAGCTCAGGATCGTCCGCATCCAGCCACATGCGGCGGCTGGCAGCCACGGCGCATAAGCGCAGCTCCAATCCGGCACGCGCAAGCCGCGGCTGGGCGGTTCGCAGCTGCTCGAGCAAGGCGCTGCCGACGCGGCCGGGACCGACCAGGCCCACGGCGAGGACGCGCTGGCGCGCGGTGGTCGTCGGCAGCGCCATGGCATGTGGCGGTAACGACGGTTGTTCGAGCGAAGGTGCTGCGACAGCGTTCACGATGGCCTCTCCTTGTGGATGGCCCGTGCTCGCAGAGGGAGTCGGAGTGTGCGCCGGCCCGCCTCATCGAGGGCGGGGCCGTTTGCGTCAGAAACTTATTCGCGCACGCAGCTCCACCCCGACCTGGTGGTAATAGTGGTCGTGGTGGTGGTGGTGGCGTGGGTCATGGCGCCGGCGGACAGCGACGCGCACCCAGTGTGGACCGGGTGCTGGAACTTGCGTGCTGGCGCAATAGATGGCGACATGGCTCGACCTTAGGCCCGATGCTGCACTGCAGTCAACAGATTCGTTTGAAACTTTCGGGGTGGCCAGAGCGAGTCGTCGAGGCGGCGTTACAAGGTGTTGCAGCGGTGTAGCAGTTCGATGCCGCCGTTGCGCGAACCGCTCTTGTGTAGGAGCGCACTTGTGCGCGACCTCACCTGCGAAGCGGCGCCGCTGTCGCGTCGCGGTCGCCCACAAGTGGGCTCCTACAAGGGTGCGTCAAGCGGGAGGCTTCTTGTGGGAGCGCACCCTGTGCGCGACTACCCTACGGAGCGATGACGACGTGGCGCGGCGGTCGCCCACAGGGTGGCCTCCCACAAACGCTCAGTCCCGCCCTGCCACGTGGTGGGAAAGCCCCAACCCCAGCCGTCACGTTTTGCGGGAAACCAGTACGTCTTGTCGCCTTGCAAGGCTTTGCCTCCGAGCATGCCCTGGGTGAACGCGCGGCGCAGTCTACGCCGCCGCGCGTTCACCGCCAGTGCCCGGTTTAATGCGACAGGTCGATCGCGTACACCGCCGTGCCGTCGCCGTTGTCCTTGAGCTGGCGGATGTTCTTCAGCCCCGCTTCGCGCGCCACATCCTGCTTGTTCGAGGCGGCCTTGAACACCACCTCACCGTGCGTCTTCACCGGCACGAAATGCCACGAAGTAACGGGCAGATCCTTGGCGGTCAGGGTCTGCTTGCGCTGCAGCCACTTGGCCAGGATTTCGCGGGCGCCGTCCGGCGCGGCCAGCACGATGTTGTTGCCGACCAGGCCGGGGAAGTTGCCGCCGCCGCTGGCGCGGTAGTTGTTGGTGGCCACGACGAATTGCTGGTCGGGCTTCACCGGCTTGCCCTTGTAGCTGAGCTTGACGATGCGTTCGCCGGCCGGCTTGGTGACATCAATCTGATAGCTCAGCTCGCCCTGGATCTGGTCGAAGTTGTAGCCGGGCAGGCGGTCGCTGATGAGTTCCTGCTCGCCGTCCTTGCTGGGGTCGATGCGGTTGAAGCGCTCGGCTGCTTTTTCCAGCCAGGCCTTGAGCCCGGAACCGTCGACTTTCACGGCTGAGAGCGTGTTCGGATAGAAATACAGATCTGCGGCGCTACGCAGGGTGAGCGGTCCCACGGCGATGTCGGTGTAGTCATCCGGGCCGCCGAAGCCGGTGCGGAAGGCCGCGGCGGCGGAGAGCACCGGCAGCTTGGCCAGTTCCGGATGCGTCTTGGGCAATTCGCTTTGCACGTAATCGCGCATGGCGGCGTTGATCGGCGCGAGCGCCGTCATATTGCCCTCGTCGGCGAAGTAGCTGCTCAGATGCACGCGCGTCTCGCCGATCGGCGTATTGACGTATTGCACGGCCGCTTCATGCGCCTGCTTCACCAGCGGTGCGATGGCCGGGTCGGCCGGGACGCAGTCGTTCTTCTTGGGGCAGATAGGACGCACTTCGCTGTGCGTCTGGCTGTCGTCGATCACCCAGTGGCCGTCCTTGCGCTGCAAGGCCAGGTCGATCACGCCCAGGTCCTTGCCGAAGAAGCCGCCCATCACGGCCGGCTTGCCGCGCACGAAGCCGCGTTCGGCATCCACGTCCTTCATGCCCTTGTAGTGCGGGCCCGGGAATTCGGTATGCGAATGGCCCATCAGCAGCACGTCGATGCCGGGCACGCCGGCCAGGTACCAGCCGCCGTTCTCCATGTCGGAGGTATACGGCGCGGTGTTGAGGCCGCCGTGCAGCACGGCGACCACGATGTCCGGATGCTGCGCTTCCAGTTCCGGCAGGTATTTCTGCGCCGCCTCGACCACGCCGGTGACCGTCACCTTGCCGGCCAGATTCTGCTTGTCCCAGTCCAGGATCGGCGGCGGGGTGAAGCCGATGATGCCGACCTTGAGCGGCACTTTCCGCGTGCTGCCATCGGGGCCGGTGACGGTGATGTCCTTCTGCACCACGGTCCAGGGCTTGAAGATGGGCGCGCCGTCGCGGCTGCTGAACACGTTGGACAGCACCAGCGGAAAATGCGGGCCGGCGCAGCGGTTGGCGTGGCCGCCTTCCACGTTCATCGGGGTGCCGGTGACCTGCGAAAGAAAGCCCAGGCCGTAGTTGAACTCATGGTTGCCGGCGGTGCCGCCGTCGTAGCCCATGGCATCCATGGCGCGGTAAATCCCCAGCTCCTCATCGCAGCCCACCGGCTTCACCAGCGACTGGTAGTCGGCCAGCACGCTGCCCTGGATGGTGTCGCCGCTGTCGAACAGGAAGCTGTTGGGGTACTGCGCGCGGGCCCGGCGGATCAGGGTGGCCACCCGCTCGTAGCCCACCGTGTCGTCCTCGCGCTGCTTGTAATAGTCGTAGCTGAGCACGTTGGAGTGGACGTCAGTGGTTTCCAGGATGGCTACCTGGGCGCGGCTGCCGTCGGGCAGGGCGGCGGAATGGCTGGTGGTCTGGCTGGCGCAGCCCGCCAGCACGGCGGCGGCGAGGGCGGCGAGGGGAAGAAGGCGGTGGGTCATCGGCCGGTCCATGGGGTGGGCAACGGGGGCAAAGCGGGAAACCTAGCAGATCGGCATGTCGTCTTGCCGGCGCAACGGCTGCTGAACCGCATAGGGGCGCCGTTTGGCCGTTGCCGGCCATTGTGCATGTGACAGTTGCAAGTCCGTAGAATTGCGCTCGAATGACACCGGGGCCAAACAGGGGGCCTTATCCATATGCCGCAACGAACACTGGGCTTTCTGAGAAAAACCGGACCTTGGCTGGTCGCGGCAGGATTTTTCCTGTTCTGCGTCAGCATGACCGCGTTGCGCGAGCCCGCCTTGTTGCAGCAGGCCTTCGTGATTGCGCTGATGGTGTGCGCGTTCGGCGTGCTGCTGTCGGCGTTTGCGCGCCCCGCCACGGCCCTGGTGGTAAGCGGCGGCTTGTTCCTCGGCCTGAACTTCCTGTCCGTGATGAAGCTGCGCTATCTGGACTCGCCGCTGATGCCGGCGGACTTCGTCTATTACGCGCGCAGCAGCCTGCTCGAAACGCTGGGCCATTACCCGCACCTGTGGATGCTGTCCCTGGTGGTGTGCGTGGTGACGCCGCTGGTGCTGTGGGCGGTGTGGCATTTCGATCGTCGCCTGGTGGCGCATCTCAGCCGCCGTCGTGCATGGAGCATGCGCCTCAGCGGCATGGCGCTATGGGCCCTGGCGTTCTGGGTGTGCCTGCTGCCCAACGGCCCGTTCGCCGAGGTGCATGCGAGGAACGTGTGGGAGAAACTCTCCGACGACGCGCAGATCACCAATTTCTTCGTCAACTTCAGCGACTCGGATGTGCGCATGCCGGACATGGGCGATGACGCCCAGGCCGAGCAGGAGTGGGGTTCCACGGCGTCAGGCGAGCCGGCGGCGATTCCGCGTTCGCCGGAATCCTATCCGGACATCGTGCAGGTGCTGGAAGAAAGCACCTTCAATCCGGCCAATTTCACCCAGTGCAACATCCCCGAGTGTCGCGTGGCGATGTTCAAGCCGGACGTGCGCACGCGCTCGACCGGCCCCATGCGCGTGCACACCTTTGGCGGCGGCACCTGGGTGAGCGAATTCGCCACGCTCACCGGCATGCCGCAGGACATCTTCGGCCCGGGCGGCATGTACGCCCCGTACGTGCTCGCACCGCACGTGCAGGACAGCCTGCCGCGTCAGCTGCAACGCCTGGGCTATCTCACCGTGGCGATCTATCCGACCAATGGCGCCTTCCTCAACGGACGCAACGCCTATCGCGCGTACGGCTTCGATCAGTTCTACGACGCCGGCCAGCTCGGCCTGGAAGAGTGGGAAGAGACCGACAAGCAGATGTTCGACGCAGCCAAGCGCGTCTACGACAAGGTGAAGAAGCCCGGTCAGCCGGTGTTCGTGATGATCCTGACGCTGGCGCAGCACGGCCCGCACGATACCGATCCGTTGTCCTCGTTGCCGGCGCCGTTCAACAAGGGCGTGCTCAAGGGCCTGCCGACGCGCGAGTCGCTCAACTTCAACACCTATCTGGCGAACCTGCACAATTCCGATGCGGCGATGCACGGGCTGGAACACGATTTCCTCGATCGCGCGCAGCCTACCGTGATCGTGCACTTCGGCGATCACCAGCCCTCGTTCAGTGGCTTGATCCGCGAGATGCCGCGCACGTGGCCGGATGAGCTGTCCTCGGTCAAGGACTACCTCACGTATTACATGATCAAGAGCAACTTCCAGGGTGCGCCGTTGCCGCATTACCCGATGCTCGACATCGCGCTGCTGCCAAGCATGGTGCTGCAGGCGGCGGATCTGCCGACCGATCCGTATTTCTCAGCGGCGATTTCGCTGCGCACACGTTGCAACGGTCTCTACACCGATTGCGCGCAGCCGGACCTGGTGAAGTCGTATCACGCGTGGATATTCAATCGGCTGCACGTGTACGAATAGGCGCCGCGACGCGATCATCTCTTTCATTGCAGGAGCGCACTTGTGCGCGACCAGCCGACGTAGCGGCGACGCCGAGCGCCGCGGTCGCCCACAAGGTGGGCTCCTACAAGGGTGCGGCAAGCTTGGGCATTTCGGTGGGAGCGCACCCTGTGCGCGACAGCCGAACGAAACGATGGCGTCGAGGCGCTGCGGTCGCGCACAATGTGCGCTCCTACACCGAAGCTGCATTGCCCCCGCAGTCGTGCTGTAGGAGTGCACCCTGTGCGCAACCAGCCAGCGACGGACTTCCAATCGCCATCACCTTCAGCATGCACATGCAGACGGCTACGCCGACTGCCAACGTGTGCTGCTCCCCCAGAACAGGGATTACTCGTATTTGTAGCGCCGATGTCCGCGCTGCAAATTCCGCGGGCAGGGCAAGCCAGGCCTCGCCGCAACGCGGGAGTTCAAATGAAAATGCTCAGGCCGTCTTTGCTTGTTCTCATCCTGTCCGTCGCTCCCTTGCCGGTCATTGCATCGGCATCAGCACCTGAATCTGACTACACAGTGGCTGCTTCCAGCCAGACGTTCGTGCTCACGCGCGGCACGCCGCTATATGACGCGTGGAAAGCTTTTATTGACCAGCAGAACATCGGTAGACGCAAACTGGGTTGGGGCTTGGGTCTACCGTATGACGTTGGCCGCATCACCCTGACGATCACGTCAGGTACCGTGCGGCCAGCGATGTTGCCGGGTCCGCCGCTCGACCCGCCCAATATGGGCCCGCCGATGCCGTTGCCGGCAAACGGCAGTGAGGGTCAGACCCTGACCATGATCAGTCAGACCACCACCGTCTATCAATCGTGGATCTACGTTTTCGAGGGCAGAGCGGGTGGCTGGCGAGAATTCAGCTACAGGGGTTATGCCTGCCGTCGCGCGAGAGAAAATGGTGAACTCTGTGAACCGTAGAATTTCGGGTTTGCTTCGACCAGAGATCAATCTACGCTGGCTGCGCGCCAGCCGAGCGTGCTGACCGTGTGGGAGCGCACCCTGTGCGCGACCGCAGCGTCAGAGCGCTGTCGCTCCGCCCGGCTGTCGCGCACAGGGTGCGCTCCCACAAAAGTATCGCGTTGGTTTCAGGCGTCGTAGCGGACGCCTGAAATCCAGGTTTCGGTGACGACAAGGTTTTTGTCCAGCACGGCGAAGTCCGCTTGCTGACCCGCGACGATGCGACCATGCGTGCGATCCAGTCCGAGCCACGCGGCGGGATAGGCGCTTGCCATGCGCGAGGCCTCGGCCAGCGGCAAGCCGACCATCTCCATCAGATTGCGCACGCCAGTGGCCATATCCAGCGCGGAGCCGGCGAGCACGCCATCGTCGCTCTGGCAGATGCCGTCGCGGGCGATGATGGTTTGTCCGTTGAGCACGTACTCGGGACTGTCCGCGCCCACCGGCGGCATCGCGTCGGTGACCAGCACGCTCTTGCCCTTGGCCTTGGCGGCAATCGCGACGCGCAGCGCGACCGGATGCACATGATGGCCGTCAACGATCAGGCCGCACCAGCTGTGCGGATCGTCCAGCGCGGCGCCGACCACGCCGGGCTCGCGACTACCGAGCGGCGTCATCGCGTTGTACAGATGGGTGAAGCCGCACACGCCGGCATCGAGCGCGGCGCGCGTGGCGTGATAAGTCGCCGCGGTGTGGCCGGCAACCACCAGCACACCGGCTTCGCTGAGCTGGCGAATGGTGTCGCGCGGTACTTCTTCCACCGCGAGCGTGAGCATCACCACGCCACGGCGATTGCGCGTGATGGCTGCGATATCTTCGGCATCAGGCAGACGAAACAGCGAGGCATCATGGATGCCCTTGCGTGCCGTCGCGAGGAAAGGGCCTTCCAGATGGATGCCCAGCACGCCCGGCACGCCTTGCTCGATGGCGGCATCGACCGCATCAAGCGCCTTGCGCATCACGTCCGCGGTATCGGTGATCAGGGTAGGCAGAAAACCCGTGGTGCCAAACTTGCGGTGCGCGGCGCCGATGGTCGCCAACGCTTCCACCGTAGGTTCGGCATTGAACAGCACGCCGCCACCGCCATTGACCTGCACATCGATGAAGCCGGGCAGCAGCAGCTGGCGCTTGAGGTCGTGCTTCGTGGCCTCCGCAATGCGCTTGTCGTCGTCGCGCACGATCGCTTCGATGCGCTCGCCGCGCACCAGCACAGCCAGTCCCTCGCGCGGACCATGATCGGTCAGCAGGCGAGCATTGATGAGTGCGGTGAGTGGCGTGCTCATTACATGGTCTCCGTGACCTTGCGCAGGTGCGGCGGTACGTCCGGATCAAAGCCGCGTGCAAGCGACAGCGCACTGGCTGCGCGATAGAAGCTTTGCACGGCGAGTAGCGGCGTCACGATGGGCGCGATGTTTTCCGGCAGCGGCAGTTTGTCCGGATCGTGATTGCCCGGCGCGGCGATGAACACGCGCGCGCCGCGCGAGCGGAACTCGTTCGCCACGGCAATCGTGTTGTCCTGCGTGCCGTCGTCCTGTGCGAAGAACAGCACCGGGAAACCTTCACCCACGATGGCCATCGGGCCGTGCTTCACTTCGGCGGCGCTGAAGGCCTCGGCATGGAGTCCACAGGTTTCCTTGAGCTTGAGCGCCGCTTCCAGCGCGGCGCCGAAACCAAAACCGCGACCGACCACGAACAGGCTGCTGGCACCGGTGAGGCCCTTCACCATGGCGCTCCAGTCGCAGTCCCAGCCACGACGCAGATCGTCGGGCAGGCGATCGACCACGTCGTGCAGCGTCGCGTCGTTGCTCCAGTGCGCGGTGAGCTGCAGCACGGCTGCAAGCGTCGCGAGGTAACTCTTGGTGGCGGCCACGCTAAGTTCAGGGCCGGCGCGCAGCGGCACGAAGGTGTCGGCCATCTGCGCGAGCGGGGAATCCTCCACGTTGACCAGGGCCACCACATGGGCGCCGGCATCCTTGGCGGCCTGCGCGCTGCGCAGCAAGTCGGGGCTCTTGCCCGACTGCGAGATGGCGACGAACAAGGCGCCGTCCATGTGCAGGTCGGCGTCGTAGATGGACGAAATGGACGGCGACGCCGAGGCGGTGATCAGACCCAGGCGGGTCTCGAACACATACTTGGCATAGGCAGCGGCGTGATCGGAGCTGCCGCGCGCACAGGTGACGATGAAGCGGGGCGGCCTGGCCCGCAGCTGCTCGCCGAGCGCCTTGAGGATGGGCGCATTCTCGCGCAGCTGTCGCTCGACCACGGCGGCCGCCTCGTGGGCCTCGCGGTACATCAGGGTCTGGCTTGCTTCTTTCATCGTCCTATCTCGGTGACATGCACGAGGCGCATGCCGCGAGGCCAAGGTGCGCGAGCGCGACCTCAGCCCTTGCGGGGCGCCGGGGTTTGCGGTGGCGCGGTGGATCCACGCACGACCAATTCGGGTACAAAACATTCGCTGTGCGGCAGTTCAACCGCCGCGCCGGATTTGCGCTGCAATTCCGCCATCAGCTGCAGGGCCGCATGGCGGCCGATGTCGCTGGTGGACTGACGCGCGGTGGTGAGTGCGGGCCACGCCTGCTTGGAGAACGGGCTGTCCTCGAAGCCGGCGATGGAAAGCCCCCACGGCACATCCACGTTGCTCGAACGGGCCGCGGCGAGCACGCCCGCGGCGATTTCGTCGTTGCTGCCGAAGATCGCGGTCGGCGGATCCTTCAGCGCAAGCAGCTTGCGGGCGCCGCGGAAACCGTCGTCGAACGCATAACGGCCGGGCAGCACCAGCTTCTTGTCCAGCGGCAGACCATAGTCGCGCAGCGCATCGGCATAGCCCTGGTAACGCTCCGGGCTGGAGCGATGGTGCGGTTCGCCCCACAGGAAGCCGATGCGCTTGTGGCCCATCTGGATCAGGTGTTCGGTGATCGCATAGGCGGCGCTGCGGTCGTCGATGTAGACGCACGGCGCGCCGTCATGGGGATCGTCGCGCGAGGAAATGATGCGCACGAAGCTGATGTCGTTGGCGATCAGCGTATTGACCAGCTCGGCCTGCTCGGACATCGGCGGTGCCAGCACCAGGCCGGCGAGACGATTGCGTTCCACCAGCGCGCACAGCTCCGCCGCCAGGTCGGGCGAGGAGGAATCACACGGATGGATCAGCAGGCCGAAGCCGCGTTCGCGGCAGGCGGACAACACGCCGTCCTGCATGCTGATCACGTAGTGCGCGTTCGGGTTGTCGTAGACCAGTCCGATCGCATAGGCATGCGTGCTGCGCAGACCACGTGCTGAAGGATTGGGCTGGTAGCCCAAAGCCTCGATCGCGCGCTCGACCTTTTCGCGCGTATCGGCGCGAACCGAGGCCTCGTGGTTGATGACGCGCGAGACGGTCTTGAGCGAAACGCCGGAACGCTTGGCGACATCCTTGATGGTGGGGTTGCGCAACACAAGAAACTCCGGCAATCGGTAAGTAGCGGCATCGTAGCCCAGCGAAGCCTTACCTGGCGGCGCGGCGGGCGCCGACCCAGGCTTCAGCGCGCGTGCTGGCCGACGCGGTGCCCCTTAACGCCGTAGTAAAGGATGTACAGGTAGCAGGGCACCATCAGCGCCATGAATACCAGCTGGAAGTTGAAGTGCTGTTTCAGGTGCACGAACAGCTGCGGCACCAGCGCGCCGCCGGCGATCGCCATGATCAGCAGCGCCGAGCCGCGCTCGGTGAGGCGGCCCAGGCCGTGGATGGCCAGCGGGAAGATCGCCGGCCACATCATGGCGTTGGCGAAACCCAGCGCGGCGACAAAACCCACCGAGGTATGGCCGGTGGTGATGTACGCGCCCAGCGTAAACAGCACGCCGAGCACGGCGGACACCGCCAGGTAGCTCTGCTGCGAGATGAAGCGCGGAATCAGCACCAGGCCCGCCAGGTAACCGGCGAGCATGGCGATCAGGGTGAACGAGGTGAAGTGCTTGGTCTCATCCAGCGGCAGGCCAAAGCCCTGGCCATAGGTGCCGATGGCATCTCCCGCCATCACTTCCACGCCCACGTAGAGGAACAGGCACAGCACGCCCAGCCACAAGTGAGGGAAGCTGAAGATGCCGCCCTTGGAGTGACCGATATCCGACTCGGCATTGGCGCCGGACGGCTTGATTTCCGGCAGCGGCGAGCGGACCACCCAGATCGCCAGCACCACCAGCAGGCCGGCCATGATCATGTACGGCATGTGGATCTTGGCGGCGAAGGCGTTGAGCAGGGCTTCCTTTGCCTCGGGCGAGGCCGCGGCCTTCACCTGCTGGTCGAAGGTGTCGATGCCCGACAACACCAGCGCGCCGAACACGAACGGTGCCAGCGCACCGGCGACCTTATTGCAGATGCCCATGAAGGCAATACGCTGCGCGGCACTGTCGATCGGGCCGAGGATGCTGATGTACGGATTGGAAGCGGTCTGCAGCAGGGCGAGGCCCGCGCCGATCACGAACAATCCGGCCAGCGCCGGATAGAAGATGCGCATGCTGACGAACTGGCCGAACAACACCGCGCCAATCGCCATCACGAACAAGCCCAGTCCCATGCCCTTCTTCATGCCGGTGCGGCGAAGCACGCTGGACGCGGGAATGGCCAGGAAGAAGTACGAAAAATAGAACACCAGCGGTACGAAGAAAGCAGACACGTCATCGACGTTGAAGGCGAGCTTGACGAAGGTGATCAGCGGACCGTTGAGCCAGGTCACGAAGCCGAAGATGAAAAACAGCACGCCGATGATCAGCATCGGTACCACGCTGGAAGAGCGTGGCTCGCCAGCGGCAAGCGTAGTGGCAGACATGGATGGACTTACTCCCCGCGGATGGCCGCTGAACGATGGACCCATGACGGTCCGATTCCCCCTCAAAGCCCTTCCCTCGCCGCGAAGGAGAGGGAGAGATGAGCGTTTATCGACGCTATGCGTAACGTTGTCAAATTCTGACACGAGTGAGTCATCCAAAGGTGCACAAAGCGGTGGCTGCACCGACCCCGCAAAAACCTCGCTTGTTGCGCCGCAATAGCGATGTTTTGGCAGCAGGACGGCTCTTTTGACTAGTTAAAAATCCCTTTGTTTACAGTGTGTTGCACTGCATCATGATCTTGCGGCAAGGACGTCATTTGCTGCGATTGCTGGACCGCGCCAAACCCTTGTTTCGCATGAAAAAACGGCCTGTTGACAACGTTGTCATCCGTGGCGAGACTCGGGCCAAAATCGGGTCGCAGGTCGTGCAATGCGACACAGCAATGACGAGGGGATGACGGTGGCGCAACGCGGTAACCACAGTCTGGAGGCACGTCGCCTGGCGCTCCCTGCGGGGGCGTTCCTGGCGGCTGACGTCGGCGGGACGCATGCCCGCATCGGCCTGGTCAGCCACGAGCCGGATGGGACGCGCCCGGTGACGGTGCTGCAGTACCACCGCTATGCCTGCGCCGACTGGCCTAGCCTCACGGCCGTGCTGCAGGACTTCGTCGGCCAGCTCGATCGCTCTGTGCACATCCGTCGCTGCGCCGTGGCCAGTGCGGGTTACGTGCTGGGCGATGCCATCGTCAACGACAACTTGCCCTGGCCGGTTTCCATTCGCGATATCCGCGACAGCCTCGGCATCGAAGAGCTCGCCGTCGTCAACGACTTCGAAGCCGTGGCCTATGCCACCCAGTTCCTCAGCCAGGCCGACACCACTGCAGTGATCGAAAGCGAGGCACTGCCCGCCGAAGGTCCGGTGCTGGTGATGGGGCCCGGCACCGGTTTGGGCTCGGCGGTGCTGTTGCCCGGCAAACCGCACGCCACCGTGCTGGCCACCGAAGCAGGCCAGATCGCGCTGGCGCCGGGCAACGAACGCGAGATCGAGATTCTTCGTGCGCTGTCGCGCGACCGTTCGTATGTCTCGTTCGAACACGCCTTGTCCGGCCCCGGCCTGCTCAACCTGTACCGCGTGCTGTGCACGCTGCGCGGGCAGACACCCGAACTCACTTTGCCCAGCCAGGTGACGCAGTCGGCGCTGGAGCGCGGCGACGAGGCAGCCGTCGAAGCCTTGGAGGTGTTCTGCGGATTGCTCGGCAGCTTTGCCGGCGATCTGTGCCTGCTGTACGGCGCACGCGGGGGCGTGTTCCTGGCCGGCGGGATTCTTCCGCAGATCCGCGACGTGCTGCTCGCCAGCAGCTTCCGCCAGCGCTTTTTCAACAAAGGCGTGATGCGCGCCTTCCTGCAACAGGTTCCCGTACGACTGATGGAGCACGGCCAGCACGGTGTGATCGGCGCCGCCGGGCTGTTCCTTGACTTGCAAGACCGAGAGGGCATGTCCGCAGGCTCTCGCGCCGGGGAGAACGAAGTACTCAGATCGTCCAACTGAACCGGGCCCATGCCCAACAGCCACGCCGCAGCCCATGTCCACGTGCTGGCTGCCGATTGCCTTCGAGGGGAGGACACCATGTCACAACGCAAATCATTGCTAGCCGCCAGCATCATCGCTGGACTCTGTCTATCCGGTTCGCTTCGCGCCGCCGATACGGCGCCCGCTGCGCAACCGGCGCCGCAACCCGCACCCGCGGCAGCGACACAGGACAACAGCAACCCGCAGACGACCGCCGACCAATCGCAGGCCAAGCAGTTGGAAACGGTGACCGTCACCGGCATCCGCGCCAGCCTGCAACAGTCGCTGGACACCAAGCGCAACGCAGACGCCATCGTCGATGCCATCACGGCCGAAGACATCGGCAAGTTCCCCGCCACCAACGTGGCCGAAGCACTGGCGCAGATTCCCGGCGTCACGCTGGACCGTGCGTTCGGCGCCACGCAGCGCGTGAGCATCAACGGCATCGATCCCAGCCTGAACCTCTCGTTCCTTGACGGCCATCCGATCGCGCAGGCCATGTGGCTCTACGGCGACAGTCCCAACCGCGGCTTCAACTACTCGTTGCTGCCGCCGGAGATCCTCGGCTCGCTGGAGATCTACAAGAGCCCGGAAGCGCGCCTGCCTGAGGGCAGCCTCGGCGGCACGGTGATCATGCACACCATCCAGCCGCTCGACGTGCCGGCGAACACGCTCAGCGGTTCGTTCGGCGTGAACTACAACGACATGGTCGAGCAGAGCCGTCCGAACGCGTCGCTGTTCTACAGCTGGCACAACGCCGACAAGACGTTTGGTGCGGATGTCTCCCTCTCGCACTACGAGCAAAAGACCGATCGCCAGGGCCAGGAAATCTTCGGCTATACGCCGGTATCGGCCATCGCCGCCGCCAATCCGGCCATTGCGGGGCAGATTGCCGCCGGCACGCTCAAGGCGTCCGACCAGATGCCAACGGAACTCAACGCGGCCGACTTCCAGCAGACCGAGAAGCGCAGCAGCATCCTGGTCAATCTGCAGTACAAGCCGAACGACCATTTCGACAGCACGCTCAGCCTGCTGTACATGACCGATCGCCTCGACAACCTCAACGTGTCGATGTACCCGATCGCCGGCTTCAACTACGCCGGCATCTCGCATCTCACCGAAGGCCCGAACGGCATCGTGGTGGCGGGTACCCAAGTCGGCACGCCCTGCTTCAACACCACCTCGTGCACCAGCACGGCCGAAACCTTCATGGATAACGACGCACGCAAGTCGTTCATCCGTACCAAGGGCGCCGACTGGCGCGGCACCTACAAGGGCGACGGCTGGCGCATCAACGGGCAGTTGGGCGTAAGCACCTCCGACAACACCATCACGCAGGCCTTCAAGGAACTGTTCTACGGCGGCGGCTTCGACTGGAACATCAACAAGGGCTTCAACTACACCGACCTTGCCACGGCGAACAACCCGGCCTATTGGGCCGACAACAACTTCGGCGGCAACATCGGCTACAAGCCGTACAAGGCGCGCGACGAGTATGCCCAGGCCGACTTCACCAAGGACTTCGACGGCTTCTTCAACAGCCTGCAGATCGGTGCCCGCTGGGCGTCGCACTGGGAAAGCCAGTCGCTGTTGATCGACAACGTGGGCGTGCCCAACCAGACACTCAACCAGATCGGTTACGGCGGCATCAGCGATCTGAGCGGCGCGTCCAGCATCGGCCTGTCCGGCAGCACCGTGCATCACGTGCAGACGCTGGGCTTCCAGTCGATCTACAACGCGGTGCTCGACGGCAACCAGCTGAGCTCCAACGATCCGGTCGACTACTGGGACAACACGTTCAATGTGCAGCAGCAGAACAGCGCGGGCTTTGCCCAGCTGAACTTCGGCAACGACAACGTGCACGGCAACCTTGGCGTGCGTTTCGTGCACACCAAGATCGACTCCTTCGGCTACAACGTGCCCAGCACCTGCAGCACCTGGGATTGCGTGTTCCCGCTCGGTTTTGGCTATGTCGGCACCACCAGCACGTCCAACGACTGGTTGCCGGCGTTCAACGTCGCCTGGAACGTGGCGCCTGACATCATCCTGCGCGGCGCGGGTTCCGAGACGATTGCGTACGCGCCCTACAACCAGCTGGCGCCGTACTTCGAAGCCAACGACACGGTGCTCACCGCGACCGCAGGCAACCCGAACCTCAAGCCGTATCGGTCGGTGAACTTCGACCTGTCCGGCGAGTGGTACTTCAACAACGAGTCGGTGATCGCGGTCTCGGGCTTCTACAAGAACGTGCTGAACTACGTGGTCAATGCCGCCACCGTGCAGGGTCGCCAGAACGGTTCGTGGGCGGAACTGATCCAGGGTTCCACCGGCCAGATGCTGGTGAACAACGGCATGTGTACCTTGGCCGGCTTCTGCCAGTACAGCGTCTCCGCGCCGATCAATGGCGGTCGCGCCAAGGTGAAGGGCGCCGCGATCAGCTACCAGCAGGCCTTCGGTGACAGCGGTTTCGGTCTGCGTGCCAACTTCACGTACTCCGATTCGAGCACCGCGGCCGGCGGCCCGCTGCCGTACAACTCCAAGGACTCGTACAACCTCTCGCCGTACTTCGAGAAGGGTCCGTACAGTGCCAGCATTGCGTACAACTATCGCAGCAAGTATCTGGCAGGCGGCTACGTGGCCGGTGCGCCCGATTCGTATACCGACAGCTACAAGGAACTCGATGCCTCGCTGGGCTACAAGTTCAACGATCACATGTCGGTCACCTTCGACGCGCTGAACCTGCTCAACTCGACCTACAAGCAGTTCTACGGTTCCAGCATGACGGAACTGGCCAACGAATACGCCAGTGGTCGCGAGTACATCCTCGAAGCGCACTTCAAGCTCTGATTTACCCAAACCTCCCCGGTAAGGGCCTGGCGTCTTGCCAGGCCCTCTTTTTATGCGTCGCGGCGTCGCTCAGTCGAGGGCGCCGGCGCCGTAACGATCGTCGGTGTGCTGCGTGGCCGCTACCTCCAACGCGATGGACAGGGCGCGCACCACGTCGTCCTTGCTCATGCTGGGCGCGTTCGGAAAGCGCGCCGCCTGCGAGGGCAGGTAGGGGATGTGGATAAAACCCGCGCGCAGTCCGCGATGCTGCTCGGCCAGGTGCAGCATCAGATACGCCACGTGATTGCACACGAAGGTGCCCGCCGTATTGGACACTTCGGCCGGCAGCCCTTCGGCGAGCAGTGCCTTGAGCATGGCCTTGATCGGCAGTGTGCTGAAGTACGCCGCGGGGCCGTCCTCAACGATGGCCATGTCAATCGGCTGTGCTCCGGCATTGTCGGCAATGCGGGCGTCCTGCACATTGATCGCTATCCGTTCGATCGATAGTCGGCTACGTCCGCCAGCCTGCCCGACGCCCAGCAGCAGCTTGGGCTGCACCTCGTCGATGGCCAGCGCCAGCTCGCGCTGCGAATCGGCGAAGGCCGTCGGCAGCAACCGGGCCACCACGCGATGGCCAGCGATGTGCTTGCCGTCGAGCGCGCGCACGGCTTCCCATGATGGGTTGATGTCTTCATTCCCGAACGGCGTAAAACCGGTCAGCAGGATGCGCGGTTGGCTCATGATCGGATCTCAAGTCGTGCGGCGTCAGCGAAAGACCAGCAGCCACATGATGACGAAGGTGGCGACGAAGATGCTGGCAGCGCTCCACGCCTGCGCGCGGATCACGCCATAGGGATTGCGCAGCTCCAGCAGTGCTGCCGGCACCAGGTTGTAGTCGGCCGCCATGGGCGTGAGCAGGGTGCCGCAATAGCCGCACAGCATGCCCATGGAACCGAGGATGGCCGGGTTGGCGCCGTAGCGATGCACCAGCAGCGGCAGTCCGATGCCCGCCATCATCACCGGAAATGCGGCGAACGCATTGCCCATGATCACGGTGAACAACACCATGCCCAGCGAGAACACCAGCAGGCACAAGAAGGCATTGCCCTCGGGCAGGATCATCTGCGCCAGCGCCGAGATCGCCGCGCCAACGCCGCTCTGGGTAAACACTTCGCCCAGTGCGGCCAGCAACAGCGGCAACAGCGCCGCCCAGCCGATCGCATCGAGCAGGCGCCGGCCTTCCGACAAGCCCTGATGCAGCGGCGCCTGCGCCACGCGCGCCGCCGCGAACAGCGCGAGCACGCAGGCGAGCGTCAGCCCGGTCAAGGTCATCTGCGGCTTGGCGAACAGCGCGTAACCGCCGATGGACAGATGTTCGCCGAACAAGGCCACCAGCAAGGTCACCAGTGGAATCAGCAGGGCGGGCACAAACAGCTTGTGGCCAAGGCGCAGGGCGGACGCCTCGCGTGCCGATGCACTGGCCGTCTCCGGGTGGGCCTGGCGGCGAAGGCGGGGCGCGAGCAGCGCGAGTGCGATCACCATGCATCCGGCGATCTGCGCAGGCAGGGCGTTGCCGGCCTTCTGTTGCGCCAGCACCACGTCGCCACCGGCAAACAGCAGGCCCAGCAGCGCCCAGAAGGAGGCGCGAGCGATCTGTTGCGCACGCGCGTTGCGCCAGGCGGTGTAGAACAGGAAAGCTGCAATCAGCCAGTACGCGTATTCGATGCGCAACATGCTCAGGCTTCCGCTTCGACGCGGGCGAGCGCGGCGCGCCGCTGCAGGCGGCGCTGGAACAACCACACGCGTACCGACTGGATCACGAAGGCGGCGATGGCCGTGGGCAGCGCCCACAATGCGATGGCCAGTGGCGTGAGATCGATGCCGTGCTGGGCGTAGAAGCCCTGGACCAGCAGCACCGCGCCCAACGCGATGAAGACATCCTCGCCGAAGAAGCGGCCGATGTTGTCCGTGGCGGCAGCGACCGCGCGCACTTCGTCGCGCTCGGCGTCGCTCAGGTCAGGCTTGATCTTCTCGGCCGCGGCCTCGCCCATCGGCGCCAGCAGCGGGCGCACTGTCTGTGCGGCGCCGGCGACGCCGGTGAGCCCGAACATGGCGAGCACTTCGCGTATGAACAGATAACCGATCAAGAGCCGGGCCAGCGTGAAGCCGCGCAGGCGGTTCATCCATTGCTGGGCGTGCTCGCGCAGGCCGGCGTGTTCGAGCAGACCGATGGCGGGCAGGGTGAGCACGAACATCAACAGCATGCGCGAGGACACGAAGCTCTTGCCCAGCAGGGCCAGCAGGTCGGCGGGATGCAAGCCGGCGAGCAAACCGCTGACCAGCGCAGCGCACACCACCACGGGAACGGCATTGAAGCGCAGCGCAAAACCGATGACGATGACCGCGACGCCGAGCAGCGGCCAGTAATTCATGCGCGTGCCCCGCTGGCGTGCGGCGCGGCGATACCGATGTCGGCCGCTTCCAGTGCGGCGCGCAATCGACGTGCGAAGGCCACGGCGTGCTCGCCATCGCCATGCACGCACAAGGTGTCAGCCTGCAAGGCCACGATGCTGCCGTCGATGGCGCGCACCTGACCTTCGCGTGCCATCGCCATCGCCTGGGCAATCGCCTCATCGCCTTCCTGGATCACTGCGTCGGGTTCGCGCCGTGGTTGCAGCGAGCCATCGGCGCGATAGCGACGATCGGCAAACGCTTCGGCCGCCACCGGGATGCCGGCAGCCAGCCCGGCATCGATCAGCGCCGAGTTGGCCAGGCCGAACAGAAACAGCGAGTGATCGAAATCGTGGACGGCCCGCGCAATCGCGGCCGCCAGCCTGGCATCGCGTGCCGCCATGTTGTACAGCGCGCCATGCGGCTTGACGTGGCGCAGTCGTGTGCCTGCCGCCTGCGCAAACGCCTGCAGCGCGCCGATCTGATAAAGCGTCATGGCATAGGCTTCGTTCGGCGTCACCGCCATCTCGCGTCGCCCGAAACCTTGCAGGTCGGGCAGGGAGACATGCGCGCCGATCGCCACATCGTGTTGTACCGCCATGGCGACGGTGCCGCGCATGATGTCCGGGTCGCCGCCATGGAAGCCACAGGCGATGTTGGCCGAGCTGACGATGGCAAGCAGCGCGGCATCGTCGCCCATGCGCCAGGCGCCGAAGGATTCGCCCAGGTCGCTGTTGATGTCGATGGTCTTGGCGATGGAGAGTTTCATGCGGATTCCAGGCGTTGTTCGATGCGTTGCAGCAGGTGTTGCAGCGAGGCCTCGCGCTCGGTGAGGCGTTGCAGCGCCTCGTCCAGAGTTGTCTCGCGGAAGGATACGGTATCGCCCGGCCGACGCTGCGCGAGACGCGGCAAATCCACCATGGCCAGCTGGCCGATGCGCGGATAGCCACCGGTCACCGGCGCTTCGGCCAGCAACACGATGGGCTGGCCCGAGGGCGGCAGCTGCAAGGTGCCGGGCAGGGTTGCTTCGGAAATCAGTTCCAGCGGCTGGCGCAAGTGCAGGGGCATGCCTTCCAGTCGATTGCCGGTGCGGTTGCTGTCCTTGCTCACCATGAAGCGCTGGGTGAACAGCGCGTGTTGCGAGGCATCGTCCAACGCATGCCAGTGATGACCGCGCAACAAGGCCAGCGGCGCGCGGGCATAGTCGAGCCAGGGTTGCGGATCGAGGCCCCAGCGCAACGCCTGCATGGTGAGTCCGGCGCGGAACCAGGATGCCGATGCGCGTTCACCGATGTCGATGACGTCGCCGCTCTGCGCAGCCCTGCCCACGCCGGCATGCAGATCGCTGCTGCGGCTGCCCAGTACCGACGCGCCGTCGAAGCCGCCGCGCACCGCCAGATAGCTGCGGCACCCGTGGCGCATGCCGCCGAGGCGAAGCACGCTGCCGGCGGGCAGGAAGCAGCTGGTCCACGCGGGCAAGGGTTGGCCCTCCACGCGCGCTTCAATCAGGCCACCGGTGAGCGCCACGACGGCGTCGTGTTGAAAGCGCAGCGTGGGACCGGCCAGCGTGATCTCCAGCACCGCTTCGTCGCCGGCATTGCCGACGAGGGCATTGGCCAGCCGCCTGGCCGGCTCGTCCATGGCCCCGGCGCGGCCCAGTCCCAGATGTGCATACCCGCGACGCCCTGCGTCCTGCAGGCTGGTGAGCAATCCAGGCTTGATGACCTCGACGCTCATGGGCGTGTAACCGGGTCGGTGGCAAGTCGCTCGTACTCGTCCTGGTCGATCGCGCGAAAGCGCACATGGTCGCCGGGCCCCAGCAGGGAAGGCGATGCGGCAGCGAGGTCGAACAGACGCATCGGCGTGCGCCCGATCAGTTGCCAGCCACCAGGCAGGCTTTGCGGATAGATGCCTGTCTGCTGCCCACCGATCGCGACACTGCCGGCGGGCACGCTGGTACGCGGATGGCTGCGGCGCGGCATGGCCAGCGTGGGATCGAGGCCGAGCAGATAGGGAAATCCGGGCGCGAAGCCGAGCATGGCGACGCGATAGCGCGCAGCCGTGTGGCGCGCGACCACCTCTTCGATCGATATCCGCGCATGCGTGGCTACTTCAGGCAAGTCGGCGCCGTCGTAGCAGACCGGAATGCTCACTTCGCGCACCGCCTTTGCCACTGACGAGTGCTCGTTCCATGCGGCAGCGATCGCTGCGCGCAGGCGTTCGGCACCGAAGCGGCCGTCATCGTCCAGCCATTGCAGCACATCGAAACGCAGCAACAGGCTGGCATAGGCTGGCACGCATTCCACGTTCTCAAGGCCCGCCTGCAGCTTGGCGGCTGCGGCGTGGACGCGATCGTTGACGGCGGCGTCGATGGTTTCGCCAAAGCGCAACAGCCATGCGTCCTCGGCCAGTGTTTCGATCTGTACGTCGGCCAGCGGAAATGTCACGCGCGCACCTTCCCGGCATCGTCTCTTTCAGCACGTGGGCTGAGTTGCTCTGTGCGTGTCGACATGCGGGCGATTCGTGGGCGGGGGGGGGCGGGTCAGGTGGAGTGTTGCAGAAGAGACTGAGTTTGCCGACTTGCACTGCGACACACCCGTGTCCAGGCAAAACCCTGCGCTCCCATTGGCGCTCATCACACGAAAACAGCCTGTTTGCGCAGTTCTTTGCGATCTTTTCGGCGCAGGTTCACATCACTGGCGGATTGAGGAGACGTGAAGTTACGTCGCGAGCTCCTGCGACTCGCGGACTTCGCAACGTTGTCAAATGAGCCCGCTTTCATCTGTCGCGACAGGGGAATAGAGGCCGAAAATCCCCCCGTGTCAGAGGGCAAATGGCTGGCCTGAGTCAAGCGCCATGGGGGTCGCCATGGCGCGCTGCGAGATCGTTTCCTGGCGATGCTGAAATGGATTAAAAATACATATTAAACAAGCGATTGATGACGATCATGGGACCTGTGGCAGCCTGCCAGTAGAACCAAGATGCTGCCCTGCCGCATAGGCCATTTTCGTATGTGCCGGATGGATTGTTGACAACGTTGTCAACCATTACCCAGACTCCGGCCAAATGAGGGAGAGTTCACAGGAACGTGACATCAGGATGACGAGGGGATCGCAAGTGGTCGAAGGGGTCAGCCACAACGCACGTGAGTTCTTGGCGCAAGAAGCCATGTTTCTCGCTGCGGACGTCGGAGGAACGCACGCTCGCATCGGACTGGTGAGCCGCGAGCCGGACGGCACGCGTCCGGTGACCGTGCTGCAGTACCACCGCTATGCCTGCGCCGACTGGCCCAGCCTCACCGCCGTGCTGCAGGACTTCGTCGGCCAGCTCGATCACAACGTGCACGTGAACCGCTGTGCCGTGGCCAGTGCGGGGTATGTGCTGGGCGACGCCATCGTCAACGACAACCTGCCGTGGCCGGTCTCCATCCGCGATATCCGCGACAGCCTCGGTATCGAGCAGCTCGCTGTCGTCAACGATTTCGAAGCCGTGGCCTATGCCACGCAGTTCCTGCATCAGGCCGATACCACGCCGGTGATCGCCACCGACGCCGCGCCGGCCGAAGGCCCGGTGCTGGTGATGGGTCCGGGCACGGGTTTGGGCTCGGCGGTGCTATTGCCCGGCAAGCCGCATGCGACCGTGCTCGCCACCGAAGCAGGCCAGATTGCGCTGGCGCCGGGCAACGAACGCGAGATCGAGATTCTTCGCTACCTGGCCCGTGATCGCGAGTACGTGTCGTTCGAACACGCACTGTCTGGCCCTGGTTTGCTCAATCTGTATCGCGCGCTGTGCGCACTGCGCGGCCAGGCCCCGCTGCTGAGCTTGCCCAGCCAGGTGACGCAGTCGGCACTGGAGCGCAGCGACGAGGCAGCGGTCGAAGCCCTGGACGTGTTCTGCGGTTTGCTCGGCAGCTTCGTGGGCGATCTATGCCTGCTGTATGGCGCACGCGGGGGCGTGTTCCTGGCCGGCGGGATTCTTCCGCAGATCCGCGAAGTGTTGCTCGCCAGCAGCTTCCGCCAGCGCTTTTTCAACAAGGGCGTCATGCGCGCCTTCCTGCAACAGGTTCCCGTACGACTGATGGAGCACGGCCAGCACGGTGTGATCGGTGCGGCCGGCTTGTACCTGGACGGACGCACGTAAAGACCGCGGGAAAACGAAGTACCGACTCAGCACTACACCGTTGCACTGAACCGGGCACACGCCCAGACAGCCACGCCGCAGCCGGACGACCCACAACATCCGCTGCAGAAAACGCCTTCGAGGGGAGGATCACCATGTCACACCGCAAGACTCTGCTAGCCGCCAGCATCATCGCCGGACTCTGTCTGTCCGGTTCGCTTTATGCCGCCGACAACACGCCTGCGCCGCAGTCCGGCCCGGCCGCGTCGGGCCAGGACAACGCACAGACTGCCGCTGAAAAGGCCAAGGCCAAAGAGCTTGGCACGGTCACCGTGGTCGGTATCCGCGATTCGGAAGCCGAATCGCTGAACCTCAAGAAGGCCGCTGACTCGCATATCGAAGTGATCACCGCCGAAGACATCGGCAAGCTGCCGGCCAAGAACGTGGCCGACACGCTGCAGCGCCTGCCCGGCATCAACATCAGCTCGTCCAGCGCCAGCGAAGGCGGCTTTGACGAAAACGATCGCGTGAGCCTGCGCGGCACCAACCCGAGCATGACCCAGACGCTCGTCAACGGTCACACCGTGGGCACCGGCGACTGGTTCGTGCTGAGCCAGGTGCAGACCGTGGGCCGCAGCGTGAGCTACACCCTGCTGCCGGCGGAAATCGTCAGCGAAGTCACCGTGCACAAGACTTCCGAAGCCAAGCTGCAGGAAGGCGGCAGCGCCGGCACCGTCGACATCACCACGCGCAAGCCGCTGCAGTTCGCCCAGCCGTTCACCGCGCAGGCTGCCGTGGGTGGCGTGTACTCCGATCTGCCTGGCGACACCAAGCCGCAGTTCGACGGCCTGGTCAACTGGAAGAACAACGACAACACCTTCGGCGTGATGGCGCAGGGCTTCTATGAGAAGCGCAGCCTGCAGCGCGACGGCCAGGAAATCGTCGGTGGCTATAACAAGATCGCGGCCACCGATGCGATCGCCGTGGCCCATCCGGACCTGGCGAACAAGTACTACCCGAACCTGATCGGCCAGACGCTCTTCACGCAGACGCGTACCCGCAAGGGCGGCACGATCGACATCGAGTGGAAGCCGCTCGACAACCTCACGCTGAACCTGGACACCTTCTATTCCAAGCTGGAAGCGGACAACTTCAACCGCAACTACATGCTGTGGAACAGCCAGTACGTGCCCAGCGGCGTAGGCCTGCAGAGCTATGCCGTCAAGGGCAACGTGCTGACCAATGCCGTGTTCGCTCCGCAGCCGGGTAGCACCACGCCGTACGGCGTGTACGACCAGATCTCGCGTCCGGGCGCTTCGTCCTCGTCTGCGTTCACCACGCTCGATGCCGAATGGCGCGCCACCGACCACCTGACGTTCACCGGCCAGGTCGGCACCACCCAGGGCAAGGGCAACAGCGACGAGCAGAACGTCAGCGAGCTGGGCTTCGGCGCCGGCGCCGGCGCGAGCTGGGGCATGCGTGGCACCGGCAATCCGACCAACTGGTCGATCGGCGGCGACAACACCACGCCGTCGGGCATCATTCCGTCGGCTGGCTGGATCTTCGGCGACCAGAACATCCACGTGAAGGACAAGGAAAACTTCTTCCAGGCCGACGGCGAATACGCCTTCGACAGCTCGCCGATCGCGCTGACCACGCTCGACTTCGGCGTGCGCTATTCCGATCACACCCGCGACAACAAGACCGACATCGGTCAGGGTCCGACCGGCGACTGGCAGAATCCGGCCAACTACCCGACCAGCTGGAAGAACTATCCGGGCAGCTTCAACAGCGATCTGGGCGTGAATGGCCCCGGTCCGGCCTGGTACTACAGCCCGGGTGACCTGGCCGCGTTCAATGCGAAGTTTGCCAACCGCGATCCGGTGACGCGCTTCAACTGGCAGAACATCTACAAGGTCAACGAGAAGGACACGGCTGCCTACTTGCAGGCGAACTTCTCCGGCGAGCGCTGGAGCGCCAACGCGGGCTTCCGTTACGTCTATACCAAGGAAGACATCAACTACAACTCCAGCGCGGTGTCGATCTACACCACGAACGGCCCGATCACCGGTTCCGCGTTCGGCGACTACTACACCAACACCTACAAGCACAGCTACGACAAGCTGCTGCCGAGCTTCAACTTCAAGTTCAACCTGACCGACGACCTGCTGGCACGCTTCGCCGCCTCGCAGACCATGACCCGTCCGGACTACTCGGCACTGGCCGGTTCGTACTCGTTGGATGACCTCACGCACACCGGCACCGGCGGCAATCCGCAGCTGAAGCCGCTGATCTCGACCAACTTCGATGCAGCGCTGGAGTGGTACTTCGCTCCGCGTGGCCTGGTGTCGGCCGGCGTGTATGACATGCAGCTGAGCGACTACATCAACTTCGGTAACCAGAACATCCAGTTCAAGGACCAGCAGGCCAGCAACACGGCCGGCCGCGATGTGTTCGCGACGTACCAGGTCAGCGTGCCGACCAACGTCGATGGTCACGTCAAGGGCGTGGAGTTGAACTACATCCAGCCGATCGGCGACAACTTCGGCGTGCAGACCAACTACACCTACGCCAGCGGTTCGGCGGAAAACGGCGTGCCGCTCCAGGGCACCTCGAAGAACACGTTCAACGTCTCCGGTTACTTCGAAAACCAGATGTTCAACGCCCGCATCAGCTACACCTACCGTTCGTCGTTCTACGCCGGCGTGAGCCGTACCGATACGTTCTACCAGGATGGCATTGGCAACCTGGCGGCCTCGTTCGGCTACAACATCAACTCGTGGATGTCGCTCACCCTGGACGCCATGAACCTCAACAACCCCAAGCTGAAGTACTACACGCTCAGCCCGAACTACGGCAAGCAGCCCTACGCGTTCTACGTGAACGGCCGCCAGTACTACGTGAACCTTCGCTTCAAGATCTGATTTAAGGCTTCCTCCCCGCCAACGGGCCCGGCACACTTGCCGGGCCCGATTTTTCTTCGGGGTCTCGAATGCCGTTCCAAGAACCTGCGGGAGCCGATGGCATGAAGCAACGTCTTGCGATGATCTTCGCGGTGCTGGTCGCGCAGGGTGCGCTGGCATCGGAAGGGAAGGTACTGGTCGACCAGGTCGGTTACGACACCGGCGCGGTCAAGCAGGCCATCGTGATGGATGCGTCCGGCCCATCGCCGCAGACGTTTCGCGTTGTGGACGCCAACTCAGGCAAGGTGGCCATGGAAGGCAAGCTTTCCGCGCCCACGGGTGTGGCTCGCTGGAACGGCAGCTACGCCATCGCCGATTTCAGCAGCATGCGTACACCGGGGCACTACTACGTGGACGTCGCACAGGACAGCAGCGACACACGCTCCTCGACCTTCGCCATCCAGGACAACGTGCTCGAGCGCAACACGCTCTCCAACGTGGTCTATTACTTCAAGGGCCAACGCTCCAGCGGCTTGCTGGACAAGGCCGACACCCATCTTCCGCATCCCGACGGTACGCCGGGCACGCTCGATATCCATGGTGGCTGGTACGACGCGACGGGCGACTACGGCATCCACCTGTCGCACCAGAACCCGACCAGTTACTTCAACACTCAGCAGTTGCCGCTAGCCGCCTGGAGCCTGTTGCGCACCTGGCAGCAGCTGGAAGCGCGCAACGACAAGAATTTCCGTGAGTACATCCGTCGCCTGCTCGACGAGGGCTTGTTCGGTGCCGACTTCCTGGTGCGCGACAAGCGTCCCGACGGTTCGTTCTATCAGTCCATCGACGGTCCCGGTCCCGGCAAGCTGCCGCAGGATCGCCGCATCGGCGATCCGAACTGGCGTACGCAGATCAAGCTCAAGCCAGGCGATCACACCGAGCGCGTCGATCAGCCGGCTCATGGTCCGCATGCGTATGAGGCCAGTTTCCGCGCTGGCGGCGGCATGGCGATTGCCACGCTCGCACTGGCGGCACGTACCGGCGTCGATGGCGACTTCACTGCGAAGGATTACCTCAAGGCCGCCGAGGACGCCTATCGCTTTCTCGACGCCCACAATCGCGAGCTGACCAACGACGGCAAGGACAACATCACCGACGATTACTGCGCCTTGCTCGCTGCGGTGGAGCTGTATCGCACCACGCACGACGAGACCTGGCGCAAAGCCGCGGATGCGCGAGCGGATCGCCTGCTTGCGCGCCTGATCACGCACGACGGCCATCGCGACTACTGGCGCGCCGACGATGGCACGCGTCCGTTCTTCCATCCCTCGGACGCCGGCCTGCCGGTCGTCGCGCTGGTTGAGTACGCCGGTATCGCCGATACGAAGCGCCAGGCCAAGGTGCGCGACATCGTGAAGCGCTCGCTCGAAGCCGAGCTGACCGTCACGAGCGAGGTCAGCAATCCGTTCGGCTATGCGCGCCAGCTGGTGCGCGGCGGCGATGGCCGCGTGCGCACGGCGTTCTTCTTCCCACACGACACCGAGGCCGCGCCGTGGTGGCAGGGAGAGAATGCGCGCATCGCCTCGCTGGCGGCGGCGGCGCGCGTGGCTGCGCCGCTGTACGCCAGTGCAGGCGACGAAGCTTTCCGAAAGAAGTTGCAAACCTACGCCTGGAACCAGCTGCACTGGATACTCGGCCGCAATCCGTACGACAGCAGCATGCTGATGGGCAGCGGCCACAACAACGCGCCGTACATGTTCTTCGACTCGTACGCGTACACCAATGCGCCGGGCGCGATCATCAACGGCATCACCTCGGGCTTGAACGACGATGAGGGCATCGCCTTCGACCTCGGTTACGCCCAGACCGGCAAGGACGAAGACTGGCGCTGGACCGAACAGTGGATTCCGCACGATGCGTGGTATCTGTTCGCCATCAGCCTTCCCCATGATTGACGTCACATGACGAGACGAACCATGAAGAAAACATCCTGCGTACTGGCCCTCGCCCTTTGTGGTCTCTCCGCCTTCGCCCACGGCGCCACACCGGTGAACCTGATCCCGATGCCGGCGCAGCTGAGCGTGAGTGGTCAAGGATTCACCGTGACGCCGCAGACGGCCATCGTGGTCGACAGCGGCGATGCGGATGCGCGCCGCACGGCCGAGTATCTTGCCTCGCTCACGGCTCACACGCGCCATCTGCAACTCGCCGTGAAAGCGGGTGCACCCGGCGAGGGTGCCATCGTGCTCAAGCGCGATCCGCAGGCGCCGGTCGCCAACGCCGAAGGCTATACGCTGGATGTGACGCCCCAAGGCATCCGCATCACGGCGCGCGACGAAGCCGGCCTGTTCTACGGCGCCATCACCGCATGGCAGCTGATGACGCCATCGCCGGGTACCGGCGATGTGCGCGTGGAACCCGCGCATATCCGCGACGAACCACGCTTCGCGTGGCGCGGCATGATGCTGGACTCCGCGCGCCATTTCTGGACACCGGCCGAAGTGCGCACCGTCATCGATCAGATGGCGCAGCACAAACTCAACACGCTACATTGGCATCTCACGGATGACCAGGGTTGGCGCATCGAGATCAAGCGCTACCCCGAACTCACCCGCATAGGCGCCTGGCGCACGCCGCCCACGCTCGGCAAGCAGGCACCGCCGGCTCCTTACGGCGGCTTCTACACGCAGGACGACATCAAGGCCATCGTGGCCTATGCCGCCGAGCGGCATATCACCGTCGTGCCGGAACTCGATATGCCTGGTCACGCGCAGGCCGCGGTCGCTTCGTATCCGGAGCTTGGCGTCACCGGCACGCGACCGCCGGTGTCGGTGGACTGGGGTGTGAATCCTTACCTCTACAACGTCGACGATCACACGCTGCAGTTCCTGCAGAACGTGCTCGACGAAGTGATGGCCTTGTTCCCGTCCACCTATATCCATGTGGGCGGCGATGAAGCGGTCAAGGATCAATGGAAGGCGTCTGCCACCGTGCAGGCGCGCATGAAGACGCTGGGCATCAAGACCGAAGACGCGATGCAGAGCTGGTTCATCGATCAGATGGGCAAGTACCTCGCGGCCCACAATCGTCGCCTGATCGGCTGGGATGAAATCCTCGAAGGCGGCGTGCCGGCGAGTGCCACGGTGATGTCGTGGCGTGGCACGCAGGGCGCCATCGATGCGGCCAAGCTTGGCCACGATGTGGTGCTGTCGCCGGCGCCGCAGCTGTATCTCGACCAGATGCAGAGCGATCTGCCGGACGAGACCACCGGCCGCCTGCCGTCGATGTCGCTGCAGAGCTATTACGACTTCGAGGCAGTGCCCAAGGCGCTGAGCGCGGCGCAGGCGAAACACGTGCTAGGCATGCAGGCCAATCTGTGGACCGAGCATATGCCGACCATGCGGCATGTTCAGCACAACGTGTTCCCGCGCATCGCCGCCTTGTCCGAAGCGGCGTGGACGCCGGCGAAGGAACACGACTGGCACGGTTTCCTCGAGCGCATGCCGTCCCAGTTGGCGCGCTATCGCATGCAGGACATCGCATACGCCGACAGCGCATTCGCGGCGTCGATCGACACGGATCGCAATGCCGCCATCAGCAGCGGCCAGGCCAGCGTGAAGTTATCGAACCAGGCCAAGGTCGGCAGCCTGCACTACACCACCGATGGCCGCGAGCCGGATGCGTCCTCGCCGCTGTATGTGCGTCCCTTCACGGTGAAGCTGCCCACCACGATCAAGGCCGTGGCACTGGCCGCTGACGGCACGCCGCTGGCTGCCGCGCGTACGCGTGTGCTCGATCTGCCATCGCTGCGCACGCGCACCACGGGTGAGCTGGAGAACTGTCCGGGCAGCGATTTCCGCCTGCGCGTACAGCCCACGCCGGATGCCACCAGCATGGCGCCGACGTATCTGATCAACGTGTTCGACAACTGCCGCATGTATCGCGCGGCCAGGCTCGACGGTATCGCCGCCATCCGCGTGGACACCGCGAGCCTGCCGCGCAACTACGCGCTGGCGCACGAGGCCAAGCTGGTCAAGGCATATCCGTCGGCCACGCCGCAGGGCGAGCTGGTGGTGCATATGGACAGCTGCAAGGGCAAGCAGCTTGCCTCGCTCCCGTTGCCTACCGATCAGCCGGCCACGTTCACCCTGAAGGGCGCCTTGGCGAAACAGGCCGGCACGCATGACTTGTGTCTGGTGTTCACCTCGCCGATCACGGGGCCGATCTACGGTGTGGGCGCGGTGACGCTGGTGCCGGCAGATAAACCAGCACCATGAGTGATGCGCTTCGCCGCCTGCCTTCAGTTGATGCGTTGCGCGGATGTACGGTCGCACTGATGTTGCTGGTCAATGATCCCGGCGATTGGGATCACGTGTACGGGCCGCTGGAACACGCCCAGTGGCATGGTTGCACGCCGACCGACCTGGTGTTTCCGTTCTTCCTGTTCGTGGTGGGCGTCTCCATTGCGCTCGCCATCGGTCCGCGGGTGGAGCAGGGCGCCGACCAAGGGCTGCTGATGCGCGCAGCGCTGAAGCGCGGCCTGCGCATCCTGTTGCTCGGCGTGGCCATCAACCTGTTGGCATGGGCGATCATGCCGCAGGCGCACCTGCGCTTCCCTGGCGTCTTGCAACGCATCGGCGTGTGCTTCGCGGGGGCGGCTGCGTTCGCCATCTACGTCAAGCCGCGTCTGCAATGGATCACCATCGCCGCGCTGCTGCTGGGCTATTGGGTATTGCTGCTGGCGGGAGGTTCGCTGGAGCCGTTCGCCAATATCGTCAGCCGCATCGACTTCGCCATCTTCGGCCACACCGTCTATCAGATCGATCCGGTCAGCGGTCGCGGCCATGACCCGGAAGGACTGTTGGGCTGCCTGCCTTCGCTTGCCACCAGTCTGCTCGGCCTGCGTGCCGGACACTGGTTGCGCGACAAAAACATCAAGGCGCTGGCGCTGTCCGGTATCGCGTACTTGCTGCTGGGCTTCGCATGGTCGCTGCTGTTTCCGCTCAACAAGAATCTGTGGACTTCGTCGTTCGTGCTGTGGACCGCAGGTTGGGCCACGCTCGCGCTGGTGCTGTTCCATGTGCTGATTGACCAGCGCGGTTGGCCGGCCATCGGGCGACGCTTTGGCGTGAATGCCGTGACGGCCTACGGCGGTTCCGAGCTGATGCAGATCCTGCTGCTCGGCCTGGGCATTCTCGATCCCCTCTATCGTCGCGTGTTCGCCAGCTGGATCACGCCGATTGCCGGACCGTACGTGGCGTCGGTGACCTTTGCCATCGCGTTCGTGGCGCTGTGGTGGCTGATCGTCTATGCCATGGATCGGAAGAAGATCTACCTCAAGCTTTGAATACTGTGGGAGCGCACCTTGTGCGCGACAGGCGCCTCGTCGTTCCCGCTCCGTCAGGTTGTCGCGCACAGGGTGCGCTCCCACAAAAAACTCGCGGGTTACCGCGACGTCTCAGCGCGGTGAGCCGGCGCCGGCGCGCTCGCCGTCTTCGGGCAGGTCGTTTGGCAGCGCCACGCGCACGCGGTTGCCGCCCTCCTTCTTCACCTGATACATCGCCGCGTCGGCCGCGCGGGTGAGGTCGCGCGAGGTGTGCCCATGCCGCGGATAAGTCGCCACACCCACGCTGGTCGATGCGTGCAGCGTGCGATCCGCCAGCTGGAATGGCTGGTTGATCGCGGCCCGCAGTTTCTCCGCCACCTGGATGCTGTCGGCCACCGATTGCAGTCGGCACAGCAGCACCACGAATTCGTCGCCACCCATGCGACCCACCACATCGCCTTCGCGCAGATGGCCACGGATGCGCTGCGCCACTTCGCACAGCAGCAGGTCGCCGGTGTGGTGGCCGTAGCGGTCGTTCACCTGCTTGAACTTGTCCAGGTCGATATAGAGCAGGGCGAGATTGCCGCCGAAGCGCGACACGTTCTCCAGCGCCGCCTCGAATTGCTGGTGGAAGAGGTCGCGATTGGCCAGGTCGGTCAGCGGATCGTGTCGCGCGATGTGATGCAGCCGCTGCTCTGCCTGCTTGCGTTCGATTGCCGCCGCGACCTGGGTGGAAACGAATTGCAGCAGCTCCTTGTCGGTTTCCGTATAGCGCGTCGCGTCCGAATAACTCTGCACAACAAGTGCACCCACTGCGGCGCCCTGCGAGCACAGCGGCACGCCCAGCCAGTGCAAGGCGTCAGTGCCGATCACCGGCAGCGATGGGTCGGTCGGCGTGCCAGGCGTGACCAGCAAGGCCTGTCCGGTACGGATCAGTTGCGCGGTCAACGTGCCCGAATCGATGCTTTGGGCGGGCGGCGCCTCGTCGCGTTCGTCGACGAAATACGGAAAACTCAGTTCGGCGTGCAAGGGGTCGTACAGCGCCACGAAGAAATTGTTCGCGGGCAGCAGTGCACCGACGATGCGGTGAATCTCTTCATACAGCGCCGGCAGGTTGTCTGCGGTGTGCGCAGCTTCGGAAATCGCGTGCAGCGCGGCCGTCATCGATTCGGCGCGCTTGAGCGCGGTGATGTCGCGCGCCACCGCAATGCGCACCTGGTCGGCCTCGGACCAGCGCGCCGACCACATGATGTGCACGACCGTGCCGTCCTTGCGGATATAGCGGTTCTGGAAGTGCGACTGCGGCTGGCCGGACATGATGGCGGCGGCCACCTCGATGGTGGCCTGGCGGTCGTCCGGGTGCACCAGCTCGATCATGCGCTTGCCGAGCACTTCCTCCGGCTTGTAACCGAAGATGCGCTCGTAGGACGCACTGACGAAGACGTAGCGCCCCTCCATGTCCACGACACAGATGGCATCCCACAGGAGATCCATGATCTTGTTGAGGAAGTCGGGTTCCATGGGACGCGTTCGGCAGGCTAGGGCTGGCTCGGAGCTGGCGGTATGCCACTCTCAGGCAAGATGCGTGCCGCTACGGTGATCATGGCGCCAACGTCCTCCTCCCAGCGCGCCGGTGCCGGACGCTAGTCGTCCAGCAGCGCCCGGCCAGCATTCCACATCGTGCGGGTCAGTGGTCGGTTCTCGTGCGGGGTCTGCAGCACGACGAGCGTGGTGGTGCTGATGCTGGCGTGGATCTTCAGCAGCCGGTCCAGCACGGTTTCCAGGTGCTGGATGGACATGGCCACCACACGCAGCAGGGCCGAGTCCTCGCCCGCCAGGCGGCGGCAATCGAGCACTTCGGGGATGTCCGCCACCAGCACGCCCACCCGGGCGCAGATGCCGCCATCGCAGCGCAGACGGATCATGGCGTCGATCTCATAACCGAGCTTGCGGGGATTGAGCACGGCGCGGTAACCGGAAATCACGCCGGCTTCCTCCAGCCGCTTCACCCGCTCGGCCACGGCCGGTGGTGAGAGTTTCACCTTGCGTCCGAGCTCGGCGTAACCCAGGCGGGCGTCCTGCTGGAGGGCCTCCAGCAGCAACCAATCCGTGGCGTCCCAGATCGGTTTCGATTCAAAGGTGACTGCGTTCATAGACATTTCGTTCGTTGGCGAAACATCACCATCCTACGCTGATTCATCATTCAAGCGCAGCACGGCAAAACTTACGATGCGCAGTATTCCCCACCCGGATCAAGTCCATGCAAACCCCGGAACGCCTCGATGGGCGCGCGCTGGTTTTTATCGGCATCGCGCTGCTTACCTGGTCGTCGGCCTATGCCGCGATCGCCTATGCGCTGGCTTCGTTCACCCCGGGCGAGGTGGCGCTGGCGCGCCTGGCCATCGGTGCGCTGTGTTTCGCCGCCCTGCTGGTGGTGAAAAAAGTGCCGATGCCTGACAGGCGCGACTGGCCGCAACTGACGCTGCTCGGCGTGATCGGCCTCACCGTGTACCACTTGTGCCTCAATACGGCCGAAACCCGCGTGGCCAGCGGCACCGCCGCCATCTTGATCTCACTTGTGCCCGCGACAACGGCGGCCTTGTCGGCGATCTGGCTGCGCGAACGCCTGTCGCCACGCACGCTGACCGGACTGGGCATCGCGCTGGTGGGCGTGGTGGTGGTCGTGCTGACCAGCGGCAAGGACGTGAAGATCGAACCCATGGCGGCCCTGGTGCTGGTCAGCGTGGTGGCGTGCTCGATCTTCTTCGTGTGGCAAAAGCCGCTATTCGCGCGCAACACCATGCTTGGCGTCACGGGTTTCACCTTCTTCGTCGGTGCTCTCGCCTCGCTGCCGTTTGGCCTGCATCTGCCGCAGGCACTGATGCATGCCCCGGCATCGCATATCGGTGCGCTGTTGTGGCTGGGCATTGCGCCCACCTTCATCGGCTATATCGCGTGGAACGCCGCCCTGCAGCGCGCGCCTGCCTCGCAGGTGAGCAGCTTCATCTATTTCTCGCCGCCGATCGCTGTGTTGATCGGTTGGGTCTGGCTGGGCGAGCGCCCGACGCTGCTGACCCTGGTGGGCGGCGTGATCACGGTGGGTGGCGTGGTGCTCGCCAATGCCCGCCGCCGCGCGCCGGTAAGCGCGCCGGTGGTGGCCGCGCCGGCCAAGCAGCACTGAGGTGGCGCCGCTCCGCTTGGCCGATGTCGCCGCCCAGCTGCCCCAGGCCTGGTCCTCAAGCGTGCTCGCCAGCTTCGGCAACGCGCGCCTGAAGCTGCTGCGCATGGACGAGCGGTCTTACCCGGAAGAAAGCCACGACTACGACGAAGCCCTGCTGGTGCTCGACGGCGTGATGGTGCTGCGCATCCACGGCGAGGTGCTGCGGGTGGAAGCGGGCGAACTGTATGTGGTTCCGGCGGGCATGCCGCACAGTGTGGAGGGCGGCAGTCGCGGTACGCTGCTGATCATCGACACCTGATCAGCGCTGCCGGAGCCGCCGTGACCACGCTCTATATCGCCAACAAGAATTACTCGTCGTGGTCGCTGCGTCCCTGGGTCTTGATGACCCAGCTGGGCATCCCGTTCGAAGAACAGCTGCACGTGTTCGGCGAAGGCTCCAACTGGGATGTGTTTCGCCAGTTTTCACCGAACGGGCGCGTGCCCTGCCTGCACGACGGCGACACCGTCGTGTGGGATTCGCTGGCCATCATTGAGTATCTCGCCGAGCGTCACGCCGGCGTCTGGCCATCCCGACCCGATGCGCGCACCTGGGCTCGTTGTGCCTCGGCAGAAATGCACGCGGGCTTCAGCACGCTGCGCAATGCCTGCGGCATGAGTTGCGGCGTTCGCGTGCGGCTGCATGCGGTCGATGCTGCGCTGAAGGCGGACATCGCGCGCATCAATGAATTGTGGAACGAGGGCCTGGCGCGCTTCGGCGGTCCTTTCCTCGCAGGCGATGCTTTCACGGCTGTCGATGCGTTCTTCGCGCCGGTGGTGTTTCGCATTCAAAGCTACGACATTCCGACGGACGGCGCAGCGACCGCGTATGTCCATCGCATGCTCGCGCTGCCAGCGATGCGCCAGTGGTACACCGCCGCACTGGCCGAGCCGTGGCGCGATCACGCGCACGAGGCGGAAACGCGTCTGTACGGCGATGTGGTCGACGACTTTCGAACGGGCTGATCAGGCCACTTCGGCGGCGGCGTGCCGTTGTCGGCGCGCCTGCCATCGACCGGCGGCCACGAGCAGCAAGGCGACCACGATGAAGGCCGCCAGCACGCCGATCGCATCGATCAGCACCTGCGCATAACCCAGCGCGCGCACGTCGAGGAACGGATAGGGATACCAACCGTTCACCGCGCCACGCAGCAGCACGTAGAAGAAATACCCGGCGGGATAGCTCTGCCACACCAGCACCTGCGACCAACGCAGTCCGCCCTTGGGCACCGCCAGCCACCAGTAGCCGACATACAGCAGCGGCATGGCGTCATGCACGATCACATCCGCCCCCAGCAACCAGCCCGACGGGCTCCACAACTGACGCAGCATCAGGTTGTAGATGGCGCTGACGATCACGATGCTCATCGCCGCCGCCGTCTGCACGCCGGGCCGCGACAGGAACACGCCGAGCCGACTGCGTGGGCCGGTAGCTGCCGCGGTCAATACGCTGGTGGCCAGCAGGTTGGAGAGAATCGTGTAGAAGCCGAGAAACAGCCACACGCCTTCCAGCGCCGTACCGCCGTTGCCCTGGGTCAGGCGGATCGAGAACCACAGCTGTAGCGCCAGGCCGAACCAGCCGAGCAGGGCGGCGAACAGGGCGAGCGGGCGATAGGGCTGCAGCACGGTGTCAATCTCAGGGCGACGCAGCGGCCGTGGCACTAGGCGAAGCCGTTGGTTTTCAGCTGTGAGAACTGCTGGGTTTCCGGGTCATAAAGCACACCCCAGAAATGATTCCCGCCGTCACAGACGATGATGGGCTCGGGCTCTGCCTCTGCCTGAAAAGGAGTGCCAGTGCTTTTGCTCGCAATGTGAGCAACCTTGGCCGGTTTCTCTTTCGGTACTGCGGCGTTGACGTAAATAAAGCGATGGCCGTCGACGATCACACCAAGATATTGCCGAAAGGAAGCCGTCCGATCGCCGATGGATGGGGATATGCCCTGTTGCGTCGCGAGTGTGGCCAATTGGGGAAGCTGGGATTCCAATTCGAGCAACTGGGCAGTCGTAGGCGTCCAGGCTCCAGTGGCATGCGGGGTGTCACGCGAGCACTGCTTCATGGTCGCGTTGAGCGCAGAGACCGGAAGCAACTCGAATCGCTGCTCCTCGGTTGCCCATAGCCTGGGCATGACCAACAGCAGTGGGAGCGCGGCGGCCAGGAGCACCTTGGTGCGAGCCGCCGCAAACATCAGAACTTGTAACCGCGATGAATGGCGACGATGCCGTTGCTGAGGTTGCGCACGTCCACGCGGCCGAAGCCGGCGCGCTCCATCATGCCCTTCAGCGTCTGCTGGTCCGGATGCTTGCGGATCGATTCGGCCAGGTACTGGTAGCTGTCCGCGTCGCCGGCAAACAGCTGGCCGAGCTTGGGCAGCACCTTGAAGGAGTGGAAGTCGTAAAGCTTGCTGAAGAGCTCGCTCTGCACGCGCGAGAATTCCAGCACCAGCGCACGACCACCAGGCTTGAGCACGCGGCAGATATCCGCCAGCGCCTTGTCCTTGTCGGTGACGTTGCGCAGGCCGAAGGCCATGGTCACCGCATCGAAGCTGTTGTCCGGAAACGGCAGGGCTTCGGCGTTGAGCTGGGTCCAGCGCAGGCCCGACACCAGGCCGCGATCGGTCATGCGATCGCGACCCACGCCCAGCATGGCCGCATTGATGTCGCCCACGATGATCTCGCCGTCGGCGCCCACCACCGGCTTGAGCAGGGCGGCGATGTCGCCGGTACCGCCGGCCAGGTCGAGCACGCGATCGCCGCGGCGCACGCCGCTGATGGCGACGAAGTGGCGCTTCCACAGGCGATGGATGCCGAACGACATCAGGTCGTTCATCAGGTCATAGCTGCTCGCGACCGAAGTGAACACCTGGCCGACTAGCTTCTGCTTGTCGGCGACAGGGACGTCGCGGAAACCGAAATGGGTGGTGTTGGGGGACTGGTCGTTCATGGGGTAATGGTAGCGGATTGGGGTTGGGCTTCGTCGTGTGGGACGTCTGCTTTGCTCCCTCTCCCCGCCGGGGAGAGGGCTGGGGTGAGGGGCGGGTGCTCGCGGGAACGTGTCTATTCGTCGTCCCGGCGAAAGTCGGAAGCGCACCTGTGCGCGACCAGCCTACGGAGCGGTAGACCCCAGCGCTGCGGTCGCGCACAAGGTGCGCTCCTACAAGTGTGCGCCCGGGCCCGTGGGTGACGGCCTGCTCTTTGTGGGAGCGCACCCTGTGCGCGACGAACCTACGGAGCGATACACCGCGGCGTGGCCGTCGCGCACAGGGTGCGCTCCCACAGACAAGCGGGCAGGACGGTGGCTGAAGGGCTGAGGCCGATGCGCAGCAAGAGAATGCGGCCCTCACCACACCCAAGTGCACACCACACAAAAGAAAAACGCCGCCCAGCGGCGGCGTTTTCCCAACATCCAAATTCTTGCGACTACCGACAGCGAAGCGCTTACTTCGCCTGATCCACAATCCAATGCACCGCCGCCTTCACCTGCTCATCGGTCAGCGCCGGATTGCCGCCCTTGGCCGGCATCATGTTGCCATCCGGGCCCTTGTAGCCGTCGATGGCATGCTTGACCAGGGTGTCGATGCCCTCGGCCACGCGCGGACCCCAGTTGGCCTTGTCGCCCAGTTTGGGCGCACCGGCGACGCCGGCGGTGTGGCAGGCGTGGCAGAGGTTGTCGTAGATGGTCTTGCCGTCGGTGCTGCCGCCGTAGGCCACTTGCGAGGCGGCAGCCTTGGCGGCGGCTTCCTGCGCGGCCTGCATGGCGGCGCGGCCGGTGTCGCCGGCGTAAACCGCACCGGCCGGCGCGATGCGGGCCTGGGTTTGTGCGGTGGTCTGGGGATTTATTTCCTTCGGCTCGTGGTCGTAGATCCACCAGGCGCCGCCGATCAGCAACAGGGTCAATACACTCAGGCCCGCGATCAGCATGGAAAAGCTGCGCATGAAGCTCTGGTCGGACTTCGTCATGGAACCGCTCACGCAATGACTCCAATTCAATGGACAGATCAATGGACAGCCGAAGAGGCCGGATTAGCTATGGTTCAGGCAACAATTAGCCGAGTATAGACGAAGGCCGCGGCAAGTTTCAGTCGGGTCGGGCGGACAACGTGTCGCGCCCGAATAAGCCCTGATTTCATGCAAGTTTCGTCATTTGGACGCGATACGCTTGGAAAACCCTGCCATCGGTCATGGGGCACCCCTGTCAACTGGCATTGTCTATTTTCGTTGATCTGACCCTATCCTTTCACTCGACACATAGGTCAGGCGCGCGGAGCGCACCGGTGGGGTCGGGTGGCCTGTCTTTCATTCTGGGAGTTTTTTCATGTCGCGTTTTTGGAAGATCGCGCTGATCGTTGTGGCCGTGATCGTGGTGGGAGCCGTGGGCTTCCGTCTGCTGCATAAGCCCGCTGCCGAGGAAGGCGCACAGGGTCAGCACCGCGGTCAGCACAAGGGACAGGGACAGGCCGACGGCGATGCCTCGGACAAGGACAAGGATAAGGACGCCGCACCGGTGCCGGTGACGGTGGAGCCGGTGCTCAAGCAGGATGTGCCGGTCTACCTGACCGCGCTGGGCACGGTTCAGGCGCTCAACACCGTCACCATCAATCCGCAGATCAGCGGCCAGATGCTGAGCATCAACTTCAAGGAAGGCCAGGAAGTGAAGAAGGGCGACCTGCTGGCGCAGATCGACCCGCGTCCGTTCCAGGCCGCCTACGACCAGTCCACTGCCAAGCAGCAGCAGGACGAGGCGCAGCTTTCCACCGCGCAGAGCACGCTCAAGCGCAACGACGCGCTGGTGGCCCAGGGCTATGTGGCGCAGCTGGACATGGACACCTTCCGCAACAACGTGGCCAATCTCGCCGCGATGGTGTCGGCCGACAAGGCCGCCGTGCGCGCCGCCAAGGTCAACCTCGACTACACCCACATCGTCTCGCCGATTGACGGCGTGGCCGGCATCCGCAACGTGGATCCGGGCAATGTGGTCACCACCACCACCGCGGTGGTGACGCTCACCCAGATCCATCCGATCTATGTGATGTTCACCCTGCCGGAGCAGAACCTGGAGATGGTGCGCGCTGCCGCCGCCTCGGGCGATCCGCTGGAAGTGCTGGCGCTGGACCGCTCCGACGCGCACACCATTGCGGACGATGGCACGCTCAACGTGGTCGACAACCAGATCGACACCACCACCGGCACGTTCAAGCTGCGCTCGGTGTTCCAGAACGCCAAGAGCGAGCTGTGGCCGGGCCAGTTCGTCAATACGCGCCTGAAGGTGCGCACCGTGAAGGGCGGCCTGGTGATCCCGGCGCAGGCGGTGCAGCGCGGTCCGGATGGCGACTACGTGTACCTGGTGCAGCAGGACCAGACGGTCAAGATGAACCCGGTCAAGGTGGCCGGTGAAGTGGGCGACAGCCACGTGATGATCGGTTCGGGCCTGGCGCTCAACGATCTGGTGGTGACCGAAGGCCAGTTCCGCCTCAAGCCGGGCAGCAAGGTCAAGGCGCTCAAGCCGGGTGAAGTGCCGGCAGCGCCGACCGCGGCCGAGATGGACAAGGCCAAGAAGAACGCCAAGCAGGGCGGCCGCCGCGGCGGCTGATTTGAGAGGGGCGAGGGGTGGGTGGCGAGGGCGCGACAACCGGGCCCATCGCCACTCATGAAGGCTGGCGAGCAGTTCGGGTTTGCGCCCTCGCTACTCGCTGCTAACCCCTTCAGCAACGACACGGGGCGCCGCAGGACAGGCACCCGCCACACACATCGACGGCTAACCCCATGGGCTTCTCCACACTCTTCATTCGCCGACCGATCGCCACCTCGCTGTTGATGGTGGCGGTGCTGTTGCTCGGCATCCTCGGCTACCGCGAGCTGCCGGTGTCGGCGCTGCCCGAGATCGACGCGCCCAGCCTGGTCGTGACCACGCAATATCCGGGCGCCAGCGCATCGACCATGGCGTCCCTGGTCACCACGCCGCTGGAACGCAATTTCGGCCAGATTTCCGGCCTCGCCATGATGACCTCCGACTCGTCGGCGGGTCTGTCCACCATCGTGCTGCAGTTTGCGATGGACCGCGATATCGATATCGCGGCGCAGGACGTGCAGGCGGCCATCAACCAGGCGCGCGGCACGCTGCCGAGCACGCTGCCGTATCCGCCGGTGTACAACCGCGTGAATCCGGCCGACGCGCCGATCATCACGCTCAAGCTCACCTCCGACAGCCTGCCGCTGCGCGAAGTGAACAACTACGCCGACTCCATCCTCGCGCAGAAGCTCTCGCAGGTGCAGGGCGTGGGCCTGGTGTCGATTGCGGGCAACGTGCGCCCGGCCGTGCGCGTGCAGGTCAATCCGTCGCAGCTGGCCAACCTCGGCCTCACCATGGAGGACGTGCGCAGCTCGCTCACCGAGGCCAACGTGAACGCGCCCAAGGGCACGCTCAACGGCGCCACGCAGTCCTACAGCATCGGCACCAACGACCAGCTGGCCGATGCGGCCGAATACAAAGACACCATCATCGCGTACAAGAACAACGCGCCGGTGCGACTGTCGGACGTGGCCAACGTGATCGACGGCGTGGAGAACGACCAGCTCGCCGCCTGGGCCAATGGCAAGCCCGCCGTGCTGCTCGACATCCGTCGCCAGCCGGGCGCGAACATCGTGCAGACGGTGGAGCAGATCCGCAACATCCTGCCGCAGCTGCGCGCCGTGTTGCCGGCGGACGTCCATCTGGATGTGTTCGCCGACCGCACCATCACCATCCGCGCCTCGGTCGAAGACGTGCAGTTCACCCTGATCCTCACCATCTTCCTGGTGGTGGCGGTGATCTTCGTGTTCCTGCGTCGCCTGTGGGCCACCATCATTCCGTCGGTGGCGGTGCCGTTGTCGCTGATGGGTACGTTCGGCGTGATGGCCTTCACCGGCATGTCGCTGGACAACCTCTCGCTGATGGCGCTCACCGTAGCCACCGGCTTCGTGGTGGACGATGCGATCGTGATGATCGAGAACATCGTGCGCTACATCGAGCAGGGCAAGGACGGCAAGGAAGCGGCCGAGATCGGTGCGAAGGAAATCGGCTTCACCGTGCTGTCGTTGACGGTGTCGCTGATCGCGGTATTCCTGCCGCTGCTGCTGATGCCGGGCGTCACCGGTCGCCTGTTCCACGAATTCGCCTGGGTGCTCACCATCGCGGTGGCCATCTCGATGCTGGTGTCGTTGACGCTGACGCCGATGATGTGCGCCTACCTGCTCAAGCCCGACGCGCTGCCCGAGGGCGACGACGCGCACGAGCGCCACGCCGCCGCCGGCAAGAAAACCTGGTGGACGCGAACGGTCAACGTGTACGAGAGCTCGCTGGACTGGGTGCTCGGCCACCAGCGCTTCACCCTGTTGGTTGCAGCGGCGGCAGTCGTGCTCACCGTGTTCCTCTACGTCGTGATTCCGAAGGGCTTGTTGCCCGAGCAGGACACGGGCCTGGTCACCGGCGTGGTGCAGGCCGACCAGAATGTGGCGTTCCCGCAGATGGAAGTGCGCACCAAGGCCGTCGCCGATGCATTGCGTCGCGACAAGGCCGTGACAGGCGTGGCTGCCTTCATCGGCGCCGGTTCGATCAACCCGACGCTCAACCAGGGCCAGCTCAGCATCGTGCTGAAGGATCGCGGCGACCGCGACGGCCTGGACGAGGTGCTGGCGCGACTGCAGAAGGAAGCGGCCGGCATTCCGGGCGTGGAGCTGTACCTCAAGCCCGTGCAGGACGTGACGCTGGATAGCCGCGTATCGGCCACCGAGTACCAGTACTCGATGTCCGACGTGAACGCGACCGAGCTCTCCGGCTACGCCAACCAGATGACGCAGGCGCTGCGCGAACTGCCCGAGCTGGCCGACGTCGACAACAACCTCGCCGACCAGGGTACCTCGCTCAAGCTCACCATCGATCGCGAAAAGGCCAGCCGCCTGGGCGTGCCGGTGCAGACCATCGACGACACGCTGTACGACTCGTTCGGCCAGCGCCAGATCTCCACCATCTTCACCCAGCTCAACCAGTACCGCGTGGTGCTCGAAGTGGCGCCGCAGTTCCGCACCAGCACCGCGCTGCTCAACCAGCTCACGGTCAAGAGCAATGGCAGCGGCGCGCTGACCGGCAGCAATGCCACCGCGTTCGGCCAGGTGGCCTCGAGCAACTCGTCCACCAGCACGGGTCTGGGCGTGGCCAATACCGGCGTGATCATCGGTGGCGGCGGCACCATTCCGCTGGCTTCGCTGGCCACGGCTCAAGTGACCACGGCGCCGCTGGTGGTGAGCCATCAGCAGCAGTTGCCGGCGGTGACGGTGTCGTTCAACCTCGCGCCGGGTTATTCGCTGTCCGAGGCGGTGGATGCGATTCGTGGGGTCGAGCAGAAGCTCAACTTCCCGCCGCAGGTGCGTGGCCAGTTCATCGGCAAGGCGGCGGAGTTCTCCACCTCGCTCACCAATGAAGTGCTGTTGCTGGTTGCCTCCATCGTGGTGATCTACATCGTGCTGGGCGTGCTGTACGAGAGCTACATCCACCCGCTGACCATCATCTCGACCCTGCCGCCGGCCGGCGTGGGTGCGTTGCTGGCGCTCATCCTGTGCGATATGAGCCTGTCGGTGGACGGCATCGTGGGTATCGTGCTGCTGATCGGTATCGTGAAGAAGAACGCGATCATGATGATCGACTTCGCGATCGAGGCGCAGCGCGACGGCATGAATCCGCGCGAGGCGATCCGTCGCGCGTGTCTGCTGCGCTTCCGCCCGATCATGATGACCACGGCAGCGGCCATGCTCGGTGCATTGCCGCTGGCGCTGGGCAATGGCATCGGCGCGGAACTGCGCCGTCCGCTGGGCGTGTCCATCGTCGGCGGCCTGCTCTTGTCGCAGTTGGTGACGCTGTACACCACGCCGGTGATCTATCTCTACATGGAACGCTTCGCCGACTGGCTGAAGGAGCGTCGCGAACAGCGCGCGCTGGCGCGTGCGCAGACGCGAGGCGCCATGTAATGGCAACCACGCCGATCCGGCACCTGCCGGGTCGGCGGCAAAACCACGAAAGGGGCGCGGCCGGGATGGCGCGCCCCTTTTCGTTGTGCAATTTCCCCAGGTCCGGAGTGACGACATGAGCAAACTGAGAAAGCCGCAGGTCTGCGTGCTGGGCAGCGCCGAACCGGGCTCGCAGGCCTATGAGCTGGCCGGTCAGGCAGGCGAGCTGTTGGCGAGATCAGGTATCACCGTGGTCAGCGGTTGCGGCAGTCCCGCCACGCGGCACGCGGCGCAGCGAGCCATCGACTCGGGCGGACTGGTCCTGAGCATCATTCCGGCCGATGCGATGCCAGAGGACGACTGGCCCGCCAGCGTAGTCATTCCCTGCGGCATGGGCGACGCGCGCAACCTGTTGATGGCGTTGGCGGGAGACGCCTGCCTGGTGATCGGCGGACGCGCCGGCACGATCTCCGAAGTGTGCCTGGCCTGGCTGCATCATCGTCCGCTGCTGCCGTTGACCGGTTGCGGCGGCTGGTCAGACGGGCTGCTGCAGAACCCGCCCGACGAGCGCGGCAATTCGCCCATCCTGCCGTGGGATTCCATGGCCGCGCTCAAAGCGCAGCTGCAATCCCTGAGACTCCTGCATTTAGACGTCTAATACCGATTGACTTCCAGCCACCTGCGCCGGAATGACGGCGAGGAGATATTCCGTCGATCCACGCTCAAACGGCTTCAACCAAACCGACCGTCATGCGTTCTTGCGTTAATGTGCGGTATATACGTACCTTCGTGCGCGCGCCTCCTCAGTGGTGTGCGGCTTCTTTGAATTCCTTCGCGCCCCGCGCGTCGTACCTGGTTTCCTGACGGCATGAACATTTCCGGTCCTTTCATTCGCCGCCCGATCGGTACCTCGTTGCTGGCCATGGGCGTCTTCGCCGTAGGCCTGATCTGCTACGCGCTGCTTGGCGTGGCCGCGTTGCCGAATATGCAGTTCCCGGTGATCTTCGTGCAGGCCAGCCAGGCCGGCGCCAGCGCCAGCACCATGGCCTCCACCGTGGCTGCGCCGCTTGAGCGCCACCTCGGCCAGGTGCCGGGCATCGACACCATGCGCTCGTCCAGCTCGCTGGGCAGCACGCAGGTGTTCCTGATGTTCGAGGCGGGTCGCAATCTCGACTCGGCAGCGCGCGACGTGCAGGCGGCGATCAATGCCGCGCAGTCGGACCTGCCCAGCGGACTCAATGCGCCGCCGAGCTACCAGAAGGCCAACCCCAACGACGATCCGATCATCGCCTTCGCACTGACCTCGGAAACGCAGTCGGCGCGCGAGCTCTACGACATCGCCGATTCGCTGCTCGCGCAGCGCATTCGCCAGCTCGAAGGCGTGTCGGAAGTGGACATCCTCGGCGCTGCGACACCGGCCATCCGCGTCGACGTCAACCTGCGCCAGCTCAACGCGCTGGGCCTCTCGCCGGACCAGCTGCGCAATGCGCTCACCGCGGCCAACGTGACCTCGCCGCAGGGCTTCCTGTCCGACGGCAAGACCACCATGGCGGTGACCGCCAACGATTCGCTGCACAACGCGGCCGACTTCGCCAGCCTGGTGATCGCCTCCAACAACGGCACGCCGGTGCGCTTGTCCGACGTGGCGAAGGTGTACGACGGCCTGCAGGACGCGTATCAGGCGGCGTGGTTCCAGGGCAAGCCGGCGATCCTGATGTACGTGTATCGCCAGTCCACCGCCAACATCATCGGCACGGTGGATCGCGTCAAAGATGCGGTGCCGCTGCTGCGCGATTACCTGCAGCCCGGCACCACGCTGACGCCGTACTTCGACGGCACACCCACCATCCGCGCCTCGCTGCATGAAGTGCAGGCCACTCTGCTGATCAGCCTGTTGATGGTGATGCTGACCATGGCGCTGTTCCTGCGCCGGCTGGCGCCCACCCTGATCGCCACGGCGGCGGTGCCGTTGTCGCTCGCTGGTGCGGCGATGGTGATGTATGTGCTGGGCTTCACCCTCAACAACCTCACCTTGCTGGCGCTGGTGATTGCGATCGGCTTCGTGGTGGACGATGCGATCGTGGTGATCGAGAACATCGTGCGCCACATCGACCAGGGCATGACGCGGATGGAGGCGGCGCTGGCGGGCGCCAAGGAGATTGGCTTCACCATCGTCTCCATCACCGCGTCGCTGGTAGCGGTGTTCCTGCCGCTGTTGTTCATGAGCGGCATCACCGGCCTGTTCTTCAAGGAATTCACCATCACGCTGGTAGCGGCGATCATCGTTTCGGCGTTGGTCTCGCTCACGCTCACCACCTCGCTGTGCGGCCAGTTCCTCAGCGGCCACGAGCAGGACAAGCCGACCACGAAGGTGGGCGTGGCCTTGGAGAAATTCCAGGCCGGCATGCTCGGCGTGTACTCGCGCTGCCTGAAGTTCTCGATCAAGCACGCGCTGGCGTTCTCGCTGACCCCGCTGGTGCTGATCGCCATCACCATCCTGTTGTTCGGCCAGGTGAAGACCGGCCTGTTCCCGCCGCAGGACACTGGCCTTATCCGTGGCCGCGCCACCTCCGGCGCCACCGTGTCGTTCCAGGATGCGGTGGCCCGCCAGCAGCGCCTGATCGACATGCTCAAGAAGGACCACGACGTGGCGCGCGTGGGCTCGCGTCTGGGCACGAGCCGCCAGGGTTCCTCGGGCACCTTCGACATCGAATTGAAGACGCATGCGCAAGGCCGCAAGGACGATACGTTTGCCGTGCTGGCGCGCCTGAGCGCCAAGGCGGCGCGCTACCCGGATCTCAATGTACGACTGCGTCCCATCCAGGATCTGCCGAGTTTCGGCGGTGGCGGCGGCACCAGCCAGGGCGCGCAGTATCAGGTGTCGCTGCAGGGCGACAATCCCGAAGAGCTCACCTTGTGGCTACCCAAACTCGTCGCCGAGCTGAAAAAGAATCCCAAGCTCAAGGACGTGGGCAGTGATGTCGACGACGCCGGCCTGCAGCAGAACATCGTGATCGATCGCGACAAGGCCGCGCGTCTTGGCGTGGGCATCGGGACCATCGATGGCGCGCTGTACAACGCGTTCGGCCAGCGCCAGATCAGCACGATTTATTCCGACCTCAACCAGTACAAGGTGGTCGTCAACGCGTTGCCGAATCAGACGGCCACGCCGGCGGCCATCGATGCAGTCTACGTGGCCAGCACCAACGGCAAGATGGTGCCGCTCACGGCGTTCGCGCAACAGGTGCCAGGCCTCGCGCCGACCCAGATCTCGCACGAAAACCAGTACACCGTGATGAGCATGAGCTTCAATCTCGCGCCCGGCGTGAGCATGGGCGAGGCCTTGGAGATCATCCAGCAGACTGGCTCGCAGATGCGCCTGCCGGGTGACATCCGCATCAATATCGGTGGCGATTTCCGCCGCTTCCAGCAATCGCAGAGCGGCATGCTATGGCTGCTGCTGGGCGCGGTGGTCACCGTCTACATCGTGCTGGGCATGCTGTATGAGAGCCTGATCCATCCGGTGACCATCCTCTCCACGCTGCCCGCGGCAGGTGTCGGCGCGTTGCTGGCGCTGTGGTACACGGATACCGAGCTGTCGGTGATCGCGCAGATTGCGCTGGTCTTGTTGATCGGCATCGTCAAGAAGAACGCGATCATGATGATCGACTTTGCCCTCGTGTCGCGGCGCGAACATGGCCTGAGTCCGGCAGAGGCGGCCTATGAAGCGAGCATGGTGCGCTTCCGCCCGATCATGATGACGACGATGGTGGCGATTCTTGCCGCTGTGCCGATCGCGATCGGCCTGGGCGAGGGTTCGGACCTGCGTCGCCCGCTGGGTATCGCCTTGATCGGCGGCCTGCTGATTTCGCAAAGCCTGACCCTGCTCAGCACGCCGGCGCTGTATGTGATTTTCTCCTGCCTGGCCGATCGCTACTCCGCGTGGCGTGCACGGCGTCGTGCGCCCAAGCGTCATCCGGCCGTCGAGGGCGTCTGATCAAACGCATTCCTGTGGGAGCGCACCCTGTGCGCGACTGCGGCGGCGCAGAATCCGCGCTCCGTCGCCGGTCGCCCACAGGGTGGCCTCCCACAAAAAAACCTCGCCGCACCATACGTTTGCGCATGGCTACACCCCCACGCTTTCGCCCCTTCCGCGAAATCGTGACAATGAGGGGCTTTCGTCCGCCCGTTTCGACCCCATGTCGAACGCTTCGGGCGACGTGTGCGTCCGCGCACGGCGCTGCCTTCGGGCGCGCAACCCCCAATTTGAATACGCCGTAGCCAGCGAGGTCATAGCAGACAATGTCGAACACGCCCAAGATCATCTACACGCTCACCGACGAAGCGCCGTACCTCGCCACGCATTCGCTGCTGCCGATCATCAAGGCCTTCACCGCTACCGCCGGCATCCAGGTGGAGACGCGTGACATCTCGCTGGCCGGCCGCATCATTGCCCAGTTCCCGGACATCCTCCCGGACAACCAGAAGATCGCCGACGATCTGACCGAGCTGGGCAAGCTGGCGACCACGCCGGAAGCCAACATCATCAAACTGCCCAACATCAGCGCCTCGATGCCGCAGCTCAAGGCCGCGATCAAGGAGCTGCAGTCCCAGGGCTACGCGCTGCCGGACTATCCGGAAGATCCCAAGGACGTCAGTGAGTGGAACGTCAAGGCGCGCTACGACAAGGTGAAGGGCAGCGCCGTGAACCCCGTGCTGCGCGAAGGCAACTCCGATCGCCGTGCACCGCTCTCGGTGAAGAACTATGCGCGCAAGCATCCGCACAAGATGGGCGCGTGGAGCAAGGATTCGAAGACGCACGTGTCGCATATGGACGGCGGCGACTTCTACGGCAGCGAGAAATCGACGGTCGTTGAAAAAGCCACCAGCGTGAAGATCGAGTGGTTCGGCAAGGACGGCTCGAACACGGTGCTGAAGGAAAAGACCGCGCTGAAGGACGGCGAGATCATCGACGTCGCCGTGATGAGCAAGAAGGCGCTGACCGCTTTCATCGACGCGCAGATCGAAGACGCGAAGAAACAGGGCGTGCTGTTCTCGCTGCATCTCAAGGCGACCATGATGAAGGTCTCCGACCCCATCATGTTCGGCTTCGCCGTCAACGAGTTCTACAAGGACGTGCTGACCAAGCACGCCGATGCGCTCAAGAGCGTGGGCTTCGAGCCGAACAACGGCATCGGCGACCTGTACGCGCGACTCGGCCAGTTGCCTCAGCCGAAGCAGGATGAAATCCTCGCCGACATCAAGGCCGAATACGCCAACCGCCCGGCGCTGGCCATGGTCAATTCGGACAAGGGCATCACCAACCTGCACGTGCCGAGCGACGTGATCATCGACGCTTCGATGCCGGCGATGATTCGCGACTCCGGCAAGATGTGGAACACCGAAGGCAAGCTGCAGGACACCAAGGCGGTAATTCCCGATCGCAGCTACGCCGGTGTCTACGCCGTCGTCATCGACGACTGCAAGGCGAACGGTGCGTTCGATCCGGCCACCATGGGCAGCGTGCCCAACGTAGGCCTGATGGCGCAGGCCGCCGAAGAATACGGTTCGCACGACAAGACCTTCAAGATCGCCGGCGACGGCGTGGTCAAGGTGATCGACGAAGCCGGCAAGGTGCTGCTGGAGCAGCCGGTGGAAGCGGGCGACATCTGGCGCATGTGCCAGACCAAGGACGCGCCGATCCAGGACTGGGTGAAGCTCGCCGTCTCGCGTGCGCGCCTGTCCAACACGCCGGCCGTGTTCTGGCTCGATGCGAACCGCGCACATGACACGCAGGTGATCAAGAAGGTCGAGCGCTATCTGAAGGATCACGATTTGTCGGGTCTGGACATCCGCGTGCTGTCGCCGGTCGACGCCACCAAGTTCTCGCTCGAGCGCATCCGCAAGGGTCAGGACACCATCTCGGTGACCGGCAACGTGTTGCGCGACTACCTCACGGATCTCTTCCCGATCATGGAGCTGGGCACCAGCGCGAAGATGCTCTCCGTGGTGCCGCTGATGGCTGGCGGCGGCCTGTTCGAAACCGGTGCCGGCGGTTCGGCGCCCAAGCACGTGCAGCAGTTCGTGGAAGAGGATTACCTGCGCTGGGATTCGCTGGGCGAATTCCTCGCCATCGCCGCGTCGCTGGAACATCTGGCCAACCGTTACGACAACGCCGACGCCCGCGTGCTGGCCAAGACGCTGGACGAAGCGAACGGCAAGATCCTCGACAACAACAAGTCGCCGGCCCGCAAGGTCGGTGAACTGGACAACCGCGGCAGCCACTTCTACCTGGCCATGTACTGGGCACAGGCACTCGCCGCGCAGAACGACGACGCCAAGCTCAAGGCGAAGTTCGAGCCGATCGCCAAGGCGCTGACCGAGAACGAAGCAAAGATCATCGGCGAGCTCAACGGCGCACAGGGCAAGCCCGTCGACATCAAGGGCTACTACCACGCGAACGTCGAGCTGATCACCAAGGCCATGCGCCCGAGCAAGACCTTCAACGACGCACTGGCGCCGTTGCAGGGCTGAGCCAACTGTCGACCAAGCAAGTGAAATAGAAGGGCGCCGATGGCGCCCTTCTGCTTTTGGTGCAGTACGTTGGCGACAGTTGGCACGAAATAATCAGATTGACCGGCGCCAGAGCGAAGAGCACGTTGTTGCGGTGAGCCAATTTCCGCTCGACCCCGGAGAAATCGGGAGGGTTCGTACGGCTTTCCTGGCGCCTTTCGGGCAGGCCTCGTTGTTGAATTCTGGGATCTTTGAAGAGGCCGGGCACACCGTGTCGCGGCTGTGGGCCAGATGGAAATCGACCATCCATTTGGGGACCGCATCACCCTGGCCGGTCAAAATGATCCGGATGCGCGCTCGCTGGAGAACAACAGTCATGCTGACACCATCAATCATTCGAAGTGACGCACACAGCATTCGCAGGGCCTGGCGTCTCTTGCCGTGGCTGGCGTTGTGTCCATCGCTCGCGCTCAGCGCAACGCCCCATGGCGCAGCCAACCTCTGGTTGTTCGAGCAGCCGGAGCAAGCGGCGCCGCTGTATCGCGCACGCATCGCCGGCAGCGCGACGTTTCAGCACTACACGGCCAACGCGACGCTGGCATTCGCCTGTCGTACGGATGGCGGACGCGTATCGATGGAACTGGTGATCGACCCCAAGGCATTGGGCTTTGATACGGACCCATTTGAGGGGCCTGACGCGACGGCGCACGGTCCCCTCGTCGTGACGGGTATGCCGGCGACATCCGTCAAGCTGAAGGTTGGCGGCTGGTATGGCGATGGCGGTGCGTTCAATGTCGGTACGCCGTTCGTGTTTGGCGCGTCCACGGGCGACATTGATGCGGTGGCGAAACAGGGGCTCGCAGGCGGTGGAAGCGTGACGCTCGCCATACCGGCTGCCAAGGGCGGCGAGACGCTTAAGGCGACATTTCGCTGGCCGGACGACAGCGGCGTGTTGAAACGCGTCGTCGCGCCTTGCCTGGGCGCGCCAGCATCTCGCGGGCCATGATGAACGCCGCGTTGATGCGAAACCAAACGGCAGCTGGATAAAGATCCATCGGCTGTCGCCGTTCTCCGCGAGCCAGCGTTCTAGAATGGCGCGCAGGCAGCGGCGTCGGCTCGCCGAACGCACCTCCACAAGGAACCCGGCTGCTGCACGCGTGTCTCAAAGCAGCCCTTCAAGGAATTCGAAACGATGACACCCACCCGCCTGGCTCGTTCGTTATCCATGCTCCTGCTGACGGGGCCGCTCGCCATGGCGGGCACGGCGGTTGCACAGCAGGCACCTGCGCCGGCAAGCAGCGCGGCGGGCCAGGTGCAGAATCTCGAAGCGGTGACCGTCAGCGGCATCCAGCCCGGCCCCGGCCTGTGGAAGGTGAGCAAGGGCGATCACGTGATGTGGGTGCTCGGCACGTTGTCGCCGCTGCCCGACAAAATCCAATGGAAGACCGACGAAGTCGAGCAAACCATCGCCGAGTCGCAGGAGGTGTTGGGGCCGCCGTCGGTATCGCTCAAGCCCAAGACCAATTTCTTCGGCAAGCTCTTCCTGCTGCCGTCGCTGGTGGGCGCACGCAAGAACCCGGATGGCCAAACGTTGCAGCAAATGGTGCCGGCGCCAGACTATGCGCGCTGGCTGACGCTGAAGAAGCAATACATCGGCAACGACAGCGGCATCGAGAACTGGCGCCCGATCTTTGCCGCGGTCGAGTTGTACGACAAGGCGATCAAGCACTACGGACTCACCTCCTCCGGCGGCGTGAAGGATTCGGTCCGCAATATCGCCAAGAAGCACAACGTCAACTTCGTCACGGCGCGCTACACAGTGATGATCGAGGAACCGCGCAACGCGGTGAAGACGTTCAAGACATCGCCCATGGACGACCGCGAATGCTTCGGCCGCACGCTCGATACCGTGGAGCGCGATATGGGCCGAATCACCGAGCGCGCGAATGCCTGGTCTACGGGCGATATCGACACGCTGCGCAAGCTGCCGATGAACGACCAGCGCGAAGCATGCATCTCGGCCGTGACCGAGGCGGGCTTCGCCAAGCAGCTGGGTTTCAACGATGTGAAGCAGAAGGCCGATGCCTTGTGGATAGGCGCGGCGGAACAAGCACTTTCCACCCATACGCAGACCTTCGCCATGCTTCCGATGGAAGAAGTGCTGTCGCCGAAAGGTCTGATCGCCCGCCTCAAGGCCCAGGGCTACCAAGTCGAAGCGCCCGACGGCAGCGACGCGGAAGGCGTGGCGTCCCCCTCCCCATCGCCTTGAACCTGGCGCTCCCGCCTCCCCCGTGGGAGCGCACCCTGTGCGCGACAGCCTTTCGCGAAAACCTCAACCGCTCGCCTGATCCAACGCCGCAATCTCATCCTTGCTCAACTGCAAGCTCACGCCACCCAGCAATTCCTTCAGCTGCGGCACCGTGGTCGCACTCGCGATCGGTGCCGTTACGCTTGGCCGCGCAATCAACCACGCCAGGGCCACCTGTGCAGGCGTCGCGCTGTGCGCCTTGGCCACCTTGTCGAGCGCCTCGAGCACACGCAGCCCGTGTGGGTTGAGGAATTTCTGCACGGCGCCGCTTCGGGCTGCGCTCTTGGCGAGATCCGCCGCGCTGCGGTATTTGCCGCTCAAGAAGCCGCTGGCCAGCGCGTAGTAGTTGATGACGCCGATGTTTTCCGCGACCACCAGTGGTTCCAGTTCCTTCTCGTAACCGCCACGGCTGACCAGGTTGTACTCCGGCTGCAGCGTTTCGTATCGCGGCAAGCCGTGTTCGGCGGAGACTTTCAAGGCCTCGGCAAAGCGGTCTGCCACATAGTTCGACGCGCCGATCACGCGCACCTTGCCCTGTTCGATCAGCTTGCCGAAGGTCTCGAGCGTTTCATGCAAGGGCACCGTGGCGTCGTCTTCATGCGCCTGGTAGAGATCGATGTAGTCGGTCTGCAGGCGCTTGAGCGAACCTTCGACCGCCTGGTTGATGTTCATCGGCGACAAGCCGGGATGCTCCGCCCACTTCGCCACCTTGGTGGCGATCACCACCTTGTCGCGCTTGCCGCTGCGCTTGAGCCACTTGCCGATGATGGTTTCCGATTCGCCGCCGTAATTGCCGGGAACCCATGCCGAATAGACGTCCGCGGTGTCGATCAGGTTGAAGCCCGCGTCGACGAACGCATCGAGCAGCTCGAACGAGCGTTGTTCATCCGCGCTCCAGCCGAAGACGTTGCCACCGAAAGCCAGCGGCGCGACGGAAAGGGAGGATCGACCCAGGGGACGCAGTTGCATGGATGTGCTCCGTGTTCGATGTGGGGAAGAAAATCTTGGGGCATACTCGGGTGCCAAGGCCCGCGAGTATACGCGCCGCCCGTGTGATGCCCAGGCGAGCACGATGGCCTAGCGACAGCGAAGGAGGACGGATGAATAGCAAGATGACCGCACTGCGGTGTGCAGTTTTGACCGGTTTGGTTGTGATGGGATTGTGCACGTCGGCCGGCGCGGCGCCGTCGCAAACCACGGCCCGGCCGTGGAACGACACCACGCTTTCGCCTGATGCGCGCGCCCAGCTGCTGCTCGCGCAACTCACCCAGGACGAAAAATTCCAGCTGATCCGCAGCTACTACGCCGGTCCGGATCGTCCCGCCACGGCGCCGTTCCCGAAGGGCGCGATTGCATCGGCCGGCTACGTTCCACCCATCGAACGGCTTGGCATCCCGGCACTGGAAGAAAGCGATGCGGGCCTGGGCGTGGCCAGCTCCGACCGCATGCGTCCCGGCGATCACGCCACGCCGCTGCCGGCAGGCCCGGTGACGGCAGCGAGCTGGGATCCGCAGGTCGCCTATCGCGGTGGCGCGATGATAGGCAGCGAGGCCCACAACAAGGGCTTCAATGTGCTGCTGGCCGGCGGCGTCAATCTGACGCGCGAGCCGCGCAATGGTCGCAATTTCGAGTACGCCGGCGAAGACCCGCTGCTGGCCGGCAGCATCGTCGCCGAAGCGATCAAGGGCATCCAGGGTCAGCACGTCATCTCCACCATCAAGCACTACGCCTTGAATGACCAGGAGACGGCGCGCAACACCATCAACGTGCAGCTTGGCGAGCAGGCCATGCGCGAATCGGATCTGCTCGCCTTCGAGATCGCCATCGAGCGCGGCAAGCCCGCATCGGTGATGTGCTCGTACAACAAGATCAATGGCGACTGGGCGTGCGAGAACGATTACCTGATGAACCAGGTGCTCAAGCGCGACTGGAAGTATCCCGGCTTCGTGATGTCCGACTGGGGCGGCGCACATAGCGCGGCCAAGGCGGTCAATGCGGGACTGGACCAGGAGTCCGCGGGCGAAGTGTTCGACAAGGAAGTGTATTTCGACGCACCGCTGCGCACGGCGCTGGCCAAGGGCGAAGTGAAGCAGTCGCGCATCGACGACATGGTGCAACGTATTTTGCGCAGCATGTTTGCCGTCGGCGTGTTCCAGTATCCGGCCGGCAAGGCGCCGATCGATGCGCAGGCAAACCTGAAAGTCGCGCGTGAAACGCTGGAATCGGGCGCGGTGTTGTTGCGCAACGAAAACAGCCTGCTGCCGCTCGATCTCACCAAGCTGCAATCGATCGCGGTGATCGGCGCGCACGCCGACAAGGGCGTGTTGGCCGGCGGCGGTTCGTCGCTGGTGACGGCCATGGGCGGCAATGCCGTGCCGGGTCTGCCGCCGACCACCTGGCCCGGCCCCGTGATGTATCACCCGTACGCCCCGTTGAAGGCGCTGCGCGATGCGGCACCCAAGGCCGATGTGCAGTTTGCGGAGGGCACCGACGTGGCCGCCGCGGCGGCGCTCGCGGCGAAGGCGCAGGTGGCGGTGGTGTTCGTGCAGAAGTGGCAGGCGGAGTCGGTCGATACGCCGGATCTGTCGCTGCCGGACAACCAGGATGCCCTGGTCGATGCAGTGGCCAAGGCCAATCCCCGCACCATCGTTGTGCTCGAAAACAGCGGTCCCGTGGCGATGCCGTGGCTCGATCAGGTTGGCGCCGTGCTGGAGACCTGGTATCCCGGCGGCGACGGCGGCAAGGCGATCGCCAATCTGCTGTCGGGCAAGGTCAATCCCTCGGGCCGCTTGCCGGTGAGCTGGCCGCGCGATCTCTCGCAGCTGCCGCGCAAGGAGATTCCCGGCGTCTCCGGCGGCACGCAGCCCGAGTCCGTCGACTACGCCATCGAAGGCGCCAATGTGGGTTATCGCTGGTACCAGTCGCGTGGCATCAAGCCGCTGTTCCCGTTCGGCTATGGCCTCTCCTACACCAGCTTCCAGCATGGCCCGTTGAAGGTTGATGCAAAGGGCGCCCAGCTCGAAGCGACGGTGGAGATCGCCAATACGGGCTCACGCGCCGGCGCCGAGGTAGCGCAGGTCTATGTACACGTACCCGGGGCCAAGTCGGCCCGCCTGGCCGGCTTCGCCAAGGCATTCCTCAAACCCGGCGAGCACCGCACCCTCACCATCTCGCTGGAACCGCGACTGTTGGCGGATTTCGATACCGCCAAGCACGCCTGGGTGATCCGTGGCGGGCAGTACAGCGTCGTCGAAGGCCGTTCCTCGGAAGACCTGGGTACGCCGGTCAACGTCCAACTGGCCGCGAGCAAGCTTTGACTGTTCTGACACCGGCCTCACGGGGCCGGTGTCACCAGCTCAGCCGCAGCCGTCGTGGGCAAGTTTCGAGGGCGCCACGCTCTTGCGGATGGCCGTCATCAGGTTGGGGGTAGGCTGGCGCTTGCCCTTGGAGCGCGGCTGGCTCGGCGGTGCGTCAGCCAGACGACGCGCCAACTCCAGGTTGGTGATATGGCCATGCATGAACAGCAAATTCGTATAAATCGAGCTCATGACACCCTCCCGTCCGTTTGAGTGAGTCCTCAAGGTAGAACCGCCGCGCGCGACCAAAAAGCGATATATTCGCAAACCAGCCTTGAAGGAAATTCAAGATGGGACGCGTATCGCTGGATCTCCTCCAACAGTTCGTCCAGGTCGCCCGGCTGGGCAATCTTTCGCGCGCCGCCGAGCAAGCCAACCTCACCGTGAGCGCGCTCAGCCATCAGGTGCGGCAGCTGGAGCAACGGCTGGAACGCAAGTTGTTCGAGCGCGGTCCGCGCGGCGTGCAGCTCACGGCAGAAGGCCGCCGCCTGATGGAATCGGTGAGCCATCATTTCGAAGGCATCGATCGCGCCATGGCCGGCTTCCGCTGCCGCCGCGACGATGTGCTTACGCTCAGCGCCATTCCCGGTGTCATGTCCAGCTGGCTGGTGCCACGCCTGGCGCGACTGGTGGCGGCGCATCCCGAGCTCCAGCTCAACCTGCAGTCCAGCGTGGAGCTGGTCAATTTCGAACGTGATCCGGTGGACGCCGCCGTACGCTATGGACGCGGGCCGTGGCCGGGCCTGATCACCGAGCGGCTATTCGGTGAATGGATTGCGCCCGTGGTGTCGCCCGCGCTGATCGAGCGCATGGGCGATCTCGATCCCAACGACCTCAGCCAATGGCCGCTGCTGGGCGATCCGGGCGATCGCTGGCGCGACTGGTTCGCCGACGGTGAAAGCGCGTTGCCGCGTCGCTACGTGGCCCACTTCGACAATACCGACGCGCTGCAGCGCGGCGCCATGGAAGGCATGGGCGTCGCCCTGGGGCGCATGGTGATGGCGCGTCCGCTGATCGAAGCCGGCCAGCTCACGGTGCTCGGCGATCGCTATCAGCAGATTCCCGAGGCGTATTTCCTTGTGTATCCCGAGCACGCGAAGGATCACGCGGGGCTGCGCACGTTCCGTGAGTGGTTGCTGTGCGAGGCGGGGAAGTATGCGGAGACGATGTCGTACGCGACTGGCAACAGCCCTGTGTAGGAGCGCACTTGTGCGCGACCGGCGCTATGTCGATGCCATCACGCGAGGTTGTCGCGCACAAGTGCGCTCCTACAAGGTAGCGGCATGCACCAAAGTCGACGTACCCGACAGTTTCACATCCCGCCCCAACCCTTCATCATTCGCATTCCCCACCACAGCCCTCAAGGATCCAAGCCATGAAATCGCGCGCCGCCGTCGCCTGGGAAGCAGGCAAGCCTCTGTCCATCGAGCAGATCGATGTGGCCGGACCCAAGGCCGGTGAAGTGCTGGTGCGCATCGTGGCGACCGGCGTGTGCCACACCGATGCGTTCACGCTGTCGGGCGCCGATCCGGAAGGCCAGTTCCCGGTGATCCTCGGCCACGAGGGCGGCGGCATCGTGGAAGAAGTGGGCGAGGGCGTCACCTCGCTCAAAGTGGGCGATCACGTGATTCCGCTGTACACGCCCGAATGCGGCGAGTGCAAGTTTTGTCTCAGCGGCAAGACCAACCTCTGCCAGAAGATCCGCGTCACCCAGGGTCGCGGTGTGATGCCGGACGGGTCGTCGCGCTTCTCGCTCAACGGCAAGCCGCTGCTGCATTACATGGGCACCAGCACCTTCAGCGAATACACCGTCCTGCCGGAAATCTCGCTGGCCAAGATCAACAAGGCCGCGCCGCTGGAGAAGGTCTGCCTGCTCGGCTGCGGCATCACCACCGGCATCGGTGCGGTGCTCAACACTGCCAAGGTGGAACCGGGCGCGAGCGTGGCGGTGTTTGGCCTTGGCGGCATCGGCCTGTCGGTCGTGCAGGGTGCGGTGATGGCCAAAGCCGGCCGCATCGTGGTGGTGGATACCAACCCGGACAAGTTCGAGATGGCGCGTGCGCTGGGCGCCACGGATTTCGTCAATCCGAAGGATTATGCGGACACCTCGATCCAGCAGGTCATCGTCGATCTCACCGAGGGCGGCGTGGACTATTCGTTCGAGTGCATCGGCAACGTCAACGTGATGCGCTCGGCGCTGGAGTGCTGCCACAAGGGTTGGGGCGAGTCGATCATCATCGGCGTGGCCGGTGCGGGCCAGGAGATCAGCACGCGTCCGTTCCAGCTGGTGACCGGCCGCGTATGGCGCGGTTCCGCATTCGGCGGTGTGAAGGGCCGTTCGCAGCTGCCCGGCTACGTCGACCGCTATATGGCCGGTGAGATCAAGATCGACGAGATGATCACCAAGGTGTTGCCGCTGGAGAGCATCAACGAGGCCTTCGATCTGATGCATGAGGGCAAGGTGATCCGCTCGGTCATTCATTACTGAGCGGCAGCACCGGCGCCTCCCCGAGACCGCCCGAGGCCGCGAAAGACCGCCTCCAGCTTCCCGTGTTTAGCTAGTTTCACCCAGGGGTGGAAAACCTCCGCATTTCCACCCTTTGTATACATCGTGGCCGGCAAGCTCACGCGCGGTGCTGCGTGCGCCTTTCAGACGTTCAATAGGGGTTTTCAATGAATAGCCGTGTGTTTCTTGGGCTGGCCGTGGTGCTGCTGGCCGCTTGCAGTGGCAACTCCACACCCGCCAACGCGCAGGCGCAGGACCAGCCAGCCGGCGCCCTGGTGCCACCCACCAGCGCCACTGACTTCACGGCTTCCCAGCTGGATCAGGTGATTGCGGGCGACTGGCGTGCGCAGGACCACAAGGCGCGCGACGTCTATCGCCATCCCAAGGGCACGCTGCAGTTCTTCGGCATCCGACCGGATCTCACCGTCATCGAAATCACCCCGGGCGGCGGCTGGTATACCGAAATCCTCGCGCCGCTGTTGCGCAACAACGGCCACTACATCGCCGCCACCTCCAAGCCCGCCGCCGATGGCGAGGCTAGCCGCGATTTGAATTCCCTGAAGGCCAAGTTCGCTGCCGACCCCGCGCATTACGGCAAGGCGCAGCTGGTGGAATTCGACCCGAAGGCGCCCTCGTTTGGCCCGGCCGGTTCGGCGGACATGGTGCTGACCTTCCGCAACGTGCATAACTGGGTGGAAGCCGATACGGCGCCGGCCATGTTCAAGGCCTTCTTTGCCGTGCTTCGTCCCGGCGGCGTGCTGGGCGTGGAAGATCACCGCGCCGCCGACAACGCCAGCCTGGATGCGGTGAAGAACAGCGGTTACCTGCCCACCAACGTCGTGATCAAGCTCGCCACCGACGCAGGCTTCCGCCTGCAGGAATCGAGCGAGATCAACGCCAACCCCAAGGACACCAAGGACTATCCCAAGGGTGTCTGGACGCTGCCGCCCACGCTGACCCTGGGTGAGCAGGATCGTGCGAAGTACCTGGCCATCGGCGAATCGGACCGCATGACGCTGCGCTTCGTGAAGCCGGACACAGCGACGGCTTCGTCACACTGAGAGAGCAGCGATCCGTCGTTCGGCGGATCGCTGCGCGCGCTGCATGCTGATTGCGCTCAACAAACCCTATGGTGTGCTTTGCCAGTTCAGCGATGCGGATGGGCGTCCCACGCTGGCTGGCTTCGTCAAGCAAAAAGACGTCTATCCGGCCGGACGGCTCGATCACGACAGCGAAGGTCTGCTGCTGCTGACCGACGACGGCCGGCTGGCGCATACGCTGACCGACCCGCGGCACAAAGAACCCAAGACCTACCTGGTACAGGTCGACGGACAGATCACCGACGAAGCGATCGATGCGCTCCGTCGCGGCGTTGTGCTCAATGACGGCCCCACGCTGCCTGCGCCCGCGGAACATGCGAGCGAGCCCGAGTGGCTATGGCCGCGCGATCCACCCGTGCGCTTTCGCAAGCTGATACCCACCAGCTGGCTGCGCATCACGTTGCGTGAAGGACGCAACCGGCAGGTGCGGCGCATGACGGCGGCGGTGGGTTTTCCCACGCTGCGCCTGATTCGCGAACGTATCGGGCCGTATGCGCTGGATGGACTCGCACCGGGAAGCACGCGCGTGGTCGGTTGACGACTGCTACGCGTGCGCCAGATCAAGGCCCCGCCATGGCGGGGCCTTTGTGCATCAGTCGGTAGGCAATCCAAAAAAGGCGCGTGCGGCCGCCGTGCTGTTCGCGGCAGTCTGCTCAGGTGACTCGCCGCGATCCCGCGCAATCTCATCGCAGATATGCCGCAAAAACATCGGCTCATTGCGCCGATGCGACGGCTGCGGCCTGACCGTGCGCGGCAACAGATACGGCGCATCCGTTTCGATCAGCAGGCGGTTGGCGGGAATCTCCTTCACCAGCTCACGCAGATGCGTGCCGCGTCGCTCGTCGCAGATCCAGCCAGTGATGCCGATATGGCAATCGAGCGCGAGATAATCACGCAACGCCTCGCCGGTATCGGTAAAGCAGTGCACGACCACGGCCGGCACTTTGTCGCGATAACGGCGCAGCAGGGCGATGAAATCATGATGCGCATCGCGCTGGTGCAGGAATAGCGGCTTCTGCACGTCCACCGCAATCTGCAACTGCCGCTCGAACACGGCCAGCTGTACATCGCGCGGGGAATAGTTGCGGTTGTAGTCCAGCCCGGTTTCGCCCACGGCGCGCACTTCCGCATGCGCCGCCAGCTCGCGCAGCAGCGCATCGGTGGCGTCGCCGTAATCGATCGCGTGGTGCGGATGCACGCCCGCCGTGGCATAGAGCGTGCCAGGGTGCGCCCGGGCCAGGGCCAAGGCATGCGTGCTTCCGTCGCGCGAAGCGCCGGTCACCACCAGCTGGACGACACCATGTTGCTTTGCACGATCGAGCACGGCATCAAAGTCGTGCCGAAAGGATTCGTGGGTGAGATTGGCGCCAATATCGACGAGTTGCATGGCCTGGCCAAGGTCTGGGAATAGGGCATTTTCCCAGAGTTTCCGTGCTGTGAGAACGATCCTGGACGATATTGGGCATAGGAGCCGGCTGACTGGCGATCCCACCAGGCACCTGGTCGACCGCGATGCGTCAATGCGCATCCGTATCGGACAAATCCGACCACTCGCGACGCCAATGGTAGCGAGACGCGCGCGCCTAATTCGATTGTTCGCTTACTGGTCGCCCGTTGATAGTCGTTCGGTCTTCGCAAGTGGCTGGAGGTCTCGCCATGGGGATGGCGGGACTGACGTGAGCTTGGGTCGAGGCAACGCTCGCTGCCGAAAGGCGGCACCGACATCATCAGGGAGGTTCAATTCATGGAGTGCATCATCACAAGAAGCGCATTGGCTGCCGCCGTTACTCTAGCGCTGTCGTTCACCATCACGGTTCATGCTCAAAACACGGCGTCCGTCAACGACGTCTCGGCGCGGATCAACACCAGCTCGCTGGAAGACTCCGGTACCTACAACCGCTTTATCGTCCGCTATCGCGATGACGCGCCCACCGCGTCGGTCGTGGCAAGCCAGGCTGCCGCTGCGGCGATGACGCGCGCCGGCAGGATGCAGCTTTCACTGTCCGTCCATGCGCCGAAAGTGACGTACAAGCGGCCATTGGCCATAGGTGCGCATGTCATCGCCACCTCGCGCAAGTTGAACCCGAGCGAGGCAAGCGCCTTCATGCAAGCGATCGCCAGCGATCCGAGTGTCGCCTATGTCGAGCCGGATGTGCTGCAACACGCCATCGGCATCAAGGCGCTCGCCGCCTTTGTTCCCAGCGATCCCATGTTCGCCAAGTACCAGACGGACTACCTGCCGGGCGACGGTCTTCCGACATCGGGCGGCAGTAGCGTGCCGAACTGGGGCGGAGCCAACATTACCGGCGCTTGGAATCTGACAGACGGCACCGGCGTGACCATCGCGGTGTTGGATACAGGTATCGTCAAGCACGCCGATGTCGACACCTCGTCGGCGGACGACGGTTACGATTTCATCTCCGACGGATATGTTTCCGGCCGATCCAAGGACGGCCGCGCGGCAGGTGGCTGGGATCTCGGCGATTGGACCACCGGCGCGCCGTATTCGTCAGGCAACGATCCCTGCGTTCTTCCTGAGGATGGGGATGACAGTTCGTGGCACGGGACCCATGTCGCCAGCGCCACGGGCGCGGAAATCACCAACAACGGCGTCGGCTTGGCTGGCATCGCATACAAGGCCAAAGTGCTGCCGGTGCGAGTGCTCGGGCATTGCGGCGGTTACGTCAGCGATACCGCCGACGCCATCGTCTGGGCCTCAGGCGGGCATGTGGATGGTGTTCCTGACAACAAGCATCCGGCGCAGGTCATCAACATGAGTTTGGGTAGCGATGGCTCGTGCAGCGACGCCAGCTCGACGGCCAAGGCCATCGCCAAAGCAAGAGCCAATGGCACGAGCATCGTCGTTGCTGCTGGCAACAGTAGCAGCGAGGCCGTGGGGTATTCGCCGGCGAGTTGCCCCGGTGTCATCACGGTGGCCTCGATTGGCGTGGGTAGCGGATTGGCGTTCTACTCCAACTTCAACGGACCCGAGCAGAACATCGTCAAGCTTGCTGCTTTTGGCGGTGGCGTCTATGCCAAGGATGACTCGTCAGGCGTCAAACTCAATCCCGAGGGTTTTGCGTGGCAAGCCGTCAATAACGGAAAGACCAAGCCGGTGCCAAGCCCTGGTGGCGATGCGTATGGTGGGATGGCGGGAACATCGCAGGCGGCACCGCATGTGACTGGCGTCGTTGCCCTCATGCAATCGGCTCGTCTGGCTGCTGGCCTGCCGCTGCTCACGCCGGACGATGTCCTTGGCATCCTGCAGAAGACGGCACACAAACCGCATGCCGGTGTCACCAAGGGCAGGACATTCGGTGCGGGCGTTCTCGACTCGAAAGCCGCCGTATTCGTGGCTGTAGGCAAGGCCGTTCCGCCGCCGGACCCCAGGGTGCTGAAGAACGGTGTGCCGCTCACCGGGCAAGAGGGCGACAGCGACAGCGAGGCGACTTACAAGATCGACGTACCTGCCGGTGCGCGATCATTGTTGATTCGCACCGCGGGTGGTACCGGCGATGTCTCGCTCTATGTAAAGGCGGGAAGCATGCCGACAAACACCTCCTTCGATTATTCCTCGGTGCATGTCGGCAACGCGGAGTCGGTCATCATCAGGAGCGTGCCCAAAGCCACCACATATTTCGTGCGTGTAGTCGGCGTGGAGGCTTATAGCGGAGTGAGCGTGCAGGCTACCTACAAGCTCTGACGAAACCGTGGCAGCTGTGTGGCCAAGTGCCGCGCAGTTGCCATGCAATCGAACCCTCTCCCGTGCGGCGCCCTCGCGGGCTTTTTGCGTACACGGCTCTACGCATCACTACGTTGACGGACGGCATGTCATTGGCTCCGTCGCTGAAATGTGCGCCTCATTGCATCCAGCATTTCGCGGCACTGGTCGCCTACGGCGCGCACTTCAGGTTACGTGGCCAAAATCTGGAAGCAGGGCATTACTCCGGAGTTTCCTCGTCATGAGGACGCAGCAAGATGACGTCGAAAGCAGAATCGGGCCGGCCAGAAGCACACCAGAGGCCCGCTTCCCTGCGGTGCGGCAATGCGCGTCCGTATCGGATAAATCTGACTATGGGTGGCGACAAATGCAGCGAGCTGCGCGCGCCTAATTCGATTGTTCGTCTCCTGATCGCCCGTCGATAGTTGTTTGGTCTCCGCAAAAGAACGGATTGGTTGCCTTTCGCAGTGCCGGCAACCGTGAGCTTGAGTGGAGGCAAGGCCGGCTGCCGAAAGGCGGCATCGACATCATCAGGGAGGTTTCAATTCATGGAATGCACCACCATCCGAAGTGCTTTGGCTGCCGCCGTTGCCGTCGCACTTTCGTTCAGCGTGACGGTTCATGCTCAAAGCGCGGCATCCGTTAACGACGCTTCAGCACGGATCAATACCAGCTCGCTGGCAAACAACGGTACCTACAACCGTTTTATCGTCCGTTATCGCGATGACACGCCGACTGCGCCGGTAGCGGCAGGCCAGGCTGCCGCGGTAGCCATGGCTCGCGCTGCCAGGTCGCAGTCTTCGCTTTCCATCCACGCGCCCAAGGTGGCCTACAAGCGCACCGTGGCCATCGGCGCGCATGTCATCACCACATCGCGCAAATTGAACTCAAACGAAGCTGCCGCTTTCATGCAGGCGATCGCTGCCGATCCCACGGTTGCCTATGTGCAGCCCGACGTGCTGCGACATGCTATCGGCATCAAGGCGCCCGCGGCGTTCGTTCCCAACGACAAGCTGTTTGACAAATATCAGACGGATTATCTGCCCGGCGACGGTATGCCAACCGCGGCCGGGAATAGTGTGGCCAATTGGGGTGGCGCAAATATCACAGGCGCGTGGAATCTGGCCGACGGTACCGGTGTGACCATCGCGGTGTTGGATACCGGTATCGTCAAACACGCCGACGTCGACACTTCGTCGGCGGGCGACGGCTACGACTTCATCGTCGACGGTTTCATGTCCGGTCGCGGCACGGATGGCCGTGCGGCAGGTGGCTGGGATCTGGGTGACTGGACCAAGGGTGCGCCGTACGCATCGGGTGACGACGCCTGCCTTTCCCCCGGCGATGACGGGGATGACAGTTCCTGGCATGGCACCCACGTCGCCAGCGCTACCGGCGCGGAGATCACCAACAACGGCATCGGTCTGGCGGGCATTGCATACAAGGCCAAGGTGTTGCCGGTGCGTGTACTCGGCCATTGCGGTGGCTATGACAGCGACATCGCCGACGCCATCGTCTGGGCGTCGGGCGGACATGTGGACGGCGTGCCCGACAACAAGCATCCCGCTCAAGTCATCAACATGAGTTTGGGTGGCGGGGGTAGGTGTACTGCTGCCAGCATTTACGGGAAGGCCATCGCCAGGGCACGGGCGAACGGCACTGCGGTGGTGGTTGCCGCCGGAAACTCCGACGCTCCCGCGGAGGAATTTACGCCGGCCAGCTGCCCCGGTGTCATCAGCGTGGCGTCGATCGGTGTGGGTAGCCGCCTGGCGTTCTACTCCAACTACAACACTCCCACCAACAGCACCATCGCGCTCGCTGCTTTCGGCGGCGGTGTCTTTGCGAACGAGGATGCATCCGGCACCAAACTCAACCCCGAAGGCTTCGCCTGGCAAGCGCTCAACAGCGGAGACACCACGCCGGTGGCAAGTCCTGCCGGCGATATATACGGCGGAATGGCCGGTACGTCGCAGGCGACCCCGCATGTGGCCGGCACCGTGGCCTTGATGCAGTCCGCGCGCCTGGCCGCTGGATTGCCGCTGCTTTCGCCCGATGACGTGCTCAGCATTCTGAAAAAGACCGCGCACAAGCCGCACTTCGCCCCCGATCCACTCAAGACCTTCGGTGCGGGCATTCTTGATGCCAAGGCAGCCGTGTTTGCTGCCGTTGGCAAAGCGGCTCCGCCGCCGGAAACCAAGGTGCTTCAGAACGGTGTGGCGCTCACCGGCCAACAGGGCGATGGGGATAGCGAGGCCTTCTACAAGATCGACGTTCCCGCTGGCGCACGCGCGCTGGTGATGCGTACCGCAGGTGGCACCGGCGACGTCTCGCTCTACGTGAAGGCAGGAGCCTTGCCGGCGGCGACGTCATTCGATGCGTCCTCGGTGCACGTGGGCAACGCCGAATCGGTGATCGTCAGGAGCGTCCCGAAAGCGACCACTTACTACCTGCGCGTGGTTGGCGTGAAGGCCTATCGCGGAGTGAGCGTGCAGGCCAGCTACAAACCCTGACACAACGCAGGCAGCTGCGTCGCCAGGAGCTGCGCAGCCGTCACACCCCATCGAACGAACCATCTTGTGCGGCACTTGCGTGCGCGGTTTGCGCGCGCGGCTCTGCGCATCACTACATAGACGGACGACATGGAATTCGTCCCGCCGCTGGCACGTCATAGGGCGAGTTCCATGCCGCTCCCATCAGGAGCAGTTGAATGAACAAGATCTACAGCAAGGTCTGGAATCGGTCTCTCGGCAAGCTGATCGTTGTATCGGAGTTGGCAAAGCGAAACGGCACAACCGGTTCAAGGCAGGTATCGGGTGTGATCCCGTCGATAGGCGTCGCGTTGCTGCTGGCGACGATGTCCGCAACGGCCGGTGATGCCCCCCAAGAGAAGGTCGGGTACGAGACCATCCTAGCCAGCAGCAGTCCCACGCACGTTGCGAATATCGATATGCACGCTAGCGGCAACACGGACGTCGCCGGTCATCTCATCGATGCCAATGGCGCCACCGACGGCAGCGAAGATGCGGCCGCGACGGCCACGCACGCACTGGCCGTTGGTGCCATGGCCAAAGCAAACGCCATCAATAGCGTTGCCGCTGGCTATCAATCGGAGGCGGGCGGTGAAGAGAGCATGGCCGTCGGTACCAACAGCACGGCTGCTGGCGCTCGCAGTAGCGCGGTGGGTTCCCATAGCCTTGCCGATGGCAGCGAGAGCACCGCCTTGGGTGCGGGCAGTGTGGCCTACGACGACAACAGCATGGCCTTGGGTGCGAAGGCAGTGGCGCAGGGCAAGGGCGCGTCCGCCATCGGTAGCGGCGCAAGCACCAATGCGGACTTTGCCTCGGCGATGGGCTATGGCGCGTACGCCAATGGCGTCAGCAGCCTCGCGCTGGGTGTCAACACGGCGGCCAACGGGGCCCGTGCGATTGCCCAGGGTTTCCGTGCCATCGGTGACGGTGACGACAGCGTAGCGCTCGGCACCAACAGTCATTCGGTGGGCACTAACTCGATGGCACTCGGTGTGGGTACGAGCTCGTTAGGTGCGCAGAGTGTCGCGCTGGGCAAAGGCGCGCGGGCGGAATTGAACAACAGCATGGCGTTGGGTGTGGAGGCTTATGCGGGAGGTGCCAATTTGCTCGGTGCCCCCGAGGCCGGTGGTGCCGTTGCCATTGGCTATCAGGCCCAGGCCAACGGTGCCGGCAGTGTCGCCATTGGTCGCTACAGTTTTGCCAATGCCCCGGATTCGGGTACCGCCTACGGCGTGGCAATCGGTGACGCCAGCATCGCCGGTGGGGCCGGCAGCTTGGCTGTGGGTCACGGTGCGCTGGCTTCATCGGACCTGGACCAGGCCATGGGCACTGGCGCCCGGGCCGACGGTGGGGACGGCAAGCGCAATCTTGCCATTGGCAACAACGCTTCGGCCGGTACTCTCGACGGCGCCAGCAAGATAGGCGATGTGAGTGACGCGATGGCTGTGGGCGCTTCCTCCCAGGCATGGGCAAATCGCGCTCAAGCCATCGGCGTGAACGCGTCGGCAGTGGGCGAGGACAGTGTGGCTGTCGGCCCCAACAGCGTCTCTGCGGCCATTGAAAGCACCGCAGTCGGCGCCGGCAGCGCGGCTTTTGACAACAACAGCACCGCCATGGGCAGCAACGCCGTGGCTCAGGGCATCGGCTCGTCGGCGTTTGGCAGTGGCGCCGGCACCAATGCCACTTACGCCACGGCCATGGGCTACAACGCTTTTGCCAATGCAGCGAACAGCGTGGCGATCGGTGTAAACGCGGTGGCGAAGGCGGCAAACAGCGTTGCCCTGGGCGCCTATTCGGTGTCGGATCAGGCCAATACGGTATCCGTGGGCACGATGGGCGGCGAGCGTCGCATCACCAACGTGGCTGCAGGCATGGGCGCCACGGACGCCGTCAACATGTCGCAGCTAAACAGCGTTGTCGCCAGCGCCAATAACGCGTTGGCCGGCGCCGTGATGTACGGCGATGCAGGCAAGTCCACCGTGGCGCTCGGTGGCGCAAGCGGCACCGTCGTCACCAACCTGGCCAACGGCACGCTGGGCAACGGCAGTACCGACGCCGTCAACGGCGGCCAGCTATTCGCTACCAATCAAGCGGTGGACAAGCTCGGCACGCGCGTGGGCAAGGTGGAAGCCACCATCGCCAACGTCAGCAACCTGAGCACCGGCCAGGCCGGCATGTTTCAGGTCAGCGGAACCAACGCTGCCGCGCCCACGGCGAGCGGAAACAACGCCACCGCCGGCGGCGCATCGGCCCTCGCATCCGGTGCCAACAGCACGGCCATCGGCAGCAGCGCGCAAGCCAAGGCGACCAATGCCGTGGCGCTGGGCAGCAACTCAGTGGCCACGCGCGACAACTCGGTATCCGTGGGTTCGGTGGGTCATGAGCGGCAAGTCACCAATGTAGCAGCGGGCGTGCAAAAGACCGACGCGGCAAACCTTGGGCAGGTGCAGGAAGCCCTGGTCACCGCCAAGACCTATGCCGATGCCGGCGACCAGAACACGCTGAGATCGGCCAAGGCCTATACCGATACCAAGCTGACCGGATTCACCACCACCGGCGATTTCAACGCCTTCCGTGACCAGGTGAACCAGCAGTTCCACACTGTCAACACGCGATTGGATCGCGTCGGTGCGATGGGGAGCGCCATGGCCGGCATGGCGGGCGCGATCGCCGCCGCACCCAATACCGAGAATCGCGTCAGTGCAGCGGTGGGCGGCTATAGCGGACAGAGTGCACTCGCCGTGGGCTACTCGCATCGTCTACCGGGCAACGGTGCCGTGCTGCTCGGCGGCTCCATCGCGGGCGGCGGCGAATCCAGCGGCACCGTGGGCGTGAGCTTCGGTTGGTAGTGAGGGGCAGGCAGCCGGCGTTCGACTGACGCCGGCTGCCTGGCTGGGTGTCGTCGCGCCTCAGGGCGATGCCCGCGCGTGGAACCAAGGAGCCGCCATGTTGTGTCTTGTCACGACTTTGAAGGGACTTGCCATGGCTGCGCCCGTCTTGCTGGCGACGGCGATCGTCTGGCGAGAAACGACGGTGCGTACCGAGTTGGCGGGTTCGCTGGCCGAGGGCATGGTCCTGGCCGTCGCCTGCATGTTCTGGCGTCCCGTGATGAAAGAAACCGGGCGCTCCCCGCGATGGCGCAAGGGTCGACGCTAGCCAGGTCATCGCTGCCGTCGCCATCCACCACCCCGCGCTGCCGTTTTGCACCCGGCGTGGCGGTGAGTTCTTGCGAATCGGCGATCGAGCCGGTACCTCGCAGCCGTGCCCATTGGCGCTGCCCGTCCTTTGCATGAATCGCGGAACACTGGCCGCGCGGTGTGGTCCGAACCAGTGAGCCGAGGTGAGAAACCGTGCTCGCGCGCGTATAGGCGGGTGTGTTAACAATGCGCCTCCGGTGCCGTTGGGGGCGACGTCCGGGTTGGAACCAGTCTTGAAACGGGGTGATGCATGTCGGCAGTCGCTAAGCCGGCGGCCAACGCGGAGGGTGCGGCAACGGAAGGCCGCGAGGTAGCGGTCTGTTCGCTGCTGGTCTCCCGTGGGCGGCTGAAGGAGTCGGATCTCGTCCGTGCGCGCCGTCTTCACGAAGAGTCGCCCGATGGCACGCTCACGGGCTTGATGGCCCGGCTGGGCCTGGTCTCGGAGCGCGATCTGGCTGAGGCCTGGTCCGAATTGCTCGCGATTCCCTTGCTGGCGGCCCGCGACGCGCCTGATATGCCCCCGGCCGAGCTCGACGTGTCCGCACGCTTCCTCAAGCAGCAGCATGTCGTGCCTGTCCGGGTGGGCGAGGACGGGCTAGGCCTGGTCGTCTCCGACCCCGCTGATCCGTATCCGCTGCAGGCCATCCAGCTGGCGGCCGGTCGGCCGGTGGCGATGCGCATTGGCCTGCGCTCGGAGATCGACGACCTGATCGAGCGCTACTACGGCACCGGTCGCTCGGCGATGGGCACCATTGTGGAGAACCTCGACGGCAGTGCCGCCGTGGAAGACGACGTGGAGCATTTGCGCGATCTTGCCTCCGAGGCGCCGGTGATCCGCCTGGTCAATCTTATTCTTCAGCGCGCGGTCGAACAGCGCGCCTCGGACGTGCATATCGAGCCGTTCGAAAATCGCCTGAAGGTGCGTTATCGCATTGACGGTGTGCTGCATGAAGTGGAAGCGCCGCCATCGAGCTCCACTGCCGCGGTGATTTCGCGCGTGAAGATCATGGCCAAGCTCAATATCGCCGAACGCCGCCTGCCGCAGGATGGGCGCATCCAGTTGCGCGTGCAGGGCAAGGAGCTGGACCTGCGCGTGTCCACCGTGCCGACCAGTTTTGGCGAATCGGTGGTGATGCGTATTCTCGACCGCGAATCGGTGGTGTTCGATTTTGCGTCGCTGGGCTTTACCGACAACTTCCAGCAGCGTTTCGTCGATGTGCTGGAGCGGCCGCACGGCATCCTGCTGGTCACTGGTCCCACCGGTTCGGGCAAGACCACCACGCTGTACACGGCGCTGTCGCAGATCAACACGCCCGACGTGAAGATCATCACGGTCGAAGATCCGGTGGAATACCAGATCGAAGGCATCAACCAGATCCAGGTGAAGCCGCAGATCGGGCTGGATTTTGCTGGGGCTTTGCGCTCGATCGTGCGCCAGGATCCGGACGTGATCATGATCGGCGAAATGCGCGATCTGGAGACGTGTCGCATCGCGATCCAGTCGGCGCTCACCGGTCACTTGGTGCTCTCCACGCTGCACACCAACAGCGCCGCCGGTGGCATCACCCGTCTCTTGGACATGGGCGTGGAGGATTACCTCCTGGGTTCCACCGTCAACGGCATTCTGGCGCAGCGCCTGGTGCGCCGACTGGATCCGGAGACCGCCATCCCTTATGACGCGCTGCCCGAAGTCATTGAGCAGTTCGAGTTGCACAAGTACACCAACGAACGCCCGATTCGTTTGTGGAAACCCGGCACCAGCACGACCAATCCCACCGGCTATCGCGGCCGTCGCGCCATCATGGAGTTCCTGGTGATGACCGATCCGCTGCGCCGGCTGGTGATGCAGCGCGCCGATGCAGGCGAGATTGAACGCCTCGCGCGCAGCGAGGGCATGCGCACCATGTACGAGGATGGGATCGCCAAGGCGGTAGCGGGCGTTACCACGCTTGAGGAGGTGTTGCGTGTTACGCAGGAAGGCTGACGCGATTGCACTTGCTCCCTCTCCCCTGCGGGAAGAGGGCTGGGGTGAGGGGCGGGTGCTCGCGGAAACGCGGCTAAGTGTGACCACGCCTGTTGCTGCTCTATCGCGAGCACCCGCCCCTCACCTCAATCCTCTCCCCGACGGGGAGAGGAGGTTAGTCGCATGACCCAATTCCGCTACCGCGCCGTTAGCGCCGCCGGCGAAATGCTGCAAGGCCAGATGGAAGCGGCCAGCCTCGACGAGGTGGTGAGCCGTCTGCAGGACCAAGGCCACACGCCGCTCGATGCGCGCGCCGCCGACAGCGGCGCCGCCAGCGGCGGTATGGCCGGCTGGTTCAAGCGCGGCGCCTTCACCGGCGATCAGCTGGCGCAGTTCACCCACCAATTGGCCACTTTGCTCGGCGCCGGCCAACCGCTGGATCGCGCGCTCGGCATCCTGATGGATCTGCCCGAAGGCGCCAGCGCCAAGCAGCTGATCGAGCGCGTGCGCGACCGCGTGCGCGGCGGCACGCCGTTGTCGCAGGCACTGGATGATGAGCACAGCGTGTTCCCCAAGCTCTACATCAGCCTGGTGCGTGCCGGTGAAGCGGGCGGTTCGCTGGAAGACACCCTGCGTCGCCTCGCCGACTATCTGGAGCGCTCGCAGCAGCTGCGCGGCAGCATCATCAACGCGTTGATCTATCCGGCCTTCCTGATGGTCGGTGTGCTCGGCTCGCTGCTGTTGTTGCTCGCCTATGTGGTGCCGCAGTTCGTACCCATCTTCGACGACATGCAGGTGCCGATTCCGTTGATCACCCAGGTGGTGCTCGCGATCGGCAACACCTTGCAGAGCTGGTGGTGGGCGCTGCTGATCCTGTTGATTCTCGGCGTACTGATTGCCCGCTCGCGCTTGCGCGATCCGGCGGCGAAGCTGGCGTGGCACACGCGCCTGCTCACCATGAAGCTGGTCGGCCCGCTGCTGCTCAAAGTGGAGACGGCACGCATCGCCCGCACCCTCGGCACCTTGCTCAAGAACGGCGTGCCCCTGCTGACCTCGCTCGGCATTGCCCGCCAGGTCACCGGCAACAAGGCCTTGGATCTGGCACTGGCGCAGGCCTCCGAGCAGGTGAAGGAAGGCGCCGGCTTGTCGTTTGCGCTCGCCCAGGCGCAGCGCTTCCCGCGTCTTGCCTTGCAGATGGTGCAGGTGGGCGAAGAAGCCGGCCAGCTCGACACCATGCTGCTCAAGGTGGCCGACACCTTCGAGCTGGAAAGCCGCCGCGCCATCGACCGCCTGCTGGCGGCGCTGGTGCCCGCGCTCACCATCGTGATGACGGTGATGGTGGCCTTCATCATGGCGGCCATCCTGCTGCCGATGCTCGATCTGACCAGCCATATCCAGTAATCCCTTTCTAGAGCTGCTTTCGAACCACGATGAGGTACCCCATGCGACAAAGGACTTTCGGCCGTCATACGGCAGCGCGCGGTTTCACCCTGCTGGAAATGCTGGCGGTGATCGTGCTGATCGGCATCATCGGCGCGGTGGTGGTGACCCAGGTCGGCAAGAACGTCGACAAGGGCAAGTACGGCGCGGGCAAGGCCCAGCTCACCACGCTCAGCCAGAAGATCGAGAACTATGCGCTCGACAACGGCGCCCCGCCGCAGCAGCTGCAGGACCTGATGGTGAAGCCGGCCAACGCGCGCAACTGGCAGGGGCCGTATGCGAAGGAGTCGGAGTTGCACGATCCGTGGGGCCATGAGTTTGGCTACAAGGCCCCCGGTGATCACGGTGCCTTCGACTTGATCTTCTACGGCCAGGACGGCAAGCCCGGCGGCGATGGCTACAGCGCTGACGTGGGCAACTGGCAGTAAGCATGCGAGGGATATCGCCACGCACGTCAACCCACTGCACTTCGGGTGCGGCGCGTGGCTTTACCCTGCTCGAAATGCTGGCCGTGATTCTGCTGATCGGCATCGCGGCGGCCGCCGTCGCGGTGTCGGTGACGCAGGGCCTGGCCAGTGCGCGCGTCAACGCCGCGAGCGGTGAACTCGCCGCTGCGCTGCGCGGTGTGCGCACGCAGGCCATCGTGCACGGCAACGAACACACCTTCGATGTCGATACACGCGATAACACCTATCGCGCAGACAACGGTCCCAGCGTGCGCCTTCCCTCGGGAATGCGCCTAGGGATCACCAGCGCGAAGGAAGACCAGGTCAACAGTTACACCGGCCGCATCCGCTTCTTCCCCGATGGCAGTTCCACCGGCGGCCACATCACGCTGCAGCGCGAGCGGCGCCAGTGGCGCGTGAATGTGTCGTGGCTCACCGGTGCCGTCAGCGTCGCTGACGTGAGTGCAAAGCGATGAAGCGGCACGCGCGCGGCTTCAGCCTGCTCGAAGTCGTGGCGGCGACCTTGCTGCTCGCGATTGCATTTACGGCCTTGCTGAAAGTGGCGGGCGGCTCCATCCAGCTCACCCGCAATGCGGACGACCACAGCCAGGCCGCGATGTGGGCGCGCTCAATGCTCGATACCGTGGACATCACCACGCCTCTGCAAGCGGGTAGCACCGAAGGTCGCTTCGACGCGAACTATCGCTGGCGCCTGGTGGTGACGCCGTGGAGTCAGGCGCCGGTTGGTCAGAACATGCCCGTACGCGTGCTGAAGCTCGACCTGGATGTGATCTGGGGACCATCGGTGCACCCGCGTTCGGCGCATTTCAGCACTTTGCGTGTGCTCGGTCCGGCGAGGACCTCATGAAGCATCACGCCGTCCATCGTGCACGCGGCTTCACCCTGCTGGAGGTGCTTGGCGCATTGGCGCTGTTCGCCATCCTGCTGCTGGGTGTCTATTCCGGTGTGCGCACGGCCACGCATACCGTGCGCTCCGGCGAGGCGTCGATCGAACGCATGGACGAAGTGCGCTCGGCACAGCAATTCCTCAGGCGTGAACTGGCGCAGGCGCGCGCCGTGCCGCTGGCGCACACCGACAAGGGCGATCCGCTTTACTTCAAGGGCGATGCGCGAGAGCTCAAATTTGTCGCGCCGCTGCCCGGTTATCTCGGCAAGCTGGGGCCGCAATTGCAGCAGCTGAAGCTGGTGGATAACCGCGACGGCACCTCGCGGCTGGAAGCGAGCTTTGCGGTCATGCCGCCCGATGGCAGCGCACCCAAGCCGGTGGGCGATCCTGAAGTGCTGGTGGATCACATCCGCGGCGGCAAATTCAGTTATCGCTCGGCCGATGCGCAGGATCGCGCCGGGCAGTGGAGCGACGAGTGGGATGACACGCGCGCCATGCCGCGCATCGTGCGCGTCGCCCTGCAGCTGGATGGCACGACTACGTGGCCTTTGCTCGATGCGCCGATCCGCGTCGACGTGACCGCAGTGCAGGGACAGGCCGTGGATCTGCTGCAGGGCCTGCAGCGCCGGAGCACGCAATGAACGCGGCCTTGCAGCGCCAGCGCGGTGTGGCCCTGCTGGTGGTGCTGTGGGCGTGCACGCTGCTGGCCATCCTGGTCGGCGGCTATGCGATGTTGGCGCGCACCGAAGGCCTGCAGGCGCGCTATCAGTTTGCGCAGACCCAGGCGCACTACGCGGCGGAAGCGGGGGTGATGCGCGCCATCTATGCCTTGCAGGATCCGCAGCAGGACCAGCGCTGGGTGCCGGATGGCCGCAACTATCCGTTTGCGTTCGATGGCGCCAAGGTGATCATCAGCATCATCAGCGAGACCGGCAAGGTCGATCTCAACGCCGCCACGCCGGATGTGCTGCAGAACTTCTTTCGTGCCGCCGGCATGTCCGACATGGACGCGCAATCACTGGCCCGCAATATCGTGGACTGGCGCAGCTTTTCCTATACACCCGCGGGCACGGTGCCCAATGCCGCCTATGCCAATGCCGGGCTGGACTACGGTCCCCGGCACGGGCCGTTTGGCACCGTCGAGGAGTTGCAGATGGTGCTGGGCATGACTCCCAAGACGTATCGCGCGGTGGCCTCGCAGGTCACGCTGTGGTCGGGCCGGCCCTCGCCCGATCCGCAGACCGCGCCGGCGCTGGCCCTGGCCGCCGTGCCCGGAATGACGCCGCAGCAGGCCCAGGCCATAGCCGCGTCCCGTGGCGCTGGTCCGCAACAGCCGGGCCTGGTCGCTATACAGGGAGTAACGGATAGTATTCGTGCGGAGGCCACGCTGGCTGACGGTACGCGCGCGATCCTGCGCGCCACGGTGCGATTACAGGGCATACGCCCGGGCGCATTGCCGTATACCGTGCTGCGTTGGCAGGAGGGAGAGGGCGAGTGAATACGACAACGCAGCCGCTGCAGTTGCAGTTCGATCGCGCACGTCGTGCGTGGCGTGGCTCGCCCATGCCGCGCTTTTTTGCGTGGTGGGGCAGTGAGCTGCAGGGGCTGTTGCCAGCATCCTGGCACAGCCGCTTTGGCGGCGGCCTGGCCTGGTATCTGCTCCAGCTGGAAGGCGACGAATGGACGGTGCGCAAAGCTGGCAGCAGTCAAGTGCTGGCGAGCTGGAGCAGCCAGCTCGATCCCGCCAGTCAGCAGGTGGCCTTGGCCGATGCGTTGCGCGGCATCGATGCCGAAGACCTGCGCATGGCGCTATGCCTGGATCCCACCCATGTCCTTCGTCCGCGCCTGAACCTGCCGCTGGCGGCGCGCGACAATCTCACCCAGATCGGCGCCTTCGAGATGGATCGGCAAACGCCGTTCCGCGTCGAACAAGTGCGCTACGACGTGCGCGAAATACGCGCACCCGCACCGCCGGGGCGTTTCGCCGCAGAACTCGTCGTGGTGCCGCGCCAGGCGCTGGATCCCGTACTGGCCAAACTCGCCGCCTCGGGTTTGCAGGTGGATGCCGTGGATGTGTCGTTCGGCGCGGATCGCCTGGGCGCGAACCTGCTGCCGGCGGAACTCGCCCTGCGCCGCAAGCATCCGCGGCAACGACTGAATTTTGCGCTGGGTGCTGCAGCGATGGTGCTGTTGCTGCTGTCGCTAGTGCAGTTCCTGCATAACCGCGCCAGCGCACTGGACCAGATGCGCGGCGAAGTGGAAGCGATGCGCGCGGATGCGCAGCAGGTGGCCGGACTGCGTCAGCAATTGCAGGACAACGCCGGCGCTGCCGGTTTTCTTGCCGAACGCAAGAAGCGCACGGTATCGGCGCTCGGCGTCTTGCAGGACATCAGCCAGCGACTGCCCACCACGGCGTGGCTGGAGCGTTTGAGCATCGACAATAGCGGGCAGGTCGGTTTCCAGGGCCAGAGCCCACAGGCGGCGCGTCTGGTGGATGCACTCAAGGGCTCACCCGTCATCACCGATGCGAACTTCCAGGGCACCATCCAGGTCGACCCTTCGACGGGCAAGGAGCGCTTCTACATGGTGGCGCAGCTGCGCAAGCCCAACGATGCCAAGCCCAAGGCGCCGGCGGCTTCAGGGAGCGCACCATGAAGATGACGACGCTCAAGCCGCGCGAAAGCCGCATCGCGGCGGTGCTGTTGCTGCTGGTCGTGTTGGTGGTCGCGTACTTCGCGCTGCTGCACTGGTGGTTCGTCGCGCCGCTGCAATCGATCCACGCGGAGATGGACGACCTGCGCGACACGCATGCGCGCTATGCCGCCGCCATCGCCGAGAAGCCGCAGCTGCAGCAACGCATCGCCGCGATGGGCGCAGGGCAGGCCGCCAGTCACGCCTTCCTGCCGGAAGATGATCCGAACGCCGCCGCTGCCGGTTTGATGCAGCGCGTGGTCGATGCGGTGGCCGCGCATCCGCAGGGCGGTTCGTGCGATGTCACGCAGAAAATGCCGGTGACCAATCCACCCGCCGCGCCGGACGAGCCGTATCGCAAGGTGGCGGTGAGCATCACCCTGCGCTGCGATGTGCAGCCGCTGGCCGAAACGCTGCACGATCTGGAGCAGGGCACGCCGTACCTGTTCGTCGATGACCTGAGCATCTACCGCAATCCGGTGGCGGCGATGCAGCAAGCCGCGGCGCCGTTGGAAGTGCAATTCACCTTGTCCGGCTATGTGCGCCAGCCACGCGCGACGAACGGCGACACGCAGGGAGCCGCGCCATGAACGCCGCCGCCCAACGTCGCCTGACGCCTGTGCTCGGCACGGTGGCCGTGCTGTTCGGTGCGCTGCTGCTGGTCTTGCTGGCCGGTGTGGGACGCGGCGTGTCCTGGGGCGCCCAGCGCCCGGCGGCGCCTCTGCCACCGACGCACGACCAGGGCCTGCCGCCGCCCGTGCCACTGGCGCAGTTCTCCGCCGTGTGGACACAGCCGCTCTTCAGCAACGACCGCAAACCGACGATGCATGCCGCCGCCGGTGGCGCGAGCCTGGGCGACATGCAGCTCACCGGCATCATCCTCACCCCGCCGCTGCACATGGCTTTGCTGCGCGACAAGAGCGGCGAGCACGAAGTGCGCGTGCGCCAGGGGGATGCGCTGCCCGATGGCAGCTGGCGCCTGGTCGATCTGAAGCCGCGCTCGGCCGTGTTCGAATCGGGCACTGGCCGCACCGAACTGCAATTGCCGGCCGGTGCGCCGATCGACATGCCCAAGGCCGACGGCAATGCGCCGCCGGCCCCGCCACCGCAACCGGGCATGGCCGTCGGCCCGGTGCCGGCACCGCAAAGCGGACCGATGTTCAATACCGCCAACCCAACGAATACGCCCAATCCTGCCTTGCAGTCGCCCAACGGGGTGGACGCGCAGGCCGATCGCATTCGTCTGTTGAAAGAAGCCATCCAGAAGCGCCGCGCCCAACAGCAGGCGGCGCCCCCCCAGGGAGCCCATTAAAGCCATGTCCATCCAGCGCACGCCGCGGTTGACCCGCATCAGTACGCTCACCCTGGCCCTGTGGCTGGCCGGTTGTCAGACGCTGCCGCCGCCCCGGAGCGACGACGGCGCGTTGCAGCGCGAGGCCATGGCCGGCACCGAGAAGCCGGTGCCCCCACCGTTACCGTTGAACACACGCAACACCACGCCCGATCAGGGTGTCACACCCAAGCCGCAACTGAGCGAAGGCAGCGGCCAGTTTGTGCGCGCCACCGGACTCAGCCAGCCGCGCAAGGCGGCCAGCGGCGACGGTGCGGTGACCTTCAACTTCGAGAACCAGCCGGTGCAGGCGGTGGTGAAGGCCATCCTCGGCGACCTGCTCAAGCAGAACTACACCATCGTGCCGGGCGTGCAGGGCAATGTGTCCTTCTCCACCTCCGAGCCGGTGGACAGCAGCCAGGCGATTCCGATTCTGGAAACGCTGCTGTCGTGGACCAACAACGCGTTGGTGATGCGCGACGGTCAATACGTGGTGATGCCGGCCAAAGACGCCGTGGGCGGCAACCTCGTGCCCAGCCTCAATGCGGTGGCACCGCAAGGTGGCCTGCAGGCGCGCTTGTTCCCATTGCGCTTCATCTCGGCTACCGAGATGCAGAAACTGATCAAACCCTTCGCGCGCACCGACGCGGTGCTGTTGGCCGATCCCTCGCGCAACGTCATCGTGCTCTCGGGCACCACGGCGGAGCTGGACAACTACCAGCGCACCATCCACACCTTCGACGTGGACTGGCTGCGCGGCATGTCGGTGGGCGTGTTCAGCCTGCAACATGCCAACGTGAGCGAACTCGGTGGGCAGCTCGATCAGATGTTCGGCCCCAAGGGCGACACGCCACTGGCCGGCATGGTGCGCTTCCTGCCGATCGAACGCACCAACGCCATCGTGGTGATCAGCAGCCAACCGCAGTATCTGCAGGAAGTGGGTGACTGGATCACCCGGATCGATCGTGGCGGCGGCAATGAGCCGGAGTTGTTCGTCTACGACGTGCGCAACCTCAAGGCGTCGGATCTGGCGCAGTACCTCGGGCAGATCTACACGCGCGGTAATGGCGGCGGCAACGATGCCGGCAAAGTCGGGCCGGGCCTCACCGGTTCCACGTTGGGCACCGACAACGCCAGTGGCAATGCCAGCGGCATGGGCAGCACGGCGGGCAGCTTCGGCAGCTCGCCCAGCGTCAATGGCGTGGGCGGAGGGTTTGGTAACGCCGGTGGCTTTGGCGGCACGGGAACGACGGGTACGACCGGCACCACGGGCGGCTTCGGTACGACGGGAACGGGCACGGGCGGTGGTTTCGGAAACACGGGCGGCAGTGCCGCCGGCGGCATGTCTTCGTTTGGTTCCAGCAACAATGCCAGCGGCAACAACAGCGCCGGGCAACAGTACGTCTCCGAAGATGGTTCCATCCGCATCGGCTCGGTCGACTCCAACAACCAGCTGATGGTGCGTGCGCGCCCGTCGCAGTGGAAGGAGATCGAAGAAGCCATCAAGCGCCTGGACAACGTGCCGCTGCAGGTGCAGATCGAGATGCGCATCCTCGAGGTGGATCTCACGGGGCAGCTGGAGTTTGGTGTGCAGTGGTATCTGCAGGGCCTGGCCGGCAGCACGCCCAGCTATGACAGCAACGGCAACGTCAACGGCGCGACCAATATTCCGCCAGGCGCGCATCGTCAGATATCGCTGGGTTCGGGTGGCAACCAATACGCAGGCGAGCCGCTCTTCTATTCTTTCCTGAGCACCAACGGCAAGTTCCAGGTGGCCATTCGCGCCCTGGAAACCAATGGCAACACCAAAACCTTGTCGGCGCCGTCGCTGGTCGTGCTCAACAATCAAGTCGCACACATCCAGGTCGGCGATCAGGTGCCGATCAATCAGACGTCCATCGTGACCGGCCTCAACACCACCGGATCGACGGCAAGCAGCGTCAGCTATATTCCGACGGGCGTCATTCTTGACGTGCAGCCGCGCGTGAATCCCGGCGGGCTGGTGTATCTGAATGTGCAGCAGCAGGTGAGCAACACGACCGGCTCAGCCAACTCGCAAGGCAACTTCACCATCCAGCAACGCGCCGTGGGTACGCAAATCGCCGTACAAAGCGGCCAGACTGTTCTGCTCGGCGGCCTGATCCAGCAAAACGAGAACAGCACGGATACCGGCATCCCCGGTCTCAATCGGGTGCCAATCATTGGTCGGCTGTTTGGCACAACCAATCACAACCGCAACCGCACCGAACTCATCGTGCTGATCACGCCGCGCGTGATCACCAGCAGTGAAGAAGCCAAGCAGGTGACGGACGAATACCAGCGCAAGTTTGAATCGCTGGCGCCGTTGCGGGCGACGGGTACTGCAGCGGGCGGGGCGGCAGCGCCCAGTCCTGGCGCGGGGGCGGCGAGTACGACGGCGCATCCGTAAACGGGTTTCTCTCTTTCCTGCGGGCGGCCTGAAAATGCCGCCCGGCGTTTTGCAGGCCTGGCACACCTCTTGTAGGAGCGCACCACCCTGTGCGCGACAGACCTACGGAGCGGTACACCCATGCGCGGCTGTCGCGCACAGGGTGCGCTCCCACAGACAAGCGGGTGCGCCCGGTTTTGACTGTGTCATTCCAACACCGTCATGCATCGCAAACGCGCGAACAGGCAAAAGCCACCCACGCGACGCCAATCCGCACCCCGCTATCATCCCCTGATGAACACCGTCTCATCCTTTCCCATCACCCCCCTCCTGCCCGAGATCACAAGCTCCCTCGCGGCACATCCGCGCCTCGTGCTCGAAGCGCCGCCCGGGGCCGGCAAGACCACCCAGGTGCCATTGGCGCTGCTCGATCAACCTTGGCTCGCCGACGGCAAAATCCTGATGCTCGAACCGCGCCGCATCGCTGCGCGGGCGGCGGCGCAGTTCATGGCCAGGCAGCTGGGTGAGGAGGTGGGGCAGACGGTGGGGTATCGGATTCGCTTCGAGGCGAAGGTCAGCGCGGCTACGCGTGTTGAAGTGGTGACCGAAGGCATCCTCACGCGGATGATCCAGGACGATCCCGAGCTCACCGGCATCGGTGCGATCCTGTTCGACGAATTCCATGAGCGGCATCTCGCCGGGGATCTGGGTGCCGCGTTTGCGTTGGACATACAGGGCACCTTGCGTCCGGCGCTGCGACTGGTGGTGATGTCCGCCACGCTCGATGGCGAGCGCATCGCGCAGTGGCTCGATGCGCCGCGGATCAGCAGTCCGGGTCGCAGTTTTCCCGTGCGGGTCGAATATCCCGCCGCTCGCGCGCAGGAGACCACCGAGCATCAGCTGGCGCGTGTGGTGCGTCAGGCCCTGGAGGAAAACCCCGGCGACGTGCTGGCGTTTCTGCCCGGCCGTCGCGAGATCGCGCGCACGCAGGCTGTGCTGGCATCGTCACTGGACGAGAACATCGACATCGTGGCCTTGCATGGCGAACTGTCGATGGCCGAACAGCAGGCCGCGTTGAGTCCGGCGGAGCCCGGTACGCGGCGTGTGGTGCTCGCCACCAATGTTGCCGAATCCAGTGTCACGCTGCCGGGCATCCGTGCGGTGGTGGACAGCGGGCTGGCGCGCGAGCCGCGCTTCGATCCCAACTCCGGCTTCACGCGGTTGGAGACGGTGAATGTCTCGCAGGCTTCGGCCGATCAGCGTGCCGGTCGTGCCGGTCGCGTCGCCGAAGGGACGGCGTACCGCCTGTGGCCGCAAAGCAAACGACTGGATCCGTCGCGCACGGCCGAGATGGCGCAAGCCGAGTTGTCGGGGCTTGCCTTGGAACTCGCCGCATGGGGCATCACCGCGAACAGCGGCAACACGCTGCCCTGGCTCGATGCGCCGCCCTCGGGTGCCTTGGCGCAGGCGCGTGAGTTGCTCGTGCAGCTGACTGCGTTGACGGCAGATGGGCGCATCACCGCGCTCGGTCGCCAGATGCTCGAACTCGGCGCCACGCCACGGCTGGGTGCGGCGGCCTTGCGCGCCGAGCCTGAATTGCGCGCGCTGGTCGCCGATCTGCTTGCCTTGATGGAAGCGCGCTCGCCCCTGCGCGGTGAGCAGGCGCGCAGCGATGACTTCCGTGCCCGCGTGAGCGCGCTTCATGTGTGGCGCGATCGTCACACCGCGGGCGCGCGCGGTGGTGCGGACGCCGGTGCGCTTGCGGCCATCGAGCTGGCGAGCAAAGGTTGGCGTCGTCGCCTGGACATGCGTTCGGCGGCAAGCGGTGTGCCGGACAGCCATGCCGTGGGCGATTTGCTCTTGCATGCGTTCCCGGATCGCGTGGCGCGCCGCGACGACAACAACCCGCTGCGTTACACGCTAGCCAATGGTCGTGGTGCGCGCCTGCACGAGAATACTGCGCTGCACGGCGAGCCGTGGCTGGTGGCGCTGGACCTGCGCTTCGAGGCGCGGGACAGCCTGATTCTCGCGGCCGCGCCGATCGATTACCGCGTGCTGGAGCGGGACTACCCGGCGCAGTTCAAACGCGAACGCGCCTTGCGCTGGAACGACGAACGCAACGCGGTGGAAGCCTTCGACGAACACCGCTTCGCCAACATCGTGCTGGAACGACGCAGCGTGCCGGTGAAGCCTGAAGACGCGCTGCCGGCATTGCTCGCCGCGGTGCGGGCGAAAGGCATCGATACCTTGCCGTGGAGCGATAACGCCAGACGCTTGCGCGCACGCATGCAGGCTTTGCGTGGATGGGTGCCGGAACTGGGTCTGCCCGATATCTCGGATACGGCGCTGCTGGATACTTTGGAAGACTGGCTCGCCCCGTATCTCAACGGCAAGCGTCGCCTCGACGCCTTGAGCGCGGAAGAACTCTCGCAGGCGCTAGGCTCTTTGTTCGATTACGAGCAACGCCGCCAGCTTGATGCGCAGGTTCCGGAAAGCCTGACTGTGCCCAGCGGCATGACGCGTCGCCTCGAATACGCCGAAGGCGAAGCGCCGGTGCTGGCAGTGAAGCTGCAGGAATTGTTCGGACTGGCTGACACGCCGCGCGTGGCGAACGGACGCATTCCCGTCACGTTGCACCTGCTCTCGCCCGCGGGTCGCCCGATCCAGGTCACGCAGGATCTCAAGGGCTTCTGGGAGCGCACCTACCCTGAGGTGAAGAAGGAATTGAAGGGACGCTACCCGCGTCATCCCTGGCCGGATGATCCGTGGACGGCCGCGCCGACGCATCGGGCCAAGCCGCGCGGCACCTGATAAAAAAGGCTGCCGACCTTTCGGTGCGGCAGCCTTGGTCAGACGCAGCTTTCAACTAAAGATCAGCGGCCGATCTCGCGCAGCCGCTTGCCGCTCATCAGGTTGCGCTCGATCTGCTCCAGCGTCACGCCCTTGGTCTCCGGCACCAGCCAGAACGTCACCAGGATGAATACCGCGTTGAGCGCGGCATACAACCAGAACGTGTGTGCATTGCCGATGCCGTTGAGCAGGCTCAGGAAGGTGAAGCCCACGATCATGTTGCAGATCCAGTTGGTGAAGGTGGAGCAGGCGATGCCGAAGTCGCGGCCCTTGAGCGGCTGGATCTCCGAGCACAGCGTCCACACCAGCGGGCCGGCGGACATGGCAAAACCCACGATGAAGATCAGCAGCATCGTCACCGTGAAGATCTGCGCACCATGGTCGTGGATGCCGTTGTTCATCATCGTACCCACGACACCCAGGCCTACGGCCATCACGGCAAAGCCGGTGTAGAGGATGGGCTTGCGGCCCCAGCGGTCGATCAGCGCGATGGCGATGAAGGTGGCCAGCACATTGGTGAGGCCGACCAGCGCGGTAAACCACATCTGCGCCGAGGTGTCGTAGCCCATTTCCTTGAAGATGCGCGGCGCGTAATACATCACCACGTTCATGCCGGTGAACTGCTGCATCAGCTGCAGCAGCACGCCCAGCCACACCGAGCGACGGAAGTTGCGGTTGTCCTTGAACAGATGCCAGCCGCGTTGCGGGGTCTTGAGCTGCTCTTCGATATCAGCGGCCTCGCGCGCCACCACGACGCTGTCGCCGCGCAGGCGCTGCAGCACTTCGATCGCCTCGTCGCGGCGACCGCGCATCATCAGCCAGCGCGGACTATCCGGCAGGAACATCACGCCGAGCAGGAACAGCACGCCGGGAATCGCGATGATGCCGAGCATCCAGCGCCAGGCGCCGTTGTAGCTCAATGCGGTGTCCGAGAGAAACGCCACCAGGATGCCGATGGTGATCATCAGCTGATAGGTGGAAATCATCGCGCCGCGGATGCGCTCCGGCGCCACTTCGGCCAGATAAAGCGGTGCAGTGAACGTCGCCAGGCCAATCGCCAGGCCGAGCACCACGCGCGCGGCGATCAGCGTTTCCGGCGACCACGCGCCGCCCGACAGCAGCGAACCGAGGATAAACAACACGGCACCGAGGATCAGCGAGCGCTTGCGGCCCAGCGTGGCCGACAACCAGCCGGCGCCTACCGCACCGACGGCTGCGCCGAACATCATCGAGCTCACGATCCATTCGATCATGTGGTCGCTGACTTTGTATTCGGCCTGGATGAATTGCGTGGCACCGGAAATCACGCCGATGTCCAGGCCGAACATGAGGCCCGCCAACGCGGCGAGCACACAGGTGAAGATGATGGTGACCTTGGCTTGCGCCGAGGCTGGCGAGATGACTTGGGCATTCATGGAAAAACTCCCCCGCTGGCGATAGTGGTGCCTCTAATGGGCTGGTGTGCTTGAGCCGCGGTCCCTAGGCGGCAGCGATGACGTGTGGCGGCGGCCCGGCGAAACGCGGTTCGGGCAAGCCACGAAAACCTGCATCGGCGACGAACAACGCGCCGGCATAGGGTTGAGCAGCGAGCGCGGCCTCGTCGAGACCGTCGCGCGCACTGGTGATGTACAGCGTCGAAAAATCCGTGCCGGCGAAGGCCGGTTTGGTGGGCTGCGATGCAGGCACGTCGATGATGCGGTCGAGCTGGCCCGCCGGCGTGTAGCGCACCACGCGGCCCAATCCCCATTGGGCGTTCCACAGGCCGCCGTCGCGATCGATGGCTGAACCATCGGGTTCGCCGCGTGCATCGTCCAGCGTCACGAAGTGGCGCACGTTGGATACCTGATCGCCGTAATCGCAGCACTGGATGGTGCGCGTGGGCGAATCGCAGAAATACATCGTGCCGCCATCCGCACTGAACGCGATGCTGTTGCTGATCGCCACGCCCGGCAAGGGCAGGCGCTCCAGCGACAAGTCATGATTGAGACGATAGAAACCACCCACCGGTTTCTTTGGCCCACTTGCGGGCTCATGCAATGTGCCGAACACAAAGCGGCCCTGGCGATCGCAGCCACCGTCGTTGAGTCGGGTGGGCAGTTCGGCTTCCACGTCGGTGATGCCAACGAACGTGTGTGTGGATGGATGAAAGAACGCCAGACGCGATGCCAACCCCAGCAGCAGCCAGCCGTCCGCTTCGCACAGCGCAAAACTGCCGAGGCGCTCGGGCATGCTCCACTGGTGAAGTGCACCGTCGTGCGGGCGGTAGCGCCACAGCGTACTGGCGTGGATATCGGTCCAGTACAGCACCTGGCCGCGATCGCACCAGGTGACGCCTTCGCCCAGCGTGTTGTGCACCTGCATGGCGACAGCGGCGCGGATGTTCATACCCAGCCACCGTCGACGATGAAGTCCTGGCCGGTGCACATGCGGCTGTCGTCGGCGGCGAGGAAAAGCGCCGCACGTGCCAGATCGTCGGCCATCAGATAGCCGGGCAGGCACTGCACGCGGGCAATCTCCGCTTCGCCTTCGGCATCAAGCCACAGGCGACGCTGCTTCTCGGTGATCACCCAGCCGGGCACCAGCACATTGATGCGGATGCGGTCGCGGCCCAGCTCCCGAGCGAGGCCATTGACCAGGCCGTGTACCGCGGATTTCGCCATCGCATACATCGGATAGCCGGCGTTCTTCTTCATCCAGCCGGTGGAACCCAGGCAGATCACCGACCCGCCGCCCAGCGAACGCATGTCGTCGCGCACGGCCTGCGTGGCGAAATATTGATGGCGAAGATTGATCGCCATGTTCTGCTCGAACTCGGCTGCCGTCGTGCTGCCGAATTCGTGGCGTACGTCGTTGGCCGCATTGTTCACCAGCACGCCGATGGGGCCGTGCACTTCACGCGCCGTCGCGATGGCGGCTTCCAGCGCGTCGAGCTGGGTGACGTCGCAACGTACGAACAAAGGGCGATGTGCGCTGGCGGCGAGACCTTCCACAAGTTGCTCGCCATTGGCCTGATCGATATCGATGAACGACACCCGCGCGCCCTGTTTCGCGAAATGCTCCACGAAGGCCGCGCCGATGCCGGTGGCGCCGCCCGAGATGAACACGTGGCGGTCGATCAGGCTGGGATAGCTCGCGTACGCCATGCTTACCACTCCGCCACGCTGCCGTCGGCATGGCGCCAGATCGGATTGCGCCAGCGGTGACCCACGGCGGCGCGCTCGGCCACGTAGGCTTCGTTGACCTCGATGCCCAGGCCGGGTCCATTCGGAATGGCGACGAAACCATCCTCGTAGGCAAACACGCTGCGATCCTTCACATAGTCGAGCAGATCGTTGCCGGCGTTGTAGTGGATGCCCAGGCTCTGTTCCTGGATGAAGGCGTTGTGGCACACCGCATCGAGCTGAAGATTCGCAGCAAGCGCGATCGGGCCGAGCGGGCAGTGCAGCGCCAGTGCCACGTCATACGCTTCGGCCATGGCGGCGATCTTGCGCGTTTCGGTGATGCCGCCCGAGTGCGAGGGATCGGGCTGGATGATGTCCACGCCGCCCATCTGCAGCACGCGCTTGAAGTCGTAGCGCGTGTACAGGCGCTCGCCCAGCGCGATCGGCGCCGGCGAAATCGCGGCCAGTTCCGGCAGCGCTTCGAGGTGATCGGACAGCACCGGCTCCTCGATGAACATCAGCTTGAACGGGGCGAGTTCACGCATCAGCACCTTGGCCATCGGTTTGTGCACGCGGCCATGGAAATCCAGGCCGATGCCAATATGCGGGCCCACCGCGTCGCGGATCGCCTGCACGTTCTCGATCACCAGCTCGACCTTGTCGTAGGTGTCGACGTATTGCAGTTCTTCGGTGGCATTCATCTTCACCGCGGTGAAGCCACGCGCCACGGCTTCCTTCGCGGCACGCGCCGTGTCGGCCGGGCGGTCGCCGCCGATCCACGAGTACACGCGAATGCGATCGCGCACCGGGCCGCCCAGCAGCTGATGCACGGGCTGGTTCAGATCCTTGCCCTTGATGTCCCACAGCGCCTGGTCGATGCCGGCGATGGCGCTCATCAGCACCGGGCCACCGCGGTAGAAGCCGCCGCGATACATCACATTCCACAGGTCTTCGATATGACGCGGGTCCTTGCCGATCAGGTAGTCGGACAACTCATCCACGGCCGCAGCGACAGTGTGTGCACGCCCTTCGACGATGGGCTCACCCCAGCCGACGATGCCCGCATCGGTCTCGATGCGCAGGAACAGCCAGCGCGGGGGAACCAGGAAGGTGGTGAGGCGGGTGATCTTCATGCATGCGATCCTTGTGCATCAGAGTGGCTGCGCCAGGCGTCGGCGAACGCGCGTGCGCGCGCCGCGACATCGCTGGCCGGACGGCCGGGAGCGTAGAGAGAGGAACCGATGCCGAAGCCGCCGGCGCCGGCGGCCAGCCACGGTCCCATGTTGTCGGGCGCGATGCCGCCGACCGGCAGCACCGCGAGATCCTTGGGCAGCACCGCGCGCCATGCCTTGAGCACGGCGGGGCTGGCTTGTTCGGCAGGGAACAGCTTGAGCGCATCGGCACCGGCGGCAAGCGCGGCGAACGCCTCCGTTGGTGTGGCGACACCCGGTACGCAATAGAGGCCTGCCTGCTTGGCCGCGCGAATCACGTTGACGTCGGCATGCGGCATCACAATGAGGCGGCCGCCAGCATCAGCCACGTTCTTGACGTCGGCAGGGTCGAGCACGGTGCCTGCACCGATCAGATAGCCATCGCCCAGTGCGTCGACCATGCGACGGATACTGTCGAACGCCCGCGGCGAATTGAGCGGCACTTCGAGCATGCGAAAACCGGCGTCGACCAGCACGCGGCCGATCTCCACCGATTCGTCGGGCGTCAGGCCGCGCAGGATGGCGACGAGGGGGAGTGGATCAAGCCATGACTTCATGCGTTTATGCCGTTGCTTGCGTGGGGATCAGGCCGGCGGCTTCGGCGATGCGCCAAAGGCCGTGCGAGGTGGTGGCATCGGGCGCCTTGTGGACGGTGAGCCCAAACATCGCCGCTGCCTTGAGGTAGCGATCGCATAGCGCACCTTCGCCCACCATGTGCACGCTGGACGATGGATCGGCCCAGCCGGCGGCGATAGCGATGCGCATTTCGTCGCCTATCAGCAGGCCGGACAGGTAGTCGGTCACCGAACTGGGGGCAAGCACGCCGTCGAGCATGAGGGTGCGCGCCGAAAACACGCACGAGAGCGCGCCGGCCGCGCCGCTGTCGCGCGCCATCGAGACGCCGCGACGAAACGCGTTGTCGTCATCGATGGCGGGCGGCAGTTGCGCGCCAAGTATCGAATGCTGGGTCAGCAGGCCGAACAGCTCGCCGGTCATCACGGTGGCAAAGCCAGTCACCATGCCATCGCGCAGCGACACCCACTTGCTGTGCGTGCCGGGCAGCAACAGGCAGCCATGGCCGGCGACATCCGGCGATTGCGCAACGACGCCGACGACCTGGGTCTCCTCGCCACGCATCACATCGGGACGCGCGGGATCGCGCAGGCCCGGCACGAGATGAAGCGTGCGGCCATCGGCAGCTAACGTGCTCAGCGCACCGGCGAGCCGATCGACGCTGGTGGGCGTATCGAGATAAGGCACTTCCAGCCAGCCGTTGCGACTGCCCACCATGCCGCAGGCCAGCACCGGCAGCTCGGGCCAGTGTTCGACGGCCTGCGCAAAGGCGGCCGGAAAGCCGCCCTCGGGAAGATGGCGGATGCCGTGCGAGAACGTGCGCTTCTCCAGCACCTGGCCCTGACCGTCATAGAGATAGGCACGCAGCTGCGTGCTACCCCAGTCCAGGCCGATAAGCGCGGTGTTCACGCGCTGGCCTTCTTGCGCGCCTTGCCGCGGCTGCGATGCAGGTTGGTCTGCGAGTCGGCAATCATCGCCAGCATGGTCTTGCGCGCCACTTCCGGCTGCTTGCGCTTGATCGCCTCGAGCACCTTCTGGTGATAGGGCAGCGAATACTTGAAATCGCTGGCGCTGCGTGCGGACAAGGTGAAGAAGGTGCCCAGCGCCGTTTCGATCACCGAGAACAGCGACTGCATCAACTCATTGCCGGTGGCGTGCAACACCGCGTCATGGAACATCAGGTCGGCGGTGGACCACTCGTCCAGCGTCTGTGCGGCGTCCATGGCGTTGTACGCCTCTTCGATATGCGCCAGCTGTGTCGTCGTACGTCGACGCGCAGCGGCAGCCGCGGCGGCCGGCTCGATGATCTCGCGCATTTCCACCAGCTTGTCCACGAAGTCGTCGGTGGGCATGGAGGCACAACGCCAGGCCAGCACGTCGGCGTCCAGCTGATTCCAGTAGCGCTCCTCGAGCACGCGGGCGCCAACGCCGGTGCGTGATTCGATCAAGCCTTTTGCCGACAGCACCTTCAGGGCCTCGCGCAAGGCGGTACGACTGACCTGCAGGCTTTCGGCGAGGGTTTCCTCGCGCGGCAGGATCTCGCCGGGCTTCACCTTGCCGCTGACGATGCGCAGCCCGATCTCGTGCATGACATGCCCGTACAGGCTGCGAACTGCGATCGGCTTCTTCATGAAATCCTCTTACCCCTGGCCCTGACGAAGGGTGATCCGTGCGCGTGCAGGCATATTAGATGCGCCCGATTCGATTGTCATACAAACGGACTATAAGCAACTTGGCCCGCTGATGCCAAGGTGTCCGCAGCGATTTTTTGGTGCGTTGGTCCCGGCCGGGTGTGCGCTGGCAGGAACATGCGATGACGCAATGCAGAAAGTTCTCATCCGCATGACGTCCCCAGCGTCGCCGTGTTCGCCTCCGAACATCGCATGAAAGCGCCGCTTTTGGTTTTTTCGAGCATGCCACTTCACGCAATGTCGCATCGCACCAAGAAAAAATTCGGTGCCGATGAACACTTGCACGATAATCATACAATGTGATTGCATGCGCTCCATCGTGATACGGCGAAGGGGACACCAGGGACATGCAGCGCGCAGGTTTGATGGCTTCGATTCTTGGCCTGGCGACTTTGTCGATGGCCGCGCATGCGGCTGACGCCAGGCGCGAGACCTTCGGCAGCATGCCCGATGGCAGCAAGGTGGATGCGGTGGTGCTGAGCAACGGCCATGGCATGCAGGCGCGCATCATCGCGCTGGGTGCGAGCATCCAGTCGCTGGCCACGCCCGATCGCAACGGCAAGAGCGCGAACATCGCGCTGGGTTATTCGTCGCTCGCTGATTACCTGAGCAATCCCCAATATTTCGGCGCCACCGTCGGCCGCTACGCCAATCGCATCGCCAAGGGCAAGTTCACCCTCGACGGCCACGCCTATAGCGTGCCGGTGAACAACGGCGTCAATTCCCTGCACGGTGGCAGCAAGGGTTTCGACAAGGTGCTGTGGACCGTGGGCGAGGTGAAGCACGATGCCGGCAAGGCCAGTGTGACGCTGAGCTATGAGAGTCCCGATGGCGACATGGGATATCCCGGCAAGCTCACCGCCATGGTGACTTACACGCTCGACGAGCAGAACCGTCTCTCCATCGATTACCGCGCCAGCACCGACAAGACGACCATCGTCAATCTGAGCAACCACGCCTATTGGAATCTTTCCGGCGAAGGCTCGGGCAGCGTGATGGACCATCGCCTCACCATCGCCGGCGACGCTTACCTGCCGGTCGATGCTGGTTCCATTCCGACCGGCGAGATCCGCAACGTCGCCGGCACGCCGTTCGATTTCCGCCAGGCCAAGCCCATTGGCCGCGACATCCGTACCAACGACACGCAGTTGCTCAATGGTCATGGCTATGACCACAACTGGGTGATCAGCAAGGACGAAGCACCTGCGTTGCGCATGGTTGCGCGCGTGGAAGATCCGGCATTCGGTCGCGTGCTGACGTTGAAGTCGAGCAAGCCAGGCCTGCAGTTCTACTCGGGCAATTTCCTGGATGGCACCACCGTGGGCACGGGTGGTCATGTGTATCGCCAGGGCGACGCGTTTGTATTGGAACCGCAGCTTTATCCGGATACGCCCAATCAGGCGTCGTTCGGATCGGCACGGCTGGAGCCGGGCCATGAGTACCGCAACCTGATCGTGTACGAGTTCACCACCGAGTCGGCGCGCGGAGCGCACTGACCTATCGAACATTCGAAACAAGGGCGCCCGCGAGGGCGCTCGTAGGGTCGCTTTGTCTTCGAACAAGGCGTCCATGCGCAACTACTACGTCGCTGCATGAAGCGCGACGGCATCGAGGGAGAGCTGATGAAGTACGCATTTTTGGCAGTGGCCTTGGGTCTGGCGGCAACGATCGCCGCGCCGTCCCATGCGCGCGACGCGTCGCAACGCTGGACGCCTGCCGAGGCCAAGACCTGGTACGCCAGGCAGCAGTGGCCGCTGGGCAGCAACTATCTGCCGTCCGACGCCATCAATCAGCTGGAGATGTGGCAGGCCGACACGTTTGATCCCGCGCGTATCGACCAGGAGTTCGGCTGGGCGCAGCAGGCCGGCATGACCACCATGCGCGTGTTCCTGCACGACCTGCTGTGGCAGCAGGATGCGGCGGGCTTCAAGAAGCGCATCGATACCTTCCTCACCATCGCCGACAAGCACGGCATCAAGCCGATCTTCGTGCTGTTCGATTCCTGCTGGGATCCGGAGCCCAAGCTCGGCCCGCAGCACCCGCCGATCCCCGGCGTGCACAACTCCGGCTGGGTGCAGAGCCCGGGCGTGGCGATGACTGATCCCAGCCAGGTCCCGCGCCTGGAGCAGTACGTGAAGGACATCGTGGGCAGCTTCGCCAAAGACAAGCGCATCCTGGCGTGGGACGTGTGGAACGAACCGGACAATCCGGGTGGCGGCAACTACGACGCCAAGGAGCCGGCCGACAAGATCAACCACGTAGCCGCGCTGTTGCCGCAGGTATTCGCCTGGGCGCGCAGCACCGCGCCAGTGCAGCCGCTCACCAGTGGTCTTTGGCACGACGACGACTGGACCGATCCGGCCAAGCTCAATGCGGTGGAGCGCACCCAGCTCGAGCAGTCCGACGTGATCAGCTTCCACGACTACAGCTGGCCGGAAACCTTTGCGGGTCGCGTGAAGCAGTTGCAGACGTATGGACGTCCGTTGATCTGTACCGAATACATGGCGCGCGGCAACGGATCCACCATCGACGGCGTGTTGCCCATCGCCAAGAAGGCCGACGTGGGCATGGTCAACTGGGGCTTCGTGCTCGGCAAGTCGCAGACCAATATGCCGTGGGATTCGTGGCAGCGCCCGTACACGATGGCGCCGCCCACCTTGTGGTTCCACGACCTGTTCTATGCCGATGGCAAGCCTTATCGCCAGCGCGAGATCGACATCCTTCGTTCGCTGTCGCACGCGCCGCGCGGCACGGTGCCGGCGGATGCAGTGACGTTTCCGATGCAAGCGGCGGGTGCCGTCCGCTGAGGCGGCGCCGTCTTTTCAACTTCTAGCGCCGTCGCGGAGAACGACGGCGTCCTGAATAACGATGCCGCCGGCTGAGCTGGCGGGCCATGACCTCTGAGGGGAGGCTTTCCATGATACGCACACATATCCAGAGAACCTTGTTGGCAGCCGCCATCGCCGCATCGTTCAGCGTCGCGCACGCTGCCGATGCACCGGCCGCGCCGGCCGATCCGCAACAGTCGACGGACACCACCAATCCACCGGCGAATGCACCGAAGAAGCCCGCCACCGCCTCCGACGCACAGCAGAAAGACGCGGTGAATCTGTCGGGCGTGGTGGTGACGCCCTTGCGCGAGAGCCTGCAGAGCGCACAGACGCTCAAGCAGGATTCGCGCATGATCACCGACTCGATCGTGGCCGAAGACATCGGCAAGCTGCCGGACAACAGCGTCGCCGACGCACTGCAGCGCATCACCGGCGTGCAGGTGGCGCAGGGCTTCCAGGGCGAGACCAGCTCGGTGGTGATCCGTGGCCTGCCCAACGTGATCACGACGCTCAATGGCCGCGAAATCTTCAGCGGTGTCGGTCGCGCATTCGCGTTCCAGAACCTGCCGGCGACGGCGGTGAAGACCGTGCAGGTGTACAAGACCAGCGAGGCCAGCCTGCCCGACGGCGGCATCGCCGGCATGGTCGACATGCAGCTGTTCCGCCCGTTCGATTTCGACGGCAGCAAGGTGGCCGCGACGGTCAACGAGACGCACAGCAAGTACGGCGACCACACCGATCCCTCGGGCAGCGTGTTGCTCAGCGATCGCTGGAAGACCGACCTGGGCGAGTTCGGCGCGCTGATGAATGTGGGCTACGACCGCCAGCATTACGCCTATAACGCCGTATGGGACGACTTCCCGAAGGTGCTCACCGATGGTTCCGGCGCACCCGTGCGCACGTCCAGCGGCAATCTCATTTCCGCCCCGAACGGCTTCGGCGCCGACTACAACATCGGCGACCGCACGCGTCAGGAATTCAACTACGCGCTGCAGTGGAAGCCCAACGACAGCACCGAGATCTATGTCGAAGGCCTGTATGACTGGGATTCGGATAACTACAACCAGCCGTTCTTCTTCAGCTTCCCGGTGGGCTCGGTCGATCCGCAGAACATCAAGGTCACCAATAACTGCTACGCCAATCAGCTGACCGGTTCCACCTATTACGGCCAGACCATCTGCGACGCGGCCAGCGGCAGCTGGACCGGCAACACCTATGCGGCCACCAGTACGCAGGCGCACCAGGAGTGGGGCCACGACATCCAGAACTCGATCGGCGCGAAGTGGCATGGCGATCGCCTGAACCTGTCGACCGACCTGTCGTTCAACTCGTCCTCGTTCCATGAGCAGACCTTTATTGTCGACACCTTCCTGAAGGCGCCGATCACAACGGTCTGGAACGGCGCGCAGAACTGGCAGCTTGCGGGCAACCCGGCCAACGATCCGTCGAACTACTACCTCAACGGCTTGTTCCAGACCTGGAACAACCAGCGCGGCAAGCAGACGGCGTGGCGTGGTGACGGCAACTACGACATCAACGGCAGCTTCTTCCAGTACGTGGATTTCGGCCTGCGTTATTCTGATCACAAGGCGCAGTACAACGGCAGCATTGAAGTATCCACGCCGCCGCCGGGTGGCACGGGAGATATCTCGCTCAATCCCAATCCGGCCAACCAGGTGATTGCGCGCTTCCCCAGCGGCTACTTCTGCAGCCAGCCGACCACCAATGCGATCCCGCAGCCGTGGCTCAGTGGCTGCTTCAATTACCTGACCAACAATGCCGATGCGATTCGCACGCTGTACGGCGTGCCGACCGGTCTGGCGGCGGAGAATCCGGGCCGCTTCTATCACATCGACGAGAAGTCCTATGCGGGCTACTTCCAGTTTGGTTACGGCAACGAGCTGTGGGGCATGCCGTTCGATGGCCTGATGGGCATGCGCATCGAACGCGTGAAGCGCAACCTCGATGCGTTCTCGTATGACGCTTCCACCAACGTGTACTCGCCGCTGTCCGATTCGACCGACTCGCCGGTGTACTTGCCGAACCTCAGCTTCAACCTGCACATCAAGGACAACCTGCAGTTGCGCCTGGTGGCGGCGAAGACGCTGACGTATCCCGATTTCGGCCAGCTCAACCCGTCGCTGTCGCTCAACCCGGGCACGATCAATCGCGCCGGAGTGGCGAGCAGCGGCAATCCGGACCTGAAGCCGATTCGCTCCAACAACTACGACGCGGCGCTGGAGTATTACTTTGGTCCGGCCAGCTACGTGAGCGGCAGCGTGTTCTATCGCGATATCAACGGCTACATCCAGAACTACGTGACGGATGTGACCATCGGTGGCCAGCCGTTCCAGCTCAATTCGCCGCAGAGTGCGGGTTCGGGTCACCTCGATGGCGCGGAAGTGGCGTACCAGCAGTTCTTCGATTTCCTGCCTGAACCGTTCAACGGCCTGGGCATGCAGCTCAACTACACCTATATCGAAGGTTCCACGCGTTCGCCGCAGTTCATCGGCGGGCCGGTGGTCACCTCGCCGCTGCAGAACGTGTCCAAGAACAACGGCAATGCCGTGCTGATGTATGAAAAGTTCGGCTGGTCCGCACGACTGGCCTACAACTACCGCAGCCGCTTCATCGATGGCTTCAACCAGCCCACCGTGGCCGGCGTGAACGACGAGATCAAGCCGGCCAACCAGGTCGACTTCTCGCTCGGTTACGACATCAACAAGTACTTCACCGTAGTGTTCAACGCGACCAATATCCTTGGCGCGAACCTGCATCAGTATTGGGGCGATGGCGACACCCGCCCGCGTGACATCCGTTACCAGGACCGCACCTACGGCCTGGGCGTGCGCTTCAAGATGTAATCCTCTCCCACTTGGCGGGAACGGTAGTGACATGCCGTTTCCCGCCTCCTTTTTTGGGAGGCTCACTCATCGTGCGCCGTTGCAGGCGTGAACCGGGATTCCGTGCATGACTCGCTTGACGTTAGGTTTGTCCACGCTGGCCGTTTGCATCGCCACGTTGCTGTCCACCCGTGCGACCGCTCAGGATGCTCCTGAACCCGCCGTGGGCACGCATCTGGCGGACGCTTCGGGCTATGTGTCGATCACGCGCATCGAGCACGGTTCGCCGGAAGACAAGGGACGCCTGCTGATGGCGTTCGAACAGGACGGTATGAACGGCATTCCGCTGTGGGAAAGCCGCGACGGTGGCGATCATTGGCGCTTCCTCATGAATGTCGCCGATCAGACGCACAGCAAGGACAAGAACTGGCAGCTGCGCTGGCAACCGCATATCACTGAACTGCAGCGCGCGAGCGGCGATCTGCCGGCAGGCACGCTGGTGCTCTCGGCCAACGCCACCGGCAACGATGCGCAGGGCAGGGTGAACGAAGAAGACCTGCAAATGTATACCTCCACCGATGCCGGCAAGACCTGGCATTACCGCAGCTCCATCATCAAGGGCGGCGGGCGGCCGGAGGACAAGGACAACAAGGGCGTGTGGGAATCCAATATCCACGTGCTCGACGACGGCCGCATGGTGGCCTATTACTCCACCGAGCAGCACAAGGCCGAGGGTTATAACCAGGCGCTGGGACACAAGGTCTCCGACGACGGCGGCAAGCATTGGGGCAAGGAAGTGCTGGATGTGGCGATACCCGGTGGCGTGGAGCGCCCCGGCATGGCCATCGTCACGCGCCTGGGCGACCATCGCTATGCCATGACGTACGAGAACATCGATGGGCCCAGGAATGGCCAGGTGTTCATCAAGTTCAGTCGCGACGGACTGGACTGGGGCGATCCGCAACGCCACGGCGAACCGGTGATGACGCTCTCGGGCTTCTGGCCCGCCGCGTGTCCCGTGGTTCAGTGGTTCCCGCTGGGCGGTCCCGAAGGCGTCATTGTGGTGTCCGCGGAACGCGGCGGCGGCGGTGCGGATGAAGGCGGCCGCTCGCTGTACTGGAACAACGCTTCCGGTCGCGGCCCATGGTGGGAAGTACGTGCACCGGTACAAAAGCGCACCGGCAATATCCATGCGGGTTGGACGCAGGCACTGCTGCTGCGTGATGACGGCCGCATGCTGCATGTCACCACCTCGTCGTCGCCCGAGGCGCCGACCAGTGTCAAGCACAACGAAATCCTGTTCAACACGGCGAAGTTGAACTTCAATCGCTACGAAGCCGAAGACGCGCAGTTCACCGGCGCGGTCTCCGTGCCGGATCGAAAGGCGTCCAGTTTCCGCAAGGCGCGCCTGAGTGCGGGTCCCGAAGGTCGCCTGCGCTTCGTGGTCAACAGTACGGGCGGCGAACACGCGCTGCGTGTGCGCTACGCCGATCTCGGACTGGCGGCGCAGCCTGCGATCGTCGTCAATGGTGCGCGTCTTGCCAATGCCAACCTCACCAAGACGGATGACGGCTGGCTGCTCGAGAACATCTCGGCGTCCTTGTTGCCCGGGTTCAACACCATCGACGTGGACGGCGGCGCCCACGTGGTCGACGTCGACTATCTGCAGATCGACGGCGATGCCGCCACGGCGGGTCAGCCGTGAAGCGCACGTTCGCCGCCATCGCTGGCATGTTGCTGATCGCGGCCTCGCATGCGCAGCCGCCGGCCACCATGCATGCGCTGCTGCCGTCCGGGCCCGACCCGTGGGTAGCGCAGCGCGACGGCGTCTATTACTACACGAGCACCGAAGGCAACCGCATCTCGCTGCGCAAGACCACCGACATGGCGCATCTGGCCGATGCCAAGCCGGTGGTGGTGTGGCGTCCGCCGGCCGAAGGTCCCAACTCCCATTCGATCTGGGCGCCCGAGCTGCATTACCTGGACGGCAAGTGGTACCTGTATTACTCAGCGTCCGACAAGGCGCATGACGACGACGCGCATCGCCACGTGTGGGTGCTGGAGAATGCGTCGAGCGATCCCACCCAGGGCGAGTGGATCGACAAAGGCATGCTCAAGACGCATCTCACCGGCATCGACGGCACCGTGTTCGATCATGCCGGCAAGCGCTACTTTGTCTATTCCGCCTATGTCGACGATCACAGCGACCTGATCATCGCGCCAATGAGCAATCCGTGGACGCTGGGCGAGCCGCAAGTGGATATCGCCCATCCCACTTATGCATGGGAGATGCAGGGCGGCCGCAAGATCCTGGAGGCGCCGGAGTTCATCGAAGGTCCGCGCGGGCAGGTGTTCCTCACCTATTCCGCCAGCGCGTGCTGGTCGGACGGCTATTCGCTGGGCCTGCTGAGCGCCGCCGCAGACGCCAACCTGCTCGACCCTGCGTCATGGCGCAAATCGCCCACGCAGGCGCTCGCCAGTTCGCCGGCGCGAGGCTTCTATGCGCCGGGGCACAATGGCTTCTTCAAATCGCAGGACGGCAAGCAGGACTGGATCATCTTCCACGCCAATGGCGGCGCGGACTGGAAGTGCACTGCACGCCGCGCGCCTTACATCATGCCGTTCCACTGGAAGGCCAATGGCGAGCCGGACTTCATGGGCGGTCGCGAAAACTGAGTTGGACCGTGCGGGGCAGGGCGCGATCCGACGTTGGTCTGGTTTGATCGATCCCGGCGGGCGTGGCACCCTCCCAGTCCACACCCCCCGGACGATGCCGTCCGCGCCACTGGAGCGTCCATGTCCCGCACGTTTCTCGCTTTCGCGCTAGCCGCGAGTCTGACCACCACCGCGCTGGCCGCGGTTCCCGCACCGGAGCAGCCTGGCCTTGCACAGATCCGCCCGGGCGACTTGCGTGCGGATATCAGCTTCCTGGCGTCGGATGCCCTGCAAGGGCGTCTCTCGCTGCAGCCGGGTGACGATGCGTCGGTGCAGTGGATCGCCTCGGAATTTGCCAAGGCCGGCTTGAAGCCTGCGGCGACCGATGCGCAAGGCCAGCCGAGTTTTCTGCAGGCCGTGCCGTTGATCGAGTATCGCCCTGATGGCAAGGCCACGCGCCTGACGCTCAAGCGTGCCGGCAAGGAGACCGAATGGAAGGATCCGGAAGTCTCCGGCGCCTTTCCCACCGATCAGGACGTCTCCGCGCCCGTGGTGTTTGCCGGCTACGGCATCACCGCGCCGGAGCTGGGTTATGACGACTACGCCGGCCTCGACGTGAAGGGCAAGGTCGTCGTGGTGTTCGATCACGAGCCGCAGGAGACCGATCCGAAGTCGATCTTCAATGGCACCGGCAATACGCGCTACGCGACCGGCTACGTGAAGGTGTTGAATGCGCAGGAGCACGGCGCGGTGGCGGTGCTGCTGGCGCCGGAGCCCTCGCATAACCATCCCTCGCAGCTGGAGGTGCGCAAGCGCATCGGCCACCAGGCTGAGCACGCGGCGAACCCGATTCCCGCCCAGGCGCTGGCGGACAGCCCGGTCCATATCCCTAGCATGGTGATCTCCGCCGAGGTCGAGGACGCGCTGCTGAGCACCAGTGGCAACACAGCCAAGGCACTGCAGTCCGGCATTGATGGCGACCTCAAGCCGCGCTCGCAAGCCCTGCCCGATACCACCATCAGCCTGCACCTGAAGAACAGCTCGCGCCGTGAAGCGACTACCTGGAATGCGGTGGGATTGATCGAAGGCAGCGATCCGAAGCTGGCGCCCGAGACCATCATCATCAGCGCCCACCACGATCACGACGGCCAGGCCGGCGACAAGATCTGGCACGGCGCCGACGACAACGCGTCGGGGACAGTCGGTGTGGTGACGCTCGCCCGTGCCTTCGCCGCCAACCCGACCAAGCCCAGGCGTTCGATCCTGTTCGCGGTGTTTGCCGCTGAAGAACGTGGCCTGCTCGGCGCGTACTATCTCGCCGCGCACCCGCTGCGTCCTCTCGACACCACGCGCGCGATGATCAACTTCGACATGATCGGCCGCGACGAGAAGCCCAGCCCGCAGACCGACGGCCTGATCGAGATTCCCGCCGATACCAGCAATCGCCTCAACCTGATCGGTGCCGCGTACAGCCCGGACTACCAGCGTACGGTGGCCAAGGCCAATGGGGACGTGGGCCTGGTGCTGGACGATCGCTTCGATCACGAATACGCCTTGAACGTGTTCTTCCGCTCCGACCAGTTCCCCTTCGTGCTGCACAATGTGCCCGCGTTCTGGTGGTTCACCGGCTTCCATCCGGACTATCACCACCCCAGCGATACGGCCGAGAAGATCGACTATCCGAAGATGGCCAAGATCCTCAAACTGGCTTACCTGAGCACCTGGCAGTTCGCCAACGAGGCCACGCCGCCGCGCTTTGTGTCGCATCCGGGCAGCGACAAGTCGCCCTGAGCTATCGCCATACCCGCGATGAAAACACCCCGGCGCGCCGGGGTGTTTTCGTTTACGGGCTGAACGACACGCGTTGTTGCGCGCGAGCGATCAAGGCCTTTTCGATCGCCGGCCAACGATCGTGCGCCGTACCGTGCTCACCCAGTTGCGCTGCGGTGAAACCGGTAGGGGCGAGATCCTCGCCATAGATCACCATCAGCTCCTTGCGCTTCTGGTCATCGGGAAGATGCACGAGGCGCACATACATGGCATTGGCTGGCCGCTGATAGCCCTTGGCGGCGAGCAGGCGACGCTGATGGTCGCCATCGGAGTCCTTCTCGGCCGGCTGTTCGGCGCTTTGCACCCAAGTGTCGAGATAGAAGTCCAGGCCGTTGATGGTGATATGGCGCGAGCCGGAGTAGTCGTGGTGCAGTTCAGGGCGTTCGGGTATGTAAGCCTCAAATTGCACCCAGTACAGGCGCTGGATGCGCTTGTCGGGTCCGGCGTCCACGAAGACGTGCATCTCGCAATCGTCGAAGCCCAGCAGCATCCAGCGATCCGAACCCACGTAGGTCGCGGTGGCTGGCAGATCGACGCGTATCTTCGGATCGTGCGTCGAGGTGACGGTGCTGCCGCTCACCGTACGCTGCGGTTCCGCTGCGAGCGCCGGCAGCGCGCAGGCCAGCGCGAGCGACAGCGTTGCCATCGTTTTCCACATGACTCACCTCTTCGTTCCGTGTCGGGATCAGGGCAGGACATCGTCCCGCTGCAGGTGGTGTGGCAACAAGCGTGCCACGGTTCATGCGGCTCGCACATCGCCTGGCACGGCCATCGCCACGAATGGATCGATGCGGGAGCACTGTCCGCGGACGCGGTGCGGACGTCCGCCGATGCGAGCGCTCAGCTTTTCTTCGCGCCAGCCTGTTTGGCCAGATACTCGCAATTGTTGCCGTAGGTACGCAGATCGTTGCGCACCGGATCGAGCGCCATCCAGAAACCGTAGCGCACCGCGCCGCCACGATCGGCCAGCCATGCGGCCATCAGATGCGCGGACAGCAACTGGTTGAGTTGCGCGAGCGCCAAGGGCTGGCTGACCACCACCGATTGCTCGACGGCCGATGCGCTGACGCGGTCGCTGCTGTTGATGGGCTGATCGTTGATCTCGAAGTACGAACGGCTGGCGCGCGCGACCATCTGCCGGGCGCGGTCGGCGCCGATGGCGTAATACGCGGTGATGGTGAGGCCATCGGGGCGGCACTGCAGAGTGATGCGATGCTCGCCTTCACGCGTCACCTGCGTGAGCGAGATCGAGGCGACACTGCTGACCGGGCTGTTGACCGCCGTGGGCAACAAGCGCCCATTGTTGGATAGACCGTTGGCCAGCATTTGATCGGCATTGAGCCACGTCACTTCGCCGCCGGGCGAGGTGCCGAACACCTGCGGATTCACGCCCATGTCCTTCAGGTACGCCGCAGCATCGCTACCGGGCGTAACCGTGCCTGGCAGCGGCTGCGCGCCAAAGCGATCGCTGCCCGTCGGCGCCCAGCGAAAGAGTCCGCCCGCATAGGCATAGACACAGGCGTTCACGCATTGCGAGGATTTCGGCACGATGGGCTGGCGCGCGGTCTTGCGCGGCGAACCCAGGTGGGTGGTCATGTTGCCGGCGCGAAACAGACGACCCAGCGCCATGCCCGCAGCCACGTCGCCGCCGGGTGAGTTGAGATAGATGTCGCTGTTGGGCGGGATCCTGCGCGACTGGATCATGGCCTGCACGCGCTGCGCGGCGCCGGCATCGATGGGTCCATACAGATAGACCTGTGGCACCTTCGCCACCGAGATGGTCATGCGATCGTCGTTGACCTGCACGGCAAGCTGTTCGCTGGCCGAACTCTGCGATCCATTGCGCGACGGAGATTCACCATGCGCCTGCACCGCGAAGAGGCTCGTCAGCAGCGTGCTGGCCAAATAGAGCGAACGGCGGCATCGAGCGCCGGCATGGCGTTGAACTTGAACGGCTGGCACGCGGCTGATCCTGCGACAGAGGTCGGCAAGTGTGCTTCAAGGCGGATGTCTCGCGAGTGAAGAGGAGGTAAGGCGGTACTGCCACGTGCCGGGATGGGGCGGACACGGCCGGACGTCCGCGTGTTTGTCCGCGGACGCGGCCGCGGGCGCGCGTAGCGTGCGCAAGTCACTGATCTGTGATGCTTCGTGGTTTGGCACGCCGTTTGCTGATGTCCCCATGACGGCATGCCCCAGGCAGTCAGACCGTACCCGTTCGGGCGAGGGGCCCGGCGGAAAGCCAATCACACCAGCCAGGAGAGCTGACTTGAATATCTTGCGTGCATCCCTGTTCGCCACGTTGTTGCTCGCGATCGGCGCGCCCGTCGATCGCGTCCGCGCCGACGATGCACCGGCCAAGCCGGCGGCATCCGCGACCAAGGCGGACCCATCGATGATTTCGCGCGACGAAGTGCGCCGCATCCTCGACAGCAATCGCATGATCTTGACGCCGCAAGGCATCGACGAAAAGATCAAGCTGCACATCAACGGCATCGACCAGTGGATCTCGGTGCGCGGCAAGGATCGCCGCAACCCCATCCTGTTGTTCCTGCACGGTGGCCCGGCCTCGCCGGCGATGCCCGAGGGCTACACCTTCCAGACGCCGTGGGAGGATTACTTCACCGTCGTGCAATGGGATCAACGCGGCTCCGGCAAGACGTATCGCGCGAACACCGAAGCGGCGATGGCACCGGGCATGACGGTGGACGGCATGACCGACGACGCCGCGCAGGTGGCCCAATACCTGCGCGAGCACTACAACAAGAAGAAGATCTTCCTGCTCGGCCACTCCTGGGGCACCGTGCTCGGCGTGCATCTCGCGCAGCTGCATCCGGATTGGTTCTACGCGTATATCTCGGTGGGACAGGTGGTGAACGGCCGTCGCAATGAAGCGATTGGCTACAACTACGCGCTGGGCCGGGCCAAGGCCGAGAACAACACCAAGGCCATCGCGGAACTGGCATCGATCGGACCGTATCCGGGCGATACCAAGCTCACCATCGACCGCATCGGTGTGCGCGGCAAATGGGAGATGTACTACGGCGGCCTGGCCTGGGGCCGCAAGGATTTCCAGTTCGACGTGGACGCGGAAGAGCTCTCACCCGATTACAACCGCCAAGACCTCGATGCGATCGACAAGGGCAGCCTGTTCTCGCTCAACCACCTGCTCGATCCGCTGCTGGACGTGAACTTCGATCAGGTCACGGACTTCAAATTGCCGGTGATCGTGTATGCGGGCGCGCACGACTACACCACGCCGCACGAAACCGCCGAAAAATGGTTTGGCGATCTCAAGGCGCCGTCCAAGCACCTGGTGATCTTTGCCGACTCGGCGCACATGATGATGCAGGAGCAGCCCGGCCGCTTCCTCATGCACCTGGTGAGCGATGCGCTGCCGCTGGCGCAGAAGGTGGGTGATGCGGCGCCGGCGGAAGTGACCCGCGACCGCTGAGCACGAAAACGACCGAGGCGTCGTGCATGGTCTGCACGACGCCTCGGTCACTCTGCATAGATCGAATCAGGTACCGGCGTGCTTGGCCGCATCCTCGATCAACGCCGCCACTTCCTTCGGGTGCGACTCGTAGACCGAGTGGCTGGCGCCTTGCACTTCGATGGTATGGCTGCCGGCGCGCTTGGCGTACATGCGCTCCAGGTCCGGATTGATGATGCGATCGGCTGTGGCCACGGCGTACCAGCTGGGCTTGTCCTTCCATGCAGGATGGCCAGCAGGCGCTGCAAACACGGAAGCCGCGGTCAGTTCCTGCGAGTTCGCTTCGAACTGCGCCTGCTGCAGCGGCAGATCGGCAGCGAAGTCGGCGGGGTAATGGGCCGGGTCGAGATAGAGGAAGCCGTCGGCGGTCTTCTTGATGTCGGTCGTTTGACTGGTAGCGCTGGGGAACTTCTTGCCATTGGCTACTTCGGTTTCGCCCTGGTCGAGCGCATGGGCGGCGATATAGACCAGGCCAACCACGTTCGCGTCGTTGCCCACGTCGGTGACCAGCGCGCCGCCATAACTGTGACCCACGAGAATGGTGGGGCCATCCTGCATGTCCACGATGCGTTTCACGGCTGTCACATCGTCGTTGAATGATGTGAGCGGATGTTCGGCGACGGAGACGTGGTAGCCATCTTTCACGAGGATGTCATAGACGGGTTTCCAGCCACTGCCGTTGACCCATGCGCCATGCACGAGGACGATGTTGTGCACGGGTTCGGCGGCCAGTGCGGGGCCGGCGGCAAGGGTGCCAAACAGCAAGGCTGCGGCCAGGATGTTGGGGTGGAAGAAGCGCTTGTTCACGGGGATAACCTCTCGACAGGGAAGTGGGGTGATGGCGTCGGTATGCCATCGAAAACGTTGCGGTCATGGCCGGGTGCGAGCGGCATGTTTCCCGGATGGACACAGCCTAGCCCAGGCGAAGGCGTTGATTTATGAAGAATCCAGCGACGATTGAGAGGTTTTTGCGATGAGACCGTTACCCACCGAACTCCTTCGCAGCTTTGTCGTCGTAGCGCAGACCGCCAGCTTCACCGCGGCGTCCGAGCAGCTGTGCCTGTCACAATCCACGGTCAGCCAACATATTCGGCGCCTGGAGGACCTGGTCGGCGTACCCTTGTTCGAACGCGATACGCGCAATGTGCGGGTGTCGCGCCACGGCGAGTCGCTGCATCGCTACGCCGTGCGGATTCTCGATCTGATGGACGAGGCGATGACCACGGTGTGCGGCCCGCCGTTGAACGGCACGGTGCGCCTGGGTCTTCCGGAAGACTTCGCATCGTCGCGGCTGACCGGCGCGCTGGGCAGCTTCGTGAGGCGCAATCCGGAAGTGGAACTGGTGATACGCACGGGCCTTAGCGGCGATCTGTTCCGCGAGCTCGACGAGAACAAGCACGACCTGGTGTTTGCCAAGCGCCTCAGCGGCAGCCAGCGTGGTTACGTGGTGAAGAGCGAGCCCTTGCACTGGTGCACCGGTGCGTCATCGCCGGTGCGTGGCGATGAGGCCGTCTTGCCTTTGGCCGTCCATCCCGAACCCAGCATTTCGCGGACGCGCATGTTCGAGGCCTTGAAGTCGGCAGATCGTTCGTACCGCATCGCCGTGGTGAGCAGCAGCATCATGGTGATCCAGGCCGCGGTGATGGCCGGCCTGGGCGTGTCGGCATTCACCGGCTATGCCATGCCCGAGGGCATCGTGCCGCTGGCCGAGGATCTTCCATCGCTTGGCGTGCTCGAATACGTGATCGACCGGCAGTCATCGATCTCGCAGGCCGCGCAGGCGTTGGAACACGTGCTCGCGGACGCGGCGAAGGAGCTTTGAGCGCTCCTTCGCGCGCCTGGCTTCAGGCGAGATACTGGTGGAAGAATTCGTAGGTGCGTCCGTTCGCCAGCCTGGCGGCGTCAGCGTCGTAGTGCGTTCCGGTATGCCGCGCAAACGCGTGGCTGCAACCGGGATAGCTGTAGATCGTCACGTTGCTCTTGTTCGAAAACGCCGCCTTGATCTTGGCCTGCGCGTCCTTGGATATGAATTCGTCTTCCTCGCCCAGGTGCATCATCAGCGGTGCCTTGATCGCCGGCGCCTCGGCCAGGTATTTCTCAGTGCCGCCGCCGTAGTACTCCACGCCCGCGTCGATGCTTGATCGCGCGGCGGTGAGGTAAGTCATCAGGCCACCGAGGCAGTAGCCCATCACGCCGACTTTGCCGTTGGCGCCCTCCAGCTTGCGTGCGGCGGCGACCACCGCCTCGACATCGCGCTCACCGGCGTCGAAGTCATACGCTTCATACAGCGCGAAGCCTTTTTTCCAGTCCTGTTCGGACCATTCGTTCAAGTCGAGCCCCGGCTCCTGGCGCCAGAACAGGTCCGGGCAGATGGCGATGAAACCCTGTTCCGCCAGTTCGCGGCAGGACTGGCGCAGGTCGTTGTTGATGCCGAAGATTTCCTGCAGCACCACCACCGCTGGTGCGGGTGTCTGATCGGGATAGTCGATGTAGAGCCGAAAGCTGCCGTCGGCCGTCGAAAGAGTGTGGTACTCGCCCATGACGTACTCCGGGGATGTGTCGCCCCTGTGCCAGCGGGCGACGTGGCAGACCCTGCAGGATGGAGCGGCCTCAGGCCACCGCGCGCACCCTGAAGGATTTGGTGGCGCGCACGGCGACCACGATGAAGACAATCAACACCACCAGTTCGGTGGCGCCAAACAGCTTCTGCTTTAGGTCCGGCGCCAGCGCGTTCAACACTGGCCACTTCGCGAAAATCTGCGCGACCAGTACAAACATCAGGAAGTACTCGCTGATCACGATGCCGATGGGAAATTGCGCCGTCCAGAAGCCGGAGCGGCCAATCGAGCGTCGCGCCATGACCGTCCAGGCCAGCACGATCAGGGCAATCACCCCCACCACGATGGCCGGCGTGACGCCATGAAAGGGAAAGAAGAACCCGGTGACGCTGGTAATGACTGCCGTCCAGAGGAAGCTCGTGATGGCGCCTGAGCGATAGCGGCCGACCATCAGGTCGCGAATGGCCCAGAGGCCGACGATGGTTGCGACGAGACTGATCAGCGTGTGGAAAGCGGTAAGCCAACCCAGTGGTGTATTCATCAAGGCGCTCCGTGGTGGTGTCGCGGAAACTAACGTGGGCACGGCTCGCGCAGGGGCGATGCATCGCGATGCCGCCATCGGCTGTTGTGTTGCGCTTGGTTACTCGGGCGGTCCCCTGGCCACCCGCTGCCCACTATGCGCCTGTGGCCGGCCTGGCCTCAATCCTTCTGTGGGTGGGCGCGCTGCATCGAGGCGTGTTGTGAAACGCAGGTGACAGCGCCCGCGTGGCACGCCAGTTCTTGTAAACCGCCGGGCGCAGGGGGCATATTGGTCGGGCAGCAGCAGTTCGCCGTTGGGAGAAGTCATGCGGGTCCGCCTCGAAGATGTAGCACGCGCCACAGGTGTCTCGCCAAAAACGGTTTCCCGCGTTCTCAACGAAGAATCTTCGGTGAAGGAATCCACCCGCCAGAAGGTGCTGGCGGCGATGGAGTCCATGAACTACCGACCCAGCCCGGCGGCACGTGGCCTGGCCGGCAGCCGCTCGTTCCTGGTGGCGATGCTTTATGACAACAACGACAACCCGGCCTCGACCTATCTGGCCGAGGTGCAGGACGGCGTGCTCGACGCCTGCGATGCCCACCGCTACAGCATGATGGCCTGCCCCCTGCGCATGCGCGGGCAGGATTTCATCCGCCGCGTCGATGCGCTGGTGTTCGATCACCACATCGAAGGCGTGATCATGACGCCGCCGCTCACCGACTACGCACCGCTGCTGCAGCGCCTGAAGGAGCACGGCGTGCCGCATTCGAGCATCTCGCCGGTGCATCGCGAAGCGTCCATCGGCGTGTGCATGGACGAGCAGCAGGCGGCCAAAGCCCTGGTGATGCACCTGGTGGAACTGGGTCACCGGCGCATTGCGCACATCGTGGGCATCGCCAATCACGGCGCCAGCCGCTGGCGCATGGCCGGCTACAAGGAAGCGCTCGCCACCGCGGGCTTGCCGTTCGATCCGCAATACGTGGTGCAGGGCGAGTTTTCATTCGGCTCGGGCGTGCTGGCTGCGCGCGAGTTGTTTGCGTTGCCCGAGCAGCCCACGGCGATTTTTGCCGCGAACGACGATATGGCCGCCGGCGTGATGTGGGCGGCCAACGAGCGTGGACTGAAAGTGCCGCGCGATCTCTCCGTCTGCGGCTTCGACGACACGCCGCTGGCCACCCAGTTGTGGCCGCCGCTGACCACCGTGCGCCAGCCCAGCCGCGACATGGGCAAGCTGGCCGCGCTGCAGTTGATGGAAGTGCTGCGTGGTCGGGGGGATGGGCTGCTGGTGCAGGTGCCGTATGCGCTCCAGCTGCGCGAATCCACGTCGAAGGCGCCTTAAGGACTTCGGACTCGCTTACCGCCGCTCCGGCCTTGGTCCGAGGCGGCCTGAGTCGCGCACAGGGTGCGCTCCCACAGAGGAACAGGCCGGCACACTTGTGGGAGCGCACCCTGTGCGCGACGGGCCTCCCTCAACGGGTCCTTTTGCGCGGCAAGCGCCCCATCTTCCCATAACACCCTGCTTTAAAAGAGAAAAGGCAGCCATGAGGCATCCTCGCGGCCCTCGCCCCAGCTTGCTGCATCGCAAATTGACAGCGCTGTCATTTCTGTCAGTCTCCGGACCGACTGGTTCCGAGGGGGAGCCATCCCCCCTGTCTGCTGGAGAGAGCCGTGCGGGCTTCCGTTCGTCGTTTGCCTTGTGTTCCGACCGTTCTTGCCGTGGCCCTGGCCTGCGCCATGGGTGTCGCATCCGCCGACGACGCGTCCACCGTGCACCCCGACAGCTGGCCGCGTGCCAGCTGGCCCTTGCCCAAGGATGCGGCGCTCGAACAGCGCGTTGCCGCCCTGCTGGCGAAGATGACGGTGGAGGAAAAAGTCGGCCAGCTGGTCCAGGCCGACATCCTCAGCGTGACGCCGGACGATGTGCGCAAGTACCACCTTGGCGCGATCCTCGCCGGCGGCAATTCCAAGCCCAACGCGCAGCTCACCGCCACGGTCGCGCAATGGCAGGCCTTGTCGGACGAGTTCTATCGCGCGTCGATGCAGCCCAGCGGCAGCGCGCATGCGCCGATCCCGCTGCTGTTTGGCATCGACGCCGTGCACGGCCACAACAACGTCGTGGGCGCGACGCTGTTCCCGCAAAACTCCGCGCTGGGCAACGCGCACGATCCGGAACTGATCCGTCAGATCGGCGAGGCCACCGCGGCTGAAGTGCGCGCCACCGGTATCAACTGGAGTTTCGCGCCGACCCTTGCCGTACCGCAGGATGTGCGCTGGGGCCGCGCCTACGAAGGCTATTCGCAGGATCCCAAGCTGGTCGCGCAGTACGCCACGGCGATGGTGGAAGGCCTGCAGGGCAAGGTCGGCACGCCGCAGTTTCTCGACGGCTCGCATGTGCTTGCCTCGGCCAAGCATTTCGTCGGCGACGGCGGCACCAGGAACGGCAAGGACCAGGGCGACGCGCAAATCAGCGAGGCGACGCTGCGTGATCTCCACGCTGCTGGCTATCCGCCCGCCATCGATGCCGGCGTGCAGACGGTGATGGCTTCGTTCTCCAGCTGGAACGGCAGCAAGATGTCCGGCAACAAGGCGCTGATCACCGACGTGCTCAAGCAGCGCATGGATTTCCAGGGCCTGGTGGTGGGCGACTGGAATTCGCACGGCCAGGTGCCCGGTTGCGCGAACGACGATTGTCCGGCTTCGTTCAACGCCGGCCTGGACATGCTGATGGCACCCGACAGCTGGCGCGGCCTGGTCGAGCACACGCTGGCCGAGGTGAAGTCCGGCGTGATCCCGCAGGCGCGACTGGACGATGCGGTGGCGCGGATCCTGCGCGTGAAGTTCCGCGCCGGCCTGTTCGATGCGGGTGCGCCGTCGACGCAGCCGGTCGCGCAGAAGGCCGCAGAAATCGTGGGCAGTCCCGCCCATCGCGCCATCGCGCGCCGCGCGGTGCGCGAGTCGCTGGTGCTGCTGAAGAACAACGGCGGCGTGCTGCCGCTCGATCCGCGCAAGCACATCCTCATCGCTGGTGATGGCGCGGACAACATTTCGCGCCAGAGCGGCGGCTGGACGCTCAACTGGCAGGGCACGGGGCTGAAGAATGAAAACTTCCCCGGTGCGCAGTCGATCGGCGCCGGTTTCGCGGAGCAGGTGAAGGCCGCGGGCGGCTCGGTCGAAATCGAAACGGACGGCCATTTCAAAGCCAGGCCGGATGTGGCTGTGGTGGTGTTCGGCGAGGACCCTTATGCCGAATTCCAGGGTGACATCCCCAACCTGATGTTCCATCCCGGCGATGATCACGAGCTTGAATTGATCCGCCAGCTGCGCGCGCAACACATCCCGGTGGTGGCGGTATTCCTCACTGGCCGTCCGCTATGGGTGAATCGCGAGATCAATGCGGCCGACGCCTTTGTCGCGGCGTGGCTGCCGGGCAGCGAAGGCGGCGGCATCGCCGATGTGCTGCTGCGCAAGCGCGACGGCGGAATCGCCAACGACTTCCACGGCAAGCTGGCCTATGCGTGGCCGGGCACGGCCATGGTGGGGCAGGGCAAGCCGCAGTTCGCGTTGGGTTACGGGCTCACCTATGCCGATCGCGCGGCGGTGCCCAGGCTCTCCGAAGTGTCGGGCATCAGCGGCGAGCAGATTCCGATCGGCAATTATCTCGATCGCGGCAAGGCCGTGCACGGCTATCGCTTCACCCTGGTGGACGGCCAAGGCGCATCGATGACTGGCGATGTGTCGCCGGCAACGACGCCGGACGGCGCGCTGCATATGGCCGCACTCGATTACAAGGCGCAGGAGGATGCGCGCCTCTTCAGCTGGAACAGCGACAACGCCCAGCTGGCGATCCACGCGCGCACGCCGCTCGATCTCGATCGCGAAACCAATGGCGACGTGCTGCTGGTGACGACGCTGCGTGTCGATGCGATGCCGGCGCAAAACGCATGGGTCGGCATGGGCTGCGGTGCGCATTGCGAAGGCCACGTGCCGTTGGCCAAGACACTGGCGACATTGCCGCCGGGCCAGTGGACGCGCGTCGGCGTGCCGTTGAAGTGTTTCCGGGCCGCTGGCGCCGACATGCATCACATCGATCAGCCGTTTGCGTGGGGCGCCGGCAAGGGCACCAGGCTGGCGATTTCACGCGTGGCCCTCGGCACGGACGTCGATCAGGTGGTCGATTGCGTCAAGTAAGGGAAGCGAGGCGAACGGCGGGCCCGCAGAGGTTTGCGAGGTCAGCCCAGGCCGCCTCAAGAAGGGTTTGAAGGAAGGGATGTGTCAGCGATAACGCGCCACGGATGGCTGAATGACGATTTGCTCTTGCATCAAAACCGGCATCAAGGCGGTTCGCTTGAAAGGCGAAAACGAGCTACAGCAAGGGTTCCGGGGGAATCTTTAACTTGCTGCCGCGCGTCAAGCTTCTGCCGGGGAACCGGTCTATGATCCGCATGACAGCGCTGTCATCAATCTAAATGACAGCGCTGTCATCGGGGATGACATCAAACCAGTCGCCGTCGAGGGCGGTGACGAACAACAATCCGAATGAATTGAGGGGAAGCCAAATGAAGTTGCGCTATTCGGCGTTGTACATCGCCATGTCCCTGGTACTCGCGCCTGGCGCAGTGCTGGCGGCGGATCAGGATGCAGCGCCGCAGAGCGCGTCTTCGCAAAACGCCACGCCGCCGGGCGAGCGCAAGGTGAAGCAGCTCGATGCGATTTCGGTGAGCGCGACCAAGAGCGAGACGCTGCTGCAGAAAACGCCCGTCGCAGTCAGCGCCATCACGCCCGACACGCTCGACAAAGAGCGCGTCATGACCGTGCAGGATCTCACCAAGCTGGTGCCGGGCCTGCAGGGCACCAGCCAGGGCGACCACGGCGTGGTCACGCTGACCTTGCGCGGTATCGGCAACGACAGCGCGAAAACCGAATACGCCGATCCTGAAGTCGCCACCTTCGTCGACGGCGTGTACGCGCCGCGTGCGGAAGCTGCCTCCGGCCTGCTGCTGGACATGGATGGCGTGGAAGTGCTGCGCGGTCCGCAGGGCACGCTGTGGGGTCGCAACTCCACCGCCGGCGCCATCAGCTTCCAGACGGCCAAACCCGATATCGCTGCGGGCTTCTACGGCAATGCGCAGGTGGAAGCGGGCAACTTCAACGAGTTGGGCGCGCGCGGCGCATTCAATCTGCCGATCAGCAGTACCTTCGCCATGCGCGTAGCGGTGGTGCACGAGCAGCACGACGGTTACGTCGACTACCAGAATCCGTCCACCGAGCTGCCCAGCGTGGCGCAGCAGCAGCAGGCGTATCTGGCCTCGCCCGCATCGGGCGGCACGCTGGCCAACTTCAAGCCGATCGACCCCAGCCAGTACGTGCAGGGCGGCAAGAAGTACAACTCGCAGGATCAGTCCGCCGCGCGCGTGAGTGCCTTGTGGCAGCCCAGCGATACGTTCAAGTGGAACCTCTCCTACGAGTACTTCCTCGATCGCGGCACGCCGGATCTGAGCCTGATGCAGACGCCGCGCCAGGGCCAGGAGTTCTGGTCCGCGCTGATCGACACGGCGCCGTACCTGGACCGCACGTCCAAGACGGTGCGCAGCCGCATGGACTGGAACATCAACGATGGCATGGAGCTGAGCTACATCGCCGGCTACAACCGCTACTCGGGCAAGAGCGACTTCGACCAGGACGTCGGTGTCAGCGTGCCCACCAGCTTCACCACCAACGGCGTGTACCAGGACGACCGCACCAACTACTCCAACTACGAAAGCTGGAGCCAGGAAGTGGACCTGAAGTCGACCGGCCCGCAGACCGTGGACTGGATCGTGGGCGCGTACTACGGCTACGAAGACAACAACATCCGCTTCGACATCCCCATCATGAACGGCACCAAGTACGGTTCCGTGAACTGGCAGGGCTCCTTCATCCAGCCGAAGGAAACGGTGGAGTCGTACGCCTTGTTCGGCCAGGCCACCTGGCACATGACCGATCACTGGCGCCTCACCGGTGGTGCGCGCTGGTCGCATGACGACAAGGAAAACAAGGGCGGCATCAACTGGGGCTGGAACTACGATCCCAATGTGCCGCAGCTGCCGATCTCCCCGGGCGTGTATCCGGATCCGTCCAACGGCTTCAGCATTTCGCAGCGGAACACGGCCAAGTACAGCAAGAGCAAGCCGACCTGGCTGGTGCGCGTGGATACCGATGTCGGCGCCAACGGCCTGCTGTACGCCAGCGTGTCCACCGGCTACAAGTCCGGCGGCACGCAGGACGCGGGCACGCTGTACAAGCCCGAGACGCTGACCAACTATGAGATCGGCAGCAAGTTCAGCTTCCTCGATGGCCGCATGACCTGGAACTCGGCCGTCTATTACGAAGACTTCAAGAACTTCCAGCTGTCCGCGCCCATTGTCTATCCCGACGGCAACCATGGCCTGGGCTTCTCCAACGTGGGCGGCAGCACCAAGGTGTTCGGCATCGAATCGGAGCTGGCGTACCAGACCAAGGACGATCGCGCCAACCTGATCTTCTCGGCCATTCCGAAGAAGGAGCTCGGCACGCTGGTCTACGCAGGCAGCAACGATTACCAGGGCCTGCCCGCCTGTCCGCCGGCGTCCAACCTGGCCAACTGCGCAAACGTCACCGGCAACGATCTGCCGCACGCGCCCAATGTCTCGCTCACCGCGATCTACGAGCATGACTTCCATCTGGGCAACGGCGGTCGACTCACGCCGCGCGTCAGCGCGCAGTACCAGAGCTCGCAGTGGCTGAGTTACTTCAACCTCGGCTCCGGCGACCAGCAGAAGGCGTATACGCGCGGCGACCTCTCGCTGCGCTACACCGAGCCGGGCGACAAGTGGTGGGTCAACGCGTACGTGCAGAACATCTCCGACGGAAAGGTCCGCACCAGTGCCGGTCGCTTCCTGATGTCTGATGGTTCGCTGCAGTACGTATCGCAGTACCTGGCGCCGCGCACCTACGGTGTGCAGCTGGGCGTGTGGTTCTGATGAAGTTCGGGGCGGCCCCATGACATACGCGCCGCCGATGGTTTGCCGTTCTATAGGCGATGCTCCGGGGAGCATCGCCGCCTCTCCCCTTGAATGGCTTTTTTGCCGGGCCCGCGTGGGGCGGCCCGGCAGTTCTTTCTTACTATCGTCTGCGGATGCATTGCCGCAGCGCGCTGGCCTGCCCGCCAGCCGGGAGATCCCATGGCTCGTCTGAAGAAAGTGCTGATCGTCGGCGGTGGCACCGCCGGCTGGCTGGCCGCGTGCTATCTCGCCAAGGCGGTGAATGCAGTCGATCCCCATGGCGTGCAGGTGCATCTGGTGGAATCGCCGGATATCGGTCTGCTCGGCGTGGGCGAGGCGACGTTTCCCTCCATTCGCGGCACGCTTGCCGCCATCGGCCTGGACGAGCGTCGCTTCCTGGTCGGCGCGACGGCGACGTACAAGCAAGGCATTCACTACCGCCATTGGGTGCGCCCGCCGGGCACGCCCGGTGCGGATCATTTCTTCCATCCTTTCAATGCACCGAGCCAGCGTCCCGGTGGTCCGGAGCTGCTGCCGTATTGGCTGCTCGGCGTGGCGCCGGAAGGCGTGCCGTTCGCCGATGCGGTATCGATGCAGAGCGCCCTGGTCGATCACGGCAAGGGCCCCAAGCGCCTCAAGGACCCCGATTACCAGGGTCCGTTGAACCACGCGTTCCATTTCGATGCGGCCTGCTTCGCGCGCGTGCTGGCCGAGCATGGCCAGGAAGCGTTGGGCGTGCAGCGCCATGTGGCCACGGTAGAGCGCGCGGAGCTCGACGAGCACGGCGCCATTGCGCGCGTGGTGACCAAGGAACTGGGCGAACTCACCGCCGACCTCTACGTGGATTGCACCGGCCTCAAGGGCATGTTGATCGGCAACGTCATGCAGTCGCCGTTCCGCAGCCGCGCCGACGTGCTGTTCGCCGATCGCGCGGTGGCCATCCAGGTGCCTTATGCGCAGCCGGATTCGCCGATTCCGTCGTATACGATTTCCACCGCGCAAGAAGCGGGCTGGATCTGGGATATCGGCCTGCAGAAGCGGCGCGGCGCAGGTTATGTGTATTCCTCGCGGCACACCGACGTGGAGCGAGCGGAGGCGGTGTTCCGGAACTATCTTGGTCCGGTCGCAGAGGGCCTGAAGGCCTTCCATATCAAATTTGAAACCGGCTATCGGCCGGAGCACTGGCGCAAGAACTGCGTGGCGGTGGGACTTGCCGGCGGCTTTGTGGAGCCGCTGGAATCCACCGGCATTGCGCTGATCGAGTTGGCGACCTATCTGCTCACGCATTTGCTGCCGAGCGATACCGACACGATGGAGCAGGCCGCGCGCCACTTCAACGAGATGATGATCGCGCGCTACGACCGCATCATCGATTTCATCAAGATGCACTATTGCCTAAGCCAGCGTCGCGACTCGAAGTTCTGGATCGACAACGCCGATCCGGTGAGCATTCCCGACACGCTGCAGGACAAGCTGGCGCAGTGGAAGCATCGGCCGCCGCATCGGCTGGACTTTGTCAGCGACCTGGAGATGTTCCTGGTCTCCAGCTGGCAGTACGTGCTCTATGGCATGGAATTCAAGACGGACCTGTTGCCCATGCGCAACCTGTATCCGCGCGTCGACGAGGCGCGGCAGGAATTTCGCAATATCCAGGTGGCCGCATCACAGGCCTTGCACGATCTGCCCGATCATCGCGCCCTGGTGGAGCAGATGTGCAAGGAGTTTCGCGAACGGGCGGGTGTCGAGAACGCAGTGGCGTAGCGCCGCTGACCTCCGCGCTCAATGCAAGCACGCCAGCGCCTCGATGAAGCGCTGGCATGCGGCGGCTCAACGCCCGTAGTGAATATCGCCGATCGCGTGGTCCACGGCCGCCTGGGCCTGGTCCACGTGCATCAGGGCGCGATGCTTGAGTTCGCGCGACTGCGGATCGTCTTCTTCGCGATCGATATCGTTGTGCACCTTGGCCAGCAGCTGTGCAGCCTGATGCAGGCGGCCCGGCTGGTCCGTGCCCATGTCGACCGACGGGTGATCGTCCAGGTTCTTGCCGTCGTCATAGGCGGCGTGCTTGATCTCGCCCATCGCGCGGTCGATCTCCGAGATGGCGATATCTTCCTGGCTGCTCACCGCAGCATCGCCCGGACGATGCGAGAGCATCCAGCGTGCCGCACGCAGATCGGACAGCGCGTGCAGGTAGGCAGGGTGGCGACCCGGCATATCGGCGTGGGCAGCCAACGGCAACAACACGGCCAGGCTGGTCGTCAACATCATGCGCTTGCAAAGCAACTTCATGCGGCCCCCTCGGGTAGGAAAGTGGCCGCATTATTCAGCGCCCCCGCTTGCGCAGGCCTTGCCGGAAGAACCTGCGTTTAGCCGGCGGTTGGCGATGCGCAAGCGTGCTCAGGGCAGTGTGGCGACGCCTGTCGCACCGAACGTGCGGATGGTTTCGTCGATGGCGAAGTCCGTCGCATTCATCGACGGGTCGGCGCGATAGCGGTCCCAGTCCCGCTCCATCGCGCGCAACAGCACGCGACGTGGTGTATCGCCGATATCGGCGGGTGATTGCCCGGCGCCTGTCCCATAGGTCGCCGGAAGCTTGGCCTGCATGAGCAGGCATAGTGCTTCCTCGATGTCGTAAGCCGTGCCGCCGTGCGCATAGATCAGGTTGATGGCTTGCGATGCCTTGTGGCGCTTCTTCCAGTCGTCAGCGTGGCCGCTGAGCATCATGTGGGTGCCGTCGTAGCCCACCACCGCAGGCAGGCTCGCATCTTTCATGGTGGCAAACATGATCGGGGGATTCTGCATGTTTCCACCGAGCGGGCCGAGCGCGATCACCGCGACCTTCACCGTGGAATAGGGAAAGCGCAAGCGCGTGAGTCCTTCCAGCCGCTCGACGTTGCGGGCCTTCGCCTCTTCGGCCTTCCATGCAGCGATGGTCTCCTGCTCCCTGGGTTCCACGTTTCGCCGCCAGTAGGCCATGAACGCGGGGAAGTGCGACTCACCCTGCTTCAACGCTGCGACCAGTGCAGCGCTGTTGTCATAGGTGTAGGCGAGCCGATACAGGTCGGCGTAGCTGCGGATATCCGACACCATCGCGTACGCGGGGAGAAAGGCACCGGTATTGAGCTCTTTGACGTCATCGAGCGGCACGGACGCTCGCAGGTCGGGGAAGTTCGCGTTGTCCCGATGCAGCAGATAGAACAGGAAGTCGGCAAAAGGCGAGGCGACAAATTCCAGCGAGGGAGCAGCCTGGCTTGCATCAGTCGATGGCGCAGCATGGACAGCGCCTCCCAGCAACATCAGAACGGCGACGAGAAAACCCAGCGTGTTTCCAGCTTTGCGTGCGCGCATGTCAGTCCCTCATTGGCGTGGCAGTTCGACAACCCCTGAAGCCAGGCACATCCATCCGGCCGGAGTCGTTGGGTCCGGTCAGACACGCGAATGCCGCAGCATCGCGTCTATCTTTCTGAGTTCAGGCGACGCAACAAAGGGGGACGTCGTCGCCAGATGACTGCATCAAACCCCAGTCACCCGTCGGTGACAAGGGGGAGATATCGGCCACGCGGCACACGTTGTGCGCACGCGTGGCGATCTGCTGCTCCGGCATCACACGTAGCGATCGGCCAAGGCATCCGTCGCGCTGACCAGGACATCCACGATGGCGGGATCGGCCGCGCTATGACCGGCCAGCACGATATGGAATGCCGCCTCTGGCCATGCATTGGCGAGGTCGCAGGCGCTCTTCACCGGACAGATGATGTCGTAGCGGCCATGCACGATGGTGGCGGGGATGTGCCGCACACGGTCCACGTCACGCAGCAGCTGATCCGGCTCGAGGAAGACGCGGTGGCGGAAGTAGTGTGCTTCCGCGCGTGCCACGCTCACGGCGGCATGCGGGTCCTCGAAACTGCCGGGCTCGTCGGGATCGTGGACCAGCGTCGTGCTGCCGCCCTCCCAATTGCCCCACGCGATCGCCGCGGCGATGCGGACGGCCTCGTCGTCGCTGTCCAGGCGTCGCCAGTACGCCTCCACCATGTCATGGCGTTCCTCCTCGGGGATATGCGCGAGATAGCGTTCCCATCGCTCGGGAAAGATCCAGCGCGCACCGCCATCGAGTTCGTTGAACCAGCGCAGCTCGCCGGGCCGGCCGAGGAAGATGCCGCGCAGCACCAGCCCGAGCACACGTTCGGGATGCTTCTGCGCATAAGCGAGCGCCAGCGTGGAACCCCACGAGCCACCGAACACGACCCAGCGTTCGATGCCGAAGAATTCGCGGATGGCTTCGATATCGCTGACCAGATGCACGGTCGTGTTGTCGCGCAATTCCGCATGCGGCGTCGACTTGCCGGCGCCGCGCTGGTCAAACAGCACGATGCGGTAGCGCGCCGGGTCAAAGAAGCGGCGGTGATACGGCGACACACCAGCCCCCGGGCCGCCGTGCAGGAACACCACCGGCAGGCCATCGGGATTGCCGCATTCCTCGACGTGCAATTCGTGGATGTCATCCACGCGCAGGCGATGGGTGCGGTAGGGCTCGATCTCGGGGTATAGCTCGCGCACGGGTGTTCTCCGTTGAAGTGCTCGTCCCAGCATAGCCATCCCTGGTCTCGTGGGGCAGTCGCGCACAGGGTGCGCTCCCACAGTGTGAAGGCTACGGAGCCATGGTGGGCGAACAATGGGCGCTGGCCATCGTGCTAACGATGGCCAGCGCCCACCCGATCCATCCGCCAATTTCCTTCATGCCGCTTCCCTGGGGCGTTAAGGCGAGGCGGGTCGTAACCCGATCAGAGCTTGTAGTTGATGCCGAACATCACCGTGCGGCCCCAGGTGTTGTAGTCGAGCGGACGTCCGATCGACACGCCATTGGGCAGCGCGGAAATCTGCGCGGTCTTGTACGCCGAGTTGGTGAGGTTGTAGACCTGCAGCAGCACCGACAGGCCGTTCCATGAGCCATCGGTGAAGTTGTAGCCGGCCTGGAAATCGGTCTGCTTGTCGGCGAGCACTTGCTGATAGCCCAGCTGGTCGAACAGGGCGATCGCTTCGCCGGTGAAGGAGGAGCGATAGCGTTCGGAGATGCGCACCGACCAGCCGTATTTCTCGTAGTAGAACGCCAGGTTCGCCACCTTGCGCGAGAGGCCGGGCAGGGTGGACGGCGCGCCCGGAATCGAGGACACCGAACTCACCGGCACGGTGCTGTTGGTCAGCGAGAAATTGGCCTGCATGCCGAAGCCGTCGAGCGGACGGGCGATCAGCGCGCCTTCGAGCGCACCGGACAGTTCCAGGCCTTCCATGCGGCCGCCCGTGCCGTTTTCCGGCGTGGTGAACGAGCCGATGTTGCTGGTCGGCACCAGGGTCGGATCGTTGTTGACGTACTTGGAGAAGTCGTAGTTGAGCACCGTCTGGTTGTAGATGTAGTTCAACAGATTCTTGTTGAACACCGCGACGGCGACGTAGCTGGACTTGCCGAAATACTTCTCCCACGACAAGTCCGTGCCCACCGCGACATAAGGCTTGAGCTCCGGATTGCCGCCGCTGCCCGTCCACAGCACCTGGCCGGCCGCGGGGCCATCGGTGACCTGATACACGCCGGCCGAGGTGGCGACCTTCTCATCATCGATGCGTCCGCGCGTCATGGTCTTGGCGAAACCGAAACGCAGGTATTGCTGGTCGGCGATCTCAGCCGCCAGGTTCAGGCTGGGCAACACGTTGTTGTACGTGGTGCCGCCGCTGATATTGCCCACCAGGGTGTTGCCGTTGGTCTGCAGCGCTGTCGACGACTGGTCGGTGTGTACAAACTGGACGCCCATATTGCCGCGCAGCGGCACGTTGCCCAGCATCGTGTCGATATTGAACTTCACGTAGGCGACCGGCACTTTCTCCTCGACGCTGTAGTTGCGCGCCCAGTCGCCCTGGCCGTTGCCGTCGGTGAGATAGAACTGGCTGTTCAGCGCCGCCAGCACGTTGTAGTTGAGGATCGGCCCGATGCCGCCGTAATTGATCGAGGTGGGTCCGTACAGGAAGGCCGGATTGACCGGTACCGAGTAGCCCGGCTGGTAGGTGCTGCCGGTCGAACCGTTGCCGTTGAGCCACGCGAATTGCACGTCCGCCGACTTGGTCTTCTTGCGGTCGGAGTAGTTCACGCCCACATCCACGGTGCTGAAGATCCAGCCCACCGGATGGGAGACCTGCAGGCGGATCGCCTTGATCACATCGTTCTGGTGGTCGAACTCCTGGCGGCCGTTGTAGCCGTAGCCATCGGGGTCGGTGAACTGGATGCCCGATGGATCGGCCAGGTTCACGCCCGCGTTGAAGTTCGGAAAGCCGTAGTTGAGCGGCGTGGCGAACTGCACGCTGGTGGTGCCCTGGCCAGGAATGCCGGTGAACAGGTAGGCGTCGTGCAGGTCTTTCTTCGCGCTGGAATAGGACAGATCCGCCACGCCCTGCCAACCGCCGCCGAATTCGAACTGGTTGTTCCAGCCCACCGAGAACAGCTTGTCGTGTTCCTTGGTGTACTCGTTCTGCAGGATCGGCCGGATGCCATCCATCGTGCCAGTCGTGACGACCGGATAGGGTTGCGACGGCACCACGCCCACATTGCTGTACACGGCGGGGCCGGCGTTGTCATAGGGGCCGCTCGCCCACTGCACGCCGTTGGTGGTCTTCTTTTCGTTGAAGGTGGAGTAGTAGGTGTCCAGCGTCGAGTGGTACCAGTCGTTCGGCGCCCACTCGAGCACGGCCATCAGGCCGTTGCGCAACTGGTTCTCCGACTGCGCGCGCAGCTGCATGCCTTCCTGCGAGAGCACGCCGTCGGGCAGGCCCGGCGAATGTGGTCCGCCCCAGGCGCCTTCGATGCTGCCCGGGCCGTTGTTGAGGCTCCACCACCACGCCTGGTACTGCTTTTCCTGGATCGGCGAATCGAGTTGGGCGAAGCCGATGGCCAGGCCCAGCGTGTGATCCAGAAACTGGTCGACGTAGGAGAAGCTGGCGCGATGGCCAAGATCGCCCACATCCGAGCCCGGGTTGTTCTTGCCGTTGGTGGTGTACTCGCCGCGCAGGTTGGCCACGATGGTACGGGTGGACAAGTCCAGCGGCTTGAGCGTGTGCAGGTCCACCGTGCCGGACAGGCCCTGGCCGATCAGGCTCGCATCAGGCGTCTTGTACACCGCCGCGCCGCTGATGAGTTCCGCAGGGTATTGATCGTATTCGACGCCGCGGTTTTCGCCGATGGTGGCCTGCTCGCGGCCGTTCAAGGTGGTGCCGGCAAAGTCGGGCGCCAGGCCGCGGATGGAAATCTGGTTGGCACGACCATCCACGCGTTGCGTAGCGAGGCCGGGCAGGCGCGCCAGGCTTTCGGCGATGCTCGCATCGGGCAGCTTGCCGATGTCTTCGGCGGAGATGGCCTCGATGATGTTGTCCGAGTTCATCTTGGCCTTGATTGAATTCTCGATGCTGCCCGCGATGCCGGTGACGGTGATCGCATCGAGCGTGGCGGCTCGGTCTTCCGATTTGGGCAGCGCGTTCTGGTCGGTCTTTGCAGGCTTCGTAGCCGGCGTCGGCTGGGTGCTCTGCGGCGTGCTGGATGGATCCTGTGCCTGTTGCGCAAACACCGGTTGCGCAGCCGCCAAGGCGATCAGGGCAGCGGCACATGCAACGGTGAGTGGGCGCTTGGCCCCGATGAAACTTGCGACGAAAACCTGCGAGCGGCGACCGTTCATTCCCTTCCCCATGACGTGATTCGATGACTGCACCCCCCGGTGCAGCACGCTGAAACGCACTTGGACATGACCGGCAATTTCTTGCGGTCAGACTTTGGGCGGTAGGTTTCTGCGTGGAGGGGGAGCATGAGCGAGAGAATTTGCCGCTGTCATCATGCGACGCAGCAAGTTCGTTCATGGTGCTGAAGGAGACGCGCTCCCCGGTTCAGCGAGGTGAGGAGACTGTCGTCTATTTGCTGGACGACGACGTGCAGCCGGCAACGATGGGCGCTGCGTTCGGGCCGGCGGTCATGTCGTACAGGTCGCCGTTGTTGCCCTTGGTCCACCACGTATACGGACCGGCCACGTATTTCACGCCGGAGCCGGCCATGGTGTCGACAAACAACATGGGCTTGTCCTTCACCAACAGCAGCGCAAAGCTCTGGCCGCCATGGCTGTTGTAGTACGTCACCTTGAGCGACTTGCCAGCCTGGCATTGGTAGTTGCGCTGCAATGTCCCGTCCACCGGGATCTCCGGCACGTTCAGCGTATCGGCCAGCGCCGTGGCGCCAGCCACGGAGACTGCCGCGCCCAATACCAGGCGCAGCCCGTTGCGATGCAAAGCGTTCATGGCTTACTTCACCTCGTCGTAGACGTATTCATGCTGGTCGTCGCGCAGGACCAGCTTGCGATTGTCCGCCGTGCCGGAGACGACGAATTCGAAACCATCGGATCCCGGCGAAATGGTCACGAACGACAGCGAGCCGTCGTCGTTCTTGCGTGACGCCACATCGCTATGCCACGCGCCGAAGTTGAAGACCAGGTTCTTGCCGCTGCGATCCACCTGGATGCTGCCCACGGCCGGGTTGCGATAACGGTCCGCCAGCTTGGCTGCCTGGGCGGGATCGGCGGGCACGGTCAGGCGCTTGCGCTGGGCGGCGATCTCCGCCTTCAGCCGCTTCACGCCGGCATCGATGTCACCCTGCGCCAGCGGCTTGCCGTCAAACAGCACTTCGAGCAGCCGGCGCTGGAACGGTCCGCGTATGAACACGCCGGCGTCGGCATTGGTGAGGATCACCGCACCCACGCCCTGCTCGGGCAACCACAGCATGTCCGAATGAAAACCGGCCAGGTCGCCACCGTGATGCACCACCGGGACGCCCCAGGTGTGATCCACCATCAGGCCCATGCCATAGGTGGCCGTGGTGCCGAGCGCCACGTTCGGCTTGCGGCGTTCCAGCAAGGCTTCTTTTGATACGTAGCGTTTGCCGTCCGGCAGTATGCCGTTGGCCAGCTCCATCTGCACATAGCGCAGCATGTCGCTCACCGCGCTCCACGCCGCACCGGCGGGACGCGCCGCGCGGATGGAATCATTGATGCCCATGCCGGCCACCGCCGTATGGCCGTCCACATCCATGCCGTGTGGCGTGGCGTGGTCGCCGAGCAGGGCGCGGTCGTAGTCGAAGGTGGTGATCTTCATGCCGAGCGGATCGAACACCTGCTTCTGCATCGCCAGGTCGTAGGCCGCGCCCAGCTCCATATCCGGATACAGCACATGGCCGCCGATATAACCGGCCGCTGCCGCCATCAGGTTGGAGTACTGGAACAGCTCGCCGAACTTGCTGGTGGGCTGCATGCCCGACAATGCCCGCAAGACTGTCTCCGGCGTGGCGTCGCGACTGTTGAGCAGCCATTCCATGTCCTGCCGCGGCATGCCGGTGCAGGCGCAGATCAGGTGCTTGATCAGCACTTGCCTGGTGGTTGCCGCGTCGCCCAGCCTGAAGCTGGGCATCACTTGCACCACGGGCGTGTTCCAGGTGAATTTCTTTTGATCGACCTCGCGCGCCAGCATCAGCGTGGTCAGCGCCTTGGTATTGGAGGCGATCATGAACAGCGTGTCGGCGTCGATCGGCTCGGGCTTGTTGATCTCGCGCACGCCCAGGCCGCCGGCGAACACCACCTTGCCGTGATCGATCAGGCCGATGGCGACGCCCGGCACGTCGTACGCCTTGCGTGCATCGTCCACGAAACTCTTGAGCGTTTCGATGCGCGCCGCATCGAGCGGATGCGCCTGCCTGCCGGCGAAACTCTCGCGCTGGTAGCCCTTGGGCAACAGGCGGTCGGAGATCGCGCGCAGTTGCGAGGCGCGCTTTTCGCCCACCGCATTGGCCACGTCGTAGATCAGCACGGTGTACTGGTCGCCATGACGGTAGGCGATGGCGGTGACGCCGCGCTTGTCGTTGGCGGAGGTCTCGTAGTTGTAGATGCGGATCTGGTCCCAGTTGTCGCGCGGGGATACATCGGTCGCCACCTGCAGCGGCCAGGTCTTGGCGGGGGCATAGGCCTTCCACGCTTGCGCCACGGCGTCATCGGGAGTGCCGGCCTTCACGTCCACCAGCACGGCCTGCGAACCGGCCTCGGGCGGATTGAGCGTCAGCTTGTTGCCGCTGGCGTGCAGCGTCCAGTCGGAGGGCAGCATGAATTGCGTGCCGGACGATGTGCTCTTGGGAGCATCGGCCTTCACCGCCGCGCCCGCGGCCGGTGCAGCAGGTGAGGTCGCGGTGCCGGCCAGCGAAGAAGCGGCCAGTGCAAACAGCCCGACAAACACAACGCAACGCATCAACATGGAGGTACCTCGCAGCGAGGGAAACGCTCTGTTGTCACGCGCCGGAACGGCGACCCGGCGCGACATGGTCGGAGACACGGGTGGTCCGGGGGAGTCTACACAGGTTGCGATGGCGTGCCAGTGCGCGTGGCCTCCACAGCGCACGCGCTACGCCGTGCCATACAGACGCCGCGATGCGGTCCGGTCCGGACGGCGCGGCCTTGCCACCGAGCGTACGGCTAAGCGCGACCTGACCGTTCCATCGATAGGGGAACTGCGATGAAGCGTTGGCTGTCCTTGCTGCTGTGCCTGCTGGTCGTCCGCCCGCTGTCCGCGGCGGATGCCGGCAAAGACCCCAAGACCGTGCTGCTGGCGTTCTACAGACTCGCCATGCAGGACTTCAAGCCGGCCGAGGCATGCGAGAAACCAGTGAACCCCCATTCGATGTTCTGGGCGCAAGTGCATGCCGCCCTCGCGCTGAGTCGCACTCAATTCAACGCAGCAGCGTGCACGCCTTCGCCGCGCACACGGCCGGGACATCGGCCGCTCACACGCTTGAACAGGCGGCGAAAGGCCGCTTCGCTGCTATAGCCCAATTGCTGGGCGATGCCCGCCACCGATTGCTGGCGGTCGCGCAACAACTGCTCGGCCACGCTGACGCGCCACTGCGTGACATATTGGATCGGCGGCTGCCGCATCAGCTGGGTGAAGCGCTCGGCAAACGCGGAACGGGACATGCAGGCCAGGGCGGCCATCGATTGCATGGTCCAGGCCTTGCCGGGATGGTCGTGTACGGCCTGCAGCACGCGGGAAATACGCGGATCGGCCAGTGAGGCAAACAGGCCCTGGCGTTCTTCCGTGGTGCGGGAGTAATCGCAGATCGCCAGCGTGAACAACGCATCGGCCAGCTTGTTGAGCAGCACAAGGCGGCCGGCGCAGTCGGCGTGCACCACCTGCGCCATGGTCGAAGCCAGCTGTCGGAACGGAGCGCTGGCGTCGGCGGCATGGATGACCATGCAGGCGGGCAAGGCCAGATTGAGCGGATGCTGGGAACTGCCGGTGAAGCGGAACTCGCCGCAGATCAGGCTGGTCTGCAGCATGTCGTCCCCGTCCCCGTCCCCGTCACCGCCGATGCCGCTGAGCCGATGCGGCGCACCGTGCGGAAAGATCACCAGGTCGCCGGTTTCAAGCGTCACCGCGCCGCCGAGTTCCTCGCTTTCCACCTGGCAGCGGCCGGTGCCCACCAGATGGAACAAGCCGCACTCATAGCGCGGTGCATCCGCAAACCACGAACCGCAACGATGCAGCTCGGCGACCACCTGCACCTGCAGCATCGACCGGTTGAGCAGGGACTCCAACGCCGGTTCCACCAGTCGCGGGCGCGGGCCGGCGGGTAGCGACGGATTCGGTTCGATGGACATGGGGTTCCTTCCGGCGGGTCTCATCAAGGACTTCGCCGCCGGTAGGCTGCCGGTTACATCGCCGATTGGATGACCGCTTAGAGGGCTGATCCTCCTGGCAGGGCCAGCTGTCCGATCAGCCCATCGCCCAGCCACTGCGCCAGCAGGGCGGCCATGCGGGGCAGGTCTGAATCGCCATGACGCTGGGCGAGGCGTTCGCACAGTTGCGCAAAGGTGTCGCCATGGAGGGCGCCGAGCAGTGCAGGCAATTCGCGCGTTTCAACCTGCCGGTAGCGCACGTCCAGCGCCGGCCGCCATACCAGCAGATGACGTGGCCGGCGCCAACGCCGCAACGCCGGACGAGGCTCGCCCCGGTCGGCCGCACGCCGGAACGCATCGATATTGCAGGTACTGCGCAGCAGATGCGCGTGCGGCAGAGGATGCAGCCGCAATGCCGCCCATCCCTCGGGCGCGATGCCCGCCAGTTCGGCGGCGCTGACCGTGCCATGGTCGGCTGCGTCGAACGCGGTGGAAATGCCCCAGTCCAGTCGCGCCATCTCGGCCAGTTCGGGCCGGTCACGCCATGGCGCCGTGCGGGTGAGAAACCCGGCGAGGCCTGCGCCATGCCAGCGAATATTGAAGTGCGTGGAGGGATGCGCGGCCACGTAGTCGTCCAGCAGCCCGGCGAAGCGTCGCCCGGACAGCAGGGCCAGACCGGGAAACTCCGTTGCCAGCGCCTCGCGCAGACGCATGCGATAGCCATGCTGGTAGATGGCGAGCCGGCTCGACTCGTCGGCCCTGTCGTCACCGCGCAACGAGCCGGGCAAGGGCGTGCCGCCCGCCAGCATCGCATCGGCCAGTTGCAGCTGCAGGGCGCGCAGATCGCTCACGCGGCTTCCTGCATCAGCGCGTCGGCCAGCGACCTGGCATGGTCGAGTTCCACCAGCAGCTCGGCGAGCGGAGGAATGTGGTCGTCGCGCTCGATCATGGTCGACACGCGACCGAAGCGCCGCACGGCCTCCACGTAGAGATCCCACACGGCATCGACCACGGGTGCATCATGCGTGTCGATCAACAACTCGCCGCCGTGCTCGTGGCCGGCCAGATGGAATTGCTGCACGCGTGCAGGCGGCAGGCCGTCGAGATAGTCCAGCGCGGCAAACCCATGGTTGTGCGCGCTCACGTGCACATTGTTGATGTCGAGCAGGATGAGGCAATCGGCACGCTCGGCGACGGCGGCGAGAAACTCCCACTCGGTCAACTGCGACTGCGCAAAGCTGATGTAGCTCGACACGTTCTCCAGCAGGATGCGCCGCCCCAGCTTGTCCTGCACGCGGCGCACGCGGTCCACCACATGCACCAGCGCTTCCTCGGTGTATGGCAGCGGCATCAGGTCGTGCAGGTTGACCCCGTGCACGCCGGTCCAGCACAGATGATCGGAGATCCAGGCAGGTTCGACGTGTCGCGCCAAGGCCGCAAGCTGGTCGAGATAAGCCATGTCGAGTGGATCGGTGCCGCCGATGGACATCGACACGCCGTGCATCACCAGCGGGAAACGCTCGCAAAAACGCTCCAGCCAGCGCAGCGGCCGGCCTCCGGGAACCAGATAGTTTTCCGAAACGATCTCCAGCCACTGGACGTTGGACGGTTCGTCGATCAGCGTTTCGTAGTGATCGACGCGCAGGCCGAGACCGAAGCCCAGATAAGGCAGCTGGCGGGAAGTGGGCATGGCGTTTCTCGCGATAAAAAGCGCGGGGCTTTCGAGCGGGCCGAAAGCCCCGCGATCAAGCTCAGGAGGCCTTGGCGGCTGCCTGGGCGGCGTCACATTCCTGCTGGCTCTTCTGCATGGTGAAGCCCTGGCCCTTGCAGGCGTTCTGGCCCTTGCAGGCATTGCTGGCCTGCTTGCAGGCGCCATGGCCCTTGCAGGACGACGAGTTCATGCACTTCACGCTGGCGGTATCGGCCGACTTGCTGCCGTCGGTCTTCTCGGCCGCCGAAGCGGACATCGTGGTGACGGCGAACAGGCCGGCAACCATCATCGCCATGGCGGCGCCGTTGAGCTTGTTGGTCTTCATGGAAACACTCCTGACAGGTGGACGGCCGCTTGCTGGCGGCTTGGATGGACAACGTCGGGCCCGGACACCATGGCCAAGCACTGCCGACTTCAGCATTCTCGACAGACGGCCAGCCGCGCGCTGTCCCCACGCGTCTCCCTTTTGTGCCCGATCGTCCGGCGATGGAGGTGTCGCGCAGGACCGGACGGCGGGCAAGAAAGCATGGACGACCAGCCATGGCGGCGATCGCCAGCGCTTCGCATGATGCCCGCACCTCAATCCCCGGAAGCTGACGTCATGCGCCCCTACCTCGCCGACAAGGCAACGCAACTGCTCGCATGGCTACAGCGCATCGAATGGCTCGGGCCCTTGGTGGTGCGCGTGGTATTCGGTTACTTCTGGCTGGAAACCGGCATCGCCAAGGTGCACAACCTCGATGGCTTCACCCAGCGCTTCGTCGGCTGGGGCATTCCCTTCCCGGCGTTCAGCGCGGTACTGTCCGCGTGGACGGAATTGCTCGGCGGCCTGCTGATCATGCTCGGCCTGTTCACCCGCCTGGTGTGCATCCCCATGCTCATCAACATGGCGGTGGCCGTGGTGCTGGTCGTATCGGCCAACCTCACGGGCCTGGATGACTTCGTGGAAGCCGACGAGATCGTCTACAGCCTGATCTTCTTCTGGCTGCTGATCAGCGGCCCGGGCAAGGCCAGCCTCGACACGCTGCTGGCGCGGGCGCTGGGAATTCGCACCGCATCCGAGGCGACACCGTCAGCGCGCATGGCCATCCCTGTCATCGACTGACGGTGGGGCACAGGAGTCTTCGTGATCATGAAAACCAAGTTTCACCGATGGATGTTCGGCACGCTGTTGCTGGCGCTGGCCGGCACCACAGCCGCCGCCGAAGTGCCTTTCGACCAGGCGTCCTATGTGCGGACGCTGGCCGCGGGCAAGCCCGTCGTGGTGTACCTGCACGCCGACTGGTGTCCGACCTGTCGCGCGCAGCAACCCATCGTGGATCGCCTGTCAAAGGAACCACGGCTAAAGGATGTGACCATCTACGTAGCGGACTTTGACAAGGAAACGGCGCTGGAGAAATCGCTCAAAGTCACGCAGCAATCGACGTTCGTGGTTTTCAAGCAGGGCCACGAGGTAACGCGCTCCACTGGCCAGACGACAGAGCCTGCCATTCGCGCGGTGCTTGAGCAGGCGCTCTGATGGATTTTGGTCTGGGCACTTATGTGCTGGGTTTCCTGGCCGGCATGGCGACGCTGTTGTCGCCGTGTGTGCTCCCCATCCTGCCGATCCTGATCGCATCGGCGCTGTCCCGGCATCGGTGGGGCGTCGCGGCGCTGGCATTGGGCTTGAGTCTTTCGTTCGCGTTGACCGGAACCCTGCTCGCCACGCTCGGTGCTTCGATCGGCCTGGAGGCTGGCACCTTGCGCGTTGCGGCCGCGGTGCTGATGGTGGTGTTCGGCCTGGTGATGCTGTTGCCGCCGCTGCAGCGTACGTTTGCGCGTATCACCGCGCAGCTGGGCAACCGAAGTCAGCAGGCGCTGGGTTCGGTGCGTGGCGAAGGCGGCTTCAGCCAGTTCCTGATCGGCTTGCTGCTGGGACTGGTGTGGAGTCCTTGCGTGGGGCCGACCCTGGGTGCGGCGACCACGCTGGCGGCACAGGGCACGCATCTGGTGCAGATCGCGCTGTTGATGCTGGTGTTTGGCCTCGGCGCCGGACTGCCACTGCTGGCGCTGAGCACGGTGTCAGGCGCCGCCATGACACGCATGCGCGGCTCACTGATGTCGGCGGGCAGCGTGGCCAAATCGCTGCTGGGTGCCTGCTTCGTGGTGATCGGCGTGCTGGTGATCAGCGGCCTGGACCGCCGCTTCGAAGCACTGGTGCTTTCGGTCAGCCCGGATTGGCTGACTCGCCTGACCACGTCGCTATAAGGTGCTTGCGCAACGCTAGCGCCACTTCACCGATGCCAGCAGGTCCGACAACCCCACCCACAACAGCTGCATGCCGATGCAGAAGGTGACCAGCGCAAACAGGCGCATCACGATCTTGGTGCCGCCGGAGCCCAGCCATCGCTCCAGCGTGTCGGCGAAGCGCATGCAGATGTAGATGCTGGCGCATAAGACCACCAGCGCAGCGGCGACGCCGAGGAAGTGGACGGCCGACAAGCCATCCTTCGGCGAGCTGGTACCAAGCGCGATGGCCACCGAGATGGAGCCCGGACCCACCATCAAGGGCAGGGTCAGCGGGTAGAAGGTCTTGGCGGCCAGCGATCCGCTGCGCGAGCCGGGGTTCACTTCCTGCGCCTTCTCGTTGGCGGCATCGTCATCGTCGGGCTTTTGCAGCAGGTTCCAGCCCGCCACCGCGATGATCATGCCGCCCGCCACGCGCAGCACCGGAATGGAAATGCCGAAGAAGGTGAGCACGTAGGCGCCCATCAGCAGCGACACCAGCAGGATGGCGAAGCTGTTGGTGGTGACGCGCCAGGCCAGTTCGGTGCGTTCGGCAGCCGTAGTGTTGGGCACCATGCTCAACACGATGAAGGCCGAGCCGATCGGGTTGATGATCGGGAACAGGCCCGTGATGAGCAGCAGGGCGGTCTGGGTGAAATCTCTCAGCATGCTCGCAGCTCCCCGGGGCAGGCTTGCGGTGGGATCACGATGTGTGGCGCACCGGGCCCGCTGGCAGCCCGCGGGGAAAACCTAGCATGTCGATCCGCCGACCGCGCCCCTCATGCCTGCGTGTTTGCCTCGTCGGGTGTCGCGAAGCGGTGAAGGATGCCGCCCAGGCTGCGCAGATCCTGGCTGTTGTGCCGCGCCACGCGATGCAGCGCCTGCGCCGAACCGCCGCGCAAATAGCCCAGCCACGCGGCCGGCGCTTCGGAGCCGGGCAGGTCGTCCTCGCGCACGACCTGCAGCAGTTGTCGCTCGGCGGTGGCCAGGCGGCAGTTCTCCCAGGCACCGCGCCAGCGGCGCCGCACGGGGTGGAGCAGGTCGATATGCGCCAATCCTTCGAGCGGACACGCACGGTGGTGCAGGCGAAAGCGCGTCTTGAGCAAGGGCGAGTCGTACGACTTGCCGTTGTAGCTCACCAGCACCGCATCCGGACGCAGCCACGACGCGAAGCAATCGAGCATGGCCGCTTCGCCGGCCAGCGTGGTGATCAGCAGCTGGCGTTCGCGAAAGCGGCCTTCATGCCAGTCGCCCACGCCGATCATGAAGGCGCGTGTGCCGGTGCCGCCGGCCAGTCCAGTGGTTTCCGTGTCGAACAGCACCAGTCGTTCCGCGGCGATCTCTTCGTCGACGCGCGCAAACGCGGCATGGAAGGCAGGCGGTTCGGGCGGCCACGCGCTGCTCGTTTCGCACAGCTGCAGGCCGGGTGCGATGGTCTGCCCGGGTAGCGACGAGGGTTCGATGCTTGCCTTGCGTCGTGGCGTGGCGGCCGCGCCTTGCGTGCGCTGGCGGATGCCGAGCAGCTGCGCGATGTTGTCCGGCAACGCGGGACGCGGCTTCGCCGGCACAGCCACGGCGGCGGGTGCGGGCGGCACCACGCCGGCCTGGCGACGCAGGCCGCGCAATTTATCGGCCAGCGCGCTCATAGGGCGACGATCAGGTCGAGCACACGCGTAGCGAGCGATTTCAGCGAACGCTCGTTCTGTTCGTCCGCGGCCAGCACCGGGCCAACGCAGGCAGGACAGCCGCCGCGGCAATCGCAACGACGCACCAGTTCGCGCGCGAGGCGCACCAGATCTTCGCGTCGCTCATACAACGGTGCGCTGAGTCCCACGCCACCAGGAAAGGCGTCGTAGAGATACAGCGTGGGCACGAAGGGGCCGCTCATCGATGGCTCGCCCTCGCCGAAGCCCGAGCGAAGCTGCGCGCGACCGTTGGCGTCCGGCGTGGCGAACCACGCACCGTCGCCGCTACCCACGGCCTTCTGCAGGTCGCGCGCTTCGGCCGTCACCGCCACCGTCGCCACGATATGCAAGGCATGCGCCGCCGCTAGGAAACCGTCGAGCGCCTCCTGGCGATGATCGAACGCCTGTTCCAGCGCGCGTTGCGGCAACTGCCACCACACGGCGGTGGTATGCAGTTCAAGGTCGGGCAGGTTCACCGGGCCGTAGCCGATATTTTCGTGGGTGTAATAGCGGATCTTCTTGTAGCCCGCCACGCGGCGCGCTACATGCACTTCGCCGTGATGCGCACTGCCATTGCCGGCCGGCGAGCCATCGAATGCCTCCAGCACTTTGAGCTTGGTGTAGTCGATGGCGTCGGTGTAGTAGTCCACGTTGGTACGCGTGACGAAGGCCTTGCGGCCGTTCCAGTCCAGCCGCTCCACCTGGTAGGGCACCGACTGGATCATATGGATGGCGCCCTCGTACAAGGTGAGCGAGGCCGCGCTGAAGTCCACCTCCGCCACGATGGTCTGGCGACCATCGGTACGATCCACCACCACGAAGTTGCCGTCGGCCACCGAACGCAAGGACACCGCGTTGGCGGGGTAACTATCGGCGATCCATTCGAAGCGCTCGCCTTCCTGATGCAGCACGCCTTCTTCGGCAAGCACCTGCAGCCATGGCGTGGCGTCCTGCGGGCCGAACAGCTCGCCGTCGCGGAAGGGCAGCTCGAAGGCGGCGCAGCGGATGTGATCGAGCAGGATCAGCGGCTGGTCGGCGGCGATGCGCGCATGTTCCGGCGTGGCGTCCTGGAAGAATTCCGGATGACGCACCAGATACTGGTCAAGCGGATCGCTGCTGGCGACAAGCACACCGAGCGAGGCCTGCTGGCGTCGACCCGCGCGACCGAAACGCTGCCAGGTGGCGGCGACGCTGCCGGGATAGCCGTTGAGCACCACCACGTCGAGCGCACCGATATCCACGCCCAGTTCCAGCGCTGAGGTGCTGACGATGCCATCCACCTGTCCCGCCCGCATCTCACGCTCCGCCGCGCGACGTTCGGTGGGCAGATAGCCGCCGCGATAAGCGCGAATGCGCGGCGCCTTGCGCGGATCGCTGTCGAACACGTCCTTCAAATACTTGGTGAGCACTTCCACCATCAGCCGCGACTGCGCGAACACCAGCGTCTTCAGTCCCGCCCGGATCGCTGTGCGCGCAATGCGGTTGGATTGCGAGCGCGCCGAGGCACGCAGGCCCAGATCCGCATTGACCACCGGCGGGTTCCACAGCAGCACATGTTTCTCGCCCACCGGAGCACCGCTTTCGGTAATCGCGGTGACTGGTTGTTCGATCAGCGCGCTCGCATGCTCCGCTGGATTGCCGATGGTCGCCGAGCACAGGATGAACTGCGGCGTCACCCCGTAGAAAGCACACACGCGCTGCAGGCGGCGCAGCACGTTGGCCACGTGCGAGCCGAATACGCCGCGATAGGTATGCACCTCATCGATCACGATGTAGCGCAGGTTCTCGAAGAACTGCGCCCACTTGGTGTGATGCGGCAGGATCGCCTGATGCAGCATGTCCGGATTGCTCACCACGATGTCGCCATGCAGGCGGATCGCCTGGCGCGCATCGCCCGGCGTGTCGCCGTCGAAGGTGAAGGCTTTGACGCCGAGGTCGCCGGCCTGGTTGAGTTCCAGCAGCTCCGCCACCTGATCCTGCGCCAGGGCCTTGGTGGGAAACAGGAACAACGCCTTGGCGCGCTGGCGGATCGCTGCGCTGATCACCGGCAAGGTGTAGCACAGCGATTTGCCCGAGGCGGTGGGCGTGGCAATCACTACATGCTCGCCCGCAGCGGTGGCATTCCATGCCTGGGCTTGATGCGCATAGAGCTGATGGATACCGCGTGCTCGCAGCGCCTGGGCAAGTGCTGGCGGCATGTCGCCGGGTAGCGGAGCGAATTGACCCTCCCGTCCCGGGAGGACGAACGAGCCGGTGATGCGGTCGCCGTAACGTTTGGCAAGCCGCCGGGCGAGCTGGTCGCCGCCGGAAACGGGTGCAGCCAGCGCACCGTCGCCGCGCACCGCGCGTTGGGCCATGGGGTTAGGCAAGGCGTTCATCGGTGCGCTCCATCGGGGGATGGCATTGCACCCGCAGGCCGTCTCAATCCCTGAGACGGCCCGGTGCGGCGTGGCTTAGAACATCCAGGTCAGGCTCATGCGGGCCGCCTGGTCGTTCGCCCGGCTGGCGAACTGGCCGTTGTAGCTGGCATCCACCGTGACGTTACGCGACAAGGCGAAGCTCAGCCCGCCGGTGAAGGCTGCCGCATTGCGAGCCACCGGCACGCCATCGACGGTGTAGGCCAGGTTGCCGTTGGCAAAGCGCAACGCGCTGCTGGTGGCAGTGTCACCCCAGGCGTGCTGCCAACCCAGGCTGAAGTGCGCACGCAGGCCGCCGCTGGCATCCAGCGCAAACGCGCTGCGCAGGCCGAGCGTGGCATAGGTGGACGAATCGGTCTGCGCATTCGCGTCCAGCGCCGCGGCGCCATCGCCTTCGCTGGCGGCATCCGTGTGCAGACGCACATAGGCCACATTGAGGAAGGGCGAGAACGTCGCGGCCGGCGTGCCGAACGCGTAGCTCGCGTCGATATAGGCCTGCCCGGTGTTGCCGTCGTACTCGCTGTTGTAGCGTTCGTTGAAGGTGTCGAAGGCCACCGAGCGATGGCTGTCCACCGTCTGCCAGCTATACGCCACCGCGCCCTGCAACTGGAAGGCGTCGGCATGCAAACCGCCGTATACACCCAGGTGCGTGCCGGTGGTGTGCGACGACGAACCCAAGGCATCGACATTCGCGCTGTTCTGGCCAAAACCCGCCACCGCACCGATGCGTGCCTGCGAACCCAGCAACATGTCCGCACCGACCAGCAGGCCGCTGCCGTTCGCTTGCAGGCGCGAGGCATTGCCGTCGCCATCGTGATTGCCCCAATGGCCCCAACCGGCGGTCCAGGCGGATACGCCGTTGTCGTTGGTGGCACTGGTTCCGGTGGCGCTGTTGTTGAGGCCAAGCAGGTGATCGTTGATCGCGTCGCGCACGTAGCGGCTATCGTCCATCAATGCGGTGCGTGTGCTGGCGTAGATCTCGCCGGAGAGCTGGTCATACGCATGGCGCGCCGTTGCTGCGTCAGCCATCACCACGGCGTTGTACAGGGCGCTATTCCAGCCCAGCGCTTCGACCGCCGTGGCCGTGGCGCGTTCGTTCGGCGTCTGTGCGACACCGGCGAAGCTTACGTCGTTGCGCTCCAGCGACAGCGTCACGCTGTTGGCGCCATAGGCCAGCGTGGGCGTGAGGAAGGCGAGATTGCTGCTGGCCGAAGCAAACTGCCCAGTGATGCCCTGCGTGGCGGTGAGGATGGTGTAGTCGGTGCGCGAAGCCCAGTTGCCCGTCGTACCCAGCACCACCGTGCTGCCGGCGATGCTGGCCTTGCCGTTGACGGTGAGCAGGTCGGCCTGGCCGGTGGGCGCCGCATCGATCACCAGCGCGCCGTTGGCAGCCTGCGTGTAATTGCCGTTGATGGTGAGGGTGCCGATCGAGCCACCCGGCTGCAGCATGCCGTTGTTGGTGACATTGCCCACGATGGTGCCGTGACCGCGCAGGGTACCGCCCGCGGCCACCTGCACATTGCCGCCCAGCGTCGCAGACGCATTGCTCGCATCGCCAACTTCCAGCGTGCCGGCCTGCACCGTGGTGGTGCCGGCAAAACTGTTCTTGCCGTCGAGCACCAGCATGCCGCTGCCGCTCTTGGTGAACGAGCCCGTGCCGCTCAGCACGCCGTTGTAGATGCCGTCGCTGGCCTGGTCGAACACCAGCGCCGCGTTGTTGGTGATATTGCCCTGCAGGCTGGCGGTACTGCCCAGCAGCGTGCCGCCACTGATGGTGGTGCCGCCGCTGTAGCTGTTCGCGCCGGTGAGGGTGAGCGTGCCGCTGCCGGTCTTGTTAATGCCGAAGCTGCCACCAATGACGCCCGACTGCGTGGCCGCATCGCTTCCATCCACATCGAGCGTCGTTGCACCTTGCAGGCTGATCGCATTGGCGAGGTTGATGCCGTTGCGATAGACCAGCGTCGGCGCCGCGGCCACCAGCGTGCCGGTGCCGATCGCGCTGCTGTTGCCCAGCACCAGGGTGCCGCCGCTGACCGTGGTGTTGCCGCTGTACGTACTGGCGCCGTTGAGCGTGGTGGTGCCGGCGCCGATCATCACGCTGGCAAAGTTCGCGATGGAACCGGCATAGCTGAAGCTGTTGCCGGCGCCGGGCGCAATGGTCAGCGTGCTGCTGCCGGTGCCGCCATTGATATTGCCGTTGATCACTGCCGAGCCGCCCAGGATCTGCAGGCTGCTGTTGCCGCTGCCCAGATCCACCGCCAGGTTGCTGCTGTCGGCCGTGATGGTGCCGTAGTTGATCACGGTGGCGTTGTTGCCGCCGGTGTAAACCGCCGCTGCCGTGCCGCCGCCTTCCAGCGTGCCGCCGGCAAGGTTGGTGATGGTGACGGTGAAGGCGTTGGCAGCGCCGGTCACGGCGATGGCGGAGTCGCTCTGGCCGCGGATCAGTCCGCTATTGGTGACGCTGGTATTCCCATAGATGCCCTGGGTGGGAATCGACGCGTCGGTGGTCGGGTCCTTGTCCAGGCCGGCCAGGGTGATGCCGCGGCCCGTGCCGGTGTTGACGGTGCCGTCGCCATTGGTCGCCGAGTTGTCGCCTTCGATGGTGCCGGAGTTGACGATGGTGCCGCCGCCCACGGTCACGCCTTCGCTGGTGTCGTTGTACGCATGCAGCGACTTGATCGTGCCGGTGTTGGTGATGTTGACCAGGCCATCCACGTCGACACCGTCGCCGTCGCCATTCACGCCGTTGCCGGTGATCGTGCCGTGGTTGACCACGGTCACCACTTCGTTGGCGTTGAAGCCGTCGATATTGATGCCCGAGCCGTTGTCGCCCTGGATGGTGCCGCCGAGGTTGTTGGTCACCGACAAGGTGTACGCGCCGCTGGTGGTCACATCCGTGTTGCCGCCGGTAATGCCGTGGCGCGCGCCTTCGATGGTGCCGGTGCCGGCCACGCTGGCCGAACCGGTGGTGGCATTGACGATGGTGATGCCGCTATTGCTCTGCGCATCGATGCCATCGCTGCCGTCGGTGCTGCCCGCTGCGTTGGTCGATTTGATCAGGCCGTCGTTGTAGACAAAGCCGTTGACGCCGGGACGCACGGCGTCCGCTTCGTACGCGTCGATTTCACCGCTGGCGTAGTTGTACAGCTTATTGCTACCGGTGGTGATCGCATTGAAGTCGATCGCCTGGGCGCCACCGAGTGACGCATTGGACGAAACCAACTTGCCGTAGTTGTAGAACACGACGCTGCTGCTCGCCTTGTTCATCTGGATGACGTCGTTGTCCGCCGTCTGCATCAACGCGCCCACACCGTTGGTGACGGTGAGCGTGAGGTTGCCGGTGTTGTCGCGGATGGCGCGGCCGGTGGTCGTATCGATCAGGCTGCCGTTGTTGGTGATCGTGCTGCTGCCGGTCACGGTGACGGCGACCGCCGTGCTGCCGCCGATCGACAGCGTGCCGGTGGCGTCGATGGTGCCCGTCTGGCCCGCGGCGAGGGTCTGTGCGGTGTTGGAGGTTTGTCCGGCGGTGATCTCGAACGTGGCGGCGTGGGCGGTATCGACCAGCGCGAGCAGGATTCCGGCGACGAGCAGCTTCTTCTTCATGGGGCCCCCTGTGGCGTAAGCCCGCAAGTGTTGCGATGGCATTGCGTAAGACCCATGACAGCTTGGCTACGCCGTCCGGCCCTTTCCTTAGCGTTGTCTTAGAGAGCCTTCGCGGCCAGCCGCAGGCGTCTGACCTGGCAGAGAAAAAATCAGGCGGGACAGTCGCTTAAGTGTTTCCTAAGGCGCATGACCGATAATCCCGGCGTACATCGCCAGCAGGGCGAAGGAGCGTCAGGTCGTGCACATTCTTCTGGTCGAGGACGACGCGCAGCTGGGAGCGGCGATCCAGCGCGCCCTGGAACGGCTGAGCTATACGGTGTCGTGGCTGCGCGACGGCCGTTCGGCGCTCAACGCCATGCGCGATCGCACCGCCGACCTGGTCTTGCTTGATCTGGGCCTGCCCGGTCGCGACGGTATCGAAGTGCTGGTGGAGGCGCGCCGCGCCCATGTGGATACGCCCGTCCTGGTGATGACGGCGCGCGACGGGCTCACCGCGCGCGTCGATGGTCTGGATGCCGGCGCCGACGACTACCTCACCAAACCCTTCCATGTGGAAGAACTGGCTGCACGCATCCGCTCGCTCACCCGCCGCATGCGCGGCCTGTCGGTGAACCGTATCGAAGTGGGTGCGCTGAGCCTGGACGTGGGCACTTCAGAGGTGACCTTTCGCGGCGAGGCGGTCGACCTCACCCGCCGCGAATTCGCGCTGCTGCAGGCGCTGATGGAAGGCGCCGGCCGCCTGGTGCGGCGCGAGAGCCTGGAGAATTCCCTGTACGGACTGGATCACGTGGTGGGCAACAACGCACTCGAAGTACTGGTGCATTCGCTGCGCCGCAAGCTGAGCTTCGAGACGGTGCGCAACGTGCGTGGTTTCGGTTACATGATTCCGCAGGATCCCAAGTGAGCCGCGGCAGTTTGCGCGGACGTCTGCTCTGGTTGGTCCTCGGCGTTCTCGCGGTGGTGCTGGTGCCCTTGGCGATCTACAGCCTGCGTCGCACCACCAATGAAGTGAACGAGCTTTCCGATGGGCGCCTGGCGCAATCGGCGCGCACGCTGCAGACCTTGATCAGCGAGATCGGGCTGCCTGCCCTGCAACGCCGCAACGCCGAAGCAGGCGTGGTGGTGCCGATCACGGCGCGCTCCACCCAGGAGCTGGTGCTGCATGGCCACACCTATGAGTCCGAAGTCGGCTTCCAGGTGTTTGACCGCGACCATCGCCCGCTCCTGGTGACCGGCAATCTCACTGCCTTGCCGCCGCCCGACACCGCCAAGCCCGGTTTCAGGAATCTGCGCTACGGCAATTATCGATGGCGCCTGTTCACCCTGCCGCCGACCGCCGATGGCGTGGTCGTGCGTGCGGCCGAGCGCTATGACAGCCGTGCCGACATCCGCACTGCGCTGTGGATCGAGCATGGCCTGCCGCCGCTGATCGCGCTCCCCGTGCTGGCCTTGCTGGTGGGCTGGGCCGTGCGGCGCGGGTTGCGTCCGCTGGATGCGCTCGCGGAAAAACTGGCCGCGCGCAAACCGGGCAGTCGCGACACGCTCGACGTCGCCGACGCGCCGCGCGAACTTGAGCCGGTGCTCGCTGCACTCAACAGCCAGTTCACCCAGCTCGAGGAGGCGCTGGAGCGCGAGCGCCGCTTCAGTGCCGACGTGGCGCACGAACTGCGCACGCCGCTGGCCTCCACCATGATCAACCTGGAGAACGCCGAGGCCAGCCGCGATACGCGCGAAGCCGACGTGGCCCTGGCCGGCGCGCGCGAAAGTCTCGCTGCGCTGGCGCGCCGGGTGGAACAGCTGCTGTCGCTGGCGCGCCTGGAGGCGAGCTCGCGCGCCGAGCAGAACAGCGATATCGACCTGCTGGCGGTCGCGCGCAATGTCATCGAGGAACTCTCATCGCTGATCGGCGACTCCGATGTGGAACTGGACGTGGCCCTGGCCGATGGCACGCTGATCGTGCACGGCCACGAAGTGGCGCTGGCCGCGCTGCTGCGCAATTTGCTGGAAAACGCGCTGCGCCATGTGCCGCTGGGCGGCCAGGTGCGGCTCAGCATCCAGCGCGAGCAGGACCAGGCCGTGATCGACGTGATCGACAATGGCGAGGGTATTCCCCCGGAACGCCGCGCGGCCGTTTTCACCCGCTTTCACCGCGAGGCCGGCAGTCAGGGCGAGGGCTACGGGCTGGGACTTTCCATCGTGCAGCGGGCGGCGCAATTGCACGATGCGTCGATCCAGCTGCTCGATTCGCCCTATGGCCGCGGCCTGCGCGTCTGCGTCCGCCTGCCGCTGGGCGACTGCCGCGCCTGAGTCCGCGAGATCCTGGCGGCGCTTACAAAGTGAACGCTAAGCCAGTTTCGCTAGGGTATGGACTCCCTACTCATGCCTGGATTGTTGGTGTCTTCTCTGTCTGCCAAGCATCGCAGCTTCGCGGCCATCGCCTTGGCCATGTGCCTGGCGGGCTGCGCCACCAGCCAGCCCAAGCCGCTGCCGGAACAGGCCGCTTCCGCGTCATCGCTGTCGCAGCTGCAAGGTTATGACGCCGCCGCGCTGCCGCTGGACATGGCCGCGGTCGAGCGCCTGGTGCTGCTCAATAATCCCGACCTCAAGACCCAGCGCGCCCGGCACCAGGCGGCGCAGGCGCAGCGGCTGCAGGATGGCGTGCTGCCCAATCCCACCGTCGGCGGCAGCATCGGCTATCTGCTGTCGGGTCCGGGTGACGCGACGGCCTGGACGGCCTCGATCAGCCAGGACATCGCCTCGCTGATCACCCTGCGTCCCCGCCGCGAGGCGGCGAAAGCCAGCGCCGATGAAGTCGACGCCGGCCTGCTGTGGGAGCAATGGCAGACCGTGGGCAAGGCGCGCCTGCTGGTGATCGATCTGGTCGAAGGCCAGCGGCAGATCGCGCTGCAGACGCAGGCACTGCAGGCCCAGGCGGAGCGCGAATCGCGTATCGCCAAAGCCGTCCGCGATGGCAACCTCGAGCGCGTGGCGGTGGCTTCCGATCTCGCCGCTGCCGCCGAGGCACGCAGCGCACTGAGCGACATGCAGCGCCGCCAGCTCGACCAGCAACAGCAGCTCCATGCGCTATTGGGTCTGCAGCCGGGCGTCGTGCTGCCGCTGGCGACAAACTTGCCATCCGCCCAGGTGGACCCCGCGGCGATCCGCACGCAGTTCGACAGCGTGAGTCGTCGCCGGCCGGACCTCGTTGCTCTGCAGCTGGGCTATCAGGCCCAGGAAGCGAACTTGCGCGCCGCCGTGCTGGCGCAGTTTCCGCCGCTGGCGATCGGCTACGACGCCTCGCAGGACAATAGCCGGGTGCGCAATGGCGGCCCCGCGGTGAACTTCACGCTGCCGATCTTCGATCACAACCAGCACAACGTGGCGATGGCCCGCGCCACCCGCGACCAGCTGCACCAGGAATACACCACGCGCCTGGCGACTTCGCACGACGACGTCGAAGCGCTGCTGGCGCAATACGCACAGCTCGATGCGCAGCATCAGGCGCTTACTCCCGCTACCGACGACGCCGTGCACGCTGCCTCTGAGGCCGGCCAGGCGGCGCAAGCCGGCTTGATCGACCTGCGCAACGTCACCGATCTGCGCGTGGCCGCCCTCAACCGGCAATTGGCGCAACTGGCGACCGAGCAGGCCATGCTCGAACAGCAGGCTGCACTGGAATTGCTGGTCGGTCGCGGCATGCCGACTTCTCTCGAACAGGATGTGATGGCCCCATGAGTTACCGACAGCCATGGATCGCTGCGGCGCTGGCCGCGTTTGTTTTGGCCGCCTGCTCCAGCAGCGAAGCACCGGACGAAACGGCCGTGAGCGCCGCGGTCACCACCGTGCCGCTGAAGCAGGGCAGCGTGGCCGATACCGTGACCGCCTACGGCAGCGCCGGTCCGGCCGCCGATGCCGCGCAAGTGATCAGCGTGCAGGCCGCGGGTCGCGTGACGCGCTGGAACGTCACGGCGGGTGAGTCGGTGAAGCGTGGACAGTCCCTGCTTGCCTTCGCACTGGCGCCCTCGTCGGTGGCGGCCTATCAACAGGCGCTGACGGCGCAGAAGTTGGCCCAGGCGCAGCGTGCCCATACCGCGCAGCTGCTGTCGCAGCAACTCGCCACCCGCGATCAGCTCGAGCAGGCCGAAAAGGCCTTGCAGGATGCGCAGTCCAATCTCGATGCACTGGTGCAGCAACAAGGCCGCAGCGCCACCATGGATGTCACCGCGCCGTTCGATGGCACGGTGGTGACGGTCGACGCACCGCAGGGCGACAACCTGCAGGCGGGTGCCGCCTTGCTCACGCTGCAGCGTGGTGACGGCATGGTCGTCACGGTCGGCGTCGAGCGCGATGCGATGACGCGCGTGCAGGTCGGCGCGAAGGCGGATCTTGCGCCCATCGATGGCGGTGCCGCCATGCACGGCACGGTGCGCCGCGTGGCCCATGCGTTGGATGCGCACACGCATCAACTCAATGTGGAGATCGTGCCCGATGGCGCACTGGTCAGCGGTGAGGGCTTCCGCGCCGACATCATCGTGGGTCAACGGCAAGGCTGGCTGTTGCCGCGTGATGCGGTGCTGGGCGACGACGCGGATCGCCATGTCTTCCAGGTGGCGAACCACAAGGCGGTGAGCGTGCCGGTCAAGGTGCTGGGCGAGACGGACAGCATCACCGTCGCCAGCGGCGCACTCGACGCCAAGCTGCCGCTGGTTACTGAAGGCGCGACGCAGCTGGACGACGGCATGGCCGTGCGCCTGCCGACGGAACAGGCCAAGCCATGAGCTTGCCGACACTCTTGGCGCGGCACGCGCGTGCCATCGTCATCGTGGCTTTCGCACTCGCGCTGGCGGGTCTGGCCAGTTCGCTCACGCTGCCGGTGGGGCTGTTCCCGCAAGTGTCGTTTCCGCGCGTGGTGATCGATCTCGACGCCGGCGACCGGCCGGCGGACCAGACCGCGCTGCTGCTGACGCGGCCGGTGGAAGAGGCGATCCGCACGGTGCCGGGTGTGGCCGGTCTTCGATCGGAAACCACGCGCGGTTCGGCACAGATCTCGGTCGACTTCGGCTGGGGACGCGACATGATCGCCTCCACTCTGCAGGTGGATTCGGCCATTGCACGCGTGCTGCCGAGTTTGCCCGCGGGCGCCAGCTACAACGTGCGCCGCATGGATCCCACGGTGTTTCCCATCATCTCCTATGCGCTGCAGTCGGACAGCATGTCGCCGGTTGCGCTGCGTGATCTCGCGCAATACCAGATCGTGCCGTTGCTGGCGTCGGTCGAGGGTCTCGCGCGCGTCGACGTGCAAGGCGGCGAAACCGCCGAAGTGCAGGTGGAGGCCGACCCGCGCAAGCTCGCGCAATACGGTCTGAGCCTGGACGACCTGGCCACCGCCGTGAGCGGCGCCAACCAGCTGGAGGCCGTCGGTCGGCTGCAGGATCGCAATCAGCTTTATCTCGTCGTCGCCGATCACTCGCTGCAACACATCGAAGCGATCCGCAAGATCATCGTGAAAAACGATGCGCACGGCTGGGTGCGATTGTCGGATGTCGCCACGGTGCGCGATGGCTACGTGCCGCAATGGATCAAGGTGAGCGAGGACGGCAAGCCTGCCGTGCTGTTCAACGTGTTCGAGCAGCCGGACGGCAATGCGGTGCAGATCGCCAGCGAAGTACGCGCGCGGCTGGCCTCGTATCGACTGCCCAAGGGCGTGACGCTCAAGCCGTGGTACGACCAGAGCGAGCTGGTGGTGGAGTCCGCCCATAGCGTGCGCGATGCGGTGTTGATCGGCCTGCTGCTCGCCGCGGTGGTGCTCTTGGTATTCCTGCGCAATCTGCGGGTGACCCTGATCGCGATGCTGGTGGTGCCGGTGACGCTGGCCGTCACGGTGTTGCTGCTGCAAGTGTTCGGCATGAGCTTCAACATCATGACGCTCGGCGGCATCGCGGCTGCCGTCGGCCTGGTGATCGACGATGTGATTGTGATGGTGGAACACGTCGCGCGACGAGCGGGCACGCTGGATGGCGGTGGCGAAGCCGTCGTTTTGCCAGCGGCGCGAGAGTTCCTCGCACCACTGACTGGATCAAGCCTCGCCACGCTGATCGTGTTCGTACCGCTGGGTCTGCTCAGCGGCGTCACCGGCGCCTTCTCCAAGGCGCTCTCGATTACCATGGCCAGTGCGCTGGCCGTCTCGTGGCTGGTGACCGCGTTCGTGGTGCCGCCGCTGTTGCGGCGCTGGATCGACTTTCGACACTGGCATGATCCGGGGCTCGATCACGAAAGCTGGCTGTCGCGTTCGCATGCGCGCCTGTACGACGCGTTCGCGCGCCGCCCGGCGTGGCTGCTTGCGTTCGTCGTGCCGCTGCTGGTGATCGGCGGCGTGGCTTACACGCACGTGACCACGGGTTTCATGCCTTCGGTGGACGAAAGCGGCTTCGTGATGGATTACTACACCAAGCCCGGCACCTCCTTGCCCGAAACGGCGCGGCAGGTCGCGCAGATCGAAGCCATCCTGCATGCGATGCCCGAAGTGGACACGTTCTCCCGCCGTCTCGGCACCGGGCTGGGCGGCGATCTGGGGCAGTCGTATCACGGCGACTTTTTCGTGCGGCTGAAACCCGATCACGCGCGTGCCACCGAGGACGTGATGAGCGACGTGCGCGAACACGTGGAGCACGAGGTGCCCGGTGTGGAGGTGGAGCTCGCACAGCTGATGGAAGATCTCATCGGCGATCTCACCGCCGTGCCGCAGCCGATCGAGATCAAGCTGTATTCGGCCGATCCGGACACGCTGGTGCCGCAGGCGCGACGCGTGGCCAAGGCGCTGGCCGATATCCCCGGCGTGGTGGAGATCAAGGATGGCCTGCAACTGGCCGGCGATGCCTTGAACGTGCGGATCGATCCCGACCGCGCCACGCTCGAGGGCATGACGGTGGCGGCGGTGACGCAGGCGATCAACAACGCGCTGACCGGCGTGGTGGCCACGCAGTTGCCGCAGGCCACCAAGAGCGTGGGCGTGCGCATCCGCATGCCGGACTCGATGCAGTGGCGGCTGCCGCAGCTGCTCGCCTTGCCGGTACGCGCACCCGACGGACATGTCTTTCCATTGAGCCGCGTCGCCAGTATCGCGACTGAAAACGGGCAACCGCAGATTTCCCGCGAAAACCTGCAGCAGATGACGGCGGTGACGGCGCGCATCGACGGCCGCGGCATGGGCGCTGCCGTGGCCGACGTCAAGAAACTGCTCGCGCAGCCGGGCATGCTCGATGCCGATACGCGCTACGAACTGGGCGGCCTCTACCAGCAGCAACAGATCGCCTTCCTCGGCCTGGGCAAGGTGTTTCTGATGGCGCTGGTGGCGGAATTCGTGCTGCTGCTGTTTCTCTACGGCCGTGCCGGGCTGGCCCTGGTGGTGATGGGTTGCTCGTTGTTCTCGGCCACGGCGGTGTTCATCGCGCTATGGCTGTGCGGCGTGGACCTCAACATCACCGCGATGATGGGCATGACGATGATCATCGGCATGGGCACGGAGATGGCGATCTTCTACGTGTCCGAGTACGTCACGCTGTCGCGCGAGCTGCCGCCGCTGCAGGCTTTGCGCCTGGCCAGCCGCGATCGCCTGCGACCGATCACCATGACCACGCTCGCCGCGATTCTCACGCTGTTGCCGCTCGCGCTGGCCTGGGGGCAGGGTGCTGGCATCCAGCAACCGCTCGCCATCGCGATCATTGCGGGGCTCGCCTTGCAATATCCGTTGGTGCTGCTGGTGATGCCGACCCTGATCGGCGTGGTGGCAGGACATGCACGAAGGCGATGAGCGGCCACCAGCGCCGGCTGGTGCCTAGCTCGGAAGACCGGCGATGCCTTCGATCGGATGATCGTGGGGCGGCTCCGCCGCCGGCACGGTCGTGGGCACGATGCCCTCGGCATGCTCGCCGTAGATGACGCGGTTGCGGCCTTCGCGCTTGGCCTGGTACAGCGCGTTGTCGGCATCGATCATCAGCTGGCGCAATTCGTAGCCGCTGCGATCGGTAGACGCCACGCCAAAACTCGAGGTGATCACCACGTTGCGGGTCTCGCCCCACAGCGGGGTGGCGGCAATCGCCTGGCGGATGCGCTCGGCGCGTTCGCGCGCCTGCGACGCGCTGCAGTCAGGCAGGTACAACGCAAACTCTTCGCCGCCGAGGCGCCCGAAGATGTCGCGGCGATGCAGATGGTGCTGGCAGGCAGCGACGGCGCGCTTGAGCACCAGGTCGCCGATGACGTGGCCGTGCGTATCGTTCACTTCCTTGAAGTGATCCAGGTCCAGCAGGATCAGACACGAGGTGCGGGTGGCCTTGGCCGCCGCGCGCAACGCCAGTTCGGTCTCGTCGATGAAGTGCTGGCGGCTGTGGATGCCGGTGAGGCTGTCGCGTGTCGCCAGACGCTTGAAGCGCATCTGCGAGCGCTTGATGCGCAGCAGCCATAGCGCGATCGAGGCCACCACGGTGAGCAGCAGGGCGATATACAGCCGGCTGGTCTCCATGTCCTTGTGGTCGAGCTTGCGCTGCAGTTGCAGGATCTCGTTCTGCTTGTTGAGCGAATCGACCTGCACCTTGTTGGCCAGCAATTGCTGCCTGACCGTCTGATAGGCGATGGCGCGGGCGCTCACGTCGGTGAGATAGCCCTTGTCCGCATCCATGTACAACTTGTGGAGGTCGAGCGCGGCACGCGTGTTGCCTTCGCGTTCCTCGACCTGGTACAGCACCTGGTAGGCCGGCCCCAGTGAATCGGAGTATTTGTCCTTGATGGCTTCGGCAACGGCTTCGCCCGCGTATTTGCGCGCCGCCGTGGCGTCGCCCAGCTGCCAGTAAGCCTGCGCCAGCGTCACGTTGACCGCGTTCATCAGCACGCGATAGTGGTACGAGACGAATTCGTCGTAATGCGCCTGCAGCAGGGCGATGGCGTCCTTGGGGCGCCCCTGGTCGATCGCGTACTTGGCCTGGTCGTTGCGCAGCGAGTTGGCATACAAGGCCTGGTTGGCCTTGATGCACGTATCGATGCCGCGATCGTATTCGGGATCGGTGCCGCGCACCTTGCCTGCGCGGAACAGCACGCGCAGCTTGAACGCCATGCCCTGGCACGCGCGGTCGCGCAATTGGGGGTCATCCAGGATGCGCTGCGCGTAGCTGGACGCCAGGTCGAACTGCCCCGCCGCGGCAAGGAACTGCGCGCCTTCACCGAGTGCCTGGTAGCGGGCCTCCGGATCTTTCGCCGCCGGCATCAGATCCATCAGTACGCTCAGTTGGGTGAACGCTTCCTCGTAGTGCCGACTGAAGCCGAGGATGTTCACCAGCGTGGCCAGCGCGCGAACCTGCAGCGTGGTCTCGCCCGAGTGCGTGACGATGTCGTGCAGCGCCGGCCCGGCGACGTCGTAGCGACCTTCGAACGCCAGTTGCCAGGCATCGAGATAGCGCAAATGCCATTGCTGGTCGGAGGAAAGCTCGCTCGCGCGCTGGTCCAGTTCACCGAGCAGGCGCAGGAACTGGGCGTGGTCGGCGGTTTTGATCTTGTCGGCCTGCGCCAGCATCTGCACCGGATCTTGCGCAGGCGCAGCTGCGGCCGCGACGGCCGCACCTGCGTGCCAACCTGACAGCAGCACTGCCAGGATGATCGCCCGCCCGAAGTGGCCGGCGCGGAACATCGTCATGCTTTCTTGCTGGGCTTGGACGGGGGTGCGTCGCTCTCGCTCTCTTCGCCTTCCTCGCCTTCCTGCTCTTCTTCCTCTTCCTCGTCGGGGCGACGCGGCACGGTCTGGAAGCAGCACAGCGGTACGACCTTCAGCAGCGCATGAAGCTCTTCCACGTTGCGAGCCAGGATGGCTTCACCGGCGGTAGCCTCGATCTTTGCATCGGCCAGCGCCAGTGCGATTTCGTCCTTGGCGCCCTGAAATAAACGCGCGTCGCTGCCAAGCCTTTCCAGAAACTCGATCACGTTGGACATGCGGTTTTCCCCCCTAGCGGTTGATACGACGGCCACAACTTCCTTGCGCCTTGCGCGTGAACGGCGACGCTGCGCTTTTCCCAGGCGGAAGGAGCGGCAACGAGGTCTCGCTTGTTTTCCCCGATATCCCCACGCGACTGGCCGATTCGACTTTGCCCCTGGCTCGGCGCGATTTGTGATGATAGCGCTGTTTTTTGCTGGAAATGTGCAAGGTGAAGACGACGCCGGACCTGCGCCGGCTCGGCGTCGAGACAGACCGGGCCGCCGCGGATCGCATGTCGACTTAGATGCGGTGCGCGCCGGCGATGGCAGCGGTATCCGCCAGCGTGAGATCGGCCATGGACTTGGATCGATTCGATAGCATGCTTCGTTGGGCTTGGACATTCGGGCAGCAGTCGCTGCCCACGCAAACGAAGCTGGCGGCCTGAAGGCGAGCTTGGGCGACGTGCTCCAGCACCGAGGTGACCGGCAGGTTAGCGTCCGATTGTGTCATTGCGCGTACGAAGAGGTCCCCACGAAGGACATCACTTCGGCCAGGAAGGCGTCCGTATGTTCGCCATGCAGGCGATGCCCACTGCCGAACTGGCGGGTGACGGCGTGCGGAATCTGTGCGGCCAGCAGGGGCAGTCGCGCGCTGACCAGGCCGTCGTCATGGCTGGCCAGCAACAGGCACGGGGCGCGCACGCCGCCCAGGCGTGCCCACCATGCCGGCATCGGCGTGCGCAGTTCCGGCAGCACGGTACGGGCGGAGCGCACGTCGAATTGACGCAACAGCATCAGGCGCAGCAGTTTTCCTCCACCCAGCAGATGCAGGGAGCGCACCCAGGCGGGGCCGGGCCGGGCGGCTGCCAGGGCGGCGGCGTCCGCCATGTCGCGGGGTGGTACCGGGGCGGCTTCAATGATCAGGCGACGGATGCGCTCGGGCTGGCGAGTGGCCAGTTTCAGGGCCAGATGCCCGCCCAGCGAATGGCCGATAAGGTTGATGGCGCCCAGCCCGAGCGCATCGAGCAGGGCGCTCAAGTCCTCTTCGAAATCCATCAGCGAATAGGTGGGCGTCCACTGGCTGCGCCCGTGCCCGCGCAGGTCCGGGGCGATTACCCGGAAGCCCTGTCGCGCCAACGCTTCGGCGATGTACTCCCAGCTGCCGGACTGGCTCGCAAACGCGTGGATGAGTACCACTGGTTCGCCGCCCTCGTCACCGCACGAGCGATAGGCCAGCCGATGGCCGCGCAGCGGGAGGAAGCGATGCATCGACAGGCGGCTATCCAAGACATCCGGGCTCCACGGCGCGATGGTGGCAATGTCGCATGGCGACCGGCGATGCGGTAGCAGGAAAGTCGTTACTGGCTCGCTTCATATTGAGCTGGCTATGATCGGTCGGTCGACGGGGTGTCGGCAGCACAACATCGGTCAGGCCATGGAGAGGAATAGGGCGATGAAACAGCGAACGATTTTTGCGATGGGCTTGTGGGCTGGCGTTTTAATCGCGCCGGCATGGGCGCAGCAGGACACGCCGGCTCAGTCGGAGGCGCCCTACCATGAGCCCCTGAGCGCGGCGGCAAAGACACAAGCGCCTTCGGCGCCGACACTGGCAGCTCGCGCGTCGTTGCCAACCTTTGCAGTGCAGCCCACCGCGGCCCAGCGCGTCTCGCAGAACGCGATGACGTTTGCGGCCCTCACTGCTGTCTCGCTGGCAGCCCAAAAGCGGGGCAGCTTCCCGCCCCCTGCATCTGCGCCATCGCAGCCTTATCGCCCCGCTATGTCCGTGCCTGAGCCGGCAACCACCGAACGACTTTGCCCGCCCCTGGGTTCGCAGAACATGCCGGCGGCCTGCAACACCGACGCGATCGTGACGATGGAGCACCGCGGGCCCGGCGTAGCCGTCAAGCCCTGAGCACTTCAGTCGCTTGATCGGGACGCCGGTGACACTTCCAGCGAGTGCACTGGCGCGTTGCGCAACGTCGTGACTGCCGAGGTGTGATCACTGGCTTTACGTCGTGGGCGAGGTTCCGCTGCCCGTCTTCAGTTTGGCCAGTGCATCGAGCAGGGTCTGTCCCTTGGGCGTGCCCAGGCCCGTGCATGCATCCCACCCTTTGGCTGCCTTGAACTTGCCGTTGCTGCCCTGGGTGATGTCATGGAACGCGGCAAGTCCGATGCTGTAGAACGCCTCATGCGGATCGCCGATGTTCTGCCCCAGCTGCTGGTTGAAGCGCGCGATGAGGGCCGCCCACAGCGGCGCGACTGCGCTGGTGCCGCCGATCACCTCGTTCTGTCCGTCCACGCGCACCTGATAACCGGTATTGGGATCGGCGTCGCCCGCGACGTCCGGCGTGCCGCGCCCGACGAAGCCATTGGCGGCCTTGGGGACTTTCATCGCCTTCTGCCAGGCCGGCAGCGCAAAGCTCGCGCTGACGCCGCCACCGGTGGCGCCTTCGTTGGTGGCCAGTTCGTTCCACACGGTCTCGCTGGTGATCGCCGTGCCGCTGGCCACCAGCTTGGTGCCGCCGCAGGCGAGCGCATAAGGGCTGGAGGCAGGAAAGTCGACATGCGGCTTGCCATCGCTCTCGCCATCGGTAAAGCCGCTGTCGCCACAGGCGACGGTGACGGTAACGCCAAGCGCCGCGGCATCCTGCAGTGCGCTCTCCATGGCGTTGAGCGATGAGGCGGACCAGCTGTCTTCCGGGCCGCCCCAGCTGATCGAAATCACCGACGGCTGATGGGTGGCGTCGTGCGCGGCCTGCGAGATGGCTTCGTAGAATCCCTGGTCGGTATTGGGCGCAAAGTACACGTCGATGTTCGCGCCGGGCGCGAGCGCGCCAATCACTTCCACATCGAGCATGACCTCGCCGTCCGCATCGCCACCGGGCTGGCTGCTGCCGCCCTGCACGGATACCACGTTGACGGTGGGCGGCTTGATGCCCAGCGACTGCATGCATTGGGTGAAGTCGCTCTGCGTAAAACCGCCACCGAGTTCGATCACCGCCACGCTCTGGCCCGTGCCGTCGAGCTTCGCGGGAAACTGATACAGCGTGCCCAGTGCCACCGGCGTATAGGTTTGTGCGGGCTTGGCAGCGGGGCGACGGAAGTGCGGGCGCGCGATGGGTCGCTTGTCGAAGCCGAGCACCGCAATGACGCGGGACGAAATATCGCCGGGCAGCGACGGCGGCAGATGGCACCCCATCATCTCCGGGCCGCCATCGGGCATCTGATAACGCCCCAGTTGCACGCCGAACGCCTGTTGCAGCGCCTGCGGCGTGCCGCGCAGATGCATCACGCGACGATGCAGCTCGCAACTGGTTTCGGTGAGTCCGTGACCGCGTGCGAAATTGCGAATCGACTCGGCATCCGCCGGATCGGCGCCCCACTGCGCACCGAAATCCTCGCGCGGCACGGCGGCCTGGTGCGGCCACGCAGCGGGCGTCGGATGGTCGCCGCGGCGTCGCATCACCACCGTGATATCGATGGGATCCGTACCTTCATGCGGTCCCAGGTAACGGGCTTCATTGGCGAGCGGCCAGTGATGCTGCTGGACGGCGGGCGTACTCATGGTCTGACTCCTGCGGGGCGGCGGGCAGAGAGACTGCACTCTCAAATGTTGCAGCAGGGTGTTTGCGCGGCGGCGCGTTCATGCAGGGTGCGGTTTTGTCGTCTCATCGACCGCGTCAACCTGCCTTTCCCGGCGAACCCTCCAACAGGCGCTAAAATGGGCCGATGTCCTGCCCGAGAGTTCACCCATGAGCTATCCCGCTGTCCGCATGCGTCGCATGCGTCGCGATGCCTTCTCGCGTGCGCTGATGCGCGAGAACACCTTGCTGCCCACCGACCTGATCATGGTCGCCTTCATCATCGAAGGCGAAGGGCAGCGCGAACCGGTGCCGTCCATGCCGGGCGTGGAGCGATTGTCCATCGACGAACTGCTCAAGCTCGCCGGCGAGTGCGTGCGCCTGGGGATCCCGGCGCTGGCGCTGTTCCCGTCGCCCGGTGCCGCGGTGAAAACCGAAGATGCACGCGAAGCATGGAACCCGGACAGCCTGATGCAGCGCGCCACGCGTGCGCTCAAGGCCCAGTATCCGGAGCTCGGCCTGATCGGCGACGTGGCGCTCGATCCATACACCACGCACGGACAGGACGGCCTGATCGATGAGGACGGCTACGTGATGAACGAGCCCACCATCGAAGCGCTGATCAAGATGTCGCTGGCGCAGGCCGGGGCCGGCATGGATTTCGTGGCGCCCTCGGACATGATGGATGGCCGCATTGGTGCGATTCGCGATGCGCTGGAGGATGCCGGCCACATCCATACGCGCATCCTCGCCTATTCCGCCAAATACGCTTCGGCGTTCTACGGCCCGTTCCGCGACGCCGTGGGTTCGGCCGCCAATCTCGGCAAGGGCAACAAGCACACCTACCAGATGGATGTGGGCAACAGCGACGAAGCACTGCGCGAGATCGAGCTTGATATCCACGAGGGCGCGGATGCGGTGATGGTGAAGCCGGGCATGCCTTACCTCGACGTGTTGCGTCGGGTGAAGGATGCGTTTGGCATGCCGACGTTTGTGTATCAGGTGAGCGGTGAGTACGCGATGTTGAAGGCGGCTGCGCAGAATGGGTGGCTCGACGAGAAGGCTGTTGTGTTGGAGTCGTTGACGGCGTTCAAGAGGGCGGGGGCGGATGCGATCCTGACTTATTTTGCGGTGGATGCGGCGAGGTGGTTGAGGGGGGAGTGAGGGTTCTCGCTCGTTGTCCCGGCGCGCGCATTCACTAGCTCGTCATCCCGGCGCAGGCGGAGATCCAGAGCCTCGGTTTCTGGTTGTCGCGTTACCGCAAGGGTGCCGCCTACGCGGCGGGCGTTTCGATCGGCTGCCGCCGCTCGAGTCACTTTTCTTTTGCTGGCCCAAAAGAAAAGTAACCCAAAGAAAATGGCCTGATAACGCCCGCAGCATCGTGTTGGGATAAGCCCGAACGCTCGAGGCTCGCTGTCATGGAACAACCTCCGAGGGTACACAGCGGGTACTTCAAAGCGCTGCGCAACGCGCCCGAATCGCTGAGGACTCAAAGCGGGGCCTCGCTTCGCATCGGCTTTAGTCCCGTACATTGCGAACTGAGTACCGCGCCTGGCGCTTGTCTGTGGGAGCGCACCCTGTGCGCGACAAACCTACGGAGCGATCCACCGCACTTCTCCCTCTCCCCTCCGGGGAGAGGGTCGGGTGCTCGCGGGGGCATATCTATTCTTCGTTTCAATGCCGGCGATGTGAGTGCAAGAGATAGCAAGCGCCTCACTACGTCCACCCATCACACATGCCGATACGTCCCCAGATCCGCCTGCACCCCCAACTGCTGCATGAAAGCTGCGGGATCAAACCGCTCCTGCGCATAACGCGCCTGCATCACCGCTTTGGCGGCGGCGAAGTGGGATTCGTGGCTCCATTCCACCAGGGTCATCACATTGAACTCGCCGGCCAGGTCGGGTTGGGTGAGTACCAGGTTCTGGCGGCAGCCGGGGAGTTTGTCGAGCAGGCGCTGGGTGAGGTGCAGGCGTTCCATGAAGGCCGCTAGGGCTTTGGCGGGGACGTTGAAGCGGTCGATGCGGTAGATGGATCGACGGGCGGTCGGTGGGCTCATGGGTATGCCTCGCAATGAAGTGCGTGGCACTCTAGGACCTCAAGCTAACTTGAGGTCAAGAGGTGTCGCATGAGTGAGGGTGCGAAGCACGGGCTGCCGACCACGCTGGGCGTGGGGGAGGTTGCGCGTCGCAGTGGTGTAGCGGTCTCCACGTTGCACTTCTACGAGACGAAGGGACTGATCCGCAGCGAACGCTCGGTAGGCAATCAGCGGCGGTATGCGCGTGCGGTATTGCGGCGCGTGTCGTTCATTCGTGTCGCGCAGCGCGTGGGCATCTCCCTGGCCGATATTGCTGCTGCGCTGGCTGCGCTGCCGGCCGGCGAGGCGCCCAGCCGACGCGACTGGGCGCGCTTGTCCGCCCAATGGCGCGCGGAACTGGACGAGCGCATGGCGCAGCTGAGGAAACTGCGCGACACGCTCGACGACTGCATAGGCTGCGGCTGCCTGTCGATCGACCGCTGCCGCCTGCGCAATCCCGGCGATCGACTGGCCAGCGAAGGCGCCGGGCCACGGCGGCTGCTCGTCAAGCAACGAACTTAGGCGTATGGCGCCTCGCCGTTGCCGAACGACCAGTTCTCCTTGGCCGTTTCCAGCAGGTTGATGAAGACATCCTGCGGTCGCAGTCCGGGTTCCTTGCTGAGGAGCACCGCGGTGTACTTGTAGAACGCCTTTTTCTGCTCGACGGTGCGCGTGTTGTTGCAGGCGATCTGGATGATCACCAGGTCGTCGGTGCGCGCAATGCCGAGATAATTGGAGTCGTAGTCGAATTCGTCGGCGTCGTGCTGGTGCACCACGATGAAGCGGTCGTTCTGCGGCACGTTGAAGGATTCGATCATCGCGCGATAAATGCTGTTGCGAATGGCGGCGATGTGTTCTTTGGATTTGCCGCGGCGAAGCGAGACGCGTACGAGAGGCATGGGGGAATCTCCGGTGAAGGATCAGGGTTGTGATACGTGGCCAACGTCGTAGCGTTGGCCAGAGGTGTGGGCAGGAAGGCTCTCATCCCACAGGCGAAAGCTCACTCGCGTCCACGTGGTGGGCTCGAAGGCGCTGACGGCGGCGACGGCGCCGCGCTCGATATCACGCTGCAGCACGCTGCGTTGTTCCTCGCGCAGTGACTCGAGCGCGGCATAAGGCGCGATCGGCTGGATGTCGCGTGTAGCAAAGCGCGCATGCTCGGCCTCCGGCGAGAGATACACATCCCACACCGGCCACACGCGAATGGATGGCCAGCCGAAAGCCTTGGTGAGATTGGCGAAGCCCTCGCTGCCGAGAAAGCGTTGCATTGCCGCGCTGTCGCGCCACACGTAAAACGGCGCGTAGAGATTTTCATCCGACGACGGACCGCGCTCCGCGTGCAGATACGCCTTCAGCATCAGCCCCTCGAAGTGATCGAGCAGGTGCCCCTTGTCCGCGATGCGCTGCCGGACGATCGCCATGTCGTAGTCGGCGGGCAGGGTGAAGCTGTATTGCATCGCGATCACGAGTGAGCCTCCTCGTCTTTCAATTCGCGCAGTACCGCCGTGGCTGCAGGCCAGGCGGCATAGCAAGCCAGATGTGCCGTGAGCGTCCCGAGTTCGCCCGCCACATCGCCGAAGCTGCTTTGCCCGTGGCCGGAACGAATGCCCATGAACGACTCCTCGTGCGCTTGACGAAGCGAAGCCTAGGGCGGAGAGTACCGTCCTGAAAAGCGGAAAATATTGAATCAATAGTCCATAAAAACAGGATGATTGCCATGCGGCGGATCACCTTTGATCTCGATGTGCTGCGCACCTTCGTGACGGGCGTGGAGCTGGGCAGTTTTGCCCGCGCTGCTGACCGGCTGGGGCGCTCGACCTCGGCCGTCAGCGCGCAGCTGAAGAAACTGGAAGAGCAGGCCGGCACGCCGGTGCTGCGCAAATCCGGCCGCGGCATGGCGCTCACCGAGTCCGGCGAAACCATGCTTGCCTATGCGCGCCGCCTGCTCGAGCTCAATGACGAAGCCGCCGCCGCGCTGCACGGTGCAGAGCTGGAAGGTGCGGTGCGGCTGGGCCTGCAGGAAGATTTCGGCGAGAGCCTGCTCACTGACGTGCTGGGCCGTTTCGCCCGGGCGCATCCACGCGTGAAGGTGGAAGTGCGCATCGCGCGCAACGCTGAGCTGCTCGAGCGCGTGGGCTCGGGGCGTCTGGACCTAGCGCTGGCCTGGGAGGCCGGCATGACCACGCCTCATACCGAACGCATCGGCACCCTGCCGCTGCGCTGGATCGACGGCGCAGGTGCCGGCTCCAACTGGCCACGCGAGGACGGCGAGCCCTTGCCGCTGGTGATGCTGGACGCGCCCTGCATCATGCGGACCGCCGCCACCACGGCGCTGGACCGCGCGAATATCCCCTGGCGCATCGCCTTCACCAGCGCGAGCCTGGCGGGCACCTGGGCCGCCGTCGCGGCAGGGTTGGGCGTGTCATTGCGTACGCCCGCCGGACTCCCGGCCAGCGTGCGCGCCCTGCTGCCACACGAGACCACGCTGCCGTCGATGGGCGAATTGGGCTTGTGCCTGCACCGCGCCGAGGCCGAGTCGTCACCCGCCGTGGAGCGCCTTGCATCCATCATCACGCAACAATGGCAAGGCCTTTCGCTTGCTGCATAAGTCGTAGCGTTGATCGCTGACTTTCTCTTCAGGGGTCGGCTTACACAGCGTCAGCGTGGAATAATGCGATTCCCCCGAATGGAGCGCACGAGTGGATAGCCGCCATTTTCTGCAGACAGCGCTCGTATTCCTGCTGGCGACCGTCATCGCGGTGCCGCTGACCAAGCGCTTCCGCCTGGGTTCCGTGCTCGGGTATCTGCTGGCTGGCATCGTCATCGGTCCGCAGGAGCTGGGCCTGATCTCCGATACCGCGGGCGTGGCCACCATCTCCGAGTTCGGCGTGGTGCTGATGCTGTTCGTGATCGGCCTGGAGCTGTCGCCCCAGCGTCTGTGGGTGATGCGCAAGCAGGTGTTCGGCACGGGCCTGCTGCAGGTGCTGGCGACCAGCCTGGTGATCGGTGCGGCGGCGTACTACCTGTTTGGACTCACGGTGAATGCCGCCACCATCGTGGGCGGCAGCCTGGCATTGTCGTCCACCGCGTTCGGCTTGCAGATACTCGCCGAGCGCAAGGAAGCCGGTACGTCTTACGGGCGACAGGCGTTCGCCGTGCTGCTGTTCCAGGATCTGGCGGCGATTCCACTGATCGCGGCCGTGCCGCTGCTGGCCAGCGCATCGACCAAGCATGGTTTTGATGTCTACGCGGTGCTGCGCACGGTGGCTGCGATCGTGGCGGTAATGGTCGGTGGCCGCTATCTGTTGCGTCCGATCTTCCGCTTCGTGGCGAAGGTCGACAATGTCGAAGTGTCCACCGCCACCGCCTTGTTGGTCGTGATGGGCACAGCGTGGTTGATGGAGCTGGTGGGCGTGTCCGCCACGCTGGGTGCGTTCCTGGCCGGCGTGCTGCTGGCCGATTCCGAATACCGCCACGAACTGGAATCGCATCTCGAACCGTTCAAGGGCTTGCTGCTCGGCCTGTTCTTCATCAGCGTGGGCATGTCGATGGACCTGACCCTGCTGATCGAGCAGCCGATGCGCGTGTTCCTGCTGGTGCTGTTCCTGTTGTTGATCAAGGGCGCTCTGCTGTGGCCGCTGGGTCGCATCGTGGGCGGCCTGAATGGTCGCGATGCGCTGCGCCTGGCGGTGTTGCTGGCCTGCGGCGGCGAATTCGCGTTCGTGCTGCTCAAGCTCGCCGGCGAGCAAAACCTCATCACCACCGAGCAGCACAGCCTGCAGGTGCTGGCCATCACCTTGTCGATGGCCTTGACGCCACTGATGGTGGCCGTGCTCGGTCGCATGCTGTATCAGGCCAAGACCAAGAAAGAGCGCGAGTTCGACACCATCGTGGCCGACAAGCCGCGCGTGATCATTGCCGGCTACGGGCGCATGGGGCAGATCGTGGCGCGCATGTTGCGCGCGCAAGGCATTCCGTTCGTGGCGCTCGATCATTCGGTGGAGCAGATCGACCTGGTCCAGCGCTTTGGCAACTGGACCGACATCTTCTACGGCGATCCGGCGCGTCCGGAATTGCTGCGCGCCGCGCGGGCGGACCAGGCGGCGGTGTTTGTGCTCGCGGTGGACGATCCCGAGGCAAGCCTGCGCACGGCACGCGTGGTGCGTCGCATGTATCCGAGCCTGAAGATCATCGCGCGTGCGCGCAATCGCCAGCATGCGTGGCGACTGATGGATCTGGGCGTGGATTTGCCGGTGCGCGAAACGCTGTATTCCAGCTTGAAGATGACGCGCCAGACACTGGAAGCACTCGGCATGTCGCCGGAAATGGCGGCCGATCACGTCGAGCGTTTTCGTCGACAGGATGCCGAACTGCTCAAGCGCCAATACCTCGTCTACGACGACGATGCGCGCATTGTGCAGACCACGCGCGAAGCGCTGGTCGATCTGGAACAGCTGTTCCAGGCCGACGCTTCGCCCGAGGTCACGCGTGCCTTGGAGAAGCCCACCGATGCCAAGGCAAATGACGAAGATGTGACACGCTGACGTTGGGCTGACGGGATTTCTTGCGTGCCGTTATTGCACGTGACTGCATGCGAACTTGCGTCAAATCCGCAACTCATTTCGCCGCGCATCGGGAAAGATAGGCGCGCCTGAAGGTCGTGCCGTCGCGGGGCGGGCCGCCTGAGGGATCGGGCCTGCCCGACGTCGACCTGAATTGCATGGGCCAGCGTGCGCCACTTCATCCCGTCGTCATTCGATTCGGACGACTGGGCGACACCATTCTTTTGCAGCCACTGCTGCACAAGCTGCATCGCCGTTATGGCAGTGCATGCCGGCTCGTTTCGCTGGGCGAATGCTCGCGCGTGTTGTACGAGGGCCATGAAGACGTCGCCGAAGTGCGGAAGGTCGACAGCCAGTATGGTTCGCTCTGGCTCAATCCGCAGCGATTGCGCACGGCGTTCGCGTTGCGCGAACTGCGCGCGGCGCCGTTCTACATCTGCGAGCCGGATGTACGTAGGCGCACGAAGATAAGGCCGATGCTGGCGCTGGCCGGCATTGCGCCCGAGCATTGCGTGTTCATCGAAGACACGCCGTTTATCCAGGGCGATCATTGGATCGACTGGCTGATGCGGTTTGCGGATGAAACGCCAGCGGCCTTTCACGATGCCCTGTGTTCGTCGCATGCCCTACCTTGCGCGCCACGACTGGAGCCAACCGCCATAGAACTCGGTGAAGCGCAGTTGTGGCTGGCGCGGCGCAATCTGCACGGACGTCCGTTGGTACTGCTGCAACCCGCGAACAAGCGCACGATGCGCTGGAATGGCATACGCAAGCGCGAGGACGACGACAAGTCGTGGCCGGTGGAACGATGGGCTGCCTTGTGTCGCGCCATCGTCGAAGCCATGCCCGATGCGTGTGTGCTGTTGTGTGGTTCGGCGGCCGAGGCGGCTTATCTCGCCACGATTGGCGACGCGGCAGAGCATGCGCAGGTGATTGTCCCGCGCGAAGGACTGCCGCTCGGTCATTTGCGCGCGTTGCTGCATATCGCGCACAGCATGGTGTCGGTGGATACAGGGCCTGCGCATCTGGCAGCCGCGGTGGGTTGTCCGCTGGTCGTCCTGTTCGGCAACCGCTGGCCCTCCATGTGGACGCCGCGCAGCGCAACGGGCAGCGCGGTGCACGCCATTGGCGGATTGCCGGATGTGCCCAGCGTGGATCGCATCGGACTGGATGAAGTCGTGAGCGCGTGGCGGCAGTTGCCGCCACGCCCCGAGACGATGGCTCGTCGTCTGGTCGAAGAGGCGCTTCAGTCGGCCGGCTGGGCCGGCTGCCTCAACATCTGCCGCACGCTGGGAATGGCCGAGCCGCTGCGCGCCGCCAGTTCGTGAGCGATGTCGACATAGCCGATCGCACGCGCCACATCGGCCGGCGTGCGGCCGAAGGCATCCGCCGCCTGGCGATCGGCGCCACGCGCCAGCAGCACGCGTGCCGGCGCGAGCAGCGCATGCATGGCGCAGGAGTGCAGTGCGGTGACGCCACGCTGATCGGCGTGTTCGAGCGTGGCGCCGGCATCGAGCAGCACCGGCACCAGCGCGCCGATGTGCGTGGGATCGCAATCGCTGCCCGGACGCAGATGCGCGCCAAGCAACAGCAGCAAGGGCGTCTTGCCTTCCTTGTCGGCCAGGCTCACGTCGGCGCCGCGCTTGAGCAGTGCGTCGAACAGGCGGCGCGCACGCAGGCTGTCGTTGTGATCGAAGCCGTACTGTGCCGCCGCATGCAGCGGCGAGTGACCGCGCTCGTCCACGGCATTCACCTCGGCGCCGCCGTCGAGCAGTTGCTCGGCAAGATCGGGATAACCCATCGCGGCGGCAATCATCAGTGCGGTCGCTTCGCCCGGCAGGCGCTGGTCGACGGCCACGCCGTTCTGCAGCAGCAAGGCCACCAGTGCTTCGCGTCGCGCGCTGACGGCAGCGGCAAGCGGCGTCATGCCGTTGGTGGCGGCGAGCGTGGTGTCGGCACCCTTGTCGAGCAGCAGGGCGGCGACGTCGCGCTGGCCGGCGCCGCAGGCATGCAGCAACGCGGTGGCGCCCTGGTGATCGCGGGTGTCGACGGCAAAGCCCAGTTCGAGCAGGCGCTCGACCGCCGTGACCGCGCCGGCCTTGGCGGCGGCAGGCAGATCGTCCGCGCGCAGGGGACGCAGCGGGCGCGTCCAGTCGCCCCAATTCATCCAGCGCTCGATCGCCTCGTGCTCCAGCGCCAGGCCCAGCGGCGTTTCGCCATTGGCATCGATGGCTTCCGGATCGGCGCCATGCGCCACCAGCGAACGCACCAGCGGCAACGCGCGCTCGCCATGTTCCAGCGCGGCGAACAACGGCGTGCGGCCGCTGATATCGCGTGTATTCGGATCGCAGCCGCGTGCCAGCAAGGCTTGTAGCAAGGCCGCGTGGCCGTACGTGGCGGCAAGATGCACCGGCGTGCGTTCGCGTGCATCGGCACCGAAGGGATCGGCGCCGCGCTCGAGCATGGCCAGCGGCAAGGCCGCGCCCTGCGCGCTGTCTTCCAGGCGCAGCAAAGCCTGCGCGAGCAAGCCGGCGCCAGCGGGCGTAGCGCCGGCACTCAGCAGATCGTCGATGGCCTCGGTGGCGGCGGGCAGTTGCGGCAGCAAGGCGTCGAACAGGCGGCGTCCGAGCGGCGGCAGCGACGATTCGATGTTTTCCACGGTTTCAGCGTCGTCGACCAACTGGGGCTGCAAGCGTGCTTCGGGATCGAGCGCATGATCGAGCAGCCAACGGCGCGCGGCGCTCTGGCCGGCGCCGGCCAGATCCAGATAGAGCTGGGCGAGCTGCGACTGCGGCCACTCGCGCACGCGCTGGGTAAAGGTGGACACCACCGCCCAGTGGCCGAAACGCAGCGCGTCCAGCAGGTGCGCCGGCGTGTCCGCGCCTTCGGGCAACGCATCCATGCTCAGGCTGGCGGGCAGCGGCGTTTCCGGATCGAGCAGGGCGACCAGATCCCAGCGGCCCGCGGCAGCGGCGTAATCGAGCGCGCTGCGGCCATTGCTGCCGGCGGTCTTGGCTTCGGCGCCCAGGGCGAGCAGGGCGCGCACCACATCGGCGTGCGCCTGCGGCGACTGGCAGGCCAGGGTGAGCGCATCGCGACCATGACTGTCACGCAGGCGGGCGTCGGGCTGCGCTTCGGCAAGCAGCTTGACGATGCCTACGGCGCCGGCGCGTGCCGCTTCCATCAAGGCGGTGCTGCCGTGGCGATCCGTCAGGTTCACATCGGCGCCGGCGGCACGCAGCGTACGGGCAATCTGTTCGTGGCCTTCGGCCGAGGCAGCCATCAGGGCGCTGCGGTGGCGCGCATCCACGGCGTTGATGGCGGCGCGATGCTTGAGCAGCAGCTTCACGCCTTCGACGTCGTCGTCGGGCACGCCAGCGGCCGTCACCAGGGCGGGTTCGCCATCGGCGGGCGTGGGCTTGGCGCCGTGCTCCAGCAGGAACTTGGCCACCGGCCAGTTGGCGGCGCGGCAGGCCACGGCCAGCGGGCTGAGGCCGGCCTTGTTGAGCGCATTGATGACGGCGCCGGCGTCGAGCAGCATCGCGGCAACGATCGCCTCGCCGCTGAGCACCGCGCCATGCAGCGGCGTGTTGCCTTCCGCGTCGGTGGCCAGTGCGCTGCCGCCGTTGGCCAGCAGCGTCATCACCGCTTCGGCACGGCCATGCCAGCTGTCGCGGGTGGCGGCGAGCAGCGGCGTCAGGCCGCCGCTGGCGCGATTGACGTCGGCGCCCTTGGCGATCAGCGCGCGCAACAGGCGCATATCCGGCAGCAGGGCGGCGAGCATCAGCACCGGGCGCTGGTCGCGATCGCCCGGCGCAGGCGCCGTGTTCGGATCGGCGCCGGCTTCCACCAGGGCCAGGGCGCGCTCGATGTCGCCCTCGCGCGTGGCCATCAGCAAGGCATAAGCCTGCTCAGGCGTACCGGCGGTGCGTTCCTGCTCGGTGAGCGTCGGCGCAGGCTTGGGCGGCGGTGTCGGCGCCGGCGCATCGATCACGCCAGCGGCGGGCTGACGAGGGCGACGGCGTTCGCACAGCATGGCTCGCAGCGTACGGTTGGCGACGATCAGGCAGCCCAGCGGCATCAGAACCACGCCGTAGATCACCAGCGCCGCGGTGCGCAGCTCGGAAGGCAGCACGCCATACAGACCGGTGAGCGCGATGGCGATGAAGGCCAGCGCCAGCAGCGCAATCGCCGAAGGCAGGAAATGGGTAAAGAAGCGCTCTTCGCGTGACAAGTGGCGACCAAACGCCAGGCTGCGTGCCGTGGCGGTGAAGATCCACGAGCCGTCACTCTGGGCGGGATAAGCGTCGTCCCACACATAGACCAGGCCAAACGCCGGCCACAACCGCCACAGCGCCGCCAGCGCCACCACCAGCGCACCGGCCAGCAGCAAGGCCGCGCCGAGGCTGGGCGACTGGTTGAGCTTGAGCATCGGCCACGCCACCAGCAGGAACACCAGCACCACATAGCCGGTGAACATCACTAGGTAAGCCGCGCCACGGCGCAGCACGGTGCGGCCAAAACGCGGTTCCGGGTCGAAGCCGATCGCATGGCATACCGCCGCCATGGTCAGCGCATTGGCGACCAGCAGCGGAATCAGCGCGAGTGGATGGGCCCCGAAGGCGGCTATCGCTGCGGCGACCAGACCTGGAACGAACCAGGCGAGGGCTTGCAGAAACGGAGGCGGGCGACGCGTTTTTGAGTAGGCCATATGCGCGGAGTATAGGAATCGTGACGAGGCCAGAAGGTAATCCGGTGTTAACGGATACGGCGGCGTGCGCTTTAGTGATCGCGATCGTCGTGAGGATCGAGCGGCGCGCTGTTGTAGACAAGATGGTTGGCGGTGGCCAGCGTCTCGTTCGGCGGCAATTGCAGATGCCAACCCTGCGCGTCCAGATGCTTGATCACCTGAGCGGCGTCTTCATACGGCAGCTTGCGCTCGCCGGACAGTTCCACCTCGAGCACAAAGCGCAGGTCGCCAAGCATGAGGGCGAGCGACTCGGGCAGCCTCTCGAAATCGTCGCGGCGGCCCACCCACAGATAGGTATCGGGCTTGCGCTGGCTGGCGTAGACAAAACAGTGCATGGCGGCACCCGTCGGCAATCATGGGAGGGGCGCACCCGCGGGCGCGGTCTGAGAGATTAGCACCGCTTGTCACGCCACCGCGATTTTCCGCGTAGTCCCCTGTGCCAGACGCGTTACACCCCCTATCTTCGCCTATCGACGACGAACAGAGCGGATGAGCGGGTAATTCACGGGGAATTTTGCTGCAAGCGCACTTGTAAAGCTTGCGTTGTGTCGGCACAGTGCCGGCCAGGGGTGTCAAACGCGCGTATGAAAATCAAGCGTGGACGTCAAGCCCCTGCTACCACCCCGATGCCAGATCAACGATAAGCAGGAGCATTGCTGATGCAGATGTCATACCGTCAATTTTCACGTGCGGGTCGTCCGCTCACGCTCGCTGCGCTGAGCCTGGCGATCCTTGGGACGCTTGCTGCACCGCAGCGCGCCCATGCCAGTGCGTTCCAGCTGCATGAAGACAGCGCCGCCGCGATGGGTCGCGCCTATGCCGGTTCCGCCACTGCCGGTGGCGACGTGTCGGTGGTGGCCAACAACCCGGCCGCCATGAGCGACCTGAAGGGCACCTATTTCCAGGCTGACGTCACCGCCATCAATTTCGGCACCACCTTCAGTGGTTCCGCGCACGACGCGCTGGGTCGCCCGATCAGCGGCGGCAAAGGCGGCGACGCCGGCACCACCATGCCGGTCCCGGCTTTCTTCTTTGCCACCCAGCTGGGTGACAAGTGGCACGTGGGCGCGGGCTTCACCGTGCCGTTCGGCTTCCAGACCGAGTACGACCACAATTGGATCGGCCGCTACAACGCGCTCAAGTCCAAGTTCGAATCGCTCGACGGCACGCTGTCGCTGTCCTACGACGTGACCGACAACTTCGCCCTGGGCGTGAGCGGCATCGCGCAGAAGACCTCGGCCGAGCTGACCTCCGCCATCAACTACAACGCCGTGGGCCTGGGCCTGGTGAATCAGGCCGTGCAGGCGGGTGCGATTCCGCCGGCCACCGGCGCAGCACTGGCCCAGCAGGTCGGCGCCATCGTGCCGCCGGGTTCGGACGGCGTCGCCCGCATCAAGGGTGACGACTGGGCCTATGGCTGGCAGGTCGGCATGCTGTGGCGGATCACCTCGAACGACAAGTTCGCGCTGGACTACCGCTCCAAGATTTCGCACACCATCGAAGGCACGGCCAACTTCACCGTACCGTCCAACGTGCAGGCATTGCTGAGCAACCCGACCGTCGCCGCGCTGCTGGCCGGTGCGGGTGGCGTGCCGTTCACGCATACCGAAGGCACCGCGCCGTTCACCACGCCCGCCGTGGCGACCGCCAGCTACTGGCACCAGGAAGAGAAGTTCGGCCTGGGCGCCGACGTGGCCTGGACCAAGTGGGACGTGTTCAAGAACTTGAACGTGTACTACGCCAACCCGGCGCAGCCGACCACCACCGAGCCGTTCAACTGGCGCAACAGCTGGTACGTGTCCGTGGGCGGCGAGTACTACGTCAACGACAAGTTCACCGTGCGTGCGGGTCTCGCACTCGACACCACGCCGACCGTCACCGCCACCCGCGATCCGCGCGTGCCCGATGGCACCCGCCAGCTGGCCTCGTTCGGCGTCGGCTACAAGGTCAACGACCACTTCGTGCTGAACGCTTCGTACGCGCACATCTTCGTCAACAGCGCGCGCGTGAACGCCACCAGCGCCACCGGCGACGTGATCACCGGCGAGTCGGACGACTACGGCAACCTGCTGAGCCTGTCGGCGCAGTACAAGTTCTAATCGCGGTTCATCGCGAGCAACGGTTGCAAAAAAACTCCCCGCGAAAGCGGGGAGTTTTTTTATGGCGTCACGGGTGAAAACAAAACGCCACCTTGTGGGAGCGCACCCTGTGCGCGACTGGCCACATCGAAGCGCCAACGTACGGTGTGGCCGTCGCGCACAGGGTGCGCTCCCACAAAGGGGTTTTCGCCCATTGAGGTTTCGCGCGCTTCAGCCCACCCGCATCAACAACTTCAACATCCGCTTGAACTGCGCCCCGTACGGCGGATTGAGCATGCCGGTGCCGTTGAAGCGCGCCTGCCGGAAAATCGGCTTCATATGCGAAAACGTGCGGAAGCCTGCCTCGCCGTGATAGCCGCCGATGCCCGACGGGCCCACGCCGCCGAACGGCAGGCCATGCTGCGCGATGTGGTACAGCGTGTCGTTCACGGTGACGCCGCCGGCCTGCGTGCGCGTCAGCACCTCGTCGATGGTCGCGCTGTTCTGCTCGAACAGATACAACGCGAGCGGTTGCGCATGGCTGGCGACATAGCCGATCGCTTCGTCCAGCGAGTCGTATGGCATGACCGGAAGCAAGGGACCGAAGATCTCGTCCTGCATCACTGCCATGCCGTCGTTGACGTTGGTCAGCATCACCGGCGCCAGCAGGCGCTTGGCAGGGATGTCATGCGCGTCGCTCATCGGCTCCAGTGTCGCGCCCGCGGCCACGGCCTCGTCGCGCAACCTGCCCAGGCGTTCGTACTGGCGATCGGAGACGATCGAGGAGTACTGCTGCTGCAGGCGCAGATTGGGATACAGCTTGCCGACCATGTCGCGCGCGGCGCTCACGAACGCAGCCATCTGCGCACGCGGCACCAGCACATAGTCCGGCGCAATACAGGTCTGCCCCGCATTGACCAGCTTGCCGAACACGATGCGTTCGACGGCATGATCCAGCCGCGCACCGGGACCGACGATGGCAGGCGATTTGCCGCCCAGTTCCAGCGTCACCGGCGTGAGGTTGGCTGCCGCCGCGCGCATCACGTGATGGCCCACGGCAGTGGAGCCCGTGAACAGCAGATGGTCGAACGGTAGTGCCGAGAATGCCTGCGCCACTTCGGCGTCGCCGGTGACCACGGACACTTCGTCCGCGGAGAAATAGCGCGCCACCTGATCGGCAAACAACTGCGAGAAGCGCGGAGTGAATTCGCTCATCTTCAGCATCACGCGGTTGCCCGCGGTGAGTGCATCGATCAGCGGGCCCACGGCCAGGAACAGCGGATAGTTCCACGGCACGATGATGCCGACCACGCCACGCGGCTGCGGCAGCAGCGTGGTGCGCGCGGGCAGGAACACCAGATTGGCCAGCTTGCCGCGTGGCCGCATCCAGCGGCGGCCACGGCGTAGCGAGTGCTTCAGATTGGAGAGGCTGGGATACAGCTCCAGCAACTCGGTCTCTTCCGCCGGGCGATGGCCGAAATCGGCATCGATCGCTTCGGCAAACGCGCCGCGCTGCTCGTCGAGCATCTTCTCCAGGGTGCGCAATCGCGTGGCGCGAACGTCCCAGGGCGGCAACGGATCGCGCGACTGCGCTTCACGCATGCGCAGGAGGATGGAATGCAGTGACGAGCTGGGTTCTTTCATGGTCATCGGCTCACGGTCAGAACTTCGCGCGCAATTCCAAGCCCCACATGCGGGGCGGCGTGATGGAGGCGAACGGCGTGCCGAACACGGAGGTGCTGATATTGTTCACGCCGGTCACGTATCGCTTGTTGAACACATTGTTGCCGTACAGCGCCACGCCCCAACGGTCGCCCGGAGAGTGCCAGTCGATGCGTGCATCCGTGCGCTGCTCGCTGCTGCCGATCTTGAAGTTCGGGCTGATGTTGCAGGAGCCCTGATACTGCGAGTCGTCATTGCAGCGCGTTGCTCCACGATAACCCTGCGACAGATCGAACTCCAGGTCGCCGTTGGCCACGTTGCGCCAAGTGTAGGCCAGTGACAGCGCGCCGGAGAAGTACGGCGCGCCGGTGGGCTGGCCGCTGAGATCCACGCCGTCGGGCGCGGTGGCGCTGCGATACTTCGAATCGATATAAGCGCCCGCGAAATTGATGCGGAAACCTTCGATAGGCTGCCATTGCGCTTCCAGTTCCAGGCCCTTCGCTTCCTGGTTGCTGCTGTTGACCACATAGATCGGCAGGCCGGTCGCGGGGCTGTTCGGATCGAGCGCCAGCGACTGCATATTGTCGTAGCGGTAGTAGTAGACCGAGCCGTTGAGCAGCAGGTTCTGATCCGGGAACAGGCTCTTGATGCCGCCCTCGTAGTTGGTCACTTTTTCCGGCTGGAAAGTCGAGCCGGGCTGCACGCTGTTGTAGCCGCCAGCCTTGTAGCCGCGGGTGACGGAGACATAGCCCATCACGTCCGGCGTGAACTTGTAACTGGCCACCACGCGGGGGCTCCAGTTGTTCCAGGTGTTGCTGGCGTAGACCGGCGTGCCCACGGCGCTGGTGAAGATCACGTTCTGCTGGAACGCGTCCAGGGTGCCGGGCGGGAGGATGCCCAGGCCATACAGGCCGGCGATGGTGGCGTCGAAGGCGGGTGCACTGCGCGGCATGTTGTACCAGCTGAACTCCTTTTCATCGCGCGTGTAGCGCAGACCCGTGGTCACGTCGAACTTGTCGCTCACGTGCCAGATCACGTCGCCAAAGGCGGCGTAGGCCTTGAAGTTGCCGTCGTTGCTGATCGCCTCGTGCCACGGGTCGCCCAGCAGCGAGAACGGCAGCCCGAACGATGCAAGCATATTGCTGATATCGGTGAGCGGCGTGCCCACGCCCAGTACATTGTTGGCCAGCGTGTCGATGCTGTTGGTGTTGACGTTGGTCTCGCTGGTCTGGCGCGCCTGCTCCTGGTAGTAGCTGACGCCACCCACCCAATCCATCAGGTCGTTGTTGCCCGACAGCTTGAACTCCTGATACCAGCTGTTGTTGTGCTCGATGTTCGCCGTGTCCAGATAGGTCACGACATGGTTGGTGCCGTCGTAGTCGCCCAGGTTGAACGTGTCGAAACCGCGCCAGGCGGTGGTGGAAACGAAGTCGCCCCAGCCGAACGAATGATCGATCCGCAAGGTGGCGCCGTCGAAGCGCCGCGATTCGCGCCCACCGATGGCGTCGTTGTAGAGCGGCGCATGCAAGGGGTTGAGATAGTTGGCCGGATCGGCCGGGAACGGCGCGCGTTCATTGGTGTCGTTGGACAGCGGAATCAGGCCGATCGCAGGCTCGGGTGTCTGGTTGAGTTTCTCGTGATCCCACGACAGCAGCACGCGCGTATTGTCGGTGACGTTCCAGCGGAACACCGCGCGCGTGCCCCAATCGTTGTCGCCGCCGTACTGCTTGCCGGTGGCCGCGTCCCGGATCCAGCCGTCGCTCTGGTTGTCGAGCACGCTCAGGCGCAGCGCCATATCCTGGTTGATCGGGATGTTCACCAGCGCATCGGCGTATTTGCGGCCATCGTTGCCGACGCGCACGCGCGCATCGCCCTCGAATTTGTCGGTGGGTTCGTTGGTGACGATGGAGATGGCGCCAGCCGCCGCATTGCGGCCGAACAGCGTGCCCTGCGGGCCCTTCAGCACTTCGACGCGCGCAATATCGTTGAACGCGAGCAGCGCGCCGCCCGAGCGGGCAGCGTAGACGCCGTCGACGTAGACGCCCACCGACGGTTCCGTGCCGATGCCGAAGTTGCTGGTGGAGATGCCGCGCAACTCATACGTCGGCTGCGTCGGCTGGCTGGCGCTGATCACCAGGCCCGGTACGAAGATATCCATCTTGCTCAGATCGGTTGCTGCCAGCGTGTCGATCTGCTTGGCGGTGACGATCTCCATCGAAATCGGTACCGATTGCACTTCTTGCGTGCGGCTCTGCGCGGTCACGGTGACGTTACCCAATAGCTTGGCTTTCTCCGGATCGGCCTTGGTGCCGGCAGCGGGTTGGGCGCTGCTGCTGTCCTGCGGCGCGGGCGATACGTCGTCGCTCGCCCAGCTTTCGGTGGGCAATACACCTAGCACCAGGCTGCTCCCCAGCAGCAGGCGATGCAGGCACACGGACAACGGACGCGGACGCATGTTCATCAGCAGTTTCTCCCCTCGATATGAAAAAACCGCGGCCCGGAGGCCGCGGCACTGCTTGGTTTTAATGAATCGCGACGCAGCCCCCCGACTGCGCCGCAATCCATGCCTTGATCAATGCCACGCCTTCGCGGTGCACTGTGCTACGGCCCAGTTCCGGCATCATCACGCCCGGGTCGGCCGAATCCATCCGGTAGGGCAGGATGGATTCATCGGGCGAGCCGGGCACGACGTCGAACAGATGATCGCCCGTGCCACGTCCCGCCGCGACCGGCGGCTTGCAGATGCCGAGATGGCGGTCTTCGGGCGCGCTCACATCCAGCGTAAGGGCGGTGGTGTTGGCCGCGCCTTTGGGGTTGTGGCAGTGCCCGCAGTTGATATCCAGATAAGCGCGTGCCCGTGCGTCGAGCGATGCGCGCTCGTCCATCCAGTTCGCGTTGCGCGGCGTTTCTGTCGCTGCCGGCGCGCCGCTGAGGTAGCCGACCCTGGCGAGGTGCGCCAACTGGTTCTCGTCGCTGGCCGCGTAGTGATAGTCGCGATTGAGGTGACGTGCCTTCGGGCCGATCGGATGGATCTTGCGCGTCACCCAGTCCTGCGCGTGGCAGCTGGCGCACTGGCTTTCGTCGGGCACCACGTAGTTGAAGTCTTCGCGCGCATCGCTGTCGGCCACCAGGGTCAACGGAATCACGGCGCCGGTGCGCGCGAGCAGCGCGTCGCTCTGGTCGTCTTTCCAAACATAGGGAATGGCCGCCCAACCTGATTCGCGACGCACCAGGATGCGCGTCTCGATCAGATGGACGCGGGCCAGGTCCAGGCCTTCGCCGGAGAAATCGTGCGAGCTGTCGTACGTGCGCGCGACGTCGCCGAGCTTCCCGTCCGCGGCGCGCGGATAGTAGAAGGTCTTGCTGATGATGGTGCCGACCGGGAAATCGAAGGTATCGGTCGGGTCGTACTTGGCCGAGACCCCCTTGGGCATCCAGATCGTGCGCAGCTTGTGCGCGTAATCGGTGAACAGCGGCGTATTGAGGTCGTACGGCACGACGCCCTGGTTGAGCACCAGTGCGCCATCGCGCGCTTCCACCACATGCCAGTCGCTCAACTTGGGCGGGCGACCATCCGCCTGGAACGCCACCGGGTCCATACCCCGGTGGCAGGCAGTCAACAGCACCAATGCCAGCAACAGGCCGACATGCACGAACCACTTCATCATCTGCTGCAACCTCAGGCTTTCGGTTCCGGGTCAAGTACGACCGGCGGCAGCTTGGGCAGCGTGCACTGGTAGGGCTTGGTGTCGGTGCTGGGATTCTTGTAATCGTGCGGACCATCGGCGTTGATCACGCCCACGTCGCCGTTCTGGATGCAGAAGCGGTCGCTGTCGGGCGGCAAGCCGTTCACCAGTTTCGTCTGATCCACATAGCCGTCCCACAGGATGTCCGGGAACTTGCCGCTGAGGCCGAACACCGCGGTCTTCAAGGTCTTGAGCTTCAGTCCATCCGGCGAATCGCCGCCGCCCTTGAAGCGGTTGTCGTAGATGAAGATGCCCTTCGGGTAGGGGTTGTAATCGGCCGCCACACCCTTGGTGTTGTAGTAATTGGTGGAGAAATAGCTGGAGATGATGACGTTCGCCGTCTTGTTGTCGGCAATGTCGTTGTCGAAAATCTCCACCTTGTCGTTGGAGTTCACCACCACGCCCGAGCCGCGCGGCACGCTGGCCACCGCGGCGCCCTTGGCGGCGAAGTTGTCGGTGTTGTTGCCTATCGTCTTGTTCTTGAAGATGCGCGTGCTGTGGCCGGCCTGCGACAGGTTGGGCATGTTGAACACCAGGATGCCGCCGGTGTTGTTGGTGGCGGTGTTCTCATACACGTCGGCGTTCACCGAGTTTTCGATCTCGATGCCGGCCACGTTGAATTCGGCGCGATTGCGGCGAACCACGATGTTGTTGGACTGGCCCACGTAGATGCCGGCGTCGGAGGCGCCGATCACCACCGAGTCTTCCACCAGCACGTTCTGCGTCTTCACCGGATACAGGCCGTAGGCGCCGTTGGTGGTCTTGGGGCCGCCAGTCCATTCCACGCGCACGCCGCGGATGGTGATGTTCTTGCCCTGGTTGATCTTGAGCGCGTCACCCTTGGTGTCTTCCAGGGCGAGATTCTCGATGGTGAAGTCGTTGGCGTTGACCAGCAGGCCCTCGGGCCCAACCACCTGGCCCTTGAACGACAGCACGGTCTTGTCCATGCCGGCGCCCTTGATGGTGACGCCGTCGGTGCGCAGGCTCAGGCCACGCTGCAGGTGGTAGTGACCGGCCGGGATATCGATGACGCTGCCAGGCTTGGCATCCAGCAACTGCTGCTGCAACTTGGCCTCGAACGAGACGTCGCCGCTGCTCTGCGCGGTGGGTTCATCATGGTTGCAGGCCGCCAGGGCCAACGGTAGGGCGAGAATCAGGTAGATCTTGCGCATGGTCGCTTTCCTCCCCAGGAGCGCTGGCTGCGTGACAAGCCACTGTCCCGGAAACCGCCGCCCGGCAGGGAGGGGAGAACGGCCGTCGAAGGGGGGCAAATCGGCCAGTGTGACGATCGTTTGAAAATCGTCGCTGTTGGGGGAGCGCTCCGTGCAGCGGGTTGATGGTCAGGCCGCCGCGGTTTGCATGTGCCTGCACCAACGATGGCGAATGGGGTGTCACCCGAGGAACGAGCTGGTGGCCATCCTGGTTACCATCTATTTTTTGCCTGTTGGCACCTGACAAGGGGCAGTACCGTGGCAACGAAAGACGCCAACGCGAAGAAAAAATGGGAGGCCGCGCGCGCCGAGCAGATGGCCCGGTCGTTTCTGGAGTCGGCGTGTTATCTGGATGACCTGGGCGAACTCAGGCAGTCGATATCGCTTTTGAAACGGGCGGCGTCGATGGGCAACATCGAGGCTCAGGTGAATCTCGGCGTTGCTTTGGCATTCGGCACTGGCATCAAAGCCGACCTGGAAGCATCGCGCCGGTGGCTCAAGCGGGCTGCCAGCCAGGGCAGCCCTCAAGCGGCCTATAACCTTGGCGTCGTTTATCGAAAGCATCGCGATCTGAGATGGGCCAAATATTGGTTTCAGCGCTCTCTTGAGCTCGGGGACGAGGACGCGCAAGAGGCCTTGGATCAAATCAGGATGACCCAAACAGGGGCGCAAGGTCCCCGGAAACGGTGATCGCTCTTCACTGAGGGCGCGCGTCTGTTTTTCTGGATTTGCACGTGGCGCCAACAGGGCTGGCGAGCTTTGTCACACTACGGCGAGGTTCTGCGGGCACCCTGGTAAACCGGCAGGGTGACGACATCGGCGAGGGCGTGAATCGGCTCGTTCGCGGCTGTCGCCGGTGGCGAAATGCCTGCCACGTATTGAAGGTCGAGTGCGCGGATCGCCTCGGTGACATAATCGATGAATACGCGGATCCGCGCCGGCAGATGCTGCCTGCTCAGGTAGCACAGGTAATGGCCGCGATCATCGGGGGCGTAGGACTCAAGGCAGGGGACCAGCCGCCCCTCGCGCAAATGGTCGGCGACTTGATAGCCGGCGAGTTGCGCCATGCCGACGCCGTCGAGCACGCTCTGCAGCACCAGCCCGACGTCGTTGAACGTACAGATCGATGGCGGCGCCAGCTTGCGCCGCTGACCGTCCACGTTGAACTCCCAATCGGCGATACGCCCTGACGCGGTGCGGAAGTTGATGCAGGTGTGGTTGGCCAGATCGTCCACACCCTGCGGCGCACCATGTCGCCGCAGATAGGCAGGCGAGGCGCAGACCAGCATCTGCATGGGAACCAGCCGCTTGGCGACGATCTGGCTGTCCTCGAGTTGGCCATCGCGGATGGCGACGTCGACGCGGTCGGTGGTGAAGTCGGTCGGACGGTCGTCGAGCAGCAGATCCAGCGTTATCTCGGGATAGCGGGCGCGAAAATCCGCCAGCAAGGGCGCCACGATCTGGCGTCCAAAGCCCATCGAGGCGCTGATGCGCAGATGTCCGCGCGGAGGCCCTGAACGCAGTTCGCGCATATCCTCAAGCGCCTGCACGATGCGCTGCACGCCCGGGTGGCAGTTTTCGTAAAACAGCTCGCCCTCGCGGGTCAGCGAGGTGCTGCGCGTGGTGCGAAGAAACAGCCTCGCGTTGAGCTGGGCCTCGAGCTTGCGGACACTGCGGCTGACCGCCGAGCGCCCGATGCCCAGGCGATCGGCCGCACGCGCGAAGCTCCCTTCGGCTGCCACGGCAATAAAGGCAACGACACCGGCATAACTCGCCGTGAAGCTGCACGCCAGCGTATCGGTGACATCGCCCTGCGGCTTGCCATCATGGTTGAGTGTCATAGGCGCGATACCTGCTGGTTTTCAAGCTGATGAGCGGACGGTGGCTCGCAGAGAGCCGCCATCGGCTCTCCCCGTACGGTCTAGTCGTATGGGGCGGCGCTGTTGTGACAGGAGCGGCGGGGCGGGGCCCTTCGCTTCACGGCGCACGCCACCCAAGGGACATAACATTGGTGCGTGACCGGCCATTAGATGTGTACCCCCATGCACCTACTGACGCCGACTCGCGTCACCTAGCATCGGCGAACAAGCGGCCGCGGTATCGCCTGCCGTTCCTGCGCATACCGCACCCGACCACGTTTAGACGGACGACAGTCGAGGTTCCTCATGAAAATCGTTGTGATCGGCGGCAATGGCCTGGTGGGACGAAACGTCGTTCGACGGCTCCGGGCTGGCGGACACGACGTCACGGCGGCTTCGCGCTCGACCGGCGTGGATATCGTCACCGGGGTGGGCGTTGACGAGGTGCTGGTCGGCGCCGACGTGGTGGTCGATGTCAGCAATTCGCCGAAGCTCGAGGGCGATGCTCCGCTGGCGTTTTTCCAGACCGCGGGAGTCAATCTGCTGCGTGCGGAAGCCGCGGCGGGCGTGAAGCACCATGTGTCGCTGTCGGTAGTGGGCACCGATCGCCTCGTCGATAGTCCGTATTTCGTGGGCAAGGCGATTCAGGAGGCGATGATCCAGCGCTCTGGCATCCCCTACACCATCTTGCACGCGACGCAGTTCTACGAGTTTCTTCTGCGCATCGTCGAGCTGAGCGTGTATGAGCAGGAGCTCAGTTTGTCGCCCGCTTATATCCAGCCGGTTGCCTCAGCCGACGTCGCCGTCGCGATGGCCGAACTTGCCGTACAGCCTGCGCGCAACCGCATGATCGAAATGGCGGGTCCCGATCGCGTGCGGCTTTCCGAAATCATCCAGCGCTTTCTCACCGAGATCGAAGCGCCGTATGACGTGGTCACCGATCCGCTTGCGCCGTACTTCGGTGCAACGCTGAAAGAGGACTCGCTGCTTCCACACGACGGCGCCCACCTGTGCACCACGAGTTTCCCTGCCTGGATCCATCAGTCCGAATACTGCGGCGCCGACTGGTAGTGAAAGACGGCACGCGTCGCGACCAATACGTCGCGATTGATGCCAGGCAAGCAACACCGCAGCGCTCTTGGCGTATCTACCGATGCTTGATCCCGTTGCCTAATCTGCAGGCTGACGAAGCACGGGAATACGCGCGATGAGCACCATCACCACGAAAGACGGTACGCAGATCTATTACAAGGATTGGGGCAGCGGCCCCGTCGTCACCTTCTCGCACGGATGGCCATTGAATGCCGATGCATGGGATGGGCAGATGCTCTTCCTGGCGCAGAACGGCTATCGCGTGATCGCACATGATCGCCGGGGCCACGGGCGTTCCAGCCAGTCGTCGCAGGGCAACGACATGAATGGCTATGCGGACGATCTCGCGGAACTGTTCGAAGCTCTCGATCTGCGCGACGTGACCATGGTCGGTCACTCCACCGGCGGCGGCGAAGTGGCGCGCTATATCGGCCGACACGGCACAGGGCGTGTAGCCAAGGCTGTTTTGATCGGCGCAGTTCCACCGGTCATGCTGCAGAGCCCGACGAATCCGGAAGGCCTGCCCTTGAATGTATTCGATGGCCTGCGCAGCGCCCTGCAGCGCGACCGTTCGCAGTTCTTCAAGGATTTCGCGCTGCCGTTCTACGGCGCCAACCGCCCCGGCGCGCAGGTCTCGCACGGTGTGCTGCTGCAGTTCTGGCAGTGGAGCATGCAGTCGGGGTTGAAGAATGCCTACGAGTGCATCAAGGCCTTTTCCGAAACCGACTTCACCGAGGATCTGGCCAGGATCGACGTGCCCACGCTGATCATGCACGGTGAGGACGACCAGATCGTGCCCATCGCGGCCTCGGCGCTGAAATCGGTGCACATGATCGAGGGCGCGCGCGGCATCTACTATCCGGGCGCACCGCATGGCATGACCACCACCCATCAGGATCAGGTCAACGCGGATCTGCTGGCTTTCCTCAAGCTCTGATCGTTGCCGTGGGCCAGGCCGGCGGTAGGTCGTCGACGATCATGCCGCCGGTCAGGCTCGTGCTGAGGAAAACAGCGGGACGCCAAGTTCGGACGCGATGCGCGCCAGCTTGTCCGGATTGCGCTGAACGAGTACGCGGACAATGCGGTCGCCGTCGGTTTCCACGGTTTGTACCGACTCCAGTGCGTCATGGATGTAGCGCAGCACGCTGAGCTCGCCATTGATCGAGGCCAGGTCGATGCGAAGTGCGCTCTTGTAGCGCAGATTGGATGCATAGAAGAGCTGCGCGATGCGCTGACCGCCAAGCAGCGGCCTGGGGAAACTGGTTTCCCTGCCGCCACCGTCGCCGATCAGTTCGGCCTGGTCGGCCAGCATCGCCTTCAGCAGCTTGAACTGTCCCAGTGAGAGTGCCTGCGCGAATCGTTCCACGATGCGACCGTGTGCCTCGGGCGATACGGCGTACTTGGGCTCTCCCTCGCGCAGCTGGGTCTTGGCCCGATGCACGATCTGGCGCGCGGCCGCTTCGTTCTTGTCGATCGTTTCGGCGATGTCGGCGTAGCCCACGTCGAAGATCTCGTGCAACAGAAACGCTGCGCGCGCTTCTGGCGAGAGGCGCTCGAGCATCGACAGCAGCGCCACGGAAACCTCGCCGTGACGTTCGTGGATCTGTTCGGGGGTGGCCGGGCCATCGCTCAGGATCGGCTCGGGCAGCCAAAGGCCGACATAGTGCTCACGCCGGGCCTTCAAGGAGCGCAACCTGTCGATCGCCACGCGCGTGGTGGCAGTCACCAGCCATGCTTCAACGTTGTTGACGGCCGCCTGATCGGTGCCGTGCCAGCGCAGCCACACATCCTGGACGACATCTTCGGCGTCGGCTACGGAGCCGAGCATGCTGTATGCAATCGCCTGCAAGCGGGGACGAAGACGATAGAAAGTGGCGTTGGCGTCGTTCACAGCAATGAGTGCCGAGCTGGCCCTTTTGACGTGGTAAACCCGAGTCACTGCGCGGCGCAAAGGGCGGCATATCGCGCAACGTCATGCCGGCCACGGGGATCGGAGGCCAGTATGCCGTATTTCGCTGGCTCCCAGCATCGGACTTCAGTCATAGCTCAACGCATGCCCGTGGCAAACACGAAGCATTGATGAGGGCGTCGATATCATGTGACGGGTGTCGCTGGCCATCGACGGCCAAGACGGATCTCTGCGCTGGATCAGCAGCAGTCCCCATGCACTGGTTCCGGCAGGGAAACACGGTAAGCCCCTCCAGCTACCTGCGATGCATCGGCCGCGTGAGGCATGATGCACGCGCCGGTGGCGCATACGAAAACGTTCGGGATAAGCCATGTCACAAATCAAACGAATTCTGCTGCAGACGACGATCCCTTACGCCGCCGACGATTGGCATATCGGTCGCTTCAGCCTGTTGCACGCGTATCTGGCCGGTCTGCGCAGCGACGACGGATCGCCGCTGTTCGAGGTCAGTGCGCGCGATCGGGATGCGCTCGGCAAGCCCGATAGCGTGCTGTCGCAACTGGACACTTCGGACATCGATGAGTTGTGGCTGTTCGCGGTCGACACCGGCGACGGGCTGACCACCGAGGACTGTGCGGCGATCGGACGCTTCCGCCAGCGTGGAGGCGGCATGCTGGTGGCACGCGATCATATGGACCTGGGCAGCTCGGTATGCACCCTGGGCGGCGTCGGTGCGGCGCACTTCTTCCATTCCAAGAATCAGGATCCCGATGCGTCGCGGCATCAGATCGACGACACCGTCACCACCAATATTTCCTGGCCCAATTATCACTCCGGCTCGAACGGCGACTTCCAGACCATCGAACCGAGTGAACCCATCCATCCCGTGCTGGCCGATCCGGCATCGCCGACGGGCGCGATCCGCTACTTGCCTTCGCATCCTCACGAAGGCGCGGTGGGCAAGCCTGAGCACGACGACACGGCGCGTGTCATTGCGACGGGGCGCAGCGCCGTCAGCGGACGATCGTTCAATCTGGCTGTGGCGTTTGAGCCATCGCAGTCCGGTGGCCCCGCCATGGCGCAATCGACCTTCCATCATTTTGCCGACTACAACTGGGATCCCTCCAAAGGCTCGCCGAGCTTTGTCAGCGAGCCACCCGGCAGTGGGCTTGCTCATTCGACCGATGCGCAGCAATCGATCAGACAATACATGAAGAACCTGGCCCAGTGGCTGGCTGGACGGATGCCTTAGCAGTTCATCGTTCGCGGTGCCCTTGCTGCTACTGCGTTGCGCGCCAGGTGCAACGGCGCCTTCATGCTGTCGTGTCCAGCCGATGACAACATGAAGGCGCACCACTCATTCGAGCAAGACATCGGCAGCAAGCCGATACTCAGCCTGCCGCTCCCTGCTTGGCGTAGATCGAGCGCGCAAACCACGTCTTGAAGTCCTGTTTGCCCAGCCGTGCGCCGTCGCCCGGCAGCAAGGTGCCCGGCTCCAGCACGGCACCGAAGTAGGGCGCCTTGGGATCGGCGATGACCTTGCGCGTATCGCCGATCGCCGTGAGGAAGCGCTGCACCCACTCCGCCATCGGCGCCTTGTCGGGGCCGCCAATTTCCACGATGCCGTTGGCCGGCGCGGCGAGCACGACGTCGGTGACGGCATCGGCCACGTCATCGGAGGCAATCGGCTGCATCAGCCCGCTGGAAATATGCAGCTCCTGTCCCTTGGTGCCGTCGCCGGCGATGCCGTTGAGGAATTCGAAGAACTGGGTGGAGTGGATGATGGTGTAGGGAACACCAGCAGCGCGTATCCCTTCCTCCTGGGCCACCTTGGCGCGGATATAGCCGCTGGCCGCAAAGGCGGGACGCCCGGTGCCCACTACCGACAAGGCTACGTGATACTTCACGCCTGCCTTTTTCTCGGCGGCGGCAAGGTTGCGTTGGGAGGTCTGGAAGAAATCCATCACCGCCTTGTCTTCGAACGAGGGCGAGTTGGACAGATCCACCACCACGTCCGTGCCCGCCATGGCCGCATCCAGGCCTTCGCCGGTAAGCGCATTGACACCCGTGGACGGCGCCGCGGGTACCGCCTCGTGACCGTGTTTGCGCAAGCGCTCGACGACCTTGCTGCCGATCAGTCCGGTACCACCGAGTACGACGATTTTCATGGGAATCCTCCAGTTTGCGTTGACGCCAATGGCGCCTCTTGGGTTGAGCTCAGGCGTGGCTGTCGGGTGTCGATAAACCGCTCGCGGATTCACCATGTTGAAGCGGCGCATGGATCGGTACGGTCATCAAGCCGCAGGTCGATAGCCATACTCGGGTAGGCGCGAAGCTGCCGTCTTCGTCCCCGGCACAAGGCGTGCGACACAGCCAGCCTCTCTCGATAGACGTTTCAGCGACGTCGCCTGTGACAGCATCGGAAGACTGATGCGCACAAGGCAACACGGCGAGCCTGCCAAGGTATCTAGTGGCAGCGCTGCATCGTACTTAGGCTGGGCTCCGGAGTGGCCCTACGCCGGCCACTTGCGCCATTCAAGAGGAAACCTCCATGCGCATGTTCAACACCTTAGGCCTGCTGTGCCTGCTCGCTTGCCCCGCCGTCATTACCCAACAAGCCTTCGCCCAGAGCTCTCCCGCCGCACCGCAGGCGCAGGTCTCGGACCTGATGACCAAGGCGCTCAAGGACTACCCGGGCAAGGAAGGCAAGATGATCCTTGTCACCTATCCGCCGGGTTCGGTGGATCCCGTCCATCGCCACTTTGCGCATGCCTTCGTCTATGTGCTTGAAGGCTCCATCGTGATGAGCCTGAATGGCGGCAAGGAAGTGACGCTGGGGCCGGGCCAGACCTTTTACGAAGGGCCGGAGGACAAACACACGGTGGGCCGCAACGCCAGCACGACGCAGCCGGCGAAGTTCGTGGTGTTTCTGCTGAAGGACCAGAACAAGCCAATACTCACGCCGGTGCAGTGAGTTCCCGCCGAGCTGAAGGGCTGATCGCGTCGCTCAGTGCGTCTCGCCCAGCCCCAGCCGGCCCGCCTGCGCCACCGCCTCGCCCCGCGAACGCGCGTCGAGCTTGCGCAGCACGGCGGACACATGGTGTTCGACGGTTTTCTCCGAGCGTGCGATGCGTCCGGCGATTTCGGTGTTGGACAGGCCCTGGGTGAGCAGGTCGAGGATCTGCAGTTCGCGCAGGGTGAGTCCGGCAGGGTTCGCCGAGGTGCTGGCACGCGGGCCGCGCGTGACGCCGCGCATGCCGGCGCGGCACAGCCAGTCGCGGCAACGCCGAAGGCTGGCCGTGGCTTTGAGTGACTCGAGTGTGGCCAGGCCTTCGGCGATGCCATGCTCGTCGCCCTCGAGCAAAGCCAGCGCGCGCTCGTAAGGGCAGCCCATGCCCTGCCAGGCCATGGCCGCTTGCTGCCACTGGCCATCGCGCTGCCACGCATAGTTGGCTTCGATCTCGCCCGGGCTCGAGCCGCCCAGCCCCATCCATCGACGCCAGAACAGCAGTTCGCCCAGCGCGCGCGGATCGCCCAACTCTTCGGCCAGTCGGATGGTCTCGCGCACGAAGGGGTCGTCGCCGGTCTCGTCGCCCGCCAGCCACGCGGCTTCAGCACGCGCTGAGGCTACCGGCGCGAGACGCTGCAGTTCGCCGGTGGCCCACGCCAGTTCGGTGACTTCTTCCAGCGCGGCGGCAGCACCGGGATCGCCCCGGCGCAAGCGGATCCGTGCCAGCACGGTGAGTGCGGGGATGCGCGTCACCGGCGTCACGTCGCTGCGCGTCAGCAATTGACTGGCGAGCTGGCCGGCGGCATCCCAGCGGCCCAATTCAAAATCGACGCGGGTCTGCAAGGCCACCACGTATTGCGACCATGAATCGAGATCGCGGTCGGAGAAATACACGGCGGCCTGACTGATATACCACTGGGCATCGGGATAATTGCGCGTGGTGACCGAGCTGCTGGTGAGGTTGGCGTAGGCGCGCGCCACGTGTTCGCCATAGCCGTGTTCGGTGGCGATGGCCAGACTGCGCTTGAGCATCTCCCGGCCATCGGGATGACCGTGCACGGCGCGCGCGGTGCCGACATTGTTCAAGGCATGCGCCAGCACTTCCGTGTTGCCTTGCTGCTCGGCCATCTCGATCGCGCGCTTGCCCCAGGCCACCGCTTCGGCGGTGCGATGCGACAGCATGCGCATCTGCGATCGATTGCTGAACGCCCATGCCAGCTCTTCGTCGGCATGGATGGACTCCAGCAACTGCGCGGCGCGATTGCCGTAGACCTCCGCTTCGGCATTGCGCCCGGCAAACCAATACATGCGCGATAGCCAGCGCAGCAAATGGCCTTCCTGGCGGTCGTCGCCCAGCTTCTGCCAGATCGCCAGCGCGGCCTCGTTGGAGTCGATGGCGCAGTCGATCTGGCTGGTGAGATAACACTGATAGGCGTGCCGCTCGAGCAGGTCGGCCCGCTCCTCGTCGGCCAGCCCGCCTGCATGCGGCAGCGCCTTGCCGTAGAGCCAGGCGGCATCGCAGTGCGCGCCATGCGCGGCGGCGTCGTCCGCGGCCTTGGGTGCGTACTTCATCACCGCCGCGCAGTCGCCTGCGCCGGCGGCGTGATGCACCAGGCGCGCGACGGCGACGCCATCCCCCAGCGTCTCCAGATGATGCAGCAGGCGTGCGTGCAACGCGGTCGCCACCGGCGCGGGCAGCGCCTGCTCCATCGAGATGCGCGCCAGTTCATGGCGCCACGCATAACTGCCGCCTTCGGCCACCAGCAATCCGGACGCGAGCGCGCCAGCCACGACTTCGTCGCTGGGTGCGAGCAGCGCCTCCACCAGCGAGACTTCGATGCGCGCCGGCACGATGGCGGCCAGATCCAGCAACTCGCGCACGGCCGGTGACTGCCGTCCTGCGCGAGCCAGCACGGCGTCGCGCACGGAGGCGGGCAAACCTTCCGCCGACAACGCTTCGGTGACAAAGAATGGATTGCCGGCGGTGGCTGCGAACAAACCTTCGGACGGATGGCCGGTGCGCCGCGCCATGTCCACTACGGCCGCCTCCGTCAGCGGCAACAAGGGCACGCGCACGGCGACTTCGCTCGGCAGGTCGCCGCACAGCATGCGCAGCGGATGCCGTGCGTCGAGTTCATCATCGCGATAGGTGAGCACCAACAGCGCACGCACACGTTCGATGCGCCGCGCCAGGTATTTCACCAGATCCAGCGTGGCGGCATCGGCCCAGTGCAGGTCTTCGAGCACCACCAGGGTGGTGCCATCGAGCTCCTGCAGATCGGTGAGCACCGAGGCAAATAGTTCCGCGCGACGGCCTTCGCGTCCGAGCAGATTGCGCGTCTTGCTGGTGAAGGCGTCGGCGATGTCGTAGAACGGCCCGAGCGGGCGGGGCGAAAACAACGCTTCGCACCCGCCGATCAGGACACGCCCATCGCTGTGAGTCGAAGCCAGGCATCGCGCCAGAGACGTCTTGCCGATGCCTGCTTCGCCATACACCAGTGCGGTGCGGCCTGAGCCTTGTCGCGCGAGCTCGAGAGCATCCCGAAGCCGCCGCAGGGCGTAGTCACGCTCGACCAGTTCCAACCTGCCATCCTCAACGCTGGATCAACGTTCGCACCGACCGGGGGGAGGGTGGGCGAAACCTGCATGGCGTCGTTCCGTCAGAGGAAATAGCGGAACGGTCGCCACGGTGCTCTATAAACCGTACGCGTCGCCGATGCACGACTGGCTCCCGCCATACTCAAATAGAAATAGGGGTTGAGTACGGAGATTTCGGTGATCTGATCTACAGGGAGCTCGTTACGGCGGGCCACCTGGCGAATCGCCTCGGGCGTGGGAGCATCGTAGACGCAAAAGGTCCGGGTCTTGTCCTCGCTGACGTATGAGTGCAGCCAGGTGACGCCTTCCTGGGCATTGGTATTGACGATCTCGACGCACTTGGCGGCGCCGCTGGCGTTGGTGGGCAGGGAAAGGCCGTTCGGGAAATAACGTTCGACGATATAGCGCGGCATGACATTGTCCTCGTAAGAATCGCGGCTTGGGCTCAAGCGGCGATCACAGGCTACGAGTTGGCATGCGCTGCAACATCGGGAGTTTCCCCCAATTTGCGCGGAGCCTCCCCTCATTTTGCGCGACCGGTGTTATCGCGGGTGTTTCATTGAAGCAACGATTTAGGGGGTCGATGGTCGCAATGCGAACTGCGACATGTGAGCTAAACGCAGTTTGCGCGAATGCGCAAAGTACGCCTTTTGGTCGATGCTGTTCCCGTCGAATTCGCTGTCACGACATAGAGAAACGTGGCGATCATGCCGCGTCGTTGCAACGACTTCACCGCCGCTTGGCCACGTCCTCTGCGCTCAGCGTGCCCTGCTGTCCACCGAAATGACTGACCACATAGTTCGACAGCGCAGCCACTTCGGCATCGGAATACGCACGACCAAACGAAGGCATGAACACCTCCTGGCCGCCGACATGCAGCGACGAGCCATTGAGGATGATCTGGGTGAGATTGGTGGCGTGCGGATCGCGCACCGAACGCAGCCCGGTGAGCATTGCGTAGTTGGTCTGGCGACCCTGGCCGCTTTCCAGATGGCAACCGGCGCAGGCGCCGACGAACAGTTGTTCGCCTGGGCTCGCCGTGGCGGCGGTCGCTGTGGGCGCCGCTGCAGCCGCGACTGGCGGCGCACCGCCTTGTTGGGGTTTCACATCGCGCAGATACGCAACCAGCGCGGCAAGATCCGAAGGCGTCAGGTGTTGCAGGCTGTAGCCCACCACTTCACCCATCGGCCCGGATGCGGTGCCGCGTCCTGCCGCATGCCCTTTGGAGAAGTAATCGATCAGCTCCTGGTCGCTCCATGCACCAATGCCATGCTCTTTGTCCGAGGTGATGTTGTAAGCCTGCCAGCCCTGCAGCTCGGCACCGGCCAATGCCTTGCTGCTGTTCATGGCGAAACCGACGTTGCGCGGCGTGTGGCATTCGCCGCAATGGCCTAGCGCCGTGGCGAGATACGCGCCGCGATTCCACGCTTCGGGCTTGCCTTGTTCGGGCTGGAAGCGATCCTTCTTGAGAAAGACGGCATTCCACAAACTCAAGGTCCAGCGCTGGTTGAACGGGAAGGACAGCTCGTTGGGCCGCGCCGGTGCATGCACGACCGGCAGGCTGGCAAGATAGGCCCGGATGGCGACGATGTCGTCTCGGCTCAAGGCCGTGTACGAGGTATAGGGGAAGGCGGGATACAGCGGCCGCCCTTGCTTGTCGACGCCGGCATGCAGTGCACGCACGAATTCGTCGTCGCTCCAGTCGCCGATGCCGGTTTCCTTGTCGGCGGTGATGTTGGACGAGTAGATGGTGCCGAATGGCAACTTGAACGCCACGCCGCCGGCAAACGGCTGGCCACCCGGTGCGGTATGGCAGCCCTCGCAATCGGCCGCGCGCGTGAGGTATTCGCCGCGCGCCATGGTGGCGGGGAGATCCGCCGGCACGCCCGCGCCCTGGGGCTGGGTGGCCTGTTCGTTGCCGCCATGGGTGACCGTGATCAGCGCGTACGCGGTGAACACGATGGCGATCAGCACGACGACGCCGACGATCGTTCCGATGATGCGCCCGATTTTCATGTGACTATCCCCGGCTGCTCAGCGACGCCACCCGGCGTGGATGGTGCAGGGTTCGCTGCCGACAGCACCGACTTGAGTGCGTTCTTGTCCTGCACCAGCGCCGAGCGATCGATCGGCAACGTGCGCAGACGCACGCCGGTTGCCGCAAAAATCGCGTTGGCCAGGCTGGGCATCGCCATCACCGTGCCGGTTTCGCCGATGCCGCCCGGTGTTTCCTTGCTGGGTATCAGGTACACCTCGATCGGCGGTGTCTGATTGAGGCGAAGCACGCGATAGTCGTTGAAGTTGCGCTGCTCTACGGCGCCGTCCTTCAAGGTGATGCCGCTGTACAGCGCTCCGCTCCAGCCGAAAATCACGCCACCCTCGATCTGCGCTTCGACGGTATTGGGGTTGATCACGGTGCCGCAGTCGACCACGGCCACCGCTCGCTTCAAGATCACTTCGCCCTGTGGCGTTACTTCGACGTCGGTGATCACGCACAGATAGCTGCCGAACGGTGCGGCCAAGGCGATGCCGCGGCCATGCCGTGCCGGCACGGTTTCGCGTCCCCAGCCAGATTTTTCGGCGGCCAGTTCCAGCACGGCTTTGGCGCGTGGGTTGTCAGCAAGGATTTCGCGCCGATAAGCCATCGGGTCCTTGCCCGCCGCATGCGCCAGCTCGTCGATGAAGCTTTCAACGACGAACACATTGTGGGTCGGCCCGACGCCGCGCCACCAGCCAATCGGTATCCCATTGGGCATGTCGTGTCGAACCCAGTCCACGCGCATATTGGGGATCTGGTAGGGAATGTCGGCGGCGCATTCGACCAGGTCCGAATCAAGGCCGTTCTTGCCCATCGCCCCGGGAGCGAACGTCGCCAGGATCGACGGGCCGGTGGTGCGATCCGTCCACGCGATCGGGTGCCCTTTATCGTCAAGCGTTGCGGAGATGCGATCGTAGTAGGCCGGCCGATAGCGATCCTGCGTAATGTCTTCTTCGCGCGTCCAGATGATCTTGACCGGATAGTCCACCGCGCGCGCAATCGCCACCGCCTGGCCGACGGAGTCTTCGAACAAGCGCCGGCCGAAGCCGCCGCCCATGTATTGGTTGTGGACCTGGATGCTCTCGGCAGGCAGGCCGGTGACTTTCATCGCCACGTCGACACAGCGTGCCGGTACCTGCGTGCCGACCCAGATGTCGCAGCCATCGGGGCGGACATGCACCGTGGTGTTGATCGGCTCCATCGTCGCGTGTGCCAGCAGCGGCAGCTGATACGTTGCGGAAACCACTTTCCCCTGGACCTTGTCCACCTGGCCTACTTCGCGTCCCAGGATGGGCGTGCCATGTTCGGACGCGTTGGCAAGATCCTTGTACAGCTGCTCCGTGCTGTAGCCGGCACCGGCACCTTTGTTCCACTGGATGGTGAGCGCTTCGAGGCCTTGCTTGGCCGCCCAGAAGTGTTCGCCGATCACCGCGACGGCGTTGTCGATCTTCACCACCTTGAGCACACCAGGTATTGCCAGTGCGCGCTTATCGTCCACCGATGCCAGCGTGCCGCCGAAGGTGGGGCAGGCCTGCACGGTGGCGACCTTCATGCCGGGCACGCGGATATCGATGCCGAACGGCAATGTGCCGTCGACCTTGGCCGGCGTGTCCACTCGGCGCAACGATTTGCCGATGAGTTGAAAGTCCTTGGGATCCTTCAGGGTCGGCTTGGTGGGCGGCGTCACGCTCGCGGCGGCATCAGCGAGCTCGCCGTAGCGCAGCGTGCGTCCGCTCGCCGTGTGCGTGACCACGCCGCGCGCCGCCGTGCACTGCGACGGATCCACTTTCCAGCGCTGCGCCGCGGCTGTCACGAGCATGGCCCGCGCGGCAGCGCCGGCATCGCGCAAGGTGGTCCAGCAGAAACGGATGGTGGTTGAGCCGCCGGTTGCCTGGTCACCGAGCAAGGGATTGGAATACAGCTTGCGATTGGGCGGTGCATGCTCGACGGTGATCTGATCGAGGCCGACATCGAGTTCTTCGGCCAGCAACGTGGCCTGCCCGGTATACGCACCTTGGCCCATCTCGATGCAAGGCATCACCAGTTGCACGCTGCCGTCGGTGTTCACGCGGACAAACGCGTTCGGCGCGAACTGCGGATGATCCGGCTCGAGGCGCGCGCCTTGTGTATATCCCCAAACCCGGCTGGCACCGCCCAGCCACATGAAGGCCACCACCAGTCCGCCCCGCTTGATCAGCTCGCGGCGTTCCGGGTTCGGCAACTCCAACTCGTTATCTACGCGTAGCATCATGGTGAACTCTCGGCAGTCAGCAGTGAACGGAGTGGCCGAACTCAGACGATCGTTTGCGGCAGCGTCAATTGGCCGGTGGCCGCCTGTTTGATGGCAGCGCGGATGCGCACATAGGTGCCGCATCGGCAGATATTGCCGGACATGGCCGCATCGATATCCGCGTCGGTGGGCGTGGGCTTTTCAGCCAGCAACGCCGCGGCCGACATGATCTGCCCGGTCTGGCAATAGCCGCACTGCGCCACCTCGATACCCAGCCATGCCTGTTGCACGCGCTTGCCCAGGTCGGTGGCGTTGAGTCCTTCGATGGTGGTGATCTTCTTGCCGACGGCACCGGTCACCGGCAGCACGCAGGAGCGCACGGCCTGGCCATCCAGATGCACGGTGCAGGCGCCGCATTGCGCCATGCCGCAACCGAACTTGGTGCCATTGAGTCCCAGCACATCACGCAACACCCACAGCAGCGGCATGTCCTCAGGTACGTCGACCTGGGTGTCCTGGCCGTTGATGGAAAGGACGATCATCGGGCTCTCCTTGACGAGACGAGTTCACCGTATTGGGCAACACGCTGGACCACAGGCGGTGACAAGGTCGCGCGGCGCTTGGACGCGACGATGTTCCTCCCGCCGAACGAAAGATCAAGTGAAGGGAGATCCTGCGATCAAGCGTCTATGCACTGGCAGACTACACCGGCTTTGACGCAGCATCGACGTGCCGCGTTGCTGACTTCACGCCATGAATGTCGCCCAGGAATTCGATTCGCTCTACCGCGCCGCCAAGGCGTTGAAGCTCGATCGGGGCACGGGCGAGGCTGCCCTGGTCACCATCACCCGCACGCGCGGTTCCACCTTCCGCCGCGCCGGCGCAAGCATGCTGGTGCATCGCGACGGCAGCATGGTCTGCGAACTCTCGGGCGGCTGCCCGCAGCGTGATATCGTGCTGCGCGCGCAACATGCCATGGATTACGCCGAGGCCGCGCTGGTGGCCTACGGTCGCGACAGCAATTACGACGTGATGATTGAAACCGGCTGCGGCGGCGAGCTCGAAGTGCTGATCGAACCGTGGCACGAAGCGGGCGACCTGCAGTTCCTCGATGCCATCGCCGAGCTGCATGCCAGGCGCATGCCCGGCGTCATGGCCTCGCTGTTCGCGGTGGATGGCGGCGCGATTGCACGTCGTCCCCTGCGTCTGGTTCGCGGCAGCGGCAGCCTGTGGACCAACATCGGGCAGGCTGCACTCATGCAGCAGGTTCTTGCGAACCTGACCACGCAGGCCGTCGCTTCGGGCAGTGCCGTCACGCGCCAGGTGGACAACGAAGGGCAGCGCTACGACGCACTGCTGGAAACGCTGCGGCCGCCGCATGCGTTATTAATCGTGGGTGATAGCGCCGGTGCGGAGCTACTGGCTCAGCTCGGCCATCAACTGGGCTGGCGCACGACCATGGTGAGTACGCGCGAAGTCGCCGATCGCGCGCCCGATGGCGTGCAGCGCGTCTACAAAACTCCCGCAGCCCTGCTCACGGACCTGGTACTGGACCCGCAGACCTCGGTGGTGGTCATGACCCATCGGCTGGAGCTTGACCTAGCGTATGTCGCGCCTCTGCTGGCAACGCCGGTGCGCTATATCGGCGTGATCGGCTCGCGCCAGCGTGCGGGTCAGGTACGAGCGGCCTTCCCGCAGGCCGACGACAGGCTGCATGTTCCAGCGGGCCTCGATGTCGGCTCAGAGACGCCGCAGGAAATCGCACTGGCCATCGCCGCGGAGATACTGGCTCTGCGCAACGGTCGCAGCGGTGGCTCGCTGGTGCATACGCAGACGTCCATACACCCGTGACCGCGACGACGGTTCCAACGGCAGCGGTGATCCTCGCGGCGGGGGAAGCCCGTCGCTATGGCAGCCCCAAACAGCTGCTCTCCATCGACGGCGTACCGATGGTCAGGCGCATCGCCGGCAACGTGCTGGCGGCCGGATTGAGTCCGGTCATGGTGGTCGTCGGTTCGCGAGCGGAGCGGGTGGTCGACTGCCTCAATCAAATGGCCGTCCATACGGTGGAAAACGCCCAGTGGGCCAGCGGCATGGGCAGCTCCATCGCGTCCGGCGTCAAGGCGCTGATGATGCAAGCGGCGCCGCTTCAATCGGTCATGGTGATGCTGGCTGATCAACCCGCCATCCGCGTTGTGGATCTGGAGCGCATGCTTGCAAGGCATGCGCAGTCGCCAGATCGCATCCTCGCCTGCCAGCACGAGGGTCGATTCAGTCCGCCATGCATTTTCCCCTGGAGCCATGCGGGCGAGCTTGCAGCGCTGGATGGTGCGAAGGGTGCACACGTGCTGCTGGAAAGGCACGCAGCCCTGGTCGATGGCTTCCACTTGCCCGCGGCGTTCTTCGACATCGATACGCCCGAAGACTACGCCGCGTGGGAAGCGCAGCGCGGCATGAACCCGATGGATGCATCCAGCTGACGCAGCCGGAATCTCAGGCAGCGTGCTGGCGCGCGCTGCGTGGCGGCATGCCGGTCCAGCGCTTGAACGCGCGACGGAACTCGCGCGGATCGCTGAAGCCGATTTCCAAACCGATTTCGGCCACGCTGAGCGAACCGCCGTGCAGCAATTCCAGCGCGCGTTCGGCGCGCACGCGGTCGTGGATTTCACGGAATACCCGACCGCCTTCGGCCAGCCGGCGGCGCAGCGAGCGTTCGCTCATATTGAGCATGCGCGCCACATCCGGCAGACGCGGTTGATGGCGCAAGTGACTGCGCAGCAGGCGTTCCACCGATGCGACCACTTCTTGCTGCGGCCCTTCGATATCGTGCTGCTGCGTGCACAAGGCCAGCGCCTGTTGCGCCGTCAGCGGGTTGTGCGAGGGCAGCGGATGTTCCAGCCATTGCGCCGCGATCACCACGCGATTGTGGCGTGCGCCAAACAGCAGCTCGCACTGGAAGAAATCCGCATAGTCCTGCACGTGCGCCGGACGCGGATAGGTCAGCTCCAGTCGCAGCGGACGAAACCCGGGACCGGCCAGCTCGCGCGCGATCGCCAGCGAGCTGGCAAACAATTCCTCGCACAGGAAAGGCAGCAGCGGCGCGTCATTGAAGCGCGGCCACACCGCCAGCGCCACTTCGCGCGGACCCACCACTTCGAAACTCACGTCGACCAGGCTGCCGCTCACCCGATGATGGGCGATGCCCACTTTCATGGCGTCGCCGAAGGTGGCCGAGGTCATCATGGCCAGTCCGAGCAGGCCAAAGCTGCCCAGCGTCTCACCGCGTCCCACCGCCAAGCCCAGGCCCGGCTCGCCGGTGGCCTGCAGCGCGCGACGGATCACCGAATGCGCCTGCCGGTAGGAAACGCGCAGGGTAGGGTCGTTCAATTGCTCGCGGGTCAGCCCCGAGCCGGCGAACCAGCCGTCGCAGCGTTGTCCACGCGACAGGGCCAGCTGGGTCAGGTGCACCAGGATGTTCGGTGGCGTTTCGGCCACCGTGTAGCGCGCGTCGGCGCCCAGTGGCGCCGCAGCGGCATCGTCGGTGACCTGGCTGACGACAGCGGACGTCATGAAACGTGGCTCCCACCCCTGAGAGCGCCGGATGATCCGGCGTGATCGCTTGATCTATATCATGGCCTCGCCGCCAACGCCTTATGCAATGCACAAGGCCGGCGTCGCCGCTGCCCGGGGAGAACGCCGATGAACACGCTTTTGCTTGCCTGCCGCCGCGCCGCCTGGCTGGCCCTGCTGCCGCTGGCGGCCTGCGCCCCGGTGCAAACCCCGGTGGCCAAGGTGTCGCCTGCCGGCGCCCGTTCGGTGGCCACCTCGCTGCAGACGGCCGAGCTGCTGCCGGCTGCGCCCAAGGCCGGCACGCCCCGCTACGAGGCCGACCGCCAGATCTTCCTGGCCACCCGCAAACTGCAGGACTCACCGCGCTGGCTGCTGGCACAGCAGGACGTGGACTACGCCACTCCCAAGCTGATGGGCGATTTCAGCTGCGCCATGGGCGTGCCGCTGGACGCGGCGCGGCTGCCCAAGCTCACGGCGCTGGTGGATGCGACCAGCAATGCTGCCGATGCCTCGACCGCGCCGGCCAAGAAAGCCAATCAGCGCCAGCGGCCGTTCCTGATCGACCAGGGCGCGACCTGCCAGTCCACCGTGCAGATTTCGCACAGCTTCGACTATCCCTCCGGCCATGCCACGCGCGGTTGGGCGGTGGGCCTGGTGCTGGCCGAGCTGGCGCCCGATCGCGCGACCGAGCTGCTGCTGCGATCCCGCTCCTACGGCGACAGCCGCGTGGTCTGCGGCGTGCACAATCTCAGTGCGATCGAGGCGGGCGCGATGAATGGCGCTGCCGTCGTTGCCGTCCTGCACGCATCCCCAGCGTTCCAGTCCAGCCTTGCCGACGCCAGGCAGGAATTGGACGCCTACCGCCAGGCCAACCCCAGCACGACCAGCCCCCAGTGTTCCGCGCAAAAGGCCTTGATCGAGCCCACACCGTACTGAGCACGCGAGGCGGCGTAAGCTGCCCACCTGGATCGCTGCGACATGCCACGGAGACGAGTGCATGGATCAGGAGGCTGGCTCCACGTTCGACGTGTTGATCATCGGTGCCGGTCTGTCCGGCATCGGCATGGCCTGCCATCTCGCCATGGATCATCCGCAGCTGCGCGTGGCGCTGATCGAACGGCGCGCCGCGATGGGCGGCACCTGGGATTTGTTCCGCTATCCCGGCGTGCGCTCGGACTCGGACATGTTCACCTTCGGCTACGCCTTTCGCCCCTGGCATGCGCTGGATGTGATGGCCGACGGCGATGCCATCCGCAACTACGTCATCGACACCGCGCGCGAATACGGCGTGCACGACAAGATTCACTACGGCTTGAAAGTGCTCGCCTCCTCATGGTCAAGCGCACAGCGCCTGTGGCGCGTGCAGGTGCTCGACGAGTCGCGCGGCGAAACGCGCGACTTCACCAGCCGTTTCCTCATCGTCTGCACCGGCTACTACAACTACGATCGCGGCTACCTGCCGGCGTTTCCCGGCGTGGATAGATTCCAGGGCCAGTGCGTGCATCCGCAGCAGTGGCCGTCCGGGCTGGATTATCGCGACAAGCGCGTGGTGGTGATCGGCAGTGGCGCAACGGCGGTCACGCTGGTGCCGGCGATGGCGGGAGACGCCGCACACGTGACGATGCTGCAGCGCTCGCCCAGCTACATCCTGTCGTTGCCGCGCTACGACAAGATCTCCGCGGTGCTGCAAAGCTTTCTGCCGAAGTCGCTGGTGTTTCGCATGGCGCGACAGCGGAATATTTTTCTCACGCGGCTTATCTACAAGGCCGCGCGACGCTGGCCGGAAAAAGTGCGCGCATTCCTGGTCTCCGGTGTGCGGCGCCAGCTGGGCGAGGGTGCCGACATGCGGCACTTCACGCCCGTCTATGAGCCGTGGGACCAGCGCTTGTGCGTGGTGCCGGACGGCGACCTGTTTGCCGCGATCAGGAGCGGCAAGGCCTCCGTCGTCACCGATGGCATCGCCACGTTCACGGAGCGCGGCATCCAGTTGGCATCGGGTGAGCATATGGATGCCGATATCGTCATCACGGCCACCGGGCTCAACATGCAGACGCTCGGCGGCATGAAGCTCGACGTGGACGGACAGCCGCGCGTGATGGGCGATCTGGTCACCTACAAAGGCGTGCTGCTGCAGGACACGCCCAACTTCGCCTGCATCTTTGGCTATACCAATGCGCCGTGGACGCTCAAGGCAGATCTTGCGGCGAAATACGTGTGCCGCCTGCTTGCCTATATGCGCGAATGTGGCGCGGAAGTGGTGACGCCGCGTGCGCCGGACGATGAGCGACAGGGCGAATCGATCATGGCTACGCTTACCTCCGGCTATGTGCAGCGTGGTGCGCCGGTGTTGCCCAAGCAGGGGCGTGAGCTGCCCTGGCGGGTGTCGAACAACTACGAGCGCGATTGCGAGATGCTGCTCAAGCAGCCGGTGGCGGATGGGGCGTTGGAGATGGTGACGGTGCGATAGCTTCTTGTGGGAGCGCACCCTGTGCGCGACAACCTCACGGAGCGATACCGACACGGCGCCGCAGTCGCGCACAGGGAAAACCGATTGAACAACTATGAGCGCGATTGCGAGATGTTGATCAGGCAGTCGGTGGCGGATGAGGCGTTGGAGCTGGTGACGGCGCCATAGCTTGTTGTGGGAGCGCACCCTGTGCGCGACAACCTAACGGAGCGATACCGGCACGGCGCCGCCGTCGCGCACAGGGTGCGCTCCCACAGGGGAGAACCTAGCGCATTAAGGACGCTGCACCGCCTTCTTCCACTGCATCACCCACCCTGTGAGATCCGCAAACTGCTTGTCCTGCCCCTCGCGCATCGACATGCCTACCGCCGCACCCGCCACGCGACCCGACGGATCGATCAACATCAGGGTCGGATAAATGCTCACGCCCAGCGTATCGATCAACGCCTGCCCGTCGTGCAGCACCGGCCAGCTCAAACCACGATCGGCCACGAACTGGCGCGCCGTGGCAGCGTCTTCATAGGTGATGGCGACAAAATTCATGTCAGCGTTCGCGTGCGCATAAGCATTGAGCACCGGCACTTCGGCAATGCACGGCGCACATTCGGCGAAGAAGAAACTCACCAGCGTGTAGCGACCGCGCAAATCGCTGAGCCGCTGCGTATTGCCTTTGAGCGACGGCAACTCGAACGGCGGGAAGGCACTGCCGCGCCCAAACGAAAAGCGACCCGCGCCCGTGCTCGTGCCCGGCGGCCGCAAGCGCAGCATCGCGGCATTGGCCTTGCTGTCCATCGTGCTGCTGTAACTGCGGCCCTGGCCGAGCTGCTGCGCGAACGCGGCATAGCTCAGCGGCTTGCCGGCAGCGTCGAGGTAATGGACGTCGGGTGAGGGACCCAGCTGCAAGGTGGCGACGAAGCCTTGCTCACTGCTCCGCGACTCCGCTGCGTGCAGCGGGAAGAACATAAGCGCAAGGGCGAACAGACCAAACAATCGCGAAGCATGCCGCATGCGGGCTCCCTTCGAACAAGTGGGCCGGCGCAGTTGCGCCGGCCCGTAGTGCGCTTACTCGCCGATGGTGAGCAGCGAGGCGTTGCCGCCAGCGGCGGTGGTGTTGATGGTGAGCGTGCGCTCGCCGGCAAAACGCAGCAGGTAGTGCGGGCCGCCGGCCTTCGGGCCGGTGCCCGACAGGCCTTCGCCGCCGAACGGCTGCACGCCGACCACCGCGCCGATCTGGTTGCGGTTGACGTAGCAGTTGCCCACGCGCGCACGGCTCTGGATGAACTCCACCGTGTCGTCGATGCGGCTGTGGATGCCCAGCGTGAGGCCGTAACCGGTGGCGTTGATCTGGTCCACCACGTTCGGCAGCTCGTCGGCCTTCCAGCGGATCACGTGCAGCACCGGACCGAAGATCTCGCGGGTCAGCGTGGCCAGGCCCGGGATTTCATAAGCACGCGGCGCGAAGAACGTACCGTTGCCGGTGGTGGCCGGATCGAGTGTGACCTCGCCGATCTTCTTCGCTTCCTTGTCCATGCGCGCGGCGTGGTCGACCAGGATCTTCTTCGCATCCTCGTCGATCACCGGGCCCACGTCGGTCGACAGCTGGCCCGGATCGCCCACCTTCAGCTCGGCCATCGCGCCGGCAAGCATGGCGTTGACCTTGTCGGCGATGTCTTCCTGCACGAACAGCACGCGCGCGGCGGAGCAGCGCTGGCCGGCGGACTGGAACGCCGAGGAGATCACGTCCTTGACGATCTGTTCCGGCAACGCGGAAGAGTCGGCGATCATCGCGTTCTGGCCGCCGGTTTCGGCGATCAGCGCGGCAATCGGCGCATTGCGTGCAGCAAGGGCGCGGTTGATTGCCCACGCGGTTTCCGTCGAGCCAGTGAACGCCACGCCAGACACGCGCGGATCGCGCGTCAACGCGGCACCAACCGTGGCGCCATCGCCCGGCAGATACTGCAGCACGTCGGCCGGAACGCCAGCGTCATGCAGCAGCTTCACGGCGACGTAGCCGATCAGGCTGGTCTGCTCGGCGGGCTTGGCGATCACGCTGTTGCCGGCGGCGAGTGCGGCGCTCACCTGGCCAAGGAAAATCGCCAGCGGGAAGTTCCACGGGCTGATGCAGACGAACACGCCGCGGCCATTCAAGAACAGCTGGTTGCTCTCGCCGGTGGGACCGGGCAACTGTTCCGGATGGCCAAACAGGCGGCGCGCCATGGTCGCGTAGTAACGCAGGAAGTCGGCCGCCTCGCGGATTTCGGCAATGGCGTCGGGCAGGCTCTTGCCCGCTTCGCGCACGCACAGTGCGATGAATTCGCCGCGACGCGCTTCGAGCTGCTCGGCGGCGTGCTCGAGAATCGCCGCGCGGCTGGCAGCCGGCAGACGATCCCACGCGTGATGCGCGCTCACCGCATTGGCCAGCGCCTTGTCGACCGTCGCGCTATCGGCGGTGACATAGCTGCCCACCACCTGGCGACGATCGGCCGGGTTGGTCACCTGCACGGTGGCGCCGGTGCTCTTGGCGCCCGGCACCAGCGGCTCGGCGTTCCACGGACCGCTCTTGCTCTGGATCGCCTCGGCGAGGGCCTTCAGTTCGTTGTCGTTGGAGAAGTTGACGCCCATGGAATTCTTCCGCAGTTCACCGTAGAGATTCACCGGCAGGGGGATGCGCGGGTGAGGGATGGAGGCAAAGGAGCGCACGGTCTCGCAGGGATCGGCGACCAGTTCGCGCACCGGCAGCGTTTCGTCGACCACGCGGTTGACGAAGCTGGTGTTGGCGCCGTTTTCGAGCAGGCGGCGCACCAGGTAGGGCAGCAAGTCTTCATGCGTGCCCACCGGCGCGTACACGCGGCACGGCACGTTGAGATTCTGCTTGCCGATCACTTCGGCATAGAGGTCCGTGCCCATGCCGTGCAGGCGCTGGTATTCGTACGGACGGTTCTGCGCCAGGTGATGCACCGCGGCGATGGTGTGCGCGTTGTGCGTGGCGAACTGCGGGTAGATCAGCGCCACGCCGGCGTCGAACAGCTTGCGTGCGCACGCCAGGTACGACACGTCGGTGTTCGGCTTGCGCGTATACACCGGATAACCGGCAAGACCGTTTTCCTGCGCGCGCTTCACTTCCGCGTCCCAGTACGCGCCCTTGACCAGGCGCACATACCAGCGACGGCCACTGGCGCGTGCCGTTTCGATCAGCCAGTCGATCACGAACGGGGTGCGCTTGGCATAGGCCTGCACGACGATGCCGAGGCCGTTCCAGCCTTCCAGCGACGGATGTGCGAACACGTCGCCGAGAATATCCAGCGACAGTTCCAGACGATCGGCTTCTTCCGCATCGACGGACAGCGCGATGCCGTTCTTCATCGCCAGCTGCGACAGTTCCAGCAGCTTGGCGGTGAGGTCGCGGCGGGCGATATCGCGCTTGGCCACTTCGTAGCGCGGATGCAGCGCGGAGAGCTTCACCGAGATCGACGGCGCATCCGTGTGGTTGGCGAACGGACCGCGCGAACCGATCGCGGCGATGGCGTTGCGGTAGTCCTGCTGATAACGCTCGGCGGTTTCGCTGGTGAGCGCCGATTCGCCCAGCATGTCGTAGGAATAGCGATAGACCGCATATTCCTTCTGCGCGCAACGATCCAGCGCCTCGCCGATGGTGCGGCCCATCACGAACTGGTGGCCCATGATGCGCATGGCCTGGCGCACGGCGAGGCGGATCGCCGGTTCACCCGCGCGACCCACCAGGCGACGCAGCGCGCCGGTGAAATCGTGGCGCGTCTCTTCCGACAGCGTGACCAGCTTGCCGGTAAGCATCAGGCCCCAGGTCGACACGTTGACGAACAACGACTCGCTCTGGCCCAGGTGCTTCTTCCAGTTCGCATCGCCCAGCTTGTCGCGGATCAGCTTGTCGGCGGTGGTCTTGTCGGGAATGCGCAGCAGCGCCTCGGCCACGCACATCAGCAGCACGCCTTCTTCCGACGACAAGTCGTACTGGCGCATGAAGGATTCGACGGCGCTCTGGTCCTTGGCGCGTACGCGCACCCGGGTGACCAGTTCGGCGGCCAGGTCGATCACCTTTTCGCGCTCGACCGGCGGCAGGGTGGCCTGGGCCAGCAGGTCGTTGACCGCTTCGGTCTCGTCGCGCAGCCAGTTGGCGGTGATGCGCGCGCGTGCCGGCTCGACAGCGGTCGGCAATTCGGGGCTGAGAATAGGTTGTGTCACAGGGTTTTAGCCGAAACGTGATGGGGCGGGGAATCGCGGGATTGTACGCGTGGGGGCATACGCACGCGACCGTACGTGGTGCTGCGGTGCGGTAGGCGGGCGCCGACACCTTATATATGGGCGGGATTGGCGGTTGGGTAGTAGGCGGGGGCGAGGAGTGAGGGCGTGAAGACCAGCCACCCGGACCTGACGTACGGTCGTGCGACCCATGGGATCTCACGCGAGGCGTGTGGCAAACCGTCGCACCCGGTGCGCGGCGTCAGGTCGCCAGCGTGGGCGCCGTCGTCGCGCCGTCTCTATCCCCATGACAATCCACGCAAACGCGCTGAGATCAAGCTGACACAATGATCAGTGCGCACATCCTTGCGCATTCATCCCTGCTTCAAATCAAGCACATGCGTCATTCTTGCTCCCCGACGCGGTCGCGGCCTATCATGCTTGGGTTCCAGGCACGCCGGGTTCTCATGATCGTGCTTCGACCAGCAGCAGCCGGCTTGCCGTGCGCAACGATGTGGCTCAAGCCCAATCGTGCACTGAGCCGTCGCGACCTGCGTCGATTGATCGGAGTTCTGGCGGCGCTGGCGCTGACGACGGCCGTGTTGGGAGCATGGCAGGGGAATGTCTTCGCTCCTTTGTTTGCACTGGTCGAGTCCTCCGCGGTGGCTTTCGCCCTTGGCGTAGCCTGGCGGGCCGGCGACCGCAGCGAACGCATCACCCTCGACGAGTCGTCGCTGGAGGTGCAATCCCTGCCAGGTCGTCGCAGTGCGCGCTTTCCCACGTATTGGGTGCGCGTGAAACTGCGGTCCGGTCAGGGGAGGGCGCGTCTGCTGCTGACGTCGCACGGACGCGAGCTGGAAATCGGTAGCTTTCTCGGGGAAGAGGAGCGTGCCGAGCTGTCAAGGAAACTCATGGTGTTGCTGGCGGAGCTCAACCAACAGCAGCGCAGGTAGGTTCAACAAAGGTGCAAACATGACATCTGGCGGCATCAAGCCTGGCAGCATCAAGCGAGCAGTAGCGGCAAGCGCGCTCTTCGCTCTCACCATGTTCGGCGGCGTGGCCCTGGCCAATCCGCAGCCAGGGCAGTTGAACATGACCCGCGGCGCGTCGACCTGGTCGCCCGAGGCTTACTTCCTTAACAACGTTGCCCTCGGCGTTTGCGTCGTGATCGGCATCCTTGTGTTCGGCGCGATGTTCATCGCGATGTTCCGCTTCCGCAAATCGCGCGGCGCGGTCGCCGAAAAGTGGTCGCACAACACGACGCTCGAGATCGTGTGGACCACCATCCCCGTGATCATTCTCATCGTGCTGGCCTATCTCGCCACGGGCGGCCTGCGCACCTTCGCCGACACCACCGGTTCGGAGATGACCGTCAAGGTCACCGGTTACCAGTGGAAGTGGCGTTACGACTATGTCGAATACAAGGGCAAGGCGATCGACAAGGTCGGCTTCATGTCCAAGCTCGATCGCGAGAGCGACGAGACGCGCCAGCTGCATTCGGGCCTGGACCCGAACGCGGTGAAGGTCGACGGTTACAACACCTACCTGATCAATGTGGACAAGCCGCTGGTGGTGCCGGTGGGCACCAAGATCCGCTTCGTGATCACCGCCGGCGACGTGATCCACTCCTGGTGGGTGCCGGCGCTGGGCTGGAAGATGGACGCCATCCCGGGCATCGTCAACGCCGCCTGGACCAACATCATCGAGCCGGGTGTGTATCGCGGCCAGTGCGCCGAGCTGTGCGGCCAGGATCACGGCTTCATGCCGATCGTGGTGCAGGCCTTGCCGAAGGCCGAATTCGAAAAATGGCTGGCCGATCAGCAGGCCGAGGCGAACAAGCCGCAGCAGCCGGCGCAGCCTGCCGCTCCGGCGGCAGCTTCCACCGCTGCCGCGCCCGCCACGGCGCAGGCAACCGACGCACCTGCTTCCCAGGGCCACCAGGGCTAATCGCCCATCACAGCATTCGTATTTAGGTAGAGGTGCAAGGCATGGCCCACGCAGCTACACACGATCACCACGACGACCATCACGGCGCGCCGAAGAATTTCTTCGTGCGCTGGTGCATGTCCACCAACCACAAGGACATCGGCACGCTGTACCTGGTGTTCTCGTTGCTGATGTTCTTCATCGGCGGCAGCTTCGCGATGGTGATCCGCGCGGAATTGTTCAAGCCCGGCCTGCAGCTGGTGCAGCCGTACTTCTTCAACGAAATGACCACCATGCATGCGCTGGTCATGATCTTCGGCGCGGTGATGCCGGCCTTCGTGGGCCTGGGCAACTGGATGATCCCGCTGATGATCGGTGCGCCGGATATGGCGTTGCCGCGCATGAACAACCTGTCGTTCTGGATCTTGCCGTTCGCCTTCTCGCTGCTGCTGTCCACGCTGTTCCTGCCCGGCGGTGGCCCGGCCGGCGGCTGGACCATGTACCCGCCGCTGTCGCTGCAGGGTGACTCGGTCGCCTACCTGGTGTTCGCCGTGCACTTGATGGGTATCAGCTCCATCATGGGCGCGATCAACATCATCGCGACCATCCTCAACATGCGCGCGCCGGGCATGGATCTGCTGAAGATGCCGGTGTTCGTGTGGAGCTGGCTCATCACCGCCTTCCTGCTGATCGCCGTGATGCCGGTGCTCGCCGGTGCGGTGACCATGCTGCTCACCGACAAGTACTTCGGCACCAGCTTCTTCAATGCGGCTGGTGGCGGCGACCCGGTGCTGTTCCAGCACATCTTCTGGTTCTTCGGCCACCCCGAGGTCTACATCATGATCTTGCCGGCCTTTGGCCTGGTCTCCGAGATCATCCCGACCTTCGCGCGCAAGCCGATCTTTGGCTACAAGGCGATGGTGTTCGCCATTGCCTCCATCGCGTTCCTGTCGTTCATCGTGTGGGCGCACCACATGTTCGCAGTGGGTCTGCCGCTGGGCGGCGAAATCTTCTTCATGTACGCCACCATGCTGATCGCGGTGCCGACCGGCGTGAAGGTGTTCAACTGGGTCAGCACCATGTGGGGCGGCTCGATGACCTTCGAAACGCCGATGCTGTTTGCCATCGCGTTCGTCATCCTGTTCACCATCGGCGGCTTCTCCGGCTTGATGCTCGCGCTCGCGCCGGCTGACTTCCAGTATCACGACACCTACTTCGTGGTGGCCCACTTCCACTACGTGCTGGTGACCGGTGCCATCTTCGCGATCATCGCGGGCGCCTACTACTGGCTGCCGAAGTGGACCGGCCACATGTATTCGGAAACGTGGGGCAAGATCCACTTCTGGAACAGCGTGATCTGGGTGAACGTGTTGTTCTTCCCGCAGCACTTCCTGGGCCTGGCCGGCATGCCGCGCCGCATCCCCGATTACAACGTTGCGTTTGCCAACTTCAACATGATCAGCTCGATCGGCGGCTTCCTGTTCGGCGCCTCGCAGTTGATCTTCCTCGGCGTGATCGTGCACGCGGTGTGGTTCTCCAAGAAGAAGGCACCCGATCGCGTGTGGGAAGGCGCCAAGGGCCTGGAGTGGACGCTGCCGTCGCCGGCGCCGTATCACACGTTCGATGTGCCGCCGGTCATCCATGATGACGAACTGGCACACGGTCACGTCGAAGATTGATCCAAGCATTGCCGCTCCGGTGTCGCGCCGGAGCGGAAGGAAGCGAAGCGATGAACCAGCCGTCCATGACAACGATCGAGCAAGCCCGCAAGAAAGGTGTGCGACTCACCGTCACGGTGGTTGGCACCATCGCCTTTGCGATCTTCGTGCTCTCGTTGTTGCAGGGGCTGAAGTACTCCTGACGCAACCGCCGTATTCCTCCGCGGTGCCGAGCGGCATCACGGGTTGCAGCCCGGGCGACCATTGCGCGGGCGGAAGTAGACAGAGCATTCCATAGGGATCTCAGCATGGCCCAGCAAGAAGGCGTTTATTTCGTTCCATCCAAGAGCCAGTGGCCGATCGTGGCTGCGGTGGTCATGTTCGTCACCGTGCTCGGTGCCGCGCATTGGCTGAACGCTCCCCCGGGTGAAGCGGGCTTTGGCAAGACGATGCTCACCATCGGCTTCATCGGCATCCTGCTGATGTTCTTCGGATGGTTCCGCTCGGTGATCCGCGAATCGCTGGCGGGCAGCTACAACAACCAGGTGGACCGCTCGTTCCGCATGGGCATGATGTGGTTCATCTTCTCCGAGGTGATGTTCTTCGGCGCCTTCTTCGGTGCGCTGTTCTACGCCCGCATGTTCGCGGTGCCGTGGCTCGGCGGCGAAGGCCATGGCGTGCTGACCCACCAGTTCCTGTGGAGCGACTACGCCGCTTCGTGGGGCGCCGGTGGCGGCGGTGGTCCGGAGCGCATCGGCGGCAATTTCGAGACGGTGCTGCCCTGGGGCCTGCCGCTGCTCAACACGCTGATCCTGCTGTCCTCGAGCGTCACGGTGACCATTGCTCACCATGCGCTGAAGGCCGGCCAGCGCGCCAAGATCCTGTGGTTCCTCGGCTTCACCGTGCTGCTGGGCTCCACCTTCCTGTGGTTCCAGGCGCACGAGTACATCGAAGCCTATAAGGAGCTCAACCTCACGCTGCAGAGCGGCGTCTACGGTTCGACCTTCTTCATGCTCACCGGCTTCCACGGCATGCACGTGACGCTGGGCACCATCATGCTGGCCATCATCTGGCTGCGCGTGGCCAAGGGTCACTTCACCAAGGAACACCACTTCGCGTTCGAAGCGGTGGCCTGGTATTGGCACTTTGTGGACGTGGTGTGGCTGGGCCTGTTCATGTTCGTCTACATCCTCTGAGACGCTGGCGCGTCGCAGCGGCCAAAAAGCCCGCCGAAAGGCGGGCTTTTTGTTGGGGGGATCACACCCTCTACGCCCCTTTGTAGGAGCGCACTTGTGCGCGACCGCAGAGCCCCGTCGTCTCCGCTCCGTAGGGTGGTCGCGCACAAGTGCGCTCCTACAAGGGGATCGCAACGCCTCGCCGCCTCCGCTCCGCCGGGTGGTCGCGCACAAGTGCGCTCCTACAAGGGGATCGCAACGCCCCGCCGCCTCCGCTCCGTGGGGTGGTCGCGCACAAGTGCGCTCCTACAAGGGGACCGCTGCCCCCCAAACCAAAGGCCCGCCAATGGCGGGCCTTCGATGGAACCAGATGTCGCAGCGGAGCGCTGCCGACCGCGGGAAGCTACAATTACTGGCCCACGCCGTGCGGGTGGAGCCAGCCCATCCAGATGCCGAACACGACCATCAGGATGAGCAGCACCGACAACCCGATGCGACGCGTCAGCGCCCACACCGTGCGCTTGCTGCCTTCCTTGTCGGTCATCATGAAGTACAGGGCCTGACCAAGATTGAACAACACCACCAGCAGCAGAATCACCAGCGCATATTTGTAGATGGTTTCCACGTGATTGGTCCGAACGTTTTTGACATCCGCAGTATAGCGGTCGTGCACGGCGCCACCGCGTGAAGTGGCTGCGCCGTCCATCCTGGTTCGCACTGCTGCTCACAGCGGTGAGTGCCTTGCTGTTCATACGTTTGGGCGTGTGGCAGCTGCATCGCGCGGACGAGAAAGAGCAGATTCTGCGACGGTATGCCACAGCGGAAACCGCGGCTCCGCGCGACTTTGCCGCAGTGGCCTCAAATCCCCCCATCGATGCGTTTGCCCGCGTCAACGTGCAGGGCAGCTACCTCGCCGATCGCATCTATCTGCTCGACAATCCCAAGCATGACCAGCGCGGCGGTGTGGAAGTCTATGCGCCTTTCCGTCCGCGCAACGGCGATCGTCTGTTGCTGGTCGATCTGGGATTTCTTCCGGGCAACGGCACGCATCAGGCGCCGCAATTACCACCGTTGCCCGCCGGCCCGCTGGAGCTGCACGGCCTGTATGTGCCCGCGCCCGGCGTTGGTTTTGAAATGGGCGGCAATGCCCTCGCCCTGCAGAAGAGCTGGCCAAAGACCACGGTTTATCTCGAGCTTCCCCAGGTGGCGGCCGATCTTGGCGCTACGCTGTATCCGCAGGTGCTCGCGCTCGACGCGGAGCCTGCATCCATCTACGTGCGCGAACACACCATCGATTTCTCCTCGATGCCGCCCGCGCGCCACCGTGCCTATGCATTCCAGTGGTTCACCTTCGCCGTGGCGGTGGTGGTGATCCTGCTGGTGCTGCATCGTCGTCGTCCTTCCCGACCGGACCAGTCATGAATACACCCGATCCCGCCGCACTGCGCGCAAGCCGACGAAAACTGCTGTTGATCATGCTGGTGTTTGCCGCGCCGATCGTGGCGGCCATGCTGCTCACCTTCGCGGGCTGGCAGCCCTCGGGCAAGGCCAATGGCCTTGCCGTGATGCCGCAGCGCAATTTCGCCACCGAGCAGGTGCCGGTGTCGCTCACCAATGGCGACACCTGGGCGTGGCGCGCGAAGGAACCGCAGCTCACCCTGGTCGCCCTGGCCGGTCCAGGATGCGCCGAGAAATGCATGGACGTACTGACCAAGATGGCCGCGGCGCGCCTCACGCTCAACCAGAATGCACCGCGCCTGCGCCTGCTCTACGTCGGCAAGCCGCCGGCAGATGCTGCTGCCACGGGGATGACGAACTACTGGAAGCTCGGTCAGGATTCGATGGGCGCGCTGGCTCCCTTCGCACCGACCACGCCGGACAGCGTCAATGCACTGTTGGTGGAATCGGACGGCACCGCGTTGTCGTTCTATCCCGCAGGCTTTGATCCCACCGGCTTGCGCAAGGATCTGCAGAAGGTGATCCGCTGATGACGTCCCGTTCGATCAGGGTGCTGCGCGGGCTGGCCTTGCTCGCTGCCGTGTTCGCCTTTGGCGTGGTGATGTTCGGCGCGTTCGTGCGTCTGTCCAATGCCGGGCTGTCTTGCCCGGACTGGCCGACTTGCTACGGCCGCGCGGCATGGCCGGAACAGCAGCACGAGATCGCGCAGGCGAATCAGGCTTTCCCTGATCGTCCCTACGAAACGCACAAGGCGTGGCGCGAGCAGGTGCATCGCTTTCTTGCCGGTACGCTGGGGACGCTGGTGTTTGCGCTGGCCTTGATCGCCAGCTGGCGTCGCCCATGGGCGCGCTATGCGGTGATTGTCGGCGCGCTATGCGCGGCGATCGGCGTTGGCATGTATATCAAGGGCGAGCATCACTGGTCCTTGCTGGTATCGCTGTTCGCGATCGGGCTGCCCTTGATCGCGGCGATCGGGCTTGATCGTCCGGGCGCGTGGCGCATCAGCGTGCTCGCGCTTTCCGTGGTGGTGTTCCAGGCCATGCTCGGCATGTGGACGGTGACGCTGCTGTTGAAGCCCATCGTGGTGATGGGCCATCTGATGGGCGGCATCACCACCTTCGCCTTGCTGGCCTATGCGGCACTGCGTTTCGCTGGCGTGGGTGCCAACGACGACCGTCACGCGGCGCTGCGCAAGACCGTGATCGTCGGCATTGTCCTGCTGCTCGCGCAGATCGCGCTGGGCGGCTGGACCTCGTCCAACTATGCCGCGCTCGCCTGTGGCACGGATTTCCCCAAATGCCTCGGGCAGTGGATGCCGCCCACCGATTTCCAGCAGGGTTTTGTGCTGTGGCGCGGCATCGGCGTGAACTATGAAGGCGGTGTGCTCGACATGGCGGCGCGCAGCGCCATCCAGATTGCGCATCGCATCGGCGCACTGGTGGTATTTTGCTACCTCGCCTGGCTCTCGCACCGGGTGTCGCGTCGCGGCCTGCGTTCGCTGGGCGTGGCGATCGCGGTGGTGTTGCTGACCCAGGTACTGCTGGGCATCAGCAACGTGCGCTTCGGGCTGCCGCTGCCGGTGGCGACGCTGCACAATGGCGTGGCGGCGCTGCTCCTGTTTACCTTGCTGGCCACGCTGGCGCGCACGCAAAAGCGTCGCGAGGACGCGATGTTTGTTTCCCACGGATACCGATGACGATGAGCAGCCGTTTCCATGAGTACCTGGAACTGACCAAGCCGCGCGTAGTCGCGCTGCTGGTGTTCTGCGCCGTGATCGGCATGTTCCTCGCCGTGCCCGGCATTCCGCCGTGGCGTGCGCTGGTGTTCGGCACGCTGGGCATCTGGATGGCCTCGGGTTCCGCTGCAGCCTTCAATCACCTGATCGATCAGCGCATCGACAAAGTGATGGCGCGCACCGCCCATCGCCCTCTGGCCACCGGTCAGCTGAAGCCCAAGCAGGTGCTGACCTTTGCGCTCGCGCTAGGTGCAGTGTCGATGTTGATCCTGGTGTTCCTGGTCAATCCGCTGACCGCGCTGCTCACCTTCGGCGGTTTGATCGGCTACGCGGTGATCTATACGGCCTACCTCAAGCGCGCCACGCCGCAGAACATCGTGATCGGTGGCCTGGCCGGTGCGATTCCGCCGGTGCTGGGTTGGACGGCCGTCACGGGTGCGCTGCATCCGTTTGCGCTGCAGCTGTGCCTGATCATCTTCGTGTGGACGCCGCCGCATTTCTGGGCGCTGGCGATCTTCCGCCGCGACGATTACTCCCGCGCGCAGGTACCGATGCTGCCAGTCACGCATGGCGTGGTGTTCACGCGTTGGCACGTGCTGTTCTACACGATCCTGCTGGTGCTGGTGACGCTGTTGCCGGCGCTCACGGGTTATAGCGGGATGGTTTATCTGGGCGGTGCGGTGGTGTTGGGCTTGGGCTTTCTTTATTACGCGATCCGTTTGCTCAATCCGCCGGATGAGTTTTTCGCGATGAAGGTGTTCAACTATTCCATCGTGTATCTGATGGCGTTGTTTGCGTTTTTGTTGGTGGATCATTGGGTGATGGAGCCGCTGGTGCAGCACCAGGGTGTGGTGTTTGAGCGTTCGCTCTAAGTAGGTTTCGTTCGATCGGCATTCCGGCGCAGGCCGCCCCTTTGGTCGTCATCCCGGCGTAGGCCGGGATCCAGGAGCGATATCGCCTGGTTTTCACGTCGAGGCCAGGGTGCCGCCTACGCGGCGGGCGTTTCGAACGGCTGCCGCCGCTCGAGTCACTTTTCTTTTGCTGGCCCAAAAGATCCCTCGGGACTAGCTTCGCGTCGAAAGTAACCCAAAGAAAATGGCCTGATAACGCCCGCAGCATCGTGCGTG
>NZ_JBFRFH010000009.1:0-173933 GCF_052114725.1 Dyella sp. 2YAF14 | reverse complement strand
CGGAGCGGTATACCCAGGCGTGGCTGTCGCGCACAGGGTGCGCTCCCACAGACAAGAAGGCGCGGCAAGGAAAAGGCGGGACGATCAAAGCCGATGCGCAGCGAGACCCCGCTTTAAGTCCTCAGCGATTCGGGCGCGTTGCGCAGCGCATTGAAGTACCCGCTGTGTACCCTCGGAGGTTGTCCCATCAGACGCGCCTCGAGCGTTCGGGTTTATCCCAACACAATGCTGCGGGCGTTATCAGGCCATTCTCTTTGGGTTACTTTTCTCTTGGGCCAGCAAGAGAAAAGTGACTCGAGCGGCGGCAGCCGTTCGAAACGCCCGCCGCGTAGGCGGCACCCTGGCCCCAAGGGGACAAGGAAACACCGAAGCTCTTGATGACCAGCCTTCGGCTGTTGAAAAGCGCCTCCGGCCTGCGTCGGCATTGCGAACAAAACGCCGCCTACGCCGCGACGACGAACACCCCTAACCCCTCTCCGGCTGCTCCAACCACGCATCCAACATCGCCGCATCCGCATCATCGATCGCCACGATGCGATACCCCGACCACACTTGTCCGGGGCTGGCCGCGGCTTCGTGCCACTGTTCCTGGATGCCCACCTCGATGCTCTGTGGCGCACTACCCAGGCCAGGCAATGACAGGCTGACCTGATAGATGGCCTCGCTGCGCGGCGGGTGCGTGCTGATCAGCAGCATGCCGTTGGCGGAGAGATTGCCCAGGTGGCCGATCGGCTGGCCGGTGATCACGTCAGTGACGACGGCAGTGAAATTGGCGCGTTTGCGCAGCGCGCGGCGCTGGTCGATAGAGGCAATGTTCTCGCTCACGTCGATGCTCCGCTACGCGATGCGGCTGGCGGGCCGCTGGTGATCTGGCGCAGGTGGCTGGTGAGTGCATGCCAGGCGCGATCGAGCAGGTTCTCGCGCACCGGCGGCATTTCGCGCACGCGGCCACAGGCCATTTCGTGGGCGAGCTGTTCCAGCGTCATTTCCTGGCCGCGCAGGCCGCGACGGGTGACGAACAGGCTGTTGCCCGATACCGGCGAATACCAGGCAAGCTTGCGTTCGGTGATGCGTCCGTTGGACGGATCGATGAATTCAAACCAGCTGCCGAAGGGCAACTGACGCAGGCGCTGGCGGATGCGGCGCTCCGGCGACTCGGCCGGCGGAGCCGGTGTCGGCGGTGCGGCCGGAACGGGCGCCGGCGTTTCCGGTGCGGCGTGCTCGCCCAGTCGCTGATGCTGTTTCAGCTTGAGCGCCAGCTCGGTGGTCGTCGCCGCTTCGCTGGTGGTCGGGCTATTGGCCGGAATGCCCAGCAGGCGCTGGGCGACCTGCACGGATTCCTCGGCGTGCATGCCGATCTGTTGCAGGCCCGACTCCACCTCGGCCTGCAGCAGGTTGCGATCGAGCACGGGCTGCTGACCCAGCAGCTGATCGGTGATGCGCAGGCGCAACGTAAACGCTTCGCTGTCTTCGCCGTGGCGCAACAGCGTGAGCGCGAGCACGTCGGACCAGGCGCGCTCCAGCAAGGTGCGCAACAAGCCGCGTGGATTGCACTTGTCGAAGCGCTCGGTCATCAACTCGGCGGCGCGATGGCGCGCCTGCTCGAGCCGCTCGCGACCCTGCATCGCCTCCACCTGGCGACGTTCGGCGATCTGCGCCTTGCGGTTGAGCAGACCCAGGTGATGTTCGATATCGGCAAGCAGGCTGGTGTAGAGGCCGGTGCTTGGCGGCTCGCGGCGCGCGCGGTCGACCAGCTGGTTGATCTTCGCTTCGAGCGATCGATCGACGTCGCCTTCGGGGCCGTCCAGCCAGTCATTCGCCGCTTCGGCGACGAGGCCCAGCAGCTTGCGCGCGGGATGTTCGCGCTGGTTGAAGAAGCCCTGGTCGGCCACCGCCATGCGCAACAGCGGCAGCTGGAGATCGCCGAGCAGCGAGTGCGCGTTGCTCTTGTTGGGCACCTGCCGATCCAGCTGCTCGAACAACATGGCGACCAGTTCCACCGTGTCGCCCTGCTCTTCGGTCAGATGCATCTGCGCCGAGCCCGCCGGTCGGCCGGTATTGAGCTGGGTGATCAACTCCTCGCGCAGCGCCTGGGCGCTGAGCAGTTCGCGGCGTGCCTGCTCGGCCACGTCGCTGACATGCAATTGCAGGGCGTCCAGCGCGAGCTGGAGTTCGCCCGGCGTCGCCGCACGTCCGCCATCCTGATAGCTCAGCGCGCCCTGTCCCGCGCGATGCTGTGCGAGCATTTCGCGCAGATTGTCGAGCACGGCGATGCTGTCGCTGCGCGGTGCGGTCGCGCTCGCGGGAGGCGTCGCTGCGGCTGCCTGGCGTGCCAGCGGCACGGGCGGATTGTCGTTTGCGCCCGGACGCGGCTGGCGCTCGATCGGCGCACGCGTCGTCGGGAAGGCGCGCAGCTGCGGCAGGATGCCGTCGGCGCGCAGGTGTTCGTTGACCGTGTCGTACAGCGTCGACAGTCCCTGCACCACGGCCATGTCGAAACACTGCAACAGCAGCAGGCGATGTTCGACCGGCAACTCCAGCGCGGTCATGCCATCGCGGAACGCATGGGCCAGCGCCTGTGGGCCCAGCGGCAGGCTTTCGCCTTCCAGCGGCGGCAGGCTGGCCAGCACGGCGAACCGATAGCCCAGTTCAAACAGCGCGGTGCCATGGCGCGCTTCGCCGCGCGCAATCAGCTTGTCGAGCGCCACGGTTTGTTCGTGTTCGGTGGGGTCAAGCAGCTCCAGCGGTCGGCGTGGCGCATCGGGGTGCACCACTTCGGGTTCGTGCACCGTGCCGACGCTGCCGAAATGCTGGCGTACGCCCTCCATGAAGCGGCGCTCCACGGGTCCGCGCTGCTGTTGAATCAGCTGGCGGGAATACAGGCACTGTTGCTGTTCGGCGGGATTGCGCGAACGCTCGGCCTGCGCGTACAGGCGCTGTTCGGCCTCAAGGAAGCACTGGCGCAGCGGTGCTTCCAGCCAGCTGGTGCAGAGGGAGTGCGTTTCTTCGATCAGGCGACGGGCACGCGGCGACCACGCGGCATTGTCAGGACGCGAGTCCCGATCAGATGCATGCGGCGGCCGTCGACCCTGCTGTTCGACTTCCATGACAGACCTTGGTTGATTCCCCCCGGATGGCACAGAGTCTAAAGCGGGTATCGGGTGCACGCCATCGGCCGGACGGTGGATTCAGTCAAGGAATCCGGAAATGACGTCATTGAGGAAGCGCTGGCCGAGCGCCGTGGTATGCAAACGACCTGGGTCGTCCGCCAGCCAGCCCCGTTGGCGGGCATGGGCGAGGGCGCCTGCGATGCGCTCGAGCGGCAGGCCGGTGCGTTCGACAAAGTCGGCCATGGGCACGCCATCGATCAGGCGCAAGGCGTTGAGCATGTATTCGAAGGGCAGTTCGTCCGGGGCTACCGGCGCGCTGCCGCCGATGCGTCCGGCGCCGGCGGGCGTCGCCAGATACGCTTTGGGAAGGCGCGTCTTCCAGCGGCGGATGATCTGCCCGCTGGCCACGTCGGTGAGCTTGCCGTGGGCGCCGGCGCCGATACCGAGGTAATCGCCGAAGCGCCAATAGTTGAGGTTGTGAGCGCAGCGGCGGTCGCTCTGGGCGTAGGCGGATATCTCGTATTGCCTATAGCCGGCGGCGGCGAGCTGTTGTTCGCAGGCCTCTTGCATCGCCCAGGCGTGATCGTCATCAGGCAGCGGCGGTGGGTTGGCGGCGAAGGCCGTGTTCGGCTCAAGGGTGAGCTGGTAGTGCGAAATATGCGTGGGCTGCAGCGCGACGGCGCGCGCCACGTCGGCCAGCGCGCCCTCCTGGGTTTGCTCGGGCAGCGCATACATCAGGTCGAGATTGAGGTTGATGTAGCCCGCGTCCTGGGCGGACTTTACCGCCGCTTCGGCCTCGCTGGCCGAGTGGATGCGACCGAGCCGGCGCAGCTTGGCATCGTCAAAGCTCTGGATGCCGAACGACAGGCGATTCACCCCAGCGGCCAGATAGCCGTCGAAACGTCCATGCTCGACCGTGCCGGGGTTGGTTTCCAGCGTGATCTCGCCGTCAGTGGCCAGCTGCAGGCGGGCGCGCACGCCGTCGAGAAAACGGTCGATCAGATCCGGGGCGAACAGGCTGGGCGTGCCGCCACCGAAAAAGATGGTCTGCACCGTGCGCCCGTGCACCGCGCCACCAAAATCAATCAGGTCGGCATCGAGGTCGGCGAGCAATGCGTCCACATAGCTTTCATACGGCGGCGTGTCGCCGCGTACGCCGTGGGAGTTGAAGTCGCAATACGGGCACTTCTTCACGCACCACGGCATGTGGACGTACAGCGACAGCGGTGGCGCGATCAGCGACATGGCTTAACCATGCGTCTCGCCGAGCTGGCTGCGCAGCAGCGCCAACGCACGGCCGCGATGGCTGATGCGATTCTTCAGGCCGGGCGGAAGCTCAGCGGCGCTGACGGTTTCGTCTTCCGGCAGGAACAACGGGTCGTAGCCGAAGCCGTGCGTGCCGCGCTGTTCGGTGAGCACATGGCCATGCCAGCGGCCTTCGGCGATCAGCGGCGCCGGATCGTCGGCGTGTTGCAGCAGCACCAGCACGCAGATGAAGAACGCGCCACGCTGCTCGGTCGGCACGCCCTCCAGTTCACGCAGCAGGCGCGCGTTGTTGGCGGCGTTGTCGCCGTGTTGGCCGCTGTAACGCGCCGAGTAGAGTCCGGGCGCGCCGCGCAGATGCCGCACGCACAGGCCCGAATCGTCGGCCAGCGCCGGCAGCCCGCTGATGCGCGAGGCATGACGCGCCTTGAGCAGCGCGTTCTCGACGAAGGTGAGGCCGGTTTCCTCGGCGTCGGGCACGTTGAACGCCGACTGCGGCTCGACGTGCAGGCCGCTGTCGGCCAGCAGGTCGTTGAACTCCGCCAGTTTGCCGGGATTGCTGCTGGCCAGGACGATGCGTGTCATCAGCGCAACCGTTACGACAGTTCGAGCGCGGCGCGCTGCGCGGCCACCAGCTCGGCGATGCCTTTCTCGGCAAGGCCCAGCAGGGCGTCCATCTCATCGCGACGGAACGCATGGCCCTCGGCCGTGCCCTGCACCTCGATGAAGCCGCCGCCGTCGTTCATGACTACGTTCATGTCGGTGTCGCAGTTGGAGTCTTCGGCGTAGTCCAGATCGAGCACGGGGACGCCCTGATAAATGCCCACCGAGACGGCGGCGATCGCACCCACCACCGGGTTGCGGCGCAGGTTCTCGCGCTTCATCAGCAGGTTCACCGCGTCAACCAGTGCCACATAGGCACCCGTGATGGCGGCGGTGCGGGTGCCGCCATCGGCCTGGATCACGTCGCAGTCGAGCGTGATCACGCGCTCGCCCAATGCCTGGCGATCCACGCAGGCACGCAGGCTGCGGCCGATCAGGCGCTGGATTTCCATGGTGCGGCCGCCCTGGCCGCCGCGCGCGGCTTCGCGCTGCATGCGGGTGTTGGTGGCGCGCGGCAGCATGCCGTATTCGGCGGTGATCCAGCCCTCGCCCTTGCCGCGCAGCCACGGTGGCACGCGGTCTTCGATGCTGGCGGTGCACAGCACGCGGGTGTCGCCGAAGCTCACCAGCACCGAACCTTCGGCGTGGCGGGTGTAGTGGCGTTCGATGGTTACGGTGCGCAGCTGGTCGCTGGCGCGGCCACTGGGGCGGCTGGGAGAGCTCATGGGAATGGAGGCCATTGGGCAAGGCAGGGCGGGAAAGTTTACCATTGCGGCCTTTACTGATATCCGCAGGCGCTCAAATGACCCGCAGCATGACGGCATATGCCTCCGCTGAGACGACCGGCCCCGCTGGCACACTCAGCTGTGAGTTGCGCACGGTCAACCACCGCTATCTGGAGCTGAGCCCGCGCCTTCCCGACGAATTGCGCGTGTTCGAGTCGGCCTTGCGCGAGCGCATCGCCGCCAAGCTGTCGCGCGGCAAGGTGGACGTCACCGTGCGCCTGCGCGGCGAGGCCCGTGCCGAATCCATGCAGGTCAACGCCACCGCGCTGGCGCGGCTGTCCGAGCTGGCGATGGACCTGGAAGCGCGCTTTCCGCGCATGAATATCGAATTCACCGAGCTGCTGCGCTTCCCGGGCGTGCTGCAACAGTCCGAGGTGGACCCTGAGGTGCTGCAGGCCTCGCTGCTGGACGTGCTGGACCGGGCGCTCGAAGCGCTCACCGCCACCCGCGAGCGCGAAGGCGCCAAGCTGGCCGAGCTGCTGACCGAGCGCCTGGATGCGATCGAGCGCATCGTGGCCGACGTGCGCAGCTTCATGCCGCAAATCCGCGAAGGCCTGCGTGCCCGCCTGGAATCGCGCCTGGCCGATCTCAAGCAGCCGGCCGATCCGGGTCGCCTGGAGCAGGAACTGGTGCTGCAGATCACCCGCAGCGACGTCGATGAAGAACTCGATCGCCTGACCACCCACATCGTCGAAACCCGCCGCGTGCTGGGCACCAGGGAGCCGGTCGGTCGCCGCCTGGATTTCCTCATGCAGGAATTCAACCGCGAAGCGAACACGCTGGGCTCCAAGGCGGTGGACGTGCGCAGCACCAATGCCGCAGTGGACCTGAAGGTGCTGATCGAGCAGATGCGCGAACAGGTGCAGAACATCGAATGAACGCGACCACGCCTCACGCGCAAGACACCCAGTGCACCCTGTTCGTGGTGGCTGCGCCCTCGGGCGCGGGCAAGTCCACCCTGGTCAACGCGCTGCTGGAGCGTGAGCCGTCGATTTCGCTGTCCATATCGCACACCACGCGTCCGCCGCGTCCGGGTGAGCAGTACGGCCGCCACTATTATTTCGTGGAACGCGAGGTGTTCGAGCAGGAGGTGGCCGACGGCATCTTCCTCGAGCACGCCGAAGTGCATGGCAATCTCTACGGCACCTCGCGCACCACGGTGGACACGCTGCTGGCAACGGGCTGCGACGTCTTGCTGGAAATCGACTGGCAGGGCGCGCGGCAGATCCGCCAGAGCAAGCCCGATTGCGTGAGCGTGTTCATCCTGCCGCCGTCGCGCCCGGAGCTGGAGCGTCGCCTGCGCGGCCGTGGTTCGGACAGCGCCGAAGTGATCGCGCGCCGCCTGCACAATTCGCGCGAGGAGATCGCCCACGCGCATGAATTCGATTACATCATCGTCAACGACAATTTCGATGCGGCGCTGGACGATTTGCAGGGCATCGTGCGGGCTACGCGCCTGCGCTCGGCGTTGCAGTTGAAGCGGCATGAGACGTTGATCCAGGAGCTGCTGGCCTGAGGTCAGCCCCCACCCCACTGTGGGAGCGCACCCTGTGCGCGACTGCGGGGCCATGGTGTTCCTCGCTGGTCGGTGGCGCCTGTCGCGCACAGGGTGCGCTCCCACAAAGGTTTGCTCCCGCAGGGTGGAGTGGAACTCTAGATCCGTGCCAAGGTCTTGTTCCGTTAGCCATTACTGACCGCTACGACGATTCGTACATGGCCTTCACGGTCCTATTCAGCTAACTTGTCGCCTTTACCCAGGCCCCTCATTGCCCATGACCGACTCCATTAGCGCCAAGCCCGAGGACAGCACCCTGGTGCGCGTCCGTGGCCTGACCACGGTGCTCAATGGCAAGAAGGTGTTCGATGCGCTGGATATCGATATACCGCGCGGCAAGATCACCGCCATCATGGGGCCCAGCGGTACCGGCAAGACCACCTTGCTCAAGCACATCACCGGGCAGATGCGCGGCGATGCGGGACAGGTGCTGGTCGATGGCAACAACGTGGCGACGATGTCGCGCGAAAAGCTATTCGAGCTGCGCGAGCGCATTGGTTACCTGTTCCAGAATTCCGCCCTGCTCACCGATTTTGACGTGTTCGAGAACGTGGCGTTCCCGCTGCGCCAGCACACTGAATTGCCGGAAGTGCTGATCCGCAACATCGTGCTCACCAAGCTGCAGGCGGTGGGTCTGCGTGGTGCTGCAGGGCTGATGCCGACGGAGCTGTCCGGCGGCATGGCGCGGCGCGTGGCGCTGGCGCGCGCGATCGTGTTCGATCCGATGCTGATCCTCTACGACGAACCGTTTGTGGGTCTCGATCCGATCGCCTTGAACCAGGTGCTCAAGCTGATCCGCACGCTCAACCAGACCTTGGGCATCACCAGCGTGCTGGTGGCGCATGAGCTCGAAGCGATCAAGCAGGTGGCCGATCACATTTACCTGATCGCCAACGGCAAGGTGGTGGCGCAGGGCGATCCCAGGACGATTGCCAACGACGGGTCGCCGTGGACGCGCCAGTTCTTCGGCGGCGACGCGGACGGCCCGGTGCCATTCCAGTATCCGGCCGGCGACCTGGGCGTATCGCTCGGTTTTCCAGGGAAGAACGCATGATCGCAACGGGTTCCGAAAACATCGTAGTGCGTTCGCTGTCGCAGATCGGCGATTGCGGACTGTTCCTGCTGCGCATGATCGCCGCGATACCGCGCAGCATGCGCCACTACCGCGAGACGATCCGCCAGCTGTGGTTCGTCGGCGCGATGAGCCTGATCATCATCATGGTCTGCGGCCTGTTCGTGGGCATGGTGCTGGGCTTGCAGCTGTACGACGTGCTGTCGATCTTCGGCGGCACCTCGGCCACCGGTACGGTGGTGGCGATCGCCATTTATCGCGAGCTCGGTCCCGTGGTGACGGCGCTGCTGTTCGCCGGTCGCGCAGGCACGTCGGTGACCGCCGAGATCGGCCTGATGCGCGCCACCGACCAGATCGCCGCGATGGAAATGATGGCGGTCGATCCGATTGCCTATGTGGCCGTGCCGCGCTTCCTCGCCGGCGTGATCGCCATGCCGCTGCTGGCCTGCGTGTTCTGCGCGCTGGGCATCTTCGGCGGACATCTGGTGGGCGTGAGCTGGCTGGGCATCGACAACGGCACCTTCTGGTCGAACATGACCGCCACCGTCGAGGTGGTGAAAGACGTCGTCAACGGCGTGATCTGGAAAAGCGTCGTATTCGGCATCGTGGTGTCGCTGATCGCCGTGTTCCAGGGCTATACCACGCCGCCGACCAGCGAAGGCGTGGCCTATGCCACCACCCGTACCGTGGTCGCTTCGTCCATCGCCATCCTGGCGCTCGATTTCGTGCTCACCGCGTTCCTGATGTGAGTGAGCCGATGAGCGCCGACCTGACCGTATCCAACCCCTATTCCATGAGGATCGTGCCGTGAGCCAGAGACAATCGTATGCCGTCGGCACCGGCCTGTTTATCGTGCTCGGCTTTGCCGCGCTCGGCTATCTCGCCACGCAGACCACCTCGGTGGCCAACTCCAGCCGCGGCCCCAGTTACACCGTCGAGGCGCACTTCGCCAACATCGGCCAGCTCAAGGAGCGTGCGCCGGTGAAGGTGGCGGGCGTGCGCGTCGGCCAGGTGCAATCGATCGTGCTCGATCCGGGCAAGGAAACGGCCGATGTGAAGCTGGCGATCGACCAGCGCTACAACCAGATTCCGGACGATTCGGTCGCCACCATCTTCACCAGCGGCCTGCTGGGCGACCAGTACGTCGGCCTGCGCTATGGCAGCTCCAAGAAGACCCTGGCCGACGGCGGCGAGCTGGCGCTCACCCGTCCGGCGCAGCAGCTGGAGGAGATGCTGGGCAAGTTCTTCGGCGCCGGCGGCGTGGCGGACAACCTGGGCGGCAGCTACGTGGTCAAGGCCCGCTTCACCAACGTGGGCGCGCTCTCGGTGGGTGCGCCGGTGAAGATGGCCGGTGTGGCCATCGGCAGCGTCCAGTCGATCAACGCCGACCCGGTCAAGCTCGACGCCCTGGTCACCCTGGCGATCGACAAGCGCTACAACCAGATCCCGGACGATTCGGCCGCCGCGGTGTTCACCAGTGGTTTGATCGGCACCCAGTACGTTGCGATCCAGCCCGGCGGCTCGCCGGACGCGCTCAAGAACGGCGATGAGATGGTGCTCACCCAGTCGGCCATGCAGATCGAAGACCTGATCGGGAAGTTCCTGGTCAGTGGCTCGTCCTCCGGCAAGCCTGCCGACGGCGGCAAGTCTGACGGCGACAAGCATTGAATCGGCCCATCGCGCACCGATATTCCAACGAGACATCTTTCAGGAGTTTCCCCATGTTGCGCAGTCTGGCCATTGCCACCGCCATCGCCTTTGGCACCGTGATCGCCGCGCCTGTCTTTGCCCAGGATGCGACGCAGGGCGCCGCCGACCAGCAGACGCCGGTGCAGGTGGTGCAGGCGGTCTCCGACGATCTGGCCAAGGCGATCGACGGCCACCAGAAGGAACTCAAGACCAATCGCGAAAAGCTGATCAGCGTGATCGACGATGCGTTCCTGCCGCATTTCGACATCGACTACGCCTCGATCCTGGTGCTCGGCCAGCATGCCCGCGAGGCCACGCCGGACCAGCGCTCGCGCTTCGCCAAGGCGTTCTACAACTCCATCACCCATCGTTATGCCGAAGGCCTGCTCGATTACACCCGCGGCCGCGTCAAGGTGCTGCCGTTCACCGGCGACATGAGCGACAAGCGCACCATCGTGCGCAGCCAGGTGGTGCTGGATGACGGCAAGACCGTCGCCGTGGACTACGCCTTCCGCAAGGACAAGAACGGCAACTGGAAGGCCTACGACGTGATCATCGAAGGCATTTCGTACATCACCAACTATCGCAACCAGGTCGACGCCGAAATCCGCAAGGTCGGCATCGACAAGCTGATCAGCAACCTGGAAACCCAGGGTGACCAGGCGCTCAAGGAAATGGAGCAGGCCGACAAGGCGCAGCAGCCGGGCTCCAAGTCTTGAGCGTGGCTGGCGCACCCGTGCGCATCGATGAAGGCTCACCGGGGAGCGTACGCGTGTCCGGTGAGCTGACTTTCAGTACGGCGGCGGCGGCGCTCAGGGCGATTGATACGGCGGTGGCGCGCGACGGCCGCTCGGAGCTGGATCTGTCCGGCGTCACACGCAGCGACAGCGCCGGCCTGGCCTGCGTGCTGGCGGTGCTGGCGCAGTCGGCCGAGCGCGGGCGCAAGCTCAAGGTGAGCCATATGCCCGAGGGCATGCACCTGCTGGCCAGCGTGTGTGAGGTCGAAGGTCTCATGGCCTGAGCGTCACTCGACGCTGGGCCGGGGACAAAAAAAGGGGCCTCGCGGCCCCTTCTTTTTGGCTGGAGAAGGACGCTTCAGTCCTTCTTCGCTGCCGGCTGCTGACTCTGTGAGGCCTGCGGCTGCTTCTTTTCCCACTTCTGCTGCTCGTCGAGCAGCTCGTCCGGGTCGAAACTCTTGTCGTGCAGGCCCTGCAGCTGCTCGATCACCTCTTCAGGCGGGTTGCCGTAGTAGATCTTGTAGATGCGCTGCTGGCGATAGGCGTCGCGGATAAAGGCATACGGATCGTAGGCGGAGTTGAGGAAACTCTCCGCATCGATGGCGCTGGAGCGGATGGTCACCAGGTACATCAGCTCAGGCAGGTACTGCTGGCCGAACTCGTAGTGGTTGTTGCGCGAGAAATAGCTGATGGGGTCGAAGAAGTAGCCGTCGACCGGCACCTGCCAGAGGTCGCGCGCCGTGGTCGGCCCGAAGAAGGGCAGCATCAGATACGGGCCATCGGGCACGCCCCAGCGGGCGAGCGTCACGCCAAAGTCGGTATCGTCCAGCGGAATGCCAAGCTGGCTGGCCGGATCGAAGAAGCCGCCGATGCCCAGGGTCAGGTTCACCAGGAAGCGGCCGCTGCCCTGCAGCGCCTGCTTCGGACGTGCCTGCAGCAGGTCGTTGGCCACAGTGATCGGCATGCGGATATTGGTGAAGAAATCGGCCATGCAGCGACGGATGGTCGGGTTGGTCACCTTGCGGTAACCCACGGCGACCGGGCGGATGATCGCCTTGTCCAGGTCGTTGTTGAAGGCGTAAACCTTGCGGTTCATGTGCTCGTACGGATCATCGGTACGAGGCTTGGCGATGCTGCAACCAGCAAGCAGGGCCACGGCGACCAGGGGCAGGCTGCGCATGGCGAGAGAACGGAAGGCGGACGGCATGGAGGCGACAGTCCTGGAGGGCCGGAGGGAGTACAATATTGTACTGTTGGGTTTTTTATTATGTACAGGCCCCCTTTAGTGTCAGGGCGCCAGGCTGCAGGCGGTGTGAACCCCGCATCATAGAGCCTTGCTGCATTGCCAGCAAAGCCGCCGCTGGCTACACTGACAGGTGATAAGTCGTTTTATTTTCTGAGGATTTCAGATGGCCCGCATTACCGTCGAAGACTGCCTGCAGGTAGTCGACAACCGCTTCGAACTGGTGCTGATGGCGACCAAGCGCGCCCGCCAGCTCTCCAAGGGTGCCGAACCGGCAGTGCATCCCGACCACGATAAGCCGACGGTGCTCGCCCTGCGCGAAATTGCCGACCGTCGCATTGACCAGGCCACGATCGACGAGATCGACAAGTCCGAGCGCGAGCGCGCCGAGCGTGAAGCGCTCGAGTGGGCTGCGGCCGAAGTGGACGACGATCTCTCCAAGGGTGGAGATGACTGATGGAGGGCGGCTGTAGCCAGCAACGCCCCGGCGCCGGCTCGTCCGGCGCTTTGCGCTGCGGGCTTCATGTCGCCACCCTCGCTTCCCTTAAACGAAGCGAGGCGGTCGCCTGAGCGGGGACCGAACAACCATGCCGGCCGTCACGGACTCCACCTTGGATACGTCGACGCTGCCGCCGTACGTGTTGGCTCTGAAAGAGCGCGTGGCCTACCTGCCCGAATCGCAGGTGGCCCGTGTGGTGCGCGCCTACGAAGTGGGCGCCGTGGCGCACGAAGGGCAGGCCCGCAAGAGCGGTGAGCCCTATATCACCCATCCCGTGGCGGTGGCCGGCATCCTGGCCGAGCTGGGCATGGACGCCGAGACCATCATCGCGGCGATCCTGCACGACACGCTGGAAGACACCTCGCTGAGCCGCACCGAGCTCGCCGGCGAATTTGGCGAGACCGTCGCCGAACTGGTCGATGGCGTCACCAAGCTGGACAAGATGAGCTTTTCCAGCCGCCAGGAAGCGGATGCGGAAAGCTTCCGCAAGATGCTGCTGGCGATGGCGCGCGACCTGCGCGTGATCCTGATCAAGCTGTCCGACCGCCTGCACAATATGCGCACGCTGGGCGCGAAAGACGCCCCATCGCGCCGCCGCATCGCTCGCGAAACGCTGGAAATCTATGCGCCCATCGCGCAGCGACTGGGCATGAACAAGTTCAAGGCGGAGCTACAGGACCTGGGCTTCCGCGCGCTCTACCCCGATCGCTACCGCGTGATCAGCGAGCGCATCCGTGCCGCGCTGGGCAATCGCCGCGAAGCGATGGGCAAGATCGAAGCGGCACTGTCCACGCGCCTTGGCGCCGACCACATCACCGCCAAGGTGGTGGGTCGCATCAAGTCGCCGTGGAGCATCTATTCGAAGATGCGCAACGAGCACAAGAGTTTCGCGCAGCTGATGGACGTCTACGGCTTCCGCGTCGTGGTGGATTCGGCCATGAGTTGCTACATGGCCCTGGGCGCCGTGCACGGGCTGTACAAGCCGGTGGACCGACGCTTCAAGGACTTCATCGCCATTCCCAAGGCCAACGGCTACCAGTCGCTGCACACCGTGCTGCTGGGGCCGTTCGGCGCGCCGATCGAAGTGCAGGTCCGCACGGCGGAAATGGATTCGGTGGCCGAGCGCGGCGTGGCAGCGCACTGGGCGTACAAGACCGATTCGGGTCCGGCCAACAGCGCCCAGGCGCGCGCCCGCGAATGGCTGTCGTCGCTGGCGGACAGCCAGGCCAACACCGTTTCCTCGTCTGAGTTCATCGAGAACGTCAAGATCGACCTGTTCCCGGACGAGGTCTATCTGTTCACGCCGCGCGGCGACATCCTCGCGCTGCCGCGCAATGCCACTGCGCTCGATTTTGCCTATGCCGTGCACACCGACGTGGGCGACCACGCGGTGGCTGCGCGCGTCGACAAAAAGCTGGTGCCACTGCGCACGCGCCTGGAATCGGGCCAGCTGGTGGAAATCATCACGGCGCCGTCCGCGCTGCCCAATCCGGCCTGGCTGGAATCGGTGGTGACGGGCAAGGCGCGCACGGCGATCCGCCAGTACCTCAAACACCTGCAGCATGAGGATGCCGTCGACTTCGGCCATCGCATGCTCGATCGCGCACTCGATGCGCTGGGCACCAGCCTTGATGCGATTCCGCCAGCCGTGCTGGATCGTTTCCTCGAAACCTCCAAGCTCAAGCGTCTGGAAGAACTGCTGTCGGACATCGCGCTGGGCAATCGCATCCCGCATCTGGTGGCCAGCCAGCTGGTGGCCGCGCGTGGCAAGAAATCCTCCGATGTGCAGCAGTCGCCGCATGTGATGGAGAAGATCCGCATCACCGGCGCCGAACGCGGCGTGCTGAGCTTCAGCAATTGCTGTCACCCGCTGCCGGGCGACGAGATCATCGGCTATCTCTCGTCGGGCAAGGGCATCGTGGTCCACCGGGTGGAATGCCCGAATGTGGTGGAACTGCGCAAGTCGCCCGAGCGCTGCGTGGCGATCGAATGGGATCGCGATGTGCAGGGCGATTACCGCGCCGAACTGCGTATCGAAGTCATCAACCGCCCGGGCGTGCTCGCCACCGTGGCGGCGGCCATCGCGGCCGCAAACTCGAACATCGAGAACGTGGAATACGTGGAGCGCGATGCGGCCGCGGCCACGCTGTTGTTCGCCCTCGAAGTGAAGAACCGCAAGCATCTGGCCGAAGTGATCCGCCGCGTGCGTCGTACCGGCGTGGTGAGCGGCGCCTACCGTTATCCGCTTTGAGAGCGGTGAATCGCAAATAGTCAGTGGTGAACAGGGCGGCGCTCGGGCGTGTCCGCTTCTTTTAGCCTGCTCGATGTCTGGCTATGATCCCCAGTCCGTGAGGCGCACAGCTTCCATCCCCGATTCCCTGTTCGGAGAACCAACCATGTCCCGCAGCATCATCACCACCGACAAGGCGCCTGCCGCCATTGGTCCGTACTCGCAGGCTGTGCGCACCGGCAACACGGTGTATTTCTCGGGCCAGATTCCGCTGGATCCGGCCACCGGTCAGATGGTGGAGGGCGACATCGCCCTGCAGGCGCGCCAGGTGTTCGTCAACCTCAAGGCGGTCGCAGAGGCTGCTGGTGGCTCGCTGGAAAAGATCGTGCGCGTTGGCATCTACGTGACCAACCTGGGTCACTTCGCCACCGTCAACGAGATCATGTCCGAGTATTTCCAGGCACCGTTCCCGGCGCGCTCGACCATCGAAGTGTCTGCGCTGCCGAAGCTGGCGGACATCGAAGTAGACGCCATCATGGTGCTCGACTGATCGAACCGCACGCCCCGCGCTGACAGGTGGCCGCGTGCGGCCGGCTGCAGCGCGAGGGTGGGCTCGGTTAGGCTTCGTCGATGCCGCCCAGTCGCGCCAATGCCGCCACGATACTTTCCGACCCCGGCGCCACGCCGGTATCGGCGTTGCCTGGTGTCGGCCCGGCGTTGGCGGAAACGCTGGCGCGTCTTGGTCTGGAGCGCGTGCAGGACCTGTGGTTCCACTTGCCCCTGCGTTACGAGGACCGTACCCACCTCACTCCCATCGCTGATCTGCGTCCCGGCGAGCGCGCACAGGTCGAGGGCGTGGTCGAGGCAGTCGAACGCGGGTTTCGCTATCGGCCACAGTTGAAGGTAGCCATTACCGACGGCTCGCAGCAGACCCTGGTGTTGCGCTTCTTCCATTTCAATCGCAGCCAGTCCGAACAGCTCAAACCCGGCACGCGCCTGTTGTGCTACGGCGAAGTGCGGCAGGCGGCGCTCGGGCTGGAGATGGTGCATCCGCAGTACCAGCGACTGAGCGGCGACGAGCCTGCGGTCGTCGATGAATTGCTGACGCCGGTGTATCCGACGACCGAAGGGTTGGGGCAGAAGCGGCTCGCCGGCGTGATCGCCAAGGCGCTGGCGCTGCTGCCGCAGGATGCGCAGCTGGAGCTGATACCCACCGAGCTCTGCGTCGCCCACGGCTTGACCTCGCTGCGCGAAGCGCTGCTCTATGTGCATCGTCCGCCGCCGGATGCCCATCTCGGCCAGCTGACTACCGGTCGTCATCCCGCGCAGCAAAGATTGGCGTTCGAAGAATTGCTCACCCAGCACCTCAGCCTCAAGCGCATGCGCGCGGCGGTGCGTCGGCGCCATGCGCCGCGCCTGCCCGGTACGGGTGAGCTGCGCGAACGGTTGCTGGCCAGTCTGCCGTTCGGACTCACTGGCGCGCAGCAACGTGTGAGCCAGGAGATTGCCAAGGACATCGCCCAGGGCAGCCCGATGTTGCGGCTGGTGCAGGGCGATGTGGGCAGCGGCAAGACCATCGTGGCCGCGCTGGCGGCCTTGGCTGCCGTCGAGTCCGGCCAGCAGGTGGCCTTGATGGCGCCGACCGAACTGCTTGCCGAGCAGCATCTGCAGCACTTCCGCCATTGGCTGACGCCGCTGGGCATCGAAGTGGCATGGCTCGCCGGCAAGGTGACGGGCAAGGCGCGCCAGCAGGCTTTGCAGCGGGTGGCATCGGGTGCTCATGTCGTGATCGGCACGCACGCCCTGATGCAAGAGGGTGTGTCCTTCTCGCAGCTTGGGTTGGTGATCGTGGACGAACAGCATCGCTTTGGCGTGCAGCAGCGCTTGTCCTTGCGCGACAAGGGCGCGGACCATGAGAGCGGCCTGGTGCCTCATCAATTGGTGCTGACCGCCACGCCGATTCCACGCACGCTGGCCATGAGCGCGTACGCGGATCTCGATGTATCGGCGATCGACGAGCTGCCGCCGGGCCGCACGCCCGTCCAGACCATCGCGATTTCCAACGCGCGCCGCTTCGATGTGATCGAACGCATTCACGCGGCCTGTCTCGAAGGGCGCCAGGCGTACTGGGTGTGTACCCTGATCGAAGAATCCGAACAGCTGCGCGCGCAGGCTGCCGAAGTGGCGCACGCGGAGTTGTCATCGGCGTTGTCCGATTGCCGCATTGGCCTTATCCACGGGCGCATGAAGCCCAAGGAAAAGCAGGCTGTGATGGATGCCTTCAAGGCAGGCGAACTTTCGGTGTTGGTCTCCACTACCGTGATCGAAGTGGGTGTGGATGTGCCCAACGCCAGTCTGATGGTGATCGAAAACAGTGAACGACTCGGGCTGTCCCAGTTGCACCAGTTGCGCGGGCGAGTGGGGCGAGGGGCGATCGCTTCGAACTGCGTGCTGCTGTATCAGCCACCGCTTGGCCAGCTGGCGCGCGAACGCCTGCAGGTCATGCGTGACACGAATGACGGTTTTCGCATCGCGGAGAAAGACCTGGAATTGCGCGGCCCCGGCGAAGTGCTGGGCACGCGGCAGACGGGCCAGCTGAGTTTCCGCATCGCCGATCTCTCGCGCGATGCGCATCTGCTGCCGGCCGTGCAGGAGGTGGGTGCGGTGCTGTTGGCGCATCATCCGCAGCAGGCCGAAGGGTTGATTGCGCGCTGGATCGGCGCTGCCGCCCGTTACGCACATGCCTAGCGAGGAGCACTCTCCCTGTGGGAGCGCACCCTGTGCGCGACAGCCTTTCGCCGGCACCTCGCAGGACGAGTCGCGCACAGGGTGCGCTCCCACAATAAATTGCGCTGCCGATTGACGCTTGCGCGCGTCCGTAGAACGCCTAAGCTAATCGGTTCGCTCCCTAACGCGAGTTCCCCATGACCCAGCTGCAACTGTTGATCGACACCGACCCGGGCGTAGACGATGCGCTCGCCATCCTGATGGCGCATGCGCATGCCGACGTACTCGGACTGACCATTGCAGCGGGCAATGTCGGCCTCGCGCATACGGTGCGCAATGCGCGCACGCTGGTGGATCTGGTGGCCAAGCCGACGCCGGTGTTCCCGGGTTGTCCGACGCCGCTGGTGCGCATGCCGGAAGAAGACGCCGTGCACGTGCATGGCACCGACGGCCTGGGCGATGTCGGCTTTCCGGAGCCGCGCAGCGTGGCTGCCGATGAGCACGCCGCGCATGCACTGATTCGTCTTACCCGCGAACATCCCGAGCTGACCCTGGTGGCTCTCGGACCGCTGACCAATCTCGCGCTGGCCGTGCGTCTCGACCCCGCCTTGCCGCAGCGGGTGAAGCGCCTGGTGATCATGGGTGGCGCGGTCACCGGGCTGGGCAACACCGGCAAAATTCCCGCCGAATTCAATATCGGTTTCGATCCCGAGGCAGCGCACGTGGTGTTCGAGGCCTTCCCGATGTTCGACCTGGTCGACTGGGAAGTGGTGCTGCGCCACGCCTTCGACGACGAGGAATTCAATGGCTGGATCGCTGCAGGCGACCAGCGCGCGACCTTCTTCGAGCAGGTGTTCGGCACGGCGCGTGCGTTCAATGCCAAGCGCGGCCGTCGCGGCGTGATCGCGGCGGACGCGCTGGCGATGGCGGTGGCGATCGATCCGGCCATGGTGACGCGAGCCGAAGAGCGCCACGTCGCCGTCGAAATGGATGGCCGCCTGACCCGTGGCGCCACCGTGGTGGACTGGACCGCCAGGCTGGGCCGCCCGGCCAATGCCCGCATCGTGATGGAGGTGGATCAGGCCCGTTTCGGCGCCATGGTGAGGCGGGCGCTGGGCGCCTGAACGGCTACAATGGGCGATCCGCCGGTCCAAGTCCCTGAGCGACTTGCCAATGGGGGCGGCTCATGGTTAAAATGCCGCTCTTTTCACCCACCGCTTTGAGTCAGTCATGAAGCCCGATATCCATCCCAATTATCGCCAGGTGGTGTTTCAGGACCTGTCGTCCGATTTCGCGTTCCTGACGCGTTCGACGATTTCCTCGAAGGACACCGTCAAGTGGGAAGACGGCAACGAGTACCCGCTGGTCAAGGTGGATATCTCGAGCCATTCCCATCCGTTCTACACCGGCAAGCAGAAGTCGCTGGACACCGGCGGCCGCGTCGACAAGTTCCGTCGTCGCTACGCGCAGAAGTAATCGCGCGAAGTCTCTGCTGTCACGCTGCGGCCACGCAGCGTACGCAAGCTGAAACGCACGGGGCGAGCTGATGCTCGCCCCGTGCGTTTTTGCGTCCGCCCATCCGACCATCCGCTAGGGCATGTTGGCGGGACGATATGCGATAATCGGCGGCGAGGTGTCGCAGCCATCCCCCCACGCGACATCAACCCTACCTCGTCGGCCATCGCCTTCGCGCGACACGTCGGCGACGACATAAGCGTGAAGGAGGTTTTCCGTGTCCGATTCCAAGATCGTCAAGTTGGTGGATGAGTCGACCAACCGCAGCAGTGAACTGCCCCTGCTCAGCGGCACGTTAGGTCCCGCATGCATCGACATCGGAACGCTGTACAAGGACACGGGACATTTCACTTACGACCCGGGTTACGGCAGCACCGCCAGCACCAAGAGCGCCATCACCTATATCGACGGCGACGAAGGCGTGCTGTTGTATCGCGGCTACCCCATCGAGCAGCTGGCCGAGAAGTCGAATTTCCTCGAGACCTCCTACCTGCTGCTCAATGGCGAGCTGCCGAACAAGGATCAGTTCTCCAAGTTCGAGCACGACATCACGCATCACACGATGATGCACGAGTCGCTGAAGGACTTCTTCAAGGGTTTCCATCACGACGCGCATCCGATGGCCATGCTGGCCGCCTCGGTGGCGTCGCTGTCGGCCTTCTACCACGACGATATCGACGTGGATAACCCCGATGACCGCAAGCTCGCTGCGATCCGTCTGATCGCCAAGATGCCGACGATTGCGGCTGCCTGCTACCGTTACTCGATCGGCTGGCCGTTCCGCTATCCGCGCAACAACCTCGAGTACGTCGACCGCTTCCTGCACATGATGTTCGAAGTGCCGAGCGAGCCGCTGGAGATGAGCCCGGTCGCCGCCAAGGCGCTGGATCTGTTGTTCATCCTGCACGCCGACCACGAGCAGAACGCCTCCACCTCGACCGTGCGTCTGGTCGGTTCCACCGGTGCCAACCCGTACGCCTCCATCGCTGCCGGCATCACCGCGCTGTGGGGTCCGGCCCATGGCGGCGCGAACGAAGCTGTGCTCAAGATGCTCGAAGAGATCGGCACCGCCGACAAGGTCGAGACCGCCGTCAAGCGCGCCAAGGACAAGAACGACAACTTCCGCCTGATGGGCTTCGGCCATCGCGTCTACAAGAACTTCGATCCGCGCGCGAAGATCATCCGCGAGATGTGCCACAAGGTGCTCAACGAGCTGGGCGTCAACGACCCGCTGCTCGACGTGGCCATGAAGCTGGAAGAAGCGGCGCTGAAGGACGACTACTTCGTCGAGCGCAAGCTCTACCCGAACGTCGACTTCTACTCGGGCATCATCTACAAGGCCCTGGGTATCCCGACCGAGATGTTCACGGTGATGTTTGCCATCGCCCGCACCTCGGGCTGGATCTCGCACTGGATCGAGCAGCATGAAACGCCGGGATCGCGTATTGGTCGTCCGCGCCAGATCTATACGGGTGCTGACGTGCGTAACTACGTGGCTAGCGACAAGCGTTGATTCGCTCGATCATTGAATGAAAAAGCCCCGGTTTTCCGGGGCTTTTTTTGTGGGTATCGGCAAGATTGTGTCGCGCACAGGGTGCGCTCCCACAACAGCCCTCATCCCTGTGGGAGCGCACCCTGTGCGCGACAGGCCTGTCAACGAAGCGCTGACGACAACATCCTCTCAAACTCATCGTCGTTGTCGGCTGTAGCCAGCAACTCCTCGACGGCAGCCAGCGACGCCCTTCGCATCGGCTTCTCATCGATGCGATCCAGCGGCGCCTGCTTCAGCGCATCGCGCGGCAACACGGTGATGTCAAAGGGCAGGCCGTCGGCGGCAAACAGCAGTACGGGATATTCCTCCTGCTCGTCACGCGTGGTGCGCAGGCGGCGCGTCTGCTGGGTGATTGGTACGCCGCGTTCCTGCAGGAACAACACGACGTTTTCCGCGGTGTCGCTGAAGACATGCAGGCAGACCGCCGAGTGGGCATCCGCCGTGCCTTCAAGTACGGCGCCGACCAGTCGCGGATCGAAGCGGTCAAGGAAGCGCATGGCTTCCACGGCGGCCTCGCGTCGTTCCTGCAGCAACTGGGGCTGGGATTCGGCGTGGAAGATGCGCTGGTGTTCCCTCAGTGCGTCTTCGATTTCGTTGTTGCGCGGCAAGGCCTGCGCGTCCAGGATGCCCAGCCGCTCGGCGGCCTTGACCTTGGCGTGATGGAAATCGCGGATGCCGTGCTCGCTCATCAAGCGCGCCGCTTCCTGGGCGACGCGAAGACGATTGCGCTGCAGGCGATCCTGCGCGTGGATGCGATGGTGCTGACCTCGTGCCATGCCTCATTCCCCCGGCAATCTGGCGCCCGTCGTTGCGGACGCCAGCGGCAGCACGGTCTGGTGACGGAACCGGCGCTGCCGACGATTAGAAGATGTCGTAGGCGTGCTGCTGATCCTGGTCCTCCTGCTGCTGGTTGGCCTGGTTACGCAGTCGATCCACGTCTTCGACCTTGAAGATCTCCGACATGATGTTCGGGTCGTCCGCGCCGGCGGGCAGGCCGCTTTGGCGGTCTATCTGTACCGTAGTGATACCGGGCGGCAACGGCAAGATGGAGGCCGGCTGGTCCTTCAGCACCGCGCCGGTATAGCTCATCCAGATCGGCAGGGCCGCCTTGGCGCCGAACTCGCCCTTGCCGAGCGAGCCGAAGTCGTCGAAGCCCACCCAGACCGAGGTCACCAGGTCGCCGTTGAAGCCGACAAACCAGGCATCGCGGTGATCATTGGTCGAACCGGTCTTGCCGGCCAGGTCGGTGCGGCCCAGGGCGGCGGCGGCCGCACCGGTACCGCGCTTGACCACGTCCTGCATCAGCGAAGTGACCAGGTAGTCGTTGCGCACCTCAATGACCTGGGGCGCCAGCACTGGCGGGTGGGCGCCGTCGCCATGGGCGTCGGCCGGGAGTACGGCATCGCCGACGCCGGCTACGCTGCCGGAAGTTGTCGGCGCACTGGCGGCAGCGGCGACTGAATTTCCTGGTGCGGCCCCCGTATTGGCCGGCGGCGGGCCGGGCGGGCGGGTATCGAGCAGGCGTTCGGCGCAGGTGCGGCAGGCGCGGGCCGGATTGGCCTGATAGACCGGCTTGCCGTCGCGGTCATCGATCTCACTGACGAAGTACGGGGTGACCAGATAGCCGCCATTGGCAAACACGGCGTAGCCACGGGCCATGCTCATCGGCGACACCGAGGCCGTGCCCAGCGCCATCGACAGGTTGCTGGGCAGCGAATCGAGCGCAAAGCCGAAGCGGGTGGCGTAATCGCGGGCGAAACGCACGCCGATGGCGTCGAGCAGTCGCACCGAGACCAGGTTCTTGGATTGCACCAGGGCCTCGCGCAGGCGGATCGGGCCATCGAACTTGTCGTCGTCGTTGGACGGCGTCCACAGGCCGCCAGGGCGCGAGGGGTCGGGCAGGGCGAGCGGTGCATCGTTGACGATGGAGGCCGGCGTGAAGCCGCGCTCGAAGGCCGCCGAGTAGATAAAGGGCTTGAAGCTCGAACCCGGCTGGCGTGCGGCCATCACGGCGCGGTTGAACTTGCTGCGCAGGAAGTTGAAGCCACCGACCAGGGCCTGCAGCGAGCCGTCCTCGGGATTGAGCGAGACCAGCGCGCCCTGTGCCGCCGGGATCTGGGTAAGCAGCCACTGGCCCTTGTCGTCGCGCGCCACGCGGATGATGTCGCCGCGCTTGAGCACGGTGGAGACGCTCTTGGGCGTGGCCCCCACGCGGGTGTCATCGATGCGCGGACGGGCCCAGCTCATCGCATCCAGGTTCAGCTGCACCTCGTCGCGGCTGGCCAGATAGACGCTGGCCGCGGTGGCCGACACCTGGGTCACGATGCCTGGCTGCATGCCGGAAATGTCGGTGTAGCCGGCCAGGGCGCGCTCCAGTTCATCCGTGCCGGCATCGGCAGCCAGCTCCTGGTGGGCCTCCGGGCCGCGCCAGCCGTGGCGGTGGTCATACTCGACCAGGCCCGAGCGCATGGCATCCACTGCGGCCTGCTGGCGCTTGCTGTCGACCGTGGTCTTGACCACATAGCCTTCGGTGAGGGCGTCGTTGCCCAGGCGGTCGAGCACCTGCAGGCGCACCATTTCGGCCAGATACGGCGCATCCACCTCGATGGCCGGCTCATGCGGCGAAGCGTTGATCGGCTCGGCGATGGACTGGTCGTACTCGGCCTTGGAGATGAAGCGGTTCTCCAGCATCTGGCCGAGCACCCAGTTGCGGCGCGCCAGCATGCGCTTGGGGCTGTTGAGCGGGTTCACCAGCGAAGGCAGCTGGAAAGTCGAGGCCAGGGTGGCGCATTCGGCCACGGTGAGCTGGTCCAGCGTCTTGCCGTAGTAATAGGAGGCCGCCGCGGCCACGCCGTAGGAGCGGTGGCCCAGGAACATCTTGTTGAGATAGAGCTCCAGGATCTGGTCCTTGGTCAGCTCGCTCTCCATGCGCAGGGCGATGAAGATCTCGGTCAGTTTGCGCGAATAGAGCTTTTCCGGGCTCAGGAAGAAGTTGCGCGCCACCTGCTGGGTGATGGTGGAGCCGCCCGAGCCCTTGTCGCCACCCGAGGCCACCACATGCCAGCTGGCGCGGGCGATGCCGTGCCAGTCCACGCCGGGGTGCTGGTAGAAGCTGGCGTCCTCGGCGGCGAGCACCGCGTGCTTGAGCCGGTCGGGCACCTGGCCCATCGCCACGGGGATGCGGCGGGTCTCGCCGAAGCTCGCAATCAGCTTGCCATCTGCCGAAAGCACCCTAAGCGGCACCTGCATGTGGTAGTCCTTAAGGACCGCCACGGAGGGGAGCCGGGGGGAAATAAGCCAGTAGGCCACGCCAACCGCCGCGACACCCAGCAGCAAACCTGTAAAAGCCAGGACGAGGATCCAGCGCAGCAACCGCTTAAGAATTTGCATGATTTGGGTGTTTGCGAGACGTGAGTCAAAACAAGTCAGAGTATAGATGTAGCAGTATCCACGGCATGAACCGAGCCCGTCACAGCAAGAAGCAGGCCAGTGGCCCAGTCGCCCAACCTGTGGATGCCGTCACGCGAATGAGTCGAGAAAAAGCTCGTAGGCCGTTGCCAATACGTTAATTTTTGGATTAAATGCCGATGCGCATCAGACCAATCTGAGTCTGGACGCACAGGGGCAAGGGGGAACATCGTGGGGCTCTTTACACCCAAGAAGCCGCCACTTGTTGGCGTCGACATCAGTTCGACGGCCGTCAAGTTGCTGCAACTCAGCCAGGCCGGCGGTCGCTATCGCGTGGAGCATTACGCGGTCGAGCCACTGCCCCCCAACGCTGTAGTTGAAAAGAATATTGTCGAGGTCGAGGCCGTGGGCGAGGCGATTCGGCGTGCGCTGGCGCGTTCGGGTTCCAAGCTCAAGCACGCGTCCGCGGCGGTGGCCGGGTCCGCCGTCATCACGCGCGTGATCCCGATGCCGAGCGAATTGTCCGAGGATGATCTGGAAGGCCAGATCCAGGTCGAGGCCAACCAGTACATCCCGTATCCGATCGAGGAAGTCAGCCTGGACTACGAGATCCTCGGTCCGGTCCGCGACAACCCCGAAATGAACAACATCCTGCTGGCCGCCTCGCGTACCGAGAATGTGGACATGCGCGTGGCCGCGCTCGATCTGGGTGGCTTGTCCGCCAAGGTGATCGACGTCGAAGCGTTCGCCATGGAAAACGCGTTTGCGATGGTGGCCGACCAGTTGAACGTCGGTCGCGACGCGCTCGTCGCCGTGGTCGACATCGGCGCCACCATGACCACGCTGTCGGTGCTGCGCAACCAGCGCACCATCTACTCGCGTGAGCAGGTGTTCGGCGGCAAGCAGCTCACCGACGAAATCATGCGCCGCTACGGCCTCTCCTACGAGGAAGCCGGTCGCGCCAAGCGCAAGGGTGGCCTGCCCGACTCTTACGAGAGCGAGGCGCTGGAGCCGTTCAAGGAATCGCTGGTGCAGCAGATCAGCCGCCTGCTCCAGTTCTTCTTCGCCGGCAGCGAATACAGCAAGGTCGACCAGGTCGTGCTTGCTGGCGGTTGCGCATCCATCGAAGGCATCGGTCCGATGCTCGAAGACCAGCTTGGCGTGCCGTGCGTGGTGGCCAACCCGCTGGCGCGCATGTCGCTGTCGCCTCGCGTGCAGGCCCAGTCGCTGGCACAGGACGCCCCCGCATTGATGATCGCGGTCGGCCTCGCGCTGAGGAGCTTTGACTGATGGCACACATCAACCTACTTCCGTGGCGCACCGAGCGCCGCAAGCAGCGCGAGCGCGAGTTCTTCATGCAGTTGGGCGCGGCTGCCGTGGCAGCGGTGCTCGCCGTGCTGGTGTGGTACGGCTGGATGGATGGCCGCATCAGCAGCCAGAACGACCGCAACGCCTATCTGCAGGGCGAGATCAAGCAGCTCGACGAGCGCATCACCAAGATCAAGGACCTTGAAAAAGTCCGCGAAAGCCTGCTCGCGCGCAAGCAGATCATCGAGCAGCTGCAGGCCAACCGTTCGCAGATGGTCCATCTGTTCGACGAGCTGGTGAAGACGATCCCGGCCAGCGCCCGCCTCAACGGTCTCAAGCAGACCGGTGATTCGATGACGCTGGATGGCGTGGCGCAATCCAACGCCAGCGTGGCCGAGTACATGCGCAACATCGAGACCTCGCAGTGGATGGGGCATGCCGATCTGCGCAAGACCGAGAACACGCATGGCGACAGCCGTCTGCCGTACGCGTTCGGGTTGGATGTGGCGTTGAGCCGGCCCAAGGGTGACGACAACGGCGATGGTTCCAGCGAAGGTCATGCACCGGCCTCCGCCAGCTCCACGGCTCAGCCGGCCGCGGCCCATGACGCGCAGCCTGCCAAGGCCGCGACCGTGGCAGCCCCGGCTACGCCGGCCGCCGCCCCTGCCGCCGCGACCCCTGCAGCCAACGGAGGAGCCAAGTAATGAAGTTCCTCAATGATCTGCAGAGCCTGGACCGCAACAACATCGGCGGCTGGCCCAAGTCGGTCAAGATGTTCTTTACCGGTTTGCTGCTCGCCCTCATCGTGCTGGGCGGCTGGTACTTCTTCGTCAGCGACCAGCAGGACCAGTTGCAGTTGGCCGTTGCCAAGGAAGACCAGCTCAAGAAAGAGTTCTCCGACAAGCAGGCCAAGGCGGTCAATCTCGAGGCTCTCCAGCAGCAGCTTGACGAGATGCAGGACATGCTGCGCCAGTTGCTGCGCCAGCTGCCCAGCAAGACCGAGATGCCCGAGTTGCTGATCGACGTTTCGCAGACGGCGCTGTCGGCCGGCCTGGAAACCGAGCTGTTCCAGCCCGGTCCGGAGTCGCCGAAAGACTTCTACGCGGAAAAGCCGATCCAGTTGCGCATGGTGGGCACCTACCACCAGTTCGGCACCTTCATCAGCGGCGTGGCTTCGCTGCCGCGCGTGGTGATCCTGACCATGCACGACGTGTCGCTCACGCCCAAGAATCCAGGCGCCAAGGGTGCCGCCAACGGGTTGCTGGTACTGCAGGGCACCGTGAAGACCTATCGCTATCTGGACGAAGACGAAAGCGCGTCCGCCAAGGCAGCCAACGCCAAGTCGACGCACGGCAAGCCGGCCGCGAACACGGGAGGGCAGAAATGAGCAAGTTCGCTGCCATCAAGCCTGCCTCCATGGGCAAAGCCGTGCTGGTATTGGGTGTCGTCCTCACGCTCGCCGGTTGTAGCGGGCAGGACGATCTCCACCAGTGGGTCGCCCAGGAAAAGCAGAAGAAGGGCGCGCCGATCCCGCCGCTGCCCGTCATCAAGACGTTCGAGACCTTCCAGTACAACGACCAGGACAAGCGTGATCCGTTCAGCCCGAGCACGGCCGAACTCCAGGGCAGCGCCAACACGGGGCCACGGCCGGATGAAAACCGCGCCAAGGAGCCGCTGGAAATGTTTGCGCTGGACAGCTTGAAGATGGTCGGCACCGTGGGGACAGGTGCCGCAACGGAAGTGCTCGTGAAGGACCCCGGTGGCGTGATCCACCGTGTCCATCGCAACGAATACATGGGCCAGAACTATGGTCGGGTCACCGCGGTAGCCGATGACCATATCGACCTGGTGGAACTGGTATCCAATGGCAACGGTGGCTGGATGGAACGTTCCGCCAGCATCGCGCTCAGCGAGAAATAAGAAACAGGGGCTGATGCAATGACCAACCAAATCAAAACCGTTCGGGGCAGTGTCATGCGCCAGGCTAGCCGTTATGTGGTTGTGGGCCTGCTGACGCTGGGCGCCGCCTGGTCGAACGCGGCGGCTGCGGCCACCAGCACCCTGAAGGACATCAGCTACGACACGCTGCCAGGTGGCCGTGTCGAGCTGCATCTGAACTTCGCCCAGGGTCCGGTGCCGGAACCGAAGATCTTCACCACCGGCAATCCACCGCGCATCGCGGTCGATTTCCCCGATACCGATAACGCGGCGGCTCGCCATCTCGATATCGGCAAGGGTGCAACGACCGGCGTCTCGGCGGTTTCCGCCGGCGGCCGCACCCGCGTCGTGGTCGAGCTGGTGCGCGACTCCACCTACCGTTCCCGCGTCGAGGGCAACAGCCTCGTGCTCACGGTGAACAACGGTACCGATGCGCAGACCACCACCACGGCATCGAACATCGATCCGTCCAAGGCGCTGCCGTCGATGGCCAGCGGCCCGGCGGTGTCCAACATCGACTTCCGCCGCGGTCCCAATGGCGAAGGCCGCATCCTGATCGACTTCAGTGCTGCCGGCGCCAGCGCCGACATGAAGCATCAGGGTGACAAGGTGATCGTGGATATCAGCCACGCCAACCTGCCGCCCAATCTGGCCCAGCGTCTGGACGTGCTTGATTTCGCCACGCCGGTGCAGTCGATCGTCACCAAGTCCAATGGTGGCGGTGCGCATATGGAAATCAGCACCAAGGGTGTGGTCGATACGTCGGCCTACCAGAGTGGCAACCAGTACGTGGTGGAAGTGGCGCCGAGGAAAAAGGACCCGAAGGCCGACGCCATCGCGGCCAAGGGCCAGGAGCCGGTCTACACGGGCAACCGCGTGACCTTCAACTTCCAGGACATCCCGGTGCGCTCGGCCTTGCAGCTGCTGGCTGATATCTCCGGTCTCAACCTGGTGGCTTCCGATACGGTGGGTGGCAGCGTTACGCTGCGCCTGGTCAATGTGCCGTGGGATCAGGCCCTCGACGTGGTGCTGCGCGCCAAGAGCCTGGACAAGCGCCGCAACGGCAACGTGATCTGGATTGCGCCGCAGGAAGAGCTGGCCAAGTACGAGCAGAGCATTGCCGATGCCCGCATGAAGGCTGAGGACAACGCCGAGCTGGTCACCGACTATGTGCCGATCAGCTATGGCAAGGCCAAGGACATTGCCAAGCTGCTGACCACGGGCAGCCAGCAGAGCACGGGCGGTGGCGGCACCAGCAGCAACGCCTCGCGCGGCTTTCTGTCATCGCGCGGTAGCGTCTCGTTCGACGATCGTACGAACACCCTGCTGATCAACGACAACCCGCAGAAGATCCGCGAGCTGCGTGCACTCATCGCCGTGCTGGACAAGCCGGTGCAGCAGGTGCTGATCGAGTCGCGCATCGTCATCGCAACGGACAACTTCACCCGCGAGCTCGGCGCCAAGTTCGGTGTGCAGGCCAAGAAGGTGAACCCGAGCGGCCAGACGCTTTCGACGGGTGGCACATCCAATGGTGACGGCACGGCCGGTGGCATCAACGTCAATCTACCGACCACCACCCAGGCCGGCAGCTTCGCCCTGGGCATCCTCGGCAAGAACTACGCCCTGGACCTCGAACTCTCGGCCGCACAGACCGAAGGTCGTGGCGAAGTGATCTCCAGCCCACGCGTCATCACTGCCAACCAGCAGGAAGCAGTGATCCGCCAGGGTCAGGAAATCGGCTACGTGACCTACCAGAACAGCGCGACCGGCGCGTCGGGCAGCGGTACAGCGACCGTGCAGTTCAAGGACGCCGTCCTCGAGCTGAAGGTCACCCCGACCATCACCTCCGACAACCGCGTCTACCTGATGATCAACGTGAAGAAGGACGCTCTGGCGGACTTCATCACCGTGCCGGGCAGTGGCCAAGTGCCGCAGATCGACACGCGTGAGATCAACACCTCGGTGCTGGTCGACAACGGTCAGACGGTGGTACTGGGCGGCATCTACGAGATCACCAAGCAGAACAACGCCACCAAGGTGCCTGGTCTGGGCGATATCCCGGGTCTGGGCGTGCTGTTCCGCAATACAACGCGCGAAAGCGACAAGGCGGAGCTGCTGATCTTCGTGACCCCGCGCATCCTGAGCGAAAGCCTGCAATAAGCGCGGTTTCACTGAAATAAGGCAAAGGGGCGGCTTCGGCCGCCCCTTTGTTTTGGGCACGCGAGCCGCGCTCGATGGGGGCCGGAAGTCATGGGTAGTAAACTTCCGGAGCCAGTTAAGGTCTGTCGTTACGTTCAACCTTGATGGATTCCCCGATGGACATGCCCGAGGCCCCCACCTCATCCAGCCTGCAAGAGGCTTTCCTGCGTGTGCGCGATGAGCTGCAACGCAGCGTCATTGGCCAGCCGCACCTGATCGATTGCCTGCTGGTGGCCCTGTTGGCCGATGGTCACCTCCTGGTCGAAGGCGCCCCGGGCCTGGCCAAGACCACTGTCGTCAAGGCGCTGGCAGCCTGCATCGAGGCCGATTTCCACCGCGTGCAGTTCACGCCCGACCTGCTGCCGGCTGATCTCACCGGCACCGACGTGTTTCGTCCGCAAGCAGGCAGTTTCGAGTTCGAGCGAGGCCCGCTGTTTCACAACATCGTGCTGGCCGACGAAATCAATCGCGCACCGGCCAAGGTGCAATCGGCACTGCTCGAAGCGATGGCCGAGCGCCAGATCACCGTGGGGCGCAGCACCTGGCGCCTGCCGGAGCTGTTCATGGTGATGGCGACGCAGAACCCGATCGAGCAGGAAGGCACGTTTGCGTTGCCCGAGGCGCAGCTCGATCGCTTCGTGATGCACGTGACCATCGGCTACCCCGACGCGGCTGCCGAGCTGGCCATCCTGCAGCTGGCCCGCGAGCAGGCGCGCAGGAGCCTGCATCCGGTGCCGGTGGCGCGGCCGAGCCTGAGCCAGGCCGATGTATTCAGTGCGCGCGACGCGGTGCTGGATGTACACATGGCCCCGGCGCTGGAGGAATACATCACGCAACTGGTGCTGGCCACGCGCGAACCGGGCGTCTATGGCGCCGAGCTCAAGCGCTGGATCGCCTGGGGCGCCAGCCCGCGCGGGACCATCGCACTGGATCGCTGCGCTCGCGCCCACGCCTGGCTGGCGGGGCGCGATTACGTGCTGCCTGAGGACGTGCACGCCATTGTCCACGAAGTGCTGCGCCATCGCGTCCTGCTCAGCTACGAGGCGGAGGCCGAAGGCGTTCGCAGCGATCAGGTGATACGCCGCGTGCTGGATCTTGTGCCCCTGCCGTGAGTGCCGTTGCTCCCATCACACCGGACGGCGATGGCCGTACGAGCGTCCGCCTCGCCGAATTGGTGGCCTTGCGCGCACGGGTCGCCAAAGCGGCGCTGCCGAGGCTGGAAAGCCGGGCGATGCGCTCGGGCCAGCAATCCAGCCGTCTATACGGCCGCGGCATGGATTACGCCGAATCGCGTGTCTACCAGCCGGGCGACGATGTGAGACGCATGGATTGGCGGCTGACCGCGCGTAGCGGCCGCCTGCACACCAAGTTGTTCCAGGAGGAACGCGAGGGTCGCTTGCTGATCCTGCTCGACGCCCATGAGAGCATGCGCTTTGGTACCCGTGTACGCCTGAAATCCGTGCAGGCTGCGCGTGCTGCGGCGCTGGCTGCGTGGTACGCCGTGCGCGCGGGTGAGCGGGTAGGCTTGATGTCCTTTGGTAACGGTCACCGCATGCTGCGGCCTCAGTCGGGCACGCGCGGTGCGCTCGCCGTCTGCGGTGCGCTGGCGGATTGGGATGCCAGCTATGCGCCCATTCCGGGCGAGCCGCTGTCCGATGTGCTGTTGCGCGCGGGGCGGCTGATGCATGGCGCCAATCGCGTGTTGTTGATCAGCGACGGGCTCAGCTGCGACGACGGTGCGCAGGGTCACCTGCTCAAGCTGTCGCACAAGGCGGGCATCCGCGTGCTGGTGGTGGCAGATGCCCTGGAGCTGGGGCTGCCGCCCGCAGGGCGTTATCCGATGGAACACGATGGCATCCGCCGCGAAGTGGCCCTGTTTGGCGGGCGTCAGCGCCGCGAGTTCCAGCAGGCGCTCGGCGCAGGGCAGAGCCGACTCAACGCCATGGCGCAAGCGCTCGGCCTGCCGCACAGCACCATCGATACCGCCGCCGATCCGCTGGATGCCGTGATGTCGCTGCTGGCGCCCGGAGTACGTCGATGAGCGCGCCAGCCGCCGCACCGGCCAACGGCCCTTTGCTGCGCGACATCCATCTGCCGCCGCCGCCCTCATGGTGGCCGTTGGCGCCCGGATGGTGGGGCCTGATGGTGTTGGGACTGCTCGCCGTCGGCGTGTCCATCTGGTGGTGGCGTCGACAGCGCCGCCGTGCTGGCGACGAACGGCGCGTGTTGGCCGAGGTGGACCAGGTGCTGTCGTCGTGTCGCGAGCAACCGCAGGCGCTCGCCAGTGGTTTGCACCAGCTGCTGCGGCGCGGCGCGCTGCGCATCGATCCGGCTGCCGCTCAGCAGCGTGGTGATGCCTGGCGCCAGACGCTGGCGCGGATGCCCGTCGACGCCATCGCACTTGAGCAACTGCACGGCTTGGAAGCAGCCATGTATCGCCCGACGACGTCGTTGGACCCCGATGCCGCGGCAGGCGCCACGCGCCGCTGGTTGCAGCTGGCGTGGCGCCACCGCGTCCGATCGTCGGGTCAGGCGTTAGGCGGCCGCAAGGCGAGCGGGATGCTGCCATGACCGAGTTCGTCTGGCCGTGGGTCATCGTGCTGGCGCCGCTGCCGTGGCTGTTGCGTTGGTGGCTGCGTCCCGCCTCGCCGGGGCAGGCCCTGCATATTCCTCATCCGGGCGTGCATCTGGACACGCCCGAGCGACAGGGGCGCGGCGGCTGGCGCATGTGGTTGCTCGTGCTCGCATGGCTGGCCCTGCTGGGCGCGGCCGCGCGCCCTCAATGGGTGGGTCCCCCCCAGGCCCAGCAGCGCAGCGGACGTGCCCTGATGCTGGCGGTCGATCTATCCGGAAGCATGCGTACCGATGACATGCAGTTGAGCGGACAGCCGGTAAGCCGTTTTGGCGCAGTGGAAGCGATTGCCGGCGATTTCATTGGGCGTCGTAGCGGCGATGAGATGGGTTTGATCCTGTTCGGCAGCCGAGCCTTCCTGGTAACGCCGCTCACCTATGACTTGCAGGCCGTGCGCGCTCAGCTGCAGGGCGCGGCCGTGGGCCTGGCAGGTACCGAAACGGCGATTGGCGATGCCATCGGCGTGGCGGTGAAGCGGCTGGCGGGTTTGCCGGAGCAGGCGCGCGTAGTCGTGCTGCTGACTGACGGCGTCAACAACGCCGGCAATATCGCGCCGCTCGATGCCGCGCATGCGGCGAAAGCCGCGGGCGTGCGCATCTACACCATCGGCATCGGCGCCACGGAGATGAGCATTCCCGATTTGTTTGGCACGCATACGGTGAATCCGTCGGCGGACCTGGACGAAAACATGCTGCGCACCATGGCGACGCAGACCGGTGGTCGCTATTTCCGCGCTACGGATGCCAGTCAATTGGCCGATGCCTATCGCGCCATCGATGCTCTGGAGCCGATGCCGCAACAAGGCCCTTCGCTGCGGCCGCGCCATGAGTTGTTCCGCTGGCCGCTGGGCTTCGCCGTGCTGGCATGGCTGCTCGCCTTCGCACCGCATGTGCGCCGCCGGGAGGCGTTTGCATGAGCGAGGCATGGCAGCAGTTTCATTTCCTGCGGCCGTGGTGGCTGCTCGCTCTTTGCGCGCTGCCGCTGTTGATTGCGCTTGCCGCAGGGCGACACGGTGCGCGCGAACAACTGTCGCGCCTGGTCGATGCGGAGTTGTTGCCGTTCCTGTTGACAGGAAATCCCGTGCGCAGGCGCGCCACGCCATGGTTGCTGGCCTGTGGCTGGGCGCTCGTCACGCTGGCGATGGCAGGACCCACCTGGAGCCGCGTGGCGCAACCCTTGTATGCGAAACGCGCCGCCCAGGTGGTGGCCGTGTCGCTGTCGCAGCGCATGTTGGCGCGCGATGTGACACCAAGCCGGCTGGATCGCGCGCGCTACAAGGTGCGAGATCTCCTGGCCAGCAATCATGATGGGCTGAACGCGTTGATTGCGTACGCTGGCGAAGCCTTCGTGGTGGCGCCGTTGACCTCCGATGGCGCGGCGCTCAACGATCTGCTGGCGGCACTCTCGCCCGATACCATGCCTGTCGATGGCGACGATCCGGCCCAGGCCATCGAACGCGGCGTCAGCCTGATACACGACGCCAAGGTCGGCGGCGGCTCGCTGGTGCTGGTCACCGATGATGCCGATGCTGCGGCGCAGGCTGCCGCGCGCAAGGCGCTGGCCGATGGCGTGCGCGTTTCGGTGCTGGGCATCGGTACTGCGCAAGGTGGCCCGGTACCGCTGTCGGACAACAGCTTCCAGCGCGACGCGCAAGGCGGCGTGACGCTCGCGCGGCGCAACGACGATGCCTTGCGCGCACTCGCCGCCAGCGGCGGCGGGCAATACGTGCCGATGACCGATGATGATCGCGACATACGCGCGCTCGATGGCGAACTGCGCGCAGGCGGACCGGCAACACTTGCGGCCGATCTGCACGGCGACGAATGGCAGGATCGCGGGCCATGGTTGCTGCTGTTGTTGCTGCCGCTGGCGGCCACGTCGTTCCGCCGTGGTTGGCTGATGCTGTTCGCGCTGGCGTTGCTGCCCGCGATGCCCGGTGTTGCACAGGCGAGCACGTGGAGCGATTTGTGGCGTCGCCCCGATCAACAAGCCGCCATGGCGTTGCAACAGGGCGATGCCAGGCGTGCCGAGCAGTTGGCGCGCGATCCCGCCTTGCGTGGAGCGGCCGCCTATCGCGCCGGAGACTACGCCGCGGCAGGCCATCAGCTGCGCCCGCTGGCGGGCACTGACGCGCAATACAACCTTGGCAATGCGCTGGCCAGGCAGCGCGATTACCAAGGCGCCCTGGATGCCTACGATCGAGCGCTCAAGGCCGATCCCAAGAACGCCGATGCGCTGGCCAATCGCAAGGCGGTGGAAGACTGGATGCGTCATCAGCCTAAGAATCCGCAGAACGACAACGGTGCGAAGGACAACAAGGGCAAGGCAGGCTCGGGTCCCTCGACTACACCGCCCGACCATGCACAAGGCCAGGCGGGCCAGCAGCGCGACGAGAGCAAACAGGACCAGGGCCAAGGCAAGTCCTCGCAGGATGCGCACGGCGGTTCGGAAGGCCAGAGCCACGATCAGAGCGAGCAGGGGCGCAACCAGACGATGGACAAGTCGCCCGGCCAGGAAGGCGTCAATCAGCCGCAGACGCCCGAGCAACAGGCGCAGGAGCGCGCACGCCAGGCCCAGGCGCAACAGGCGCTTCAAAAGCAGATGGACGAGGCGCTGGGCAAGCAGCAAGCCAACGAGAAAGCGCGCGACGGCACCCACGAACTTGGCGCCATCGAGAAAGACGACGCCCAATCGAAACTGCCTGCCGATGTGCGACAGGCGCTGCAGCGCGTGCCTGACGATCCGGGCGCGCTGTTACGGCGCAAGTTCGAACTTGAATACCGGCAGCGCCATGGTGGCGCATCGCCGTCTGAAGGTGACTCGCAGTGAAGGCCCGCTATCTTCGTATCTTGCTGTTTTGCCTCGCGTGCCTGTGGCCGCTGGCGTCGTTCGCCGCGGACGTGCAGGCAACGCTGGATCGCAACCGCGTGGAGCTTGGTGAGACAGTCACGCTGAATCTGCGCGCCAGTGGCGGAGCCATGGCGGCCACACCGGACCTGAGCGCGTTGTCGCAGGACTTCGCCGTGCTTGGCTCTTCAAGCAACACCAGCATCAGCATCATCAACGGCCAGCGCGCCGCGCAGGTTACGGTGGGCGTGGCATTGCGTCCGCTGCGTGTGGGCACCTTGCGCATTCCAGCGCTGTCCTTTGCCGGCGGGACCACCGCACCAGTGGCGTTGGAGGTGGTGCAGCCCGATGCCAGCGCAGCAGCGGCGGGTCGCAAGGACGTCTTCGTCGAGGCGACGGTCGATCCCGCCAGCGCGTATGTCGGCCAGCAGATCGTCTATACGGTGCGCTTGTTCTACGCCACCGATCTGACCAGCGGTGCCCTGGAAGACCCGCAAGTAACCGGCATCGACTTCCGTCGCCTCGGCGATGAAATCACCTATCAGGCGGAGCGGGGCGGTCGTCGCTACAACGTGATCGAGCGCCGCTACGCGGCCACGCCACAGCGCGAAGGCCATCTGCAGATTCCAGCCGTGGCCTTCCAGGGCGAGTCGGTCAACATGGCCAACCCCGACGCCTTCTTCGGCAACGGCACGCCGATCACGGCGGCGTCGCCGTTGGTGGACATCGATGTACGGCCGGCTCCCACGCAGGCGGCGCAGGCGGCATGGTTGCCTGCGCGTTCGCTCAATCTCACGCTGGATGGCGGCCCGTCGCATGGCGATCTGCATGTGGGCGAACCATTGAACCTGGTGATGAACGTGCAGGCCGTCGGCCTGCCGTACGAGGCCTTGCCTGCGCTCAGCCTGCCCGCGCTCGACGGCGCCACTGTGTATCCGGACAAGCCGGTGAATGGCACGCGCGTGGAAGGCCCGTGGCTGGTGGGGCGTCGTCAGCAGAGCTTCGCCGTGGTGCCCAATCGCGCCGGCAAGCTGAGCATTCCGGAAACCACGCTCACCTGGTGGAACGTGGTGGAGAACCACGCCGAAACAGCGCGCATTCCGGCGCAGACGTTCAACGTGCTGGCGGCGGCAGGCGCGCCAGCGGCGTCGGCAGCGCCCACGCCGCAAAGCAACGCCATACCTGTCGAAGTCGCGCCGGCGCAGGCCACCGTCGTCGTGCAACACACCTGGTGGCGCAGTATCGCCTTCGCCAGCCTCGGCTTGTGGGTACTGACGGTGCTGGCCTGGCTGATCTGGCGTCGTCGACGCGGCGGGCTGGCGGCGAATGCGCCGCCACGGGAAACCCAGGCCACGGCATCGCATCTGCGCGCGGCCTTTCTTGCTGCTGCCCGTGGCAAGGATGCGGCAGGACAGGCGGCCTCCTTGCTCGCCTGGGCCCAGGCGGAAAGGCCTGCGCTACGCAATCTCGGTGAACTCGCCCTGGCTTTGTCTGCAGGAGCTCAACGCGAAGCCATCGATGCCTTGCAGCGCAAACGCTATGCCGGCGCGGACGATGCCGGGCTGGACGAGCGCCTCGCTGCTGCGTTCAAAAATGGATTTGCGTGGCAGCCCCTGGCGCAAGCGTCGAACGCCTCGCCGCTGCCGCCGCTCTATCCGTTCAATGTGCGTCGCTGAGCGCCTCGCGCCAGATGGCGGCCATGTCCTCGCTGAAACAGCAGACCCGCACCTCTGATGGACCGCCCTGCGGCGCATCCAGCAGGCTGCGCACGGCCACCCGCGCGGCCCGATGCGGCGGATAGCCGTAGACCCCACAGCTGATCGCGGGGAAGGCGATCGAATTGAGGTCATATTCTGTCGCCAGCACCAGGCTTTGCCGATAGCAGTTGGCCAACTGTTCAGGCTCGCCGCTCTGGCCGCCCAGCCAGATCGGGCCGACGGTATGGATGATGTAGCGTGCCTTGAGGTCGAATCCGGCGGTGATGCGCGCTTCGCCGGTAGGACAGCGCACGCCGGGGCTGAGCTCGGGTATGGCCTGGCAGGCCTCCATCAGCCTCGGGCCCGCCGCCCGGTGGATGGCGCCATCCACGCCGCCGCCGCCCAGCAGCGCGCTGTTGGCGGCGTTGACGATGGCATCCACGTCCAGTGCGGTAATGTCGCCGACAATGATGTCTATGTTCATAGGCCTTGGCTTCGTAAATAGTTGCGACGTATGCTTGGGCTACGACACCATCCCGCAGGGAATGACCCATCGCCATGACTAAGGCAGAAGACATTTCGTTTGGCTATTTGCTCAACGATGTCACCTTGCTGTTCCGCAAGCACTTCGACAGGCGAGCCGTGAAATTCGGGTTGACCCGCGCCCAGTGGCGGGCCACCAAGATGCTCTACCACCGCGAAGGTCTGCGCCAGACCGAGCTGGCCGAATCGCTGGAAATGGAGCCCATCGCGGTGGGCCGGGTGATCGATCGCCTGCAGGCTGCCGGTTTCGTGGAGCGTCGCCCCGATCCCAAGGACCGCCGCGCATGGCGGCTCTACGTCACCGACCAGGCGCGCGGCGTCATCGCCGATATGGAGCTGATCGCCAAGGGTGTACGCAAGGATGCCACCCAGGGTATCAGCGTGCCTGAGCTGGAGCAGGCGCTGGGCGTGCTCAACCGCATCAAGGAAAACCTGCAGGCGCTGGACAACGGGGCAAGCCCCGACGACGGCGAGGTCTGATCCAACGCCCCAGCTAGCCCCGGCCCAGGCCTTATGGCAGGTGTGCGTCATGCTGCCGCCATACTATTTTGCGATGAACATGTCGTCTGCCTGACGGCGGACGATTTGCCAAGTGCTGTCGGTCGTGCGGGTCACGGACGCTGGCTGCATCACAATGCCTGGTGCGACGCACCGGGAAGGTGAGGGATGCCCATGTACGAGGGCATGCTTGGTGCGGCAATCCCCTTTTTGGACAGGCAGCGCAGCCTTTTGTGGCGGCGCCCCGGCGCATGACGGGCGCGCCGGTAGCGGTGGGTGGTCGGAGACATCATGCAAGGTTCGTCCCGCAAGAAACTCGTAGTGCTGGCAGCGATCATCGTCGCCGCGATCGTGGCCGCGCAGATGTTCCGCGGCGGCGAGCGTGCCGCCGCCAAGACGCCTGCCACACCCTCATCGGTGCCGGTGAAGGTGGCCAGCGCGCATCGCGGCGATCTCGATCTCACCTTGAAGGTGATTGGTCGCGCCGAAGCCTTTTCGACGGTGAACGTGCAGGCGCGCGTCAGCGGCCAGTTGCAGGCCTTGCTGTTCAGGCCCGGCGGACAGGTGAAGCAGGGCGACACCATCATCCGCATCGATCCGAGCCTGCTGCAGGCGCAGCTCGATCAGGCGCTGGGCAATGTCGCCAAGGACCAGGCGCAGCTCGACAACGCCAACACCATCATCAAGCGTTACCAGCCCTTGCTCGGCAAGGGCTACGTCTCGCAGATGGACTACGACACGTACAAGGCCAACCAGAGCATCTATACCGCTGCGGTGAAGGCCGACCAGGCGGCCGTGGAACTGGCGCGCACGCAGCTGAGCTATACGCAGATCCAGGCGCCGTTCGACAGCATCGCCGGTGCACCGCTGGTCTATCCCGGCGCGCAGCTCACTGCCAATGACACCTCGATCGTCGTGCTCAATCAGATACGCCCGATCCACGTGACTTTCTCCGTGCCCGAGACGGGCCTGGATGGCATCAAGGCCAGCATGACGCGCGGCAAGGTGCCTGTGGCCGTGAATATCCCCGGCACCAAGTCAGCGCCGATGGCTGCCGAGTTGGACTTCATCAACAACTCGGTGGATGCCACTACCAGCACCATCCAGCTCAAGGCGCGCTACGCCAACGACGACGACCGGCTTACGCCGGGACAGTTCGTGGAAGTGGCGTTGCCTACCACGCGCCTGAGCAATGTGGTGACGGTGCCCGTGGTGGCTCTGCAGAACTCGCCGCTGGGCAGTTTCGTGTTTGTGGCCAATGCAGACGGCACGGTGCAGCAGCGCATGGTCACGGCGGGCCCCACGACGGGCGCGCAGATCGTCATCGAGAAAGGCCTGGACGGCAACGAGACCGTGGTGACGGACGGCCAGCTGCTGCTGGTCGACGGCGCCCATGTGCACGTCGTGACTGACAAGGGCTGAGGCAGCACATGAACCTGCCTGCCCTGTGCATACGACGCCCGGTGATGACCACGCTGCTGATGGTGGCGTTGCTGGTGTTTGGCGTTGTCGCGTATCCGAAGCTGCCGGTCAACGAACTGCCCAATGTCGACTTCCCCACCATCACGGTGAGCGCCAGCCTCCCGGGCGCGGCGCCGGAAACGATGGCGACGGCGGTGGCGACGCCGCTGGAAAATCAGTTGTCGACGATTGCCGGCATCCAGTCGATGACCTCGACCAGTGCCTTGGGCGCCACCTCGATCACGCTTACCTTCGAGCTCGATCGCAATATCGATGGCGCGGCGCAGGACGTGCAGGCGGCCATTTCCGCCGCACAGCGCCAGCTACCCACCAACATGCCCACGCCGCCGACCTTCCGCAAGGTGAATCCGGCGGACGCACCAATTCTCTATCTCACGTTGCGCTCACGCACGCAGCCGCTTTCCGTGGTCGATGACTACGCCGAGACCCAGTTGGCCCAGCGCCTGTCGATGATCGACGGCGTGGCGCAGGTGAGTGTGTACGGTGCCCAGAAATACGCGGTGCGCGTCAGCGTCGACCCGCAGAAGCTGGCAGCGAGCGGCATCGGCATCGATACGGTGCAGAACGCCATCGCCGCCGCCAACGTGAATCTGGCAACGGGCTCCTTGAACGGCAATCGCCAGCTGCTGCAAATCCGTTCGGACGGCCAGTTGCAGCGGGCCAATGCGTATAACAGCATCATCGTGGCCTACCGCAATGGCGCACCCGTACGGCTGTCGGACCTGGGCAAGGCCGAAGACAGTGTGCAGAACGACCAGGTCGCCAGCTGGTACAACGGCGAACGCGCCATCGTGCTCGCGATCCAGCGCCAGCCGGGCTCGAACACGGTGGCGACCATCGATCGCATTCGCGCGGTGCTACCCACGTTCGAAGCCACTTTGCCGCCATCGATCAAACTGGCGGTCTTGTACGACCGCTCGGTGTCCATCCGCGAATCGGTCAACGACGTGCAGTTCACGCTGCTGCTCGCCGGTGCGCTGGTGGTGCTGGTGATCTATCTGTTCCTTGGCAATGCATCCGCCACCTTGATTCCTGCGTTGGCGCTGCCGGTCTCCATCGTCGGTACGTTCGGCGCGATGTTTGCGCTGGGCTACAGCCTGGACAATCTTTCGCTGCTCGCCCTGACACTGGTGGTCGGATTCGTGGTGGACGATGCCATCGTGATGCTCGAGAACATCGTGCGTCACGTGGAAGAGGGCATGGACCCGTACGAGGCGTCGCTGAAAGGCGCCAGCGAAATCGGCTTCACCATCTTCTCGATGACTTTGTCGCTGGTGGCGGTGTTCCTGCCGGTGATGTTCATGGGCGGCATCGTCGGCCGCCTGTTCCATGAGTTCGCGGTGACGCTGAGCGTGGCGATCCTGATCTCCGGTTTCGTCTCGATCACGTTGACGCCGATGCTGTGCAGTCGCTTCCTGAAGCATGCCGAGCACGAGAAAAAGGCCAAAGTCGTGCTGTGGTTCGACGCGGGTTTCGAGCGCGTGCGCCGCGGCTACGTGAGTTCGCTGACCTGGGCCGTGCATCATCCGCGCAGCATCATGGGGCTGTTCGTGGCCAGTCTGGTCGCCACGGCGGTGCTTTTCGTGGTGGTCGACAAGGATTTCATCCCGGCCGGCGATTCGGGGCAGCTCAACGTCAACGTCGAAGGTCCGGACGACACCTCCGTGGCCAGCATGGCGCAACGCCAGCAGCAGCTGGCCAAGATCGTGGGCGACGATCCGAACATCCAGAGCTATATGTCGTCGGTCGGCAGCGGCGGTGCGCGCACGACCACCAACAACGGTTCCCTGTCGCTCACGCTCAAGCCCGCCGGCGAGCGTGAGCAGGGCATCAACGAAATCATCCAGGAGTTGCGCGCCAAGTTCGCCAAAGTGCCCGGCATCCGCGCCTATATCCAGAACCCGCCGCCGATCCAGGTGGGCGGACGTCAATCGAAGGCGCAATACCAGTACACCTTGCAGTCGATCGACACGCCGGCGCTGTACGACTGGTCGGGCAAGGTGATCACCGCCTTCAGCAAGCTGCCCGGTTTCCAGGACGTCACCAGCGATCTGGACCTCAATGGTCCATCCATCGTGGTGAACGTGAATCGCGACAAGCTCGCGACGCTGGGCCTGAGCATGGATCAGGTGCAGACGGCGCTGGGATCGGCGTTTGGCGCCAATCAGATTTCCACCATCTACGGCGCGTCATCGCAGTACTGGGTGATCCTGCAGGTCTATTACGCCTTGCAGAACGATCCGGATGTGCTGTCGCAGATCTACGTCACCTCGAGCAGTGGCGGATTGGTGCCGCTCAATGCGGTGGCGAGCTTCGAGCGCAAGCCGCAGGCGCTCACCGTCAATCACCAGGGCCAGATTCCCGCGGTGACGGTCTCGTTCAACCTCGCGCCGGGCGTAAGCCTCAGCGAAGCCGTCGCGAGCATCGATGGCGCGATGAAGCAGATGAACCTGCCGCCGACCATCACCGGCAGCGTGCAGGGCACGGCGCAGGCGTTCCAGGACTCGATGCAGGGCATGGGCCTGCTGTTGGTGATGGCGCTGTTCGTGATCTATCTGGTGCTCGGCATTCTGTACGAAAGCTTCATCCATCCGTTGACGATCCTCTCCGGGCTGCCGTCGGCCGGTGTGGGTGCGTTGCTGACACTGATGATCTTCCATGCGCCGCTGGACCTGTTCTCCTTCGTGGGTATCGTGATGCTGATCGGCATCGTGAAGAAGAACGCGATCATGATGATCGACTTTGCGTTGGAGAAGCAGCGCAGCGAAGGCACTGCGCCGGCGTTGGCGATCGTCGAAGCGTGCCAAGTGCGTTTCCGCCCGATCATGATGACGACCATGGCCGCGTTCGCCGGCACCTTGCCGATTGCGCTGGGACTTGGCGCGGGTGCGGACACGCGTCGCCCGCTGGGCCTGGCCGTGGTGGGTGGCCTGCTGGTGTCGCAGGTGCTCACGCTGTATCTGACGCCGGTGATCTATCTGTATCTCGATCGCCTGAATGCGCGTTTGTCGCGCAAGCGGCGTGTGGGCGAAGCCGAAGCAGCCCACTGAGCGTCACCTCACCTCACCTCCTGTGGGAGCGCACCCTGTGCGCGACTGCGGCGAGGCGTCGTCTCCGCTTCGTAGGTTTGTCGCGCACAGGGTGCGCTCCCACAGTGAATGGCTGGACAAAAAAAGGGCGGCCGTGGGCCGCCCTCTTGATCACACGTGGTGAGCGATCACTCTTCCGTCCCGTCACCCGCAAACGCCCCAGGCGCCGAACCAAAATCGCCATCAGCCTGCGCAGCCATGTACGAGAACGCGGCATACACCGCCACGTTCTGCGCCAGTTCCTTCGGATCGATCTTGTCGAGCGTGTCGTTGGCGGTGTGGTGGTAGTCGAAATAATCGGTGCCGTCCTGCACCAGCGACAGCGCGGCCATGCCCTTGCCGTGCATCTGCGACAGGTCCGAACCACCGCCGCCCGGCTTCTTGGCGTCGTAGTCCACGCCGATCGGCGCCAGCACCTTGGCGATCTGCTCGATGGCGCCGCGCGCTTCGGGCTTCACGCTGGCGGTCATCAGCCACACTTTGCGCGCGCCGAAATCCGACTCGGTGCCGAGCTGAAACTTCGAGACTTCCTTGGCATGCTTGTCGGCATACGCGCGACCGCCCCACAGGCCCATCTCTTCGTTGGCGAAGGCGATGACGCGAATGGTGCGGTCCGGACGCTGCGGCATGTCGTGGATAAGCTTGCCGGCGGCCATGGCGATGGCCACGCCGGCGCCGTCGTCGATCGCGCCAGTGCCCGGATCCCAGGAATCGAGATGACCGCCGATGGCGATGACCTGATCCGGGTGCTTCTTGCCGGTGACTTCGCCGATCACGTTGGCGCCGGTATAGCTGCCGTTGAAGCCGACATCGAGATCGAGCTTGACGCTCACCGGCTTGCCATAGCCGAGGATGCGCGTGAGCTGGTCGGCATCGGGATTGGAGAGCGCCGCGGCGGGGATGGCCTCTTTCGGATCGGTGAAGCCGGTGACGCCCGTATGCGGCGTGCGGCTATTGGCATCGGTGCCGGCCGAGCGCAGCAGGAAGCCGGCGGCGCCCATCTTGGCGGCGATCACCGGACCACCGACGCGCACGCCCGAGCCGATGGCGTAATCCGCGCCATCCTTGTGGCGCTGCATGTGCGCATCGACGTAAACGATCTTGCCCTTCACGCTGGCGGGATCGGCCTTTTTCAGTGCATCGAGGCTATCGAAGCGCACCACTTCGGCAGTGAGGCCGCCCTTGGGCGTGCCGGCCGAGTAGCCCAGTGCGATCAGGTCCAGCGGCTGCGGGAACGGAGCCACGATGGCTGCATGTTCGCTGCGGCGTTCCCACAGCGGATAGGTGACCTGCTCGGTATAGACCTTGTCGAAACCCAGTGCCTTGAACTTGGCGATCGCCCACTCGCGGCCGCGCTGATCGGCCGGACCGCCGGCAATGCGCGGGCCCACTTCCGTGGTCAGCGACTCGACGATCTGGTAGGCCGTGTTGTCGTTCATCGCCTTGTCGCGCAGCTGTTCGGCCGTCTTTACGGCTGCGGCGGGAACCGTGGTCTGGGTGGCGGCATGGGCCGAGCCGATGGCAAACATCAGGCTGGCGGCGAGCAAGGTGAGCGGCAGTTGACGCATGGGGACGTTCCTTGGGCGGAAACTTCGATTATGGCCCGCATGCCTCTGGCTGCTTAGGCCAGAAGTCACGGTGCGGGGATAAAAACATCAAAAACAAAAAAGGCGCCCTGGGCGCCTTTTCCGCGCAACGTTCCTCGTCGCTTACTTCGGGTTCTGCGCCTTCAGCAGGTCGCGGATCTCGGTGAGCAACACCACGTCGGCCGCTGGAGGCGCTGGCGCGGCTTCCTCGCGGCGGGTGAGTTTATTGATCGCCTTGACCACCAGGAAGATCGCGAAAGCAATGATGAGGAACTGGATCAGGGTATTGATGAAGTTGCCGTAGCCAATAGCCACTTCGGCAATCTTGTGCGCCGGATCGGTATTGTCGGCCGGCTTGAGCACCCACTTCATCTGCGAGAAATCGACGCCGCCGGTGAGCAGGCCGATCGGCGGCATGATGATCTGGTCCACCAGCGAGGTGACGATCTTGCCGAATGCGCCGCCGATCACAACACCGACCGCGAGGTCGATCACGTTGCCGCGCATGGCGAATTCTTTGAACTCTTTGAGCATGCTCATGCTTCTCTCCCTGGGCTTGATGGCAGCGACACTCTAGCTCAGCGCCGTGTGGACGCGGCATGTAGCCGCGCCCGCAAGTTCAGACGACCTTGCCCTCGAGCGTGGCCACACCGGCCAATTCGGCATGAAACCGGTCGCCGCGTTGCATCGCTGAAACACCGGCAGGCGTCCCGGTGAAGATCAGGTCGCCGGCCTTCAACTCGAACAGCGTCGAGAGCAGGGCAATGATCTCGTTCACGCTGTGCACCATGTCGCCGAGGCGGCCGTGCTGGCGCTGCTGGCCGTTCACGGTCAAGGTGAGTGCGGTATCGGCATCCAGCGTCACCTGGCTGGCCGGGCGCAGCGCGGAGACGGGCGCGGAATGATCGAAGCCCTTGGCCACGTCCCAGGGATGGCTCTTGGCCTTGGCCACGGCCTGCAGGTCGCGGCGGGTCAGGTCCAGACCCACGCCGTAGCCCCAGATCAGCGCGCCGGCTTGCTGTTCGGTCAGGTCACGTCCGCCCGCGCCCAGTGCCACCACCATTTCCACTTCGTGGTGCAGGTCGTGGGTGGCTTGCGGGTAGACGACGTCGGCACCGTCGGTGACCACGGCGTCGGCCGGCTTGGTGAAGAACAGCGGGGTGTCCTTGTCCACCGTCGCGCCCATTTCGCGGGCGTGCTCGGCGTAGTTGCGGCCGATGCAGAAGATGCGGCGCAGCGGGAAACGTTGGTCGCTGCCGATGATCGGCAGGCTCGGTACAGGCGGGGGAGAAATGGCGTATGACATGGGCGGAAAGGGTATCACCGCTGACCCGTCCTGCCAGTCCCCTGTCACGTCAGCTTTTTTCGATCCGGGCTTGCGAGTACAACCGGGCCGTTCTCTGCCCTCGATCAAGTCAGCCCGGGTGACAGCTGTCACCGCCTTTGGCTGATGAGGGCCTCTGGAGGCGGAAGCGTCGCTCCAGCATTGTGTATCGCATCATGGAACCGGCTCGGACCGGCAGGGAGAGCGTGTGGCGAATGCGGATCTATTGAAGGAACTGCGCATCGAGAAACACCTGCGCGAGGAGCATGGCCAGGGACCCGGTCGCTGGCCGTGGATCGTTGGCGGCGTGCTGCTCGTCCTGTTGGTCGCAGCTGGGGTGGCGTGGTTGGTGCTGGGCCGGCAGGCCATCGAAGTGCAGACGGCCCAGGCGCAGTCGCCGGTCGCCAATGCGGCGGCCGGTGCGGTGCTGCAGGCCACCGGATATGTCACCGCGCGGCGGCAGGCGACCGTGTCGGCACAGATCACCGGCACGCTGACCGACGTGCTGATTGAAGAGGGCGATCACGTGAAGCAGGGCCAGGTAGTGGCACGCCTCGATGACTCGCAGTACAAGGCCGCACTTGATGCGGCCCGTACGGCGGCCGCCGCATCGCACGCCCTGGTGTCGCAGTACCAGGTGCAGCTTGCACAGAACGAGCGCGACGCGGTGCGCAACGAAGGACTCGCCGTGAAAGGCCTGGTCGCCAAACAGGTCGCCGAGCAATCGCGCACGCTGGTGGACAGCACCCGCGCCCAGCTGCTCTCGCAGCAGCGCAGTGCGGCCTCGGCCGATGCGCAGGTCGTTGAGGCGCGGGTCAACTTCGACTATTGCGTGATCCGCGCGCCGTTCGATGGCGTGATCACCACCAAGGACGCACAGGTCGGCGAAATCGTCTCGCCGTTCTCCGCCGGCGGCGGTTTCACCCGCACGGGCGTCGGCACCGTGGTTGACATGGATTCGCTGGAAGTGGACGTCGACGTCAACGAGGCCTATATCGGCCGCGTGGAGCCGCATATGCCCGCCGAGGCCGTGCTGGACGCCTATCCGGACTGGAAGATTCCCGCCCACGTCATCGCCATCGTTCCCGCCGCCGATCGCGGCAAGGCCACGGTGAAAGTACGCGTGGCGCTGGAGAAGAAGGACGGACGCATCGTGCCGGACATGGGCGTGCGCGTGTCCTTCCTGGAAAAGAAGCAGGAAGCGCCGCAGGCACACGCACCGCAGGGCGCGCTGGTGCCGACCGCGGCCATCGCGCAGCGCGACGGTCATGGCGTGGTGTTCATCGTCAGCGGGGACACCGTGCAGCAACGCACGGTATCTGCGGCCGCCTCGAAAATCGGCGACCAGAGCCTGCTGCCGACAGGTGTGCAAGTGGGCGACATCGTGGTGGTGTCGCCGCCGGAGCCATTGAAGGACGGCGACCGGGTCAAGCTGGCGGCAAAAGCCGCCCAGTGATCCGCTTCGTCAACGCGTGATCGGATGCATCGCCTGGAACGGTGCCAAACAATTCGCATCAGGAGCTAACGCATGAGCACGTTGATCGAAACCCGCGACCTCTCCAAGGTGTACGAGCGCGGCAAGCAGAAAGTGGAAGTGCTGCACCACATCAACCTCGATATTGCCGAAGGCGATTTCCTGGCGTTGATGGGGCCGTCCGGTTCGGGCAAGACCACCTTGCTCAATCTCATCGGAGGCCTGGATACGCCCAGCGGCGGCAGCATCACGGTGGCGGGTCAGCGCCTCGACCAGCTCGGCGGTGGCCAGTTGGCGAAGTGGCGGGCGGCGCATGTGGGCTTCGTGTTCCAGTTCTACAACCTGATGCCGATGCTGTCCGCGCAACGCAACGTGGAGTTGCCGTTGCTGCTCACCAAGCTGTCAGCCGCGCAGCGACGCAAGAATGCGTCGATCGCGCTGCAGCTGGTGGGCCTGGATGAGCGCGCGACGCATAAGCCCAGCGAACTCTCCGGCGGTCAGCAACAGCGCGTGGCGATTGCCCGTGCCATCGTTTCCGATCCCACGCTGCTGGTTTGCGATGAGCCGACAGGCGACCTCGATCGCCAGTCCGCCGAGGAAGTGCTCGGGCTGCTGCGCGTGCTCAATCGCGAGCACGGCAAGACCATCGTGATGGTCACGCACGATCCGAAGGCGGCCGAATACGCGAACCACACGCTGCATTTGGACAAGGGTACGCTGGTCGAACAGGCACTGGCGTGAGGATGCGACGATGAAATATCTCCATCTCATCTGGGCGGCGCTGTTCCGGCGCAAGACCCGCACCTTGCTTACGCTCGTGTCGATCATTGCCGCGTTCCTGCTGTTCGGCATGCTCGACGCGGTGCGTACCTCGTTCAACCAGGCGGGCCAGAGCGCCAATGGCGCACAACGCCTGCAGACCGGTTCGAAACTCTCCTTCATCCAGACCTTGCCGCAATCGCTGGAAGCCCAGATTGCGCAGGTGCCCGGCGTGAAGATGGTGACCTACGCGAACTGGTTCGGCGGCGCCTATCAGGACCCGCACAACCAGGTCTTCAGTTTTGCGGTGGAACCGAACTACATCGACCTCTATCCGGAGATCGAGGTGAGTGCGGCCGAGCGCAAGGCCTTTGACGATACGCGAACGGGCATTCTCGTCGGCGAAAAACTGGCCAAGCGTTTCAACTGGAAAGTAGGCGACAAGATCCCGCTGCAGTCGACCATCTTCCCGGATCGCCAGGGCAGCAAGAACTGGACGTTCGACATCGTCGGCATCCTGCATTCGAAGGACAAGAAGAGCGGCGGCTTCTTCGACCAGATGCTGTTGCTGCACTGGAAGTATTTCGACGAGACCACGCCGTTCAATCGCGGCACCGTGGGCTGGTATGTCACGCGCGTCAGCGATGTGAACCAGGCCGACAAGGTGGCCAAGGCGATCGACGCGATCTCAGCCAACTCCGATCACGAGACGCGTACCCAGACCGAACAGGCGGCGACCGCCAACTGGATGAAGCAGCTGGCTGATATCGGCCTGATCGTGGGTTCGATCATGGGCGCGGTGTTCTTCACGCTGTTGCTGTTGTCCGGCAACACCATGATGCAGGCGGTTCGCGAACGCACCAGCGAGCTGGCGGTGCTCAAGACGATTGGCTTCTCCAATCAGGCCGTGCTCGCCATCGTGCTGGCCGAGTCCGTACTGCTGTTGTTGCTCGGCGGTGTGATCGGGCTTGGCCTGGCCTCGCTGATCATTCCCGTCGTGAGCGCCGGCAGCGGCGGCATGCTCAACCTGCCCAGCGTGGGTGCGGGTAGCTGGATCCTGGGCCTGGTGCTGATGATCGCCATCGGACTGCTGGTGGGCGTATTGCCGGCCATGCGGGCGATGCGGCTGAACATCGTCGATGCATTGGCTGGCCGCTAAGGAGAGCGACATGAAGAATTTCCTGTTCAATCTGGGCTTGCTGATCGTGATCGCCATCGTGCTGTGGGCCTGGGTCATCCTGCCCTGGCAGGGCGTCATCGGGCTGGCCGTGGTGTTTGCCTTGTGGATGGCGTTCACCCGCAGCGGTCGGCGTGCGGCATCGGTGGCGAGCGTCGGCATCAGCACACTAAGGCAGCGCATCGGATCGTCGGCGGTCATCGTGATCGGTATTGCCGGCGTGGTTGGCGTGCTGGTCGCCTTGTTGGCGATGGGCGAGGGCTATGCGGAGACGCTGCGCAAGACCGGCAGTGCCGACACCGCCATCGTGATGCGCGGTTCATCGGCGGCCGAAGTGATGTCGGTACTCGATCACGACAGCGTGACGCTGATTCCGCAGGCCGCGGGCATCGCCAAGGACAGCAAAGGCCAGCCCATCGCCTCGCCGGAGCTGGTGGTAGCCGCCAATCTTCCACTCAAGGGCGGCAACCCGGACGACGAAGGCAGCGTGCAGCTGCGCGGCGTCGGCGACCAGGCCTGGGCCGTGCGTCCCAACGTGAAAGTCATCGAGGGACGCAACTTTCAGCCCGGCATGCGCGAGTTGATCGTGGGCAAGGGCGCGGCAAAGCAGTTCGATGGCCTGGTGCCTGGCCATACCGTAAAACTGGGCAACCAGCAGTGGACGGTGGTCGGCGTGTTCTCGTCCGGCGATGCCATGGATTCGGAAATATGGGGCGATGCCAGCGTGGTGGCCGACACCTATCGTCGCGGCAGCAGTCGTGCGTCGGTGATGGTGCGGTTGGCTGATCCCAAGTCCTACGACAAGTTCAAGGCCGAGCTGGAAGGCAATCCGCAGTTGAAGGTGGATGTCAGCACCACCTTGGACTACTTCAGCAAGCAGTCCGAAGGCATGACCAAGGTGATCAAGGTAGTCGGCATTACGGTCGGCCTGATCATGGCCATCGGCGCCATGTTCGGCGCGCTCAATACCATGTTCGCAGCCGTCGCCGCCCGTGCACGCGAAATCGCCACCTTGCGTGCGATCGGATTTCGCGGCTTGCCCGTGGTGGTCGCGGTGATGTTGGAAACCATGTTGCTCGCGCTGATCGGCGGCTTGCTCGGTGGCTTGCTCGCCTGGGTGATCTTCAATGGCTATAGCGCCTCGACGCTCGCTGCGGGCACCGTGGGCAAATTGAGCTTCGAGTTGCGCGTGTCGCCAGCCCTGCTCTGGACAGGTCTCAAATGGGCGCTCGCCATCGGTTTCATCGGCGGCATCTTCCCGGCCATCCGCGCCGCGCGATTGCCGGTGACGACCGCGTTGCGCGAACTGTAAGAGCGGCGGTGGCGCGGCCTCACCGCGCGACCGCTTGCGAATCTGGCGGCGCCGCGCAACGCTCGCGCCGTCGGTGACGCCTGGGGAGATCGTCATGCGCAAGGGATATGCGATAGGGCTGGCCCTGCTGCCTTGGCTTGCCGGCTGTGCAAGCTATGTGACCCACAAGATCGAACATCCGGCGCGCAGCCATACGCCGTTGCAACTAGCCATCCACGACAACCTGCGGCAGCAGGGCTTTGTGCAGGCATCGATACGCACGTCCGATGGTGTGCGTATGGCTTATTGGCTGGGTCAGCCGCATGCATACGTCATGCAGGAAACCTTCAGGGCATCAGCCGATGGCTCGAGCCTCCGATGGCAGTGGCAAATGCCGCAGGCCCCGTTCGATGGTTCGCGGCTCGCAGTAAAGGGCAGCATCGTGTTGCTGCACCCGTGGGAAGGCGAGGGCGCCATGCTGGCAACCTGGGCGTATCGGTTTGCATCGTCAGGCTATGTGACGGTGATGCCGGATCTGCGCAGCCAGGGTGATTCTGACATCGCACCAGTCGGCTACGGGCCGCGTGAAGGCAAGGACGTGGCCGAGCTGGTGCGCAGCCTTCGTGCATCGGGGCGGTTGCCGTCGCCGCTGTATTTGATGGGCGTGTCCTATGGCGCCACCGCAGCGGTGTTCGCGGCCGCTGAGCTGGACGATGTCGATGGTGTGATCGCGCTGGAGCCATATGGCAATGCGGCCGACGTCATTCGTCGCGCGCCATCGACGGGCTTGTTCGGTCCGCGTTGGCTGGGTCATGCCATAGGTGGATCCAGCGTGGATGCGGCCATTGCGCGTGCATCCAGCGACCTGGGCGTCGATCTGGAGCACATCGACACCGCCAGCGCGTTGCGGCATGCACCCTGCACCTTGATGTTGCGTGGCGCCAGCGATCCGCTCGTGTCGGCGACAGCCTTGAAAGCACTGGCCGCCAGTTCACCGCAGGCGCGCTATGTCGAAGTCCCGAGCGAAAATCACCTCAGCCTGCCGTTGCGCACGGACCGCCTGATGCAACCCCTGCTCGACTGGATGCATGCCTTGGTATCACCTCACACGGCATGCCCAACCTTCACGCCGCTGCCGGCGTCGGAAAGTGCGGGCTCTGGAAAAGCGCTGGAGATCAGCGGCGCTGGCGCGCCAAGGTGATGGCGCCCACGCCCAGCAGGATGATGGCCATGCCGATCAAGTCATACGGCCCCACGCTTTCACCAGCGAGCAACACGCCGAACAGCACGGCCACTGGCGGGTTCACATAGGCGTAGCTGGTCGCCAGTGCGGGCCGCGCGTGCTTGAGCACATATAGGAAGGCACTGAACGCGATGATCGAGCCGAACACCGCAAGATAGACCAGCGCTGCGGTGGCGCGTGCGGTGGGATGGGCTGGCAGCTGTTCGCCGCTGGCGAAGCCTACGATCAACATGGCCACGCTTGCGCAGAGCATTTGCGCCGCCGTATTCATGGGGCCAGCCGGCATATCCTGACGACGGCTCCAGGTCGCGCCGAAGGCCCAGCTCATCGCGGCCACGAGCAGCGCGATCGCACCGATACGCGAACCGGAAAGTCCGGCGCCAAGGTTGAGCACGATCACGCCCACGAAACCGATCACCAGGCCAATGGCTTCGCGGCGCGTCGGCCACTCCCGATAGAGACCCGAAAACAGCGCCGCGAACAGCGGCATGCTGGCCACCGCCACGGCGGCAATCCCCGAACTCACCCGCTGCTCGGCGAAGCAGACCAGGCCATTGCCAACGCCGAGTAGCAAGAACCCGGTGATGGCCGCATTGCGCCACTGACGCGCCGTGGGCAGCGCCACGCCGCGCAGGCGAAGGAAGGCAAACAGCGCAACGCCGGCGCCCAGAAAACGAATGCCCGCAAGCAGGAAGGGCGGGTAGCTTTCCAGGGCATAGCGGATGCCCAGGTAGGTCGAACCCCAGATGATGTACAGCGCAAACAGCGCCAACGGCACCAGCACGCGGGTGTCGGCAAAGGGCGCGGTCGCCGCGGGGGCGACGGAGGTGGTCGTGGTATCTGTCATGGCAGGCTGCGCGGGGAGCATCGCGGGGTGGATGCCGCTCATAGTTTACAGGCACACCCAACATAGTCCGGGCGCAGCGGCGGCAGAAGCGAGGCTTCCGCAAGGCAGGGTTGAGCGCTGCTCAAGTCAGGCGGCTGAGCGCTTGCCTTCTCGATGGTCGCCACGCTGTTCGCTGGCAAGCAGCTCGCGCTTGCGTTCCACGCCCCAGCGCCAGCCGCCGAGCGAACCGTCTTCGCGGACGATGCGATGGCACGGCACGATCAAGGCGAGCCGGTTGTTGCCGCACGCATTGCCGATGGCGCGGGCAGCTCGAGGCATGCCCAGTTCCGCGGCCAATTCGCCATAGCTTTTGGTGGTGCCGGCGGGGATGCGCGTGAGTGCATTCCACACACGCCATTGAAAGGCCGTGGCGGCGACATCGAGCGGCGGAAGATCCGGTGCATCCGTGGTGCTCCAGCCCAGTTCGCCGGCGATGCGCGCGATCACCGCGTCCAGCCATTCTTCGCGGCCGGCATCCACGCGTTCGCGGGTTGCGTGCGGGAACTCGTCGGCGAGCCGCTGCTCCAGTTCCGCATCGGTATCGCCCAGCGTTACTGAGCAGATGCCGCGTGAAGTGGTGGCGACCAGCAGGCGGCCCAGGGAGGTCTCGGTGGTGGTGTAGCGGATCGCAGCGCCCGCGCCGCCGGCGCGATAACTGGCGGGCGTCATGCCGAGCAGTCGGTCGCTATGTTCGTAGACGCGGCTGCCCGAACCGAAGCCGGCGTCGTAGACCGCATCGGATACCGCCGCGCCTTTGCGCAGTGCCGTCTTGAGCTGGCCGAAACGGCGCGCGCGATGATATTCCGCCGGACTCATGCCGTAGCGACGCCGAAACGCCCGCTGCAGATGGCTGGGACTGAGCTTGGCAACCTCGGCAAGATCCTGCAGGGTCGGCGCTTCGTCGGCGCGTTCCAGCAGCAGGCGGACCTGTTCGAGGGTGGATTCGTTGGTGTGGCGGGTCGTCATGGTGGACATCCGAAGAACCGATGAGTCCAGCCTAGTGCCAGCCTGCCTGGCCAGCCATCCGGATCTTGCGCGGCTAGTCTCCTGGGTGCGTGACGCAACACCAGCGTCGGCGGCGCCGACGCTTCAGGACTTGCTGATTGCCGGACGGCCCGCAGGCCGGATCATCAATGCGCGACGTGATGCGTGCGCTGCAGCACCACAAATTCGCCTTCGATGACTTCGGGCTTGTGGCTGCGCGTGCCCACAGGCGACACGGCACTGCGCTTGCGCGACCATTGGCGTAGCGCGAATACCACAGCGCCTCCAACGAGCAGCACGCTCGCTACCACGAGACCAAACACCAGCAAGATGCCCACCACGGCGAGGCCCACGAGCAGCGACAAAGCGCGGACCAGGGGATGGCGGGAGCGACGCGGCATGGGCAGTGAAAAGCGCATGTGTTAAAAATCCGTGTGGTAAAATCAACGACTTACGTGCGTAACGATGGGGCCTTAGGGCGAAAGAGGCAAGTGCCGATGGATACAGCAACACCCGACCAGGCGCTTTGCCGACTGGACGATATTCCCGATGGCGGCGCCATCGCGGTTGATGCCGTGCTGCGCGACGGCGAGGAGAACGTGATCGTGCTGCGTCGCGATGACGCGGCGTATGCCTATCTCAATATTTGTCCGCATGCCGGACGCCGCCTGGACTGGGCGCCGGGCAAGTTCCTGATCAAAGACAACTTGCTGATCTGTGCGGCGCATGGCGCGTCGTTCCAGGATGTCGATGGGCTTTGCATCGGCGGCCCGTGTCGCGGCGAGCACTTGCGCAGCGTGGGCGTGCGCGTCACCGACGGCGAGGTGTGGCTCGACGGCTAAGAATGTCGATGCATTCGCGGGCGAGGTGGCCCGGTGACTATCCGGGCCCAAAGCCTTACTCGACGATCTTGTCGAGATTGCTGTTGAAGTTGTCCAGGTCGCGATCGCTGGTGAGCGAGTAGAGCGAGTAGCGCCGGCCCAGGCTCGCGCCGCCGTCACGGATCAGCGGATCCCAGACAAAGGCGGCGCGCGAAAGCGTGGAGCGGGGCAGCATCAGGTCGAACGGAATCGACACATAGATGCCCTTGTCGAAACTGCCTTCGCCAAACTGCGCCGCCGACACATTGGTCTTGGTCGCATACGCACCCATGCGCACGCCGTTGCGGAACTCGCGCGACACGTCGACCGTCGCACCCCAGTCTCCAGCCAGATAGCGACCGGCGCTGACTGCGACGAGCACATCCTTGTAGCCCAGGTCGAAATAGCCGGTGACGTGGCCGGTGACCACGTGATAGCCGCGGAACGAGAAGTCCTGGTCGTAGCCGCGCTGCTTGACCCAATTGATATCCGAACCGATCGCCCAGCGCTCGCCAAACGGGCGATAGAGCACTTCGCCGCCCACGCCGCCGAACATGCTCTCCAGCATGCCGGCATACGCCATGCCGTAAAGATCGTGGCCGAGCTGCTGCGTACCAGTCAGCTGGAAGACCGGCATGGTGACGGTCGAGCTGGTGATGTACTTGCGCACATCGGTACGCACGCGCGGCAGGTCGCTGGGCGCGTCGTATTTGAACTTGTCGTAGTTGTCGAGCAGATCCACCGACGCCACACCGCTCCACCAAAGGTTGGGCGTGAAGTGGAAATCGAGGTTGTAGACGGCGGCGATCTGATAGAGCAGGAAGGCGTCCGGGCCGCCGAGATTTTGCGCGTAAACCAGCGCAAAGGACTGGTCGAAACGTTTGATCGGGGCGCGGTAGAGCACGTCATCATTGCGCGGTGTCGGCGCGTTTTGCTCCACGCTTTGGCGGAATTCACCCAACGTGATGTCGTGATTCAACAGCTCATCGAAACGCTGGCGGTTGACGCTGGTTTCCGCCGTGGTGAGGCCTTCCTGCTGCGAGGCGATGGTGAACCAGTCGACGCCGGCGCCAAGCGCGTTGTCGAGCACGCGCGCCGCACGGCCCACGCTTTTGGCGCTGTAGAAATAGGTCTCCTGCTCGCCTTTCACCACCACTTCGCTGCCGCGGCGGGTGATGCTCGACACCTGGATGCCCGCGTTGTCGCGAAGTGTTCGCGCGACGTTCGCCCAGTCGACCTCTTCCGGCGTCTGCGTCACGGGTGCGGTGTTCTGCTTGGGCGGCGCCGGATCCAGCAACTTCGTCGGTCCGGTGCCTTCGGCCATATTGGCGTGCAGTGTCAGTCCGAACATCACCGTGTTGCCGCGCTCGATCGCCACGCTCAGATCGAGGTTGCGGCCGGGACGAAACACAGCGCCGACGTTGACCGGCGAGCTCTGCTTCTGATTGTTGTGCTGCGGTTCGTGCTGATAGTTGTTGCCGTCGTACTCGGCCTTGAGCACCAGCCAGTCCCACGGCGTCTGGTAGCTGATGCCGCCAAACAGCGCTGCCGGGCCGCGGAAATAACGATTGCTGGAGAACTTGCCGGTGCCGTCGCTATCGCTCGGCCGCACATCGAACTTGTCGCTGATGATGGACAACGGATTGTTGATGTCGCCGCGCGCACCGACATAGCCCCAGCCCATGCCCAGGCTGGCGTCGATCGGCCCGAAACGCTTGTTCATCACCACGTATTCGCCGGCGAACAGACCGGTGCCGCCGATATCGCGGGCACCCACGCTGAGGTCGGGCAGGTAATGGCTTTCGCTCCATAGACGTATCTTCACGTCGATGGATTTGTCCTTGTAACTCTGGCTACCGCTCAGTGATTCCGGGCCATACCGGCGATTGTTCACCGCGGTGTAACGGAAGATGCCTTCCAGCCACGGCAGCGGTTGCAACGAAACGTTGTAGCGGTCGTACGGCTGGACATGGCTGGCCGTCAGCGCCACTTCGCCATCGTCGGCCATGCGTGCGGTGGGCGTCTGCCACAGGCCGACGCCGCCAAAATCACTTTGCGTGGGAGCGTTGTCGGCATACGCCGTGCCCATCAGCAAGCCGCCAAGCAAGGGCAGCAGGCAACCGCAACGCCGCCGCAGCTGGGTGCGGCCGCGGGGCGAGGTGATGATCCCCGAGGGACGTCCTGTCCGCTTGCGCATTATCGATCGCCTTCCGCCGCAGCTAGCGGCTGGGTCGCCAGAAAGGCGGCCAATGCCTGGTTGAGCTCCGGCGACACGCCATGCAAGCCGGTTTCACGCAGTGGCACGTAGATCACCGCTCCTGGCGCCAATGGCATGGATGGGCCGCGATTCCACAGCCCCGCGCCCTGTTTCGTGATGCGGCCATCGGGCTGGATCACGAAGATCCAGTCACCATCGGCCACATTCGACGGTTTGCAGGCGCCGAGATAGTCCTGCGCGTTTTGCATCGGCACGAACGGCAGCACGCAACGCTGGTTCACTGCGCCGACCACCTGGATGGTGGTTGGGCGACGGGGATAAAAAAGCGTGTCGCCTTCGCCCACAGGCCGATTTTCGACGGCGTTCACTTCCACCGAGCGCGGGTCGAGCAAGGCCACTTCACGCCCCGTCACGGGCATCGGCTGCAACCAGTCGCGCAGCGAAGCGAGGGTGTCGGCCAGGGCGGTACGGTTATCGCGCAAGGCCTGCAGCCGCGCGCTATCCAGGTCAAACAGGACGCCTGCCTTCAGGCGCGACTGCTCCACCTGAAGCGACGGTCGCTGCCACGACGCGCCCAGCGGATACGCATCGGCACCCAAGGGGCTGGCCAGCGCGCCATCGCTCAGGCGCGCGTGACCGGAAAGTTGCTTCAAACCGGGAGCGGTTACGGCGCCCGTGATCTGGACGTCCACTGCATGCGCGGCGAGCGGGCAGATCATGGCCGCAAGCAGCATGTATCGGCGCATCACGATTTGCTCCCGCGATACGGGCGCAACTGCACCAGCTTGATCGTCATGCCAGGCATGACTTCCTGTTCGCTCATCCACACGAAGCCATCGCTGGGGTCGACCCAATAGCGATTGCTGACGCGAAGGCCGGCTACCTTGGCGGAAACTTCTTCGGTCACCAGCAAGACGCGATGCGCCGTGCCGAGGATGTCGATGCTGGTTTCACCTGCGGGCTTCAGCGTCGCGTGCACCGGAATGCCGTAGCGATAACCAGGCGACCAGTCGTCGATGCGGTCGTAGCTGGTGGCGGCGCCAAGCGTTTGCAGCCCATGGACGAAAGGATCGTTGGCACGATCGATACGGCTGCCATCGAGATTCTGTGCGAGACCGATGGTCTGCACCACGCGACCGTCTTCCAGCACCAGGGCAACACCGCTCGTGCCGTACCAATACTGTCGAGCACCGACGACGTTGCCCAGGATCAGAATCGCGTCGCCGTGCGCAGTGATGGCGCGCATCTGGAAATAAGGCTTGGCTTGCACCTGTTCGGCGGTGGGCGAAAGCCTGGGCGTGCCCTGCCAGACAAGCCGCATGGTATCCGCGGTGGAGCGCGAGACGCTGGTGCATCCGGCGAGCAGCATGCCGGCCGCCGCAAACACGGCAATCCGCTCCCCGCATCGGCGCGCGAACGAACGATGCCCTCGCGCAAGACGCAAGGGCATCGCAAAGACCGGCTTGCGCCGGCCGTTGTTCGGGCGCCGCGACAACATCAGTGGTCGAGGTTGTACGAGGCGTTGGCCGCGTTGCTGATGATGCCGGTCAGCGGCAACAACTGGGACAGGAAGCGGTTCCAGCGCGTCACGTCGGCAGGCCCGACGAACACCACATCACCCGGCCTCACCTTGAACTGGTCCGCCAGGATGAAGGCATCCGGCGAGCGCGCATCCAGCTGATAGACCGTGCCCCTGGCCGTGTCCAGACCCTCGATGCCGCGGATCACGTACACCGCCTTGCCCTTGGAGGTTGACGGATTGAGTCCGCCGGCACGGCCCAGCGCCTGGGTCAGGGTGAGGTTGGAGGTCTTGAAGGTGAGCGCCATCGGGCGATTCACTTCGCCAATGACGTAAACCTCGTGGTCGTCGTTGTACGGCAGAAACAGTCGGTCGCCAGGCTTGAGGTAGACATCCTGAGCCATCGACTTGTTGGTGTTCAGCGCATCGAGGTCGATACGGTAGTCGTGACCGTCACGCGATAGCACCAGGCCAGAGAGATCGGCCTGCTCGGTGTTGATCGTTGCCGCGCCCAGTGCTTGCGCCAGCGTGGTGGGAATAGCGGTGATCGGCTGCGGATCGGTCTTGACGAAGGCGCCCTGGAAGGTGACGCGCTGGCTGCCATAACCGATGACATTGACGTCGACCTGCGGCTTTTCCACGTACTTGGCCAGCTTGTCGCTGATGGCCTTGCGCAGTTCCTCGATGGTCAGGCCAGACACCTTCAGTTCGCCCACATACGGGTAGAACAACGTGCCATCCGAACGCACGAGACGACCGTTGGCGAGGGTCTGTTGCTGCGGGCCGGCGGGCGAAGTCAGCTCCGGGTGATCCCACACCGTGATGTACAGCGTGTCGCCCGCGCCGATGCGATACGACTCGGGCTTGTAAGCAAGCAGCTCCGACGGCAGCGCCGCTGCAGCGAGCCCGGCCTTGTCCATCGCCAGCTGCTTGGGCGTGATGGGCACGATGTCGACGCGACTGTTTTCGTCCTCACTGCGCGTCATGCTGTGAGTGGACATGTGCTGGCCGGGAGCCCAAATGCACCCGTGCAGCAGGAGGGTCGCGGCGGCAAGCGCCACGGCAGTGCGTACGTTCATGACTTCGGTTTCTTTGAGTTACAGACAGCACACATCCATGCCGGACGAATCCAGCATGGATGTGTCGTGTACTGCGGAGTGGTTAGTGGGTGCCGGTGGTGCCGGTCGTACCACCCGTGCCACCGGTGCCGCCCGTGCCACCGCCGGTGCTCGGCGGGGTGTTCTGGTTACCGTGGCTATCGCTGCCACCGCCGGCAACGGCCGTGGCGACTGCGGCTGCGCCAAGTACGGCAGCGCCAACATAGGCAGCCGTCAGGGTGCCGGCGGCGGCGCCCGAAGCACCGGCTGCGCCCGCTGCTGCGCCAGCCTGCGGGGCTGCTTCCGGAGCAGGAGCAGCCGGGGCCGGAGCGGTCTGGGCAAAGGTCTGGCCGATCATGGCCGTCATCAAAACGACTGCAAGCAACTTCTTCACGAGAACTCCATTCTGGTGGTCATTCGGGCACATCTAAACACAACCTTACCGGAAAATGAACGGGACGATCCTGATTCCCGATCGGTGACGGCCATCAAACTTGTGGCTATGATTGTAAGCTGAGCGCAAGAGTAGTGTTGCTATTTTGTGATCTGATTCACTTGACGGGTAAGGTGTTGCGCCTCCCGTCCAGATAACAAGATCGGCATACGACGCGTTTTTACAGGGGCCTGCCAGAACGACAAAGCTCGCGCTAGCGCGAGGCTTGCGCTTGGGCAGTGGATGCGTATCGGAAGAGTTGGTGTTTGTGTTCAAACGGATTTTGATCGTCTGCGTGGGGAACATCTGCCGTAGTCCTACGGCCGAGTACTTGTTCCGTCATCACCTTTCCACGGCTGGTGCTTCCATCGAGAGCGCCGGCCTGGGCGCGTTGGTGGGCAAGCCGATGGATGCACAGGCCTTGCAGATTCTTGGCGAACACAGCGTGGATGGCGGCGAGCACCGTGCGCGGCAAATCAGCACATCGATGCTGCGCGATGCTGACCTCGTACTGGCCATGGAGCGCGAACACGTCGCCAGCCTGATGCGCATGGCGCCCGAGGCCAGCGGCAAAGTGATGTTGCTGGATCGCTGGGGGCGAGGCGGCGACATTCCTGATCCGTATCGCCAGAGCCGCGAGGCTTTCGAACACGTCTACCAACTGATCGATCGTGCTGTGCAGAGTTGGTTGCCGTATCTGCGTACGTAGTGACGCGTGGAACCGGTAAGAAAGCGCCTTTAAAGCAGTATCGGAGAGTTCCGATATAAGGCCTCGCGAATTTCATCCATCCTAATCTGACCTTCCTGGACTAGCTCAGCATGACCGCAACACAGACCGCCGCGCCGCAAGACGACGAAATCGACCTGCGCGAACTGCTGGGCACGCTGCTTGATCACAAGTGGCTGATCGGTATCGTTACCGGCGTGTTCTTCGTGCTCAGTGTGGGCTATGCCGTGCTTGGCACCCCGATCTACGAGGCCGACGCCCTGGTGCAGGTGGAGCAGAAGGTGCCGGATCTGCCGGGCCTGAGCGCGATCACGCAGACGCTTGGTGCGTCGAGCTCGGAGGCGACCACTGAGATCGCGCTGATCACCTCGCGCTCTGTGATCGGCAAGGCGGTGAACGAGCTCAACCTGCAGATCGAAGTGGCGCCTTACCACTTTCCGATTTTCGGCGGCTGGGTGGCGCGTCACTTCGTACCGGATCAGCCCGCTGACGTGGCCTCGCCACTCATGGGCTTTAGCCGATACGACTGGGGCGGTTCCAAGCTGGACATCTTTCAGTTGAAAGTGCCGGCGTCGCTGGAAGAGAAAAAGCTCGTGCTCATCGCCGGTGAGCACGGTGGTTACACGCTGTATTACAGCGGCGACGTGATGCTGACCGGTCAGGTGGGCAATGTGGCCACCGGCCATGGCTTCACCATGCAGGTGCGCGAGCTGCGCGCCAATCCAGGTACCCATTTCACGGTCGTGCACCACACCGCGCTTGCCGTGGTCAATCAATTGCAGCTGGATATCAATGCCGCGGAGCAGGGTAAGGACTCGGGCATCATCCAGCTCATGTACGACCACGAAGATCCGGAGTTGGCGGGTGAGCTGCTGGACCATGTGAGCCAGGCCTACGTAAAGCAGAACGTCGAGCGCAACTCCGCTGAGGCTGCCAACAGCCTCAAGTTTGTGCGCGAGCAGCTGCCGCGCATCCGACAGGATCTGGACAAGGCGCAGTCCGCGTTGAATGCCTTCCAGACCAAGGCGCACTCGGTCGACATCACGCTGCAGACCAAGGGTTTGCTCGATCAGGTGGTCGCGATTGAAACCAGCATCCAGCAGCTGCGCATGCAGCAGGCGGACATGGAGCGTCGCTTCACCGCCGAGCATCCGGCGTACAAGGCTTTGCTTGAACAGATCGCCCAGCTCCAGGGACAGAAGAACGGCATCGACAAGCAGGTGGGTGGCTTGCCCGACACACAGCAGGAGCTGCTGCGCCTGACCCGCGACGTCGAAGTGCTCAATGCGACCTACACCGGCCTGCTTAACCAGGCGCAGCAGCTCGACATTGCGCGTGCCGGCACCGTGGGCAATGTACGCGTGATCGATCCTGCTGCCGTGGATATCTCCAAGCCGGCCAAGCCGAAGAAGGCGCTCGTTGCCTTGGGTGGCACCTTCCTCGGTGGTTTCCTGGCAGTGGCTTTCGTACTGGTGCGCCAGATGCTGAGCCGCGGCGTGGAAGATCCGTCGGCCATCGAGCAGTTGGGTCTTTCCGTCTATGCGTCGGTACCCAGCAGCGTGGCCGAGAAGCAGAGCTTCCTGCAGGGGCGACGCGGACGCACGGACGGCAAACAGAAATTGCTCGCGGTCAACGCGCCAGCGGACCTGGCCGTGGAAGCGCTGCGCAGCCTGCGTACCAGCTTGCACTTCGCACGCATCGAGGCCAAGAACAACATCCTCATGATCTCCGGCGCCAGCCCGGGGGCCGGTAAGACGTTCATCTCGTCCAATCTGGCTGCCGTGATCGCGAAGGGTGGCCAGCGCGTGCTGCTGATCGACGGTGACATGCGCAAGGGCGCTTTGCATACCGTGATTGGCGGGCGCCCCGACAAGGGCTTGTCTGAATTGATCGCCGGCCAGCTTTCCGTGGAAGACGCCGTGCGGCCGGTGAGCGATGTCGAAGGCCTGCACTTCATCTCGCGCGGCAAGGCGCCGCCGAATCCATCCGAATTGTTGATGCACGCCCGCTTTGCGGACCTGCTCGAGACGCTGAAGCCGAAGTACGACCTGGTGATCATCGATACGCCGCCGATTCTCGCCGTGACCGATGCCGCGATCATGGGACATCACGTGGGCACCAGCTTGCTGGTGATCCGCTTTGGCCTCAATCAGGCGCGCGAGATCGCGCTGGCCAAGCAGCGTTTCGAACAGAACGGCGTGCAGATCAAGGGCGCTGTATTCAACGCCGTGGAACGCAGGAGTACGGGCTACTACTCGTATGGTTACTACGAGTACAGCAGCAGTCCCGCGTAAGCAGGTTGAAGAAAATTCTTGTGGGAAATTGTGACCGGGCCTGCGGGTCCGGGTAGTACGAACAGTCTATTGGTTGCTTGACGTGCGATCAGAGATGATCTCGCGGCTCTTTCACGGGGGGAGTGAATGAGGGGCAATGAAAGCAAGTGGCGCAGCCCGATGGAAGGGTGGTCTTGCGCAGGTGATCCGCAGCAGCACCCAAGGTGGAGCCGCCGCGGAATTACAACGGTCGCAGACAGCTACATGGATGGAGTGCGGTGATGTTAACTATTCCAGGTCTTCCGCAGCTGAAAAGGGCGGAGTCCCATTTCTTTTCAAAATACGCAGCACTTCTGGACATCACGCTGCGAGTGAGCGACGTGTTCGTGATCACTCTGGTGGCGTTGGCAGTTTATCGACTGGAGTTCGGAAATCTTGAGATGGGCCTTCACTACACCTCCGGCTTGATGCGGACGGTGTTGGTTGCGCTTGTCGTCTTTCCTGCCGCGGGTTTGTATCGCAGCTGGCGCGGCGAAAACCAGCTGCAGGAAATCGTGCGCCTGTGGGCTGCATGGTCCGGCGTCATGGTCATTCTGCTGGCCATGGCGTGGGCGCTTAAGACCACTGATGCCTATTCGCGCATCGCAGCCAGTGCATGGTTCGTCGCCACGGGTGTCGTGCTCACCCTCGACCGCGTATTGCTGCGCTGGACGCTGGGCCATATCCGCATGCGAGGCGTCGACTCGCGCCGCGTGCTGTTGATTGGCAGCACGCAGGCGGGGCAGCGCATTGTTGCTGCATCGCGCGGCAGTGCATGGATGGGTCTCGATGTACTTGGCTACATCAGCACGCCGTACGACCAGGTGGATATTGCCGGCGTTCCCGAGCTCGGTGGTCTGCCTGAACTTGCCGCCAAGATCGCCGAGTACACGCCCGACCAGATTTGGATCGCGCTGCCCATGCGGGCGGAGGAGACGATTCAGAAAGTTCTCCAGTTGACGCTGGATACGCCGACGACCGTGCGTCTGGTGCCCGACTTCTTTGGATACGAGCTCATCAACCATCACACGGTGTCTCTCGCGGGCGTGCCCGTCATTACGCTGCGCTCGAGCCGGGTTGAAGGGCATGCAGGTATTTTGAAAGCGATCGAAGATCGGTCTATCGCGTTCCTCCTGTTGGTGCTGTTAAGCCCGCTGATGTTCCTGCTTGCACTGGGCGTAAGAGTGAGTTCTTCCGGTCCAGTCTTCTTCAAGCAAAAACGTCACGGCTTGGGTGGAAAGGAATTCGAGGTATTGAAATTCCGTTCGATGTGGATGCACTCCGAAGACCAGGGTGCAGTGACGCAAGCCAAGCGGAACGATGCGCGCGTAACTCGCTTCGGCCGCTTTCTGCGCTCAAGCAGCCTTGACGAACTTCCGCAGTTGATCAACGTGCTGCGCGGCGACATGTCCATTGTCGGGCCGCGGCCTCACGCGGTTGAGCACAACCATCACTTCAGCGAAAAGCTCCGCGGCTACATGCAGCGGCACGGAATGAAGCCTGGGATTACCGGCCTGGCGCAGATCAAGGGTTTCCGCGGCGAGACGGATACGTTGGACAAAATGGCCAGTCGTGTCGAGTGCGATATCTCGTACATCAAGCATTGGTCACTGTGGCTGGATCTCAAAATCATCCTGTCTACGCCCTATGTGCTCCTGAGGCGCAATAACGCCTTTTGAGCGTGGCATCGATGAGCACGACTCGTTCATCGATGTTGCCTTTGAACCCGCCTGGCATTGCATAGGATTCCAAGTTTCGATCCATCGTCCATTTGCCCCTATTAGTAGCTAAGTACATTCGCAACTGTGAAACGAGAAGTGGCCAGCCCAAACCGAAAAAGATACCCACACAGGTCAAAGTGGGTGGCCTCGCGTACTCTGCTATCAAGACGCGGCGATACGGGCTTGTCTGCAATTGTCGTTCATGGCATCCCCGCGTCTACTAACAGCCGACGCACCGGCTACACGGTCCATGGACGTGTCTTTCTGGGTTGCGTGGACCGCTCTGATGTCTAAACAGCGGTCATTCACTCACAATGTGGCCTGGAACCTCGTCGGGGCCGGCGTTCCGCTAGCCTTCGCCTTTCTTGCCATCCCCACACTTCTGTCTGGCTACGGCAATGCGCGTTTCGGATTCCTCACCATTGTCTGGTCGCTGATCGGCTACTTCAGCATCTTCGACTTTGGCATCGGTCGTGCGCTTACGAAGCTCGTATCGGATCGCCTAGGCACCAGCAGCACTGACGATATTCCCGATGTCACCGCCACAGGGCTGCGCGTGATGCTGATGCTTGGCGTCTTGGCCACGCTCATCATTTTGCTGGCAGCCCCGTGGCTGGTGGGGTTGCTTAAGATTGATGCGTCGCTGCTGGACGAGGCGATCGCCAGCCTGCGTGTTCTCGCCGTAAGCGTTCCGTTCGTCATTTTGTCTGCGGGCCTAATCGGTATCTTGGAGGCGCACGGGCAATTTCAATCAATCAACGTGATCCGCTTGGCGATGGGCCTTTTGAATTTCGCGGCGCCGTTGTTGATGTTGCACTGGTCGAACCAGTTGGTGCCGGCAACCATCTCGTTGGCTATCTCGCGCGTCATTACGACTATCTTGTACTTCTCACGAGTCAGACGACTCGAGTCCATCCACGCCTCTCGTGGCAGTTTCAAGAGGCACCACATCAGGGAACTGCTCGGCTTTGGCGGCTGGATCACTCTGAGCAACCTCATCAGTCCTTTGATGGCGCAAATGGACAAGATCGTGATCGGCGCCGTAGTCGCTCTGGCGCTGTTGCCCTTCTACTCCGTTCCCGCCGATCTGGTGAACCGCTTCAGCTTTGCGCCCATCTCGATGGTCGGGGTTTTCTTTCCCGCTTTCGCTGCAACATGGGCCTCTGGTAATTGCACCGCGATTCCGGACATGTATGCGGGCGCGAGTAAGGCCATGTGTGCCGCGTTGTTTCCAGCGGCGTTGTGCCTGTATGTCTTTGCGCCGGAAGGCTTGTCTCTATGGATGGGGCATGACTTCTCATCCCAATCCGCGCCATTGCTCCGCTGGCTTGCCCTCGGATTGCTTGTCAACAGTATCGCTCGGGTACCACACGCGCTACTCCAAGCTACAGGTAGGCCTTCGACCACGGCCAAGCTCCACATGATCGAGTTGCCAATCTACGCACTCGGACTTTGGCTGCTGCTTTCGCACTTCGGCATCCTTGGTGCGGCGATAGCTTGGACAGGGCGAATGGCTCTCGATTTCTTGCTGCTCGTGTTATGCGCCAATGCAGCTATTCCTGGGTTGGAGCGTCGCTCGGTGCTCGTTGTTGGTGCAGTGGTTGGGGGTGTATGCGTGATTTTGGGCGTGGGCGTGATGGGTTCAATTGTGCCAAGGGCGATTGCATGCGCTGTCATTTCCGCACTGAGCATCTTCTACGCGCTGCAAACCCTTGGCCGGATACGTCGCCATGATTGACGCAGGTAACATCCATGTCGAAGCAGCCGCCACAACGTTGGTGACGGTCACATATGCAGATCGCATGCACTTTCTCCAAGAGCTGCTACAGCGCGCTCTTGATACAGAGGGCATGGCCAATGCACTGGTCGTCAGTAATGCATCGCGCTCGGACCTCTCGTTGTTGGAGAAGAGGTGGGGCTCACGCATCCGAATCGTGCGGCTGACCGAGAACACCGGTTCGGCCAACGGCTACGCCGTCGGCATCCGGGCAGCTCTGGATGCCGGTGCAAGCTATCTCTGGCTCATGGACGACGACAACGCACCCCGACCCGGGGCGCTCCGCGTTCTGCATCTGAGGCTTGAGAAGCTCACCGCAAAGTTCGGGCGAGATCGGGCTGCCGTACTGGGCTTCCGTCCGGATCATCAGGCCGACATTGCTGCAGGTGTGGCCGCGTCAAAGGCCGTTCCTTTGCGCTCAAGTTTCATTGGATTTCACTATCGCCAGATCCCTTTCAAGATCTGGCGTAGGGTGACCCGTAAGCGCATTGGGTCAAAGGCGCCTGTCGAGAATGTAAGCCTGCCCTATGCGCCGTATGGCGGATTGCTCGCGTCGCGTGACCTTTTTGAACGCATCGGTCTGCCAAAGCGGGAACTGGTGCTCTACGCGGACGATACCGAGTACACCCACCGCATTACTTCCGATGGCGGAGTCATCGAAGTAATGACTGGAGCGGAGCTTGAGGACATGGAAGGCTCATGGAACTTGAAGAACCGGTATCCGAATTCCTTCGTCGGCTGGCTCAAGGGCGAGTCGGATTTTCGGGCGTTCTACGCCTTACGGAACCAAGTTTGGTTCGATCAAAACAAGTGGGTCACCTCAGAGTTCGAATATCGGATTAATCAAGTCATCTTTGTTGTCTTGCTGAAGTTTTACGCCATGTGCACGGGAAGGCAGGCGCGCCTGTGTCTTTTGTTGCGCGCCATTAGCGATGGGCAGGCATCGGTGCTCGGTATCAAACCTGGGCTTCCACTGTCATGAACATGATCTTCGCAGGTTTGTACTGCAGCGCCTGGGGTCGATGCGCTGGAATCGCTTCACTGTTGACACATGTGGACAGCTGGGCCACGCGTCAATTGCGCGAACGAATTGGCGATCAACTTGGGTTTATGGACTATTTGGTGACGCCGATCGCCGCATTGAAACCAGAGATCATCAGCTAAAGGCTTCTCTAGAACATGAAAATTCTATTTGTGCACGCACTTGCTGACCCGCATGCCGGTGGCGGGGCCGAAGTGACCCTGTGGACCCTGATGCGTGCAATGACGCGGCTTGGCCATGAGTGTGTGCTGTTGGCAGCTTCGGATAAGGAAGGATTGAAGAGAGAGGTTATCGACGGCGTCACCGTCTACAGCGCCAAGCTTCGGAATGTCTATCTCCCTAAGCACAACAAACAGCGACCAGCGCTGCAGAAGGTTCTCTGGCATGCACTCGATTCTGCCAATCCCTTTATGCAGGGCGTCTTGAAGGGTGTCATTGCAAGAGAGAAGCCTGATGTCGCCTCGGTCCATTGCTTGAATGGATGGTCGGTTCTGGCAATGCGGACGATCAAGCGTTCAGGAGTTCCTATCGTGCAAGTTCTGCATGGATACGAATACATCTGTGTTAAATCTACGATGTACTGTGGCGGAAAGAATTGCGTGTCGCAGTGCCAATCCTGCCACCTCTTTAGAATTCCGCACCGTGGCCTAAGCCGTTATGCGAATGCTGTCGTCGGGGTAAGTCGATTCACCCTTGAGCGCCATCTCACCGAGGGATACTTTCGCGATGTTGCCATCCAGCGTGTGATCAATAACGCTCGTGACCCTCTCAGTTTGGGTGTGCGCGCGACGAAAGCGGTACGTGCGCCGGATGGACCTTTGCGCCTCGGCTATATCGGGCGGCTCGATCCAAGCAAGGGTATTGAGCTGCTCATTGGGGCATTTCTTGAAGCGGGACTGGGCGAAGCGCAGCTGTGGATCGCGGGCAATGGTCAGCACGATTACGAACAATCGCTGCGAGACAAATGGGGGTCCGAACGCGTGAGGTTCCTAGGCAGGGTGGCACAAAGTGAGTTCTATCCGAATGTAGATGCCACGGTTGTTCCTTCTCTTTGGGAAGAGCCGCTTGGTGGCGTTGTTCGAGAAGGCATGGCATTTGGCAAGCCAGTCATAGGCTCGCGGCGTGGTGGTACCTCCGAGATGATTCAGGACGGGGTGAACGGATTTCTCTTTGAGCCGGATAACAAGGACGAACTCGTCGCGGCAATGAAGCGGCTTGCCAATGATCCAGGCCTGAGGGCGCGCATGGGCGACGCAGCTCGTGAATCTGTGCAAGCTTTCCTTGATCCTCTAAGTTGGGCAAACACATACATCGATCTATACACGGAAGTTTCTGGTGCGGTAAAGGCATGAGCCGTTCAAGGATGCAAGCCACCGGGCCGAGCATGTTTGGGAGCGAAGAAAGGTGATCGCCAAATACCCATCGGCACAGCGAAAGATGAATGCTATGGACCTTCATGGTGGGTCCGGGGGTAGTCAGGCCACGTCAACTCGACGCGGCGATATCTTCATCCTCAGCACACTTTTCTTGTTCTTGATATTCGAGGTGCTTCAGGGGCCGCTGCGCTACTACCTATCTGAGATTGGCGGGGTGGTTCTCGCTTATGCCCCCAAGGGCTTAATGGCGCTTGCCTTCTTCTTTCTCCTTATTAGAACCTTGTGGACGTTGCGGCTCGACAAGACTGTGATGGGAACGCTTGCCGGGTTCTCGGTGTGCGCATTGGTCGGGCTCTATTTCACACATGGCATCGGCCAGCCTGTGATGGGCCTTTTTGCGCTGATGCCCATGCTATTTGGCGTCATAGCCGAGCCCGCATTCTCTCGCCTCGGCGAGCGAAGCCTGCGGTATGCCCTTGTGCTCTGGCTATGCGTGGCCGTGGGCGTGGGCTTAAACTTTTTCCATTCGATGCCATGGACCGGGTTCACCTACCAGTTGGGTGATGCTGAGGTGGAGGTGTCCCGCGACTGGAGTTACTTCGGAGTCGAGCGTATCGCAGGCTTCGCTAGAGCCTCTTTCGAAGCTGCCATGCAGTTGCTTTTCCTCGGCCTGGTTTGCTCGATCTTGGTACGCAGCAAGCTCATCGCACTCATAGTTTGGATATCAACGGGAATCCTCATCGCCGTTACGACGACGAAGACGACACTGGGACTGTATTTCTTCCTCACCATGTTGTTGCCGTTAATGGTCCCGCGCGCCGCGCCGAGCATCGTCAAGCGTGTCGTTGGGCCGATAGTGCCTTGGATCATGGCCCTTATTGGGGTCCTGCTACCGGCAAGCACCCTGGTTTCGAAGATCGGCGCGAGTTTTGCCAACCAAGATTCCGGCACCCTTCTTGTTTCGTTTGGGATGCGGCTGGCGCAGATGTGGCCAGACACCTTCACCCTGATTTTCAAGCACGGCAACGCGATCCTTGGGCGTGGGCTCGGGGGGATTGGCTCTGCACAGAAAATCTTCGAGCCCGACCTCTACTCACCCGCCGACAATCTGTATTTGTACCTGTACGCCGTGTTTGGTGTGTTCGCGCTGCTCCTGATTTGGGTGTTCACCCGCGCGGTGAGTCGCCTGAAGTTCACGGGTAATCGCATGAGCACGCTTTTCTGGTTTCTCGGGGTGTCCATTCTGATGGAGGGTTGGACAGTGAGCTGTATCGAAGGCGGTACCACAGCTCTGGCAACCGGCCTCACTGTCGCCTTCAGCATTCGATTGGGCAAAAGTGCATTTGTTCATCGATCAGTGGATGCGTCCCTGCGCAACCTCGAAAGCGTGCCACAGGCATGAACGGAGATCGGTGGTGGGCTCAAGGCTTGTTGGCGCTACTGGTTGCGATAGCGTCGTGCGCGTGCACGGTGTCTGGCGGGGAGGCGCCATCGTTGTTGCCAAGCGACGTRTCGCAATTCATTGTGCCTGCCGGGTCCGCCGTCACACTGGGGTTTCAGGCGGATCCGATCGCGTGCCAGACAAGTCTTGCTTATGTAGTTCAGGACTATGCCGGGGTAGAAGAGGCCTCGGGCAATGCTAAATGCAGGTCCGGCAACACAGTTGAGCTCTCGGTCAAGCTCCATCGCGGATATCACGAGATCCGTTATCCAGCGCTCAACTCAACTTTCGGGGTCATCGCGCTGGACCAGGTGAACGAGCCGGTTGGTGCCTTCTTTGGCATTGACGCTGCTTTCTCATACTTGGAACTGGCTGCCGACAAGCGTGCGCAATTTGTCGGCCAGTTGAAGCGCCTAGGCATCGTGTCGGTGCGCGATCGCATCAGTTGGAATGAATTGCAGCCTGACCAAGAGGCGTGGAATGGCAGTGGACGTCACCAGTTTGACGATCTTCGTAAACTCTACGCCAGACAGGGAATCAAAGTCCTCGATGTATTGCAGGGACTTCCTGTCGATCCACCTGGCTACTTCCCATCCTCTGACGCGTCCGTGTCGATGATTTCGCAGGTCGCTACGCGTTGGGGAGCAGTCTGGAACGGCGTCGAGGTCGCAAACGAGCCTGATCACAATCGCGTGTACGACAAATTGACGGTGTCCGAGCAGGACGTGTATCAGAGACAGTACGCAGACTATGCATCGCTTGCCTCAAGAGGGATCAAGGATGTCGCGCCAACCGTGCCCATCGTTGGCGGAGCGTTTGCGTTCGCATTGTCGGGTGACAAGATGGACTCGTCCAGGTTTGCCGATGGTGTGGCCGCAGCTGGGCTTACGCGCTCAGTGGATGCCATCAGCTTCCACACGTACGTCGATCCGAGGACGCTACACAGGGATATTGGGTCGTATCGCGAATGGCTCCGGCGTTCAGGGGCGCCGGACATGCCGCTTTGGATTACCGAAGCGGGATGGCCTTGGAAGCGAGGACCGGGGCGCCCCCCGCTCGATCAAGACCAGGCATCCGCACTTCAGATAGCCGGCAAGGCGGTCGTTGCGTATGGAATGGGCATCGAACGCTACTACCCATTCGTCTATCCGTACTACGAAGAGAAAGAGAAGAATTTTGGCATGACCGGCAAGGAAAGGACGCCGTTACGCAGCTTGGCTGCTTACGAACAGGCAGCCAAGACGCTTTCGGGCTCGCGTGCCATATCGTCTGTTGGGCATCTATTTGAAGACGGTGTTGGCGCTCTGTTCAAGACGCCGAATGGTGCGGTGCTGGTGATATACCAGAACGCATCCAGAAGTACTCATCCTTGGCTCAGAGTTCCCTTTCCCGTGACGAAATGTGAGGGCATTGACGGGAGAGATCTGAAGGTGGTCGACGACCGCGTCCCCCTTTCTGACGGATTGGTCTACATCTGGATATCCGATGCGGACATATCTAAGGCGAGCGAAATGCTGGAGAGAACAAGGTGAGCGATCTTATTGTTGCCGCTGACCTTCGGTGGCCAAAGGGGACGGGTATCGGCGTGTGCGCGACCGAGTATCTGGCTCGCATGCCAGTCGACATGTCTTCCTGCGCCTTGCAGCTCAGGAGCGGCATTGGCCACCCGGTTTCTCCCTTCGAATTGGGGGCAAGGCTTGCGCTGCATCGGAAAAAACACCACGTGTTCTGGAATCCTGGCTTTGTTCCCCCCGCTTGGTCGCGTGCTCCAAGCGTGGTGACGGTCCATGACCTGACACACCTGCATTTCTATTCGTCGCTGCACGTACGTTATTACAACACCGTGTTCAGGCCAATGTACCGGCGGTGCTCCGCGGTCGTCTGCGTCTCCGAATACACGCGTAGCGAATTTCTTGATTGGTCAGGCATGGATCCCGGCCAGGTACATGTCGTGCACAACGGCGTTTCGTCGCGATTCAATGTCCAGGTGGAGCCGTATCGTCCCGGCTATCCGTACATCCTCTACCCGGGAAATATGCGCAGCTATAAGAACGTAGAGATGCTCCTGCGTGCCTTTACGCAGTCGTCATTGCGCGCGCTCGGATTGAAAGTCGTTCTGACGGGGACTGGGACGCCAGAGGTGCTGGCTACGATCGCAGCCCTAGGGATTGCCGAAGATGTGGTGTTCCTGGGTTTTGTTCCCGACGACCATCTCCCAGGGTTGTATCGCGGCGCGTCATTTACTTCATTTATCTCACTATACGAAGGATTTGGCCTGCCAATCATCGAGTCGATGGCCGTTGGCACGCCGGTACTAACGTCGAACGTTTCGTCCATGCCAGAGATTGCAGGCGACGCGGCTGTCATCGTGCCACCTCGCGATCTTGGCGAAATAGCCAATGCGATGGAGGGGCTCGTGTCGGACTCCGCATTGCGCGTCAATTTGGTGGCCAAGGGGCTTGAGCGAGCTGCAACGTTTTCATGGGACAGGGCGGCCACGCAGGCCTGGGACATAGTTCGTTCCGCTGCCCGTCAACGTTGAGCATTCAAGGCTGGATAGACGACGATGATTGAGAATAAGAATCCCGCCGGTATCGTGCTGATGGCTACGTACAACGGTCGCGCACATGTGATCGATCAGGTCAATTCCGTGCTGTCCCAGCATCACGTGCATCTGAGACTTATTGTTGGCGACGACAACTCGGCAGACAACACGGTCGATCTGCTTAAGCGCCTTGATGCAAGTGATTGCGTACGCATCGTTCAATACCTGGAGCCTTCGGGAGGCGCGGGGCAGAACTTTCTCCGCTTGATTCGAGACGTGGACTTGGCAGATGTGGACTTCGTGGCGTTCAGCGACCAGGACGATGTTTGGGGACCGAATAAACTGTCACGCGCGATTGCGATGCTCGACAGCCAGTGTGCCGATGGCTATTCCTCAGCTGTCACTGCATTCTGGCCAGATGGTCGCGAACTGGTGCTAAGCCAGAACTCGAACCAGACGGATCTCGACTTCTTGTTCGAAGGAGCCGGCCAGGGCTGCACCTTTGTATTGCGTGGTGAATTTGCCAGGCAAGTACAGCGGTTTGCGCTCGAACATCGAGAGTTGCTCGGTTCAATCCATTACCACGACTGGCTGGTTTACGCAGTGTCACGCACGTTGGGAAAGCGCTGGGCGTTCGACCCAGAACCTTCGATGCGCTATCGCCAGCACGACGGCAATGACACCGGCGCGCGAGGTGCATTCGCGGGTGCCAGGAAGCGCATGGCCCTGATCAGCAACGGATGGTATGCGAACCAAGTACGGCAACTGATCGCGGCGGTTTCAGCGTTGGACGATGCGAATGCCGCGATTCCTTCGGATTTTTGCTCCATCTGGAGACGACCGCGAGGGCTTAGGCGTCGCGCGCAATTGGCGCGTGTGCTTTTCAAGCGTGGGCGCCGACGCTCCTCCGACTGTGCCGTACTTGCCGTCGCGGCCCTGTTGGGCTGGCTCTGAAGGATTGATATGAACTGCGCAGTCATTTTCGGTGGGTCGGGGTTCATCGGCTGTTTTTTTGCCGACTACCTCCTGAAGAACCGGTTGTTTGACAAGGTGTACCTCTACGACCTCGTGTCGTACAAGGACAAACCCTTTCCCTATCGCAGCGATCTATTGGCCCAGCATGCTCAGAAACTAGAGTTTGTATGCGGCGACGTTCGCCAGGCAATAGCTTGGAAGCCTGTTGAGACGGTTGGATTCGCCGCCAATTTCGCCGCTGTACACCGTGAACCGGGCCACGAGGATCGGGAGTACTTCGAAACCAACTTGTATGGCGCCGAAAACGTGGCGGCGTGGGCCAACGAAGTCGACTGTACCAATATCGCCTTTACCTCCTCCATTTCGCCTTACGGCATCAGCGAGGATGTGAAAGACGAAACCACGTTGCCGGTGCCGGTGACAGCCTATGGGGCCTCCAAGCTGGCTGCGGAGAAAATCCACCTCGCATGGCAGGCAGCGGACAGTGCGCGGCGCAAATTGGTGATCGCCCGTCCTGGCGTGGTGTTCGGACCTGGCGAAGGTGGCAATGTCACTCGTCTGGTGAAGGCGGTGCGGAAGGGCTACTTCTTCTACATGGCGAACCGCAATACGCGCAAAGCCGGGATTTACGTAAAAGAGCTCTGCAACGCGATCTGGTGGGTTCACCAGCTGCAGTTAGAGCAGGGCAGGGGTGTGCTGCTTTTCAATGGCTCAATGAATCCGGGGCCGTCGATTTCTGAGTATGTCGAAGCAGTCGGAAAAGTGGGCGGTGTCAAAAGGTTCGTAGCGAACGTGCCCTATTTTCTTCTTCTTTCTGCTGCCTATGGCATTGATCTCGTGGCCAGGCCGCTCCGTGTCAGCCATCCCTTCAGCCCCGTGCGCATCCGGAAGCTGGTGCGCTCAAACAACATTCTCCCGAATTTTTTGGTAGGCAATGGTTACCCGTATCTCTACTCGCTGGAGACGGCGATGCAGGACTGGAAACAGGATTGCCCCCAAGAGTGGAGCTAGTGGCCGCGACATCTGCAAACGTCCCAACGGTCGATGGACGATTGCCCTGGCTCAGTGATACATCAAATTAATCGTCACCAACGTCAACACCAGCACAATCGCAGTGAGCGGCAGTCCTACGCGGAGGAAGTCTTTGCCGCGGTAGCCGCCGGGGCCGGCGATCATCATCAGGGCGGGGTGGCCTGAGCTGAGCAGGAAGGTGTTGGAGGAGGAGACGGCGACGATCAGTGCGTAGGCCGATGGGTTGTTGCCGGTGGCTACGGCGACGCTGATGGCGATGGGGACCATCATCACGGTGGCGCCGACGTTGGACATCACTTGCGAGAACAGCAAGGTGAGGATGGCCAGCGACAGTTGCAGGATCCAGTGGTTGGTGTGGCCCAGTTGATGCAGCACTTCTTGGGCAAGCCACGCAGCGGCGCCGGTGGCGTCCATCGACCAGCCCAGCGGAATCAGGCAGGCGGTGACGAAGATGGTCTTCCAGTTGATTGCCTTGTACGCCTCGTCCATGTTCAGCACGCCGGTGAGCAGCATGCCGATGGCGCCGGTCATCATGGCCACGGAAAGGTCGAGGTGGGTGAACAACGCAAGGCACTTGGCGAGCAGGAAGAAGCCGACCGCCTGCCAGATTTTGCCGGGGCGTTGTTCTTCCTTCGGAATGTCGGTGACGATCACCAGGTCGCGGTCTTCGCTGGCCAGCACGAGGTCGCGCCAGCTCGAGTGCAGCACCAGCGTGTCGCCCGCGCGCAGACTCACCGAGCGCACGTCGTCGCGATACACCTGGTCGCCGCGATTCACGGCGAGCACCGAGATGCCGTAACGCTTGCGCAGTCGCAGGTCGCCCACGGTCTGTTTGAGGAAGCGCGAGCTCGGCGGAATCACCGCTTCTGAAATACCCGCACGCGACGGGTTGAACAGCTCGCCCAACTGCCGCATGCGCGGCGAGAGTTTGCACAGCTGGTTGTTGGCAAATTGGTTGAGCTGGTCGCGCGGGCCCAGGACGCCGAGCACCGAGCCCACCCAGATCACGTGATCCGCCGGCGGCGCCATGCGCGCATCGTTGCCGCTCTTGATGGCGAGGATCAGCGGCGCGCCGTACAGCTGCTCGACTTCGCCGATGCTCATGCCCACCAGCGGACTTTCAGCGGTGACGGTGAGCTCCGCTGTTTCGCCAACGATGCCGTAGGTATCGGCAAAGTAACTCTCGGTGCGGCCCGGCGTCACCTTGAGGCGTTCGTCTTCGCGTTCGGGCAGTAGTTTCTTGCCGAAGAAATAAAAGAACGCGACACCGGTCAGCGCCAGCACCAGGCCCACGGGCGTGACGCTGAAAAGACCGAACTTGGGAATCGTGTGGGCGCCCGCAGGCAGGTTTGCGTTCGAGCTCGCCACCAGGTCGTTCAGCACGATCAGCGGCGAGTTGGCGATCAGCGTGGTATTGGTGGCGGTGAGGATGCAGAACGCCATCGGCAGCAGCAGGCGCGAGATCGGCACGCCGGTGCGCGCGGCAAGGCGGCTGGTGACGGGGATCATCAACGCGGCCAGCGCCTGGCTGGGAATCACAGCGCTGAACAGGCTGGTGACCAGGTTGATGACCAGGCCCAAGCGCGATTCCACGCCACGCGCCATGCGCATCACGAAGCTGGCGGTGAGGGTGAGCACGCCGGCGCGGTCCAGGCCCGCACCCATGATCATGATCGCGATGATCGCGATAACGGCGTTGCCGGCGAAGCCGTTGAACACGCGATCGGAAGGGATGAGCCCGGTGAGGCCGATCACGACCACCACCAGCAGGGCCACCATGTCGGCGCGGATCCACTCCAGCACCAACATCAGCATGGTGAAGCCCACCAGCCCCAGCACCAGGATCATTTCAGGGGTGAGGGCGAGTCCCACTAGGGTGCGCCCCCGAATTGGGCGTCCTGATGACGGCTGGATGTGGGCAGTGGGAGCTTCACGCTACGACGACTCGTCCCTGTTTGAGACGTGAGTATAAGCGCGTGGTGAGGTGGGCTGGTGAACCCAGGCTGCAAAGTGGGCGCGATTTTTGGTTTTGGTTGTGGGCTCGTCATCCCGGCGCGGGCGGGTATCTGGTCTTGCTGGTCATTCCTGCGAATGCAGGAATCCAGTGACTTTGCGCTTCGATTGTCGCGTCGAGGCCAGAGTGCCGCCTACGCGGCGGGCGTTTCGATCGGCTGCCGCCGACCGAGTCACTTTTCTTTTGCTGGCCCAAAAGAAAAGTAACCCAAAGAAAATGGCCTGATAACGCCCGCAGCATTGTGTTGGGATAAGCCCGAACGCTCGAGGTGCGTCGTTGTGGGACAACCTCCGAGGGTACACAGGGGGTACCTCAGAGCGCTGCGCAACGCGCCCGAATCGCTGAGGACTTAAAGCGGGGCCTCGCTGCGCATCGGCTTTGGTCTGCTCTCCTTACCTTTGCCGCGTCTGCTTGTCTGTGGGAGCGCACCCTGTGCGCGACAGCCACGCTGGGTGTACCGCTCCGTAGGCTTGTCGCGCACAGGGTGCGCTCCCACAAAATGGCGGACCGAAACGCTGATCCGATACCCATGACCATGCGCAACCGTTGTAAGAGCGCACCTTGTGCGCGACCGCGGCGCTGCGGCGTTCCGCTTCGTCGGCTGGTCGCGCACAGGGTGCGCTCCCACAGGCACTCTTTGGCTCTAGAGGAACGCGCCTCCGGCAGGGGGGGAGGGGTGCAAAGCGCTGCGTTCAGCGCCTGCGATACAACAAATCCCACACCCCATGACCCAGCTTGAGACCACGCCGCTCGAAGTGGGTCTCGATGCGCCACGCGGGCTTTTCAGCGTATTGGCCAGGTCCGAGGTCATTGCGCCAGTCGGGAGCGGCTTCCATCACCTCGAGCATGTGCTCGGCATAAGGCTGCCAGTCGGTCGCCAGGTGCAGCAGGCCGTTGGGGGCCATGCGGGAGGCGAGCAGGGCGACGAAGTCGGGCTGGATGATGCGGCGCTTGTTGTGGCGCTTCTTGTGCCACGGGTCCGGGAACCAGATGCGTGCTTCGGCGAGGGTGCCGGGCGGAATCTCGTTTTCAAGGACTTCCACCGCATCGTGCTTGTACAGGCGCACATTGCTGGCATCGCGAGCGGCCAGTGCATTCATCAGGCGGCCCACGCCAGGGCCGTGCACTTCCACGCCGAGGAAGTCGCGGGCGAGGTCGTGCTCGCTGGCCCAGGCCAGCGCCTCGCCATTGCCGAAGCCGATTTCCAATACCAGCGGTGCGGTGCGGCCGAAGCGAGAGGCAAAGTCCTGCGGCGTGCCGCTGTAATCGATGCCGAAGCGCGCCCAGTGGTCATCGAAGGCGCGTTGCTGCGCCGGCGTCATGCGGCCTTCGCGCAGCACGAAGCTGCGGATGCGGCGCATGAAGGGCGGCTGTTCGGCGTCTTCGTGCTCGCCGTCGTGGTCGTGCAGGTCGCTCATGGTCAGCCGATGGTGCCGTCGATGGGGCTGGATGCCGAGGCGAAGCGCTTGCGCGGGATGCGTCCAGCCTTGAAGGCAGCGCGCCCGGCCTGGATCGCCAGCTTCATCGCATGCGCCATCAGCACCGGATCCTTGGCGCCGGCGATGGCGGTGTTCATCAGCACGCCGTCGCAGCCCAGCTCCATCGCGATGGCGGCGTCCGAGGCAGTACCCACGCCGGCGTCGACGATGATCGGCACCTTGGCGTTCTCGATGATTTCCAGCAGGTTGTAGCGGTTCTGGATGCCAAGGCCCGAGCCAATCGGCGCGGCCAGCGGCATCACCGCCACGCAGCCGATCTCTTCCAGGCGCTTGGCCAGGATCGGGTCGTCGCTGGTGTAGACCATCACGTCGAAGCCGTCGGCCACCAGCACTTCGGCCGCCTTGAGCGTTTCCACCACATCGGGGAAGAGCGTGCGCTGGTCGCCCAGTACTTCCAGTTTCACCAGCTTGTGGCCGTCGAGCAGCTCGCGTGCGAGCTTGCAGGTGCGCACGGCGTCCACTGCGTTGTAGCAGCCGGCGGTATTCGGCAGCAGGGTGAATTCTTCGGGCGGCAGCGCGTCCAGCAGGTTGGGCTGGCCGGCGTCCTGGCCAACGTTCACGCGGCGGATGGCAACGGTGACGATCTCGGCGCCGGCGGCCTGGCTGGCGCGGCGGGTCTCGTCGAAATCCTTGTACTTGCCGGTGCCGGTGAGCAGGCGCGAGCCATAGCTCTTGCCGGCGATGATCAGCGGGTCGGAAGCATCGAGCGTCTTGATATTCATCGTGAGGTCTTCAGTCTGCGGCGACGACTGGGCGTCGCATGAACGCGCATGCCCGGGCGATCAACCGCCGCCGATGGCATGGACGATTTCCACGCGGTCGCCGTCGGCCAGGCTATGGCTGGCGTGCAGGCTGCGCGGGACGATCTCTTGGTTCACTTCCACGGCGACGCGGCGCTGGCCGTAGCCGGCGTCTTCAAGCAATTGGGCGACGGTGATGGCGGGGGCGCAGTCGCGCGGACTGCCATTGAGCGTGATGTGCATCCGTCCATTGTAGCGGCTGCCGGCCCGAATGCCGCCCTGGCGTGAAGAGGCCCGGCGGTGCCGGGCCTCCAGAGGGCGTCAAAGGGCGTGTCAATTGCGCTGCTGGTCGTCCCGACGCGGAGCCGCCCGGTGCTCCTCATGGTTGGGCTGCGGCTGACGCTGCTCCGGCCGCGCCTGGGGTTGTTGCGGCTGAGGATTGCCGCGGGGCACCTCGTTGCGCTGCTGCATCTCCTGCCGCTGTTGCATTTGCTGGCGTTGCTGCATGGCGTCGCGCTGTTGCATCTGCTGTTGCATCGCCTGGCGCTGCTGGAATTCTTGCTGCTGCATCTGCTGGCGTTGCTGCATCAGGTCGCGTTGCGGCGACTGTTGCTGCATCTGCATTACCTGGCGCTGTTGGACGTCCTGCTGCTGGGTTTGCTGGCGCTGCTCCAATTGCTGCTGTTGCGCGGCCCGTCGCTGCTGCATCTGCTGTTGCTGTATGTCCTGGCGCTGCTGCGCGGTGTTGTCCTGGCGCGCCTGTTGCGGTTGAGCCGGTTCGATGCGCGGCGGCGTGGGCAGGCTGCCCGGGGGCACCTGCTGGCTGCGCATGCGATCGGATTGCGCGCTGGGGATGAAGCTCACGCCCGGACGCGGCTGGTTGTCCCCGCCGCGCTGGATCTGGGCCTGGCCGTTCGGTCGAACAAAACGCGAGGACGGCAGCTCGCCCGGACGCATGGCGCCCGGTTCGTTGTCGCCGCGGGGTTGCGGGCGCGCCATGGGCGCGGCCGGGTTGCCGCGCATCGACGGGTTGGGCTGGCCAGCGGCAACCTCTTGCGAGCGATTGGGCGCACCGGCGCGCATGGCCGGCCCCTGGCCATTGAGGAGTCGCACATTATCCCGCTCGGGAGTCATGCGCGGATTGCCGGCGACGTTGGCCGGGCGACCGCCAAAATTCGCGGCCGGCGGGGTACGAGCCACCACTTCGCGCTGGAATCCGCCAGCCGGCAGGGGGCGTCCGTTGTTGGCGCGCGGCGGCGCAAAGCTGCTGCGTACAGGCGCGATCCCGGCGACGCCGCGCGGAGCGACCTGGGCATCGGCGAACCGCCGCGGATCCATACCCGCCATATGCTGCCGCGCATTGCGCGCCGCCACGAAATCCTGGCCCGACATGGCGCGGAACGCATGCGGCACGTCGCGGTTGATGTAGCGCTCGTTGGGCGCCGCGCGTCCGTCGCGGTAGTAGTTGTAGCGCTCGTTGATGTGGTTGATCACCAGGTTGCGGTTGTTGCGCACATAGATATTGGTGACATTGACGTTGGTGTAGTAGCCACGGCTGGCGCGATACCACGGGTTGTAGACCTCGCCCGGCCCGAGCGGGAACCAGCCCACCGGGCCACCCACGCCGATGGATACGCCGCCACCCACAAAGGCCACCAGCGCCGGCGCGTAGACCGGGCGCACACCCACCGGCCCCGGCACCCAGCCCCAGCGGTTGTGCACATGGGCCCAGCGGCCATAGTGATAGGGCGCGAAACCCCAGGGCGCGGCATCCACCCAGGTCCAGCCCCACGGGCCGACGTAGGACCAGTGGCCATCGCTATAGGGCGACCAATCGGCGCCCACGCTTGCGGGATACCAGACCTGGCCGTAATCGGGATCGCTCTGCCAGTTGCCGTATTGGTTGAGATCCTGCGCGCCCACGATGTCCGGCGACACATTGGGATCGGCGGGCATCGCGGCGTATTGCTGGTTGCGGCTGTCCACCCAGTTGTCGAACTCGTCGCCGCCCTGGATGTCGTTGATCGTCACCACGCTCAGCGAGGAATCGACAAACTCGTACGAGCGGCCCGCGGCCACCATGCGCTGCGCGCCGCCCTCGCCATAGACCGTGGCGTGCCCGGCGAAGTCGGTGACGCGGGTGGACTTGCCATCCTCGCTGATATCGATGCGATAGCTGCCCGGTTGATCGATCACCAGGGCCACGGTGGGCGTATCGATTTCGTAGCTCTGGCCATCGTCGAGCCCCTGCACCGTCACGTTGGCCGTGCCCTGGGTCAGTTCGACCTGGGTGAGCTGGTCGTTGAGGGTGAGAAAGCCGAAGTTGGAGTCGTCCGCGATGCGCAGTGTGCCGCCGTCCAGCTGCAGCTCGGCGCGCCCGCCGTCGCCGGTGGAAAGGCGGTCGCCGGTGGTCAGCGGGCGGTTGAGGCTGGCATCGCCCCAATCCTTTTCGCCAGCAGGGAGCAGACCCACGTCGCCGGTGCGATAGGACAGGCGTGCCACGCGCGACGGCGGATCGCCGGCGCCGTTGTCATCGGGTGGCGCCTGCGTCTGCGCCTGGCTAAGCCCGCTGGCGCAGATCAACAGGGCCGCTGCCATCCATCGCCAGCTTTGCGGCGATGTCAGGAAAGCAGAAAGCACACGCATCGGGTTCTCCGGAGCTGGACGCGATGGTTATCGCGGAATGGTTTCGTCGCCCGCAAGAACGCATGGGATTGCCGGCGCCGACGGCTGCATTATGCGGATGAGCGATCCATCCCTAGCAAGGACTGGCAAGGCCGCGTCAAAAAGTGGTTCAGCCGGCCGCCATGTCCGGTTCACGCCGGGTTGGGATAGCCAAATCCAGGCATACCGGGAAAACTGCGCCGTAAACCCGCGGCCATTGATGCGCAGTCCTCATCCGGGGCGGCGGTTCCCAAGCCCCGCGGAGGCGGGTTACCATCGTCGAACGATGCGGGTGTAGCTCAATGGTAGAGCTGTAGCTTCCCAAGCTACTGACGAGGGTTCGATTCCCTTCACCCGCTCCATAGTTGGTCTCGACCCCGTTGCTCTCGACTCCATTGCTCTGGACCCCACCGAGCTCCCTACACGTAACCCTTGCGGCGTGCGCTGATCATGGCGGATGTGACTACCCTCGGCTGGCGGGAGCGCTTGGCATTGCCGATGCTCGGCATTCCTCTGCTCAAGGCCAAACTCGATACCGGCGCGCGTAGCAGTTCCTTGCACGTGGACTCGCTGGAAAGCTTCGTGCGCGCCGGCGATACGTGGCTGCGTTTTTCCGTCACCGTGGGTGGGCGCCATCGTGTCGCCGTGACCTGCGAAACCCTCGCGCTGGACCGGCGTGCCGTCACCGATACGGGTGGCCGGCGCACGCTGCGCTGGTTTATCCGCACCGACGTGGTGGTGGGCGGTGAGCGCTTTGCCGTCGACATCAATCTGACCGACAGGCGCCATATGCTGTTTCCCATGCTGCTCGGCCGTAGCGCCTTGCACGGGCGATTTGCGGTGGATCCTGCGCTTTCCTACACACAGCCTCGACCGATCCGGGCGGGCACGACGGGTGTTTCATGAAAATTGCCATACTTTCGCGCAACACTCGTCTGTACTCGACGCAGCGCCTGGTCGATGTCGCGCGCGAGCGGGGACACGTCGTGCGCGTGCTCGATCCGCTGCGCTGCTACGTGCGCATCGCGCCGGGCAATATGTCCATCCGCTACAAGGGCAAGGCGATCAAGGGCATTGACGCAGTCATCCCGCGCATCGGCGTCACCAGCACGTTTTATGGCACTGCCGTGCTGCGCCAGCTGGAAATGATGGGCGTGTACACGCCCAATACCTCCGACTCGGTCTTGAGCGCACGCGACAAGCTGCGCTCGCTGCAGATCCTGGCGGCCAAGGGCCTGGACATGCCGGCCACGGTGTTCGGCGACAACCCCGACGACACCGCCGACGTGCTGGCCATGCTGGGCGAGCCGCCGCACGTGATCAAGCTCAATGAAGGCAGCCAGGGCACCGGCGTGGTACTGGCCGAAAAGCGCAGTGCATCGCAGAGCGTCATCGAGGCCTTCCGCGGCCTCTACGCCAACTTCCTCGTGCAGGAGTTCATCGCTGAGGCCAAGGGCACCGACTTGCGTTGCTTCGTGGTGGGCAAGAAGGTGGTCGCGGCCATGCAGCGGGAGGCCAGCCCGGGTGAATTCCGCGCCAATATCCATCGCGGGGCCACCGCCAAGGCCGCCACGCTGAGCGCCGAGGAGCGCCGGATTGCCGTTCGTGCCGCCGCGGCCCTGGGCCTGGGCGTGGCCGGCGTGGACATGCTGCGCTCCAAACGCGGCCCCTTGATCCTGGAAGTGAACGCCTCGCCTGGCCTGGAGGGCATCGAGGCCGCCACTGGCGTGAATGTGGCGGGCGCGATCATCCAGCTCCTGGAAAACGAGTCGGGCGCCGTTGCGGCCCCCATCAAACGGCGCTCGCAACGGGCCGGTTGAGTTCATTTGTGCAGGACTACCACTTTTGGCCTTTGACCCCACGCCGAAAGCCGGCCTAGCATGGGAGTTCCTGCAGGGCGCGTCCCGAGGGGGGATGCCGCAGGGTGGAGGAAATCAATGAAGCGGAAGTACTGGCTGCCGGTCACGGCGGCGATGATGCTCGTGTTGCAGGTGGCGACGGTTCAAGCAAAGGAAACCAAGCCTGACGTCAAGGCCACTACCAAGGACGAATTCGCTGCGGTAGCCGACCATGTTCGTCAGCAGATGGCTCCCGGCGGTCGGTTCGATTCCGTGAAGGCAGGCGACCAGGCGACGGTTGATCGCGACCTCAGCAGCATGGAATCGCTGTACGACAAGTTCGGCACGGTCGACGCCATGGATCAGTCGGCCAAGGTCGATCTGTACAACAAGCAGTCGGAAGTGAACGCGATCCTGACCCGCAACGACGGCAATCGCGAAGTGTGCGAGCAGGTCAAGCCGATGGGCTCGAACATTCCCAAGACGGTGTGCAAGACCCAGCGTCAGATCAACGAAGAGAATGATCAGTCGCAGCGCATGAAGCAGGACATGATGAAGGTCCAGAATCCGCGGGGCGGCAATTAAGCCCATTAACGGCGTTGTGAGTAGCGGTTAACCGCCGTGTAACTGCACGACACCTATAAAGTCCCCACTGCAATTTGTTGGCACTTCCGTAAGGGCTGGTGACAGCAGATTTCGGTATCGGGGCAGTAGCTTGAGCCCAGGCGAGCGACCACGAGTCGAGCGGCCTGGGCTTTTTTCTTGCCCGATGCCCGGCCTCGTTCAGCTTTCTTCCCCGCGAGGCCCCTTTCCCCACCACAAGCTTGTTAAGCTTGTTGCCTCGGCCGGCCTCATGCCGGCTGCGTATGGAGGACGCATGCGCGTACTGGTGATCGAAGACAACAGCGATATCGCCACCAACATCGGCGATTATCTGGAAGACCGCGGCCATGTGGTCGATTTCGCCGGCGATGGCGTCACGGGGCTGCATCTGGCCGTCGTGCACGACTTTGACGTGATCGTGCTCGACCTGACCCTGCCGGGCATGGACGGCCTGGACGTGGCCCGCAAGCTGCGCCACGAGGCCCACAAGCAAACGCCGATCCTGATGCTGACCGCGCGTGATGCGCTGGAGCAGAAGCTCACCGGCTTTGAGTCTGGCGCCGACGACTACATGACCAAGCCGTTCGCCCTGCAGGAACTGGCAGCGCGCCTGGAAGTGCTGGCCCGTCGCGGCAAGGGTCCGCAGAGCCGCGTCCTCAAGGTGGGTGATCTCACCTACAACCTCGACACGCTCACGGTCACCCGTGAAGGCAAGTCGATCCAGCTCAACCCGATCGGGCTGAAGCTGCTGCAAGCCCTGATGGAGGCGAGCCCCTCGGTGGTCACCCGTCAGGACCTGGAGCAGCGCGTGTGGGGCGAAGAACTGCCCGACAGCGATTCGTTGCGCGTGCATATCCATGGCCTGCGTGCGGCCATCGACAAGCCGTTCGACAAGCCGCTGATCCACACGCGTCACGGTATCGGTTATCGAATGGTCGAACCGGATGCAGTCCAGGCGTAAGCTCAGGTTTCGCCTGGTCGTCTCCTTCGCGCTGTTCGGTTTCGGCCTCAGCGCGTTGTTTGCGTTTGCGGCGTTGAATATTCGCAGTCGGGTGGAGGACCAGTTGGTCAACTCCAGCCTGATTGACGATGCGCGCTGGGCGAACCAGCAGGCGCAGCAACACCCTGGCGCACCCGCCGGGTCGCGCCTGCTCACCGGCAGCATGTATAGCGATCGCACGATCTATAAAGCGCCGCTGACATGGCAGAACCTGGACAACGGCGTTCACGACATTTACGAGAACGACCAGGATGGCCAGCGCCATCACTACAAGTTGGCCGTCTATCGCGAGAACGGCATCATAAGCTTCCTGCGTTACGACGTATCGCGGGAAGAGCTGGGCAAGCAGCAACTGCTGTTCAGCGTGATCGCGGCTGTCTTCCTGTTTGGTTTGCTGTCGTTGGTGCTGGGTCTGTGGCTTTCGCGCAAGGTGCTTAAGCCGGTCAGCGAGCTCGCCCGCCGGCTCCGCGATTTCCGCAAGAACGGCAAGGCCGAATTGCTGGCGCCGCATTTCGCCGACGACGAAGTGGGCGAGCTGGCGCTCGCGCTCGACGAATACTCGCAACGACTCACCGCGATGGTGGAGCGCGACCGCGAATTCAACTCCGACGTGAGCCACGAGCTGCGCACGCCGCTGGCAGTCATTTCCAGCACCACCGAACTGCTGCAGGGCTCGCCTGATCTCACCGACAAGTTGCGCGAGCGCCTCAAGCGCATCGAGCGCTCGTCGCGTCAGGCGACCGAACTGATCGAGGCCTTGCTGCTGCTGTCGCGCGCGGAACGTCGCGGCCCCACGCGCGGCGAAACCACCGACGTGTGCAAGGTGGCCTCGGACGTGATCGAAAGCCAGCGTCCGCAAATGCGCGACAAGCCGCTGGAAGTGGAACTGCGAGTCAAGCATTCGGCAAGCATCAATGCGCCGGCATCGGTGCTCGCCGTGGCGCTCACCAACCTGATCGGCAACGCCATCAAGTACACGCTCGAAGGGCGTGTCACGGTGGAGGTGAGCGCCGATCGCATCGAAGTGATCGACACCGGCCCGGGCATCAAGCCCGAAGATGCCGAGCGTCTTTTCCAGCGTGGCGTGCGCGGCGAAGGTGCCGGTGGCAGTGGCGCGGGGCTGGGCCTGGCGATCGTGCGTCGCTTGTGCGACCTGTACGGCTGGGATGTGTCGATGCGTCCGCGTACCGACACCAATGGGGCTGTCGCGAGCATCGTGTTCGGCTGATCGAATGGCGCGAGGTACGCCTCGCTCTTAGCTCGTCGTTCCGGCGCAGGCCGGAATCCAGTGGCGATGCGCTCGAGTTTTCGCTGTCACTTCCAGAGCAGGCCGCCATGATCCGACAACCGGACACCGGCGCCACCGGATTCCGGCCTGCGCCGGAATGACGGCCAGGAGAAGTGCCTTTCAACTGAAGGCGCGCCGCAACGCTGCATTCAACAAAACAAAAGCGGCGCCATCACGGCGCCGCTTCCATGACTGCCGCTCTCAGTCAAAAACTCAAAGCGGCTCCAGCCAACCCCACTGGTCGTTGGTCTTGCCATTGAACAGGCCAAAGAACAGCTCCTGCAGGCGACGCGTCACGCGGCCGGCCTTGCCGCTGCCGATCTGCTTGCCGTCCACCGCGCGGATCGGCGTGATCTCCGCGGCCGTGCCGCACATCAGCAGTTCGTCGCACAAATAGAGGTATTCACGCGGGATGTCGCGCTCGACCACTTCGATGCCGTCCTCGCGGGCCAGCGTCTTGATCGAGTCGCGCGTGATGCCGGCAAGAATGGATGCGCTGGCCGGGGTGGTGTGCAGCACGCCGTCGAACACCAGGAAGAGGTTCTCGCCCGCGCCTTCGCTGAGCAGGCCGGTGGAAGCCATGGCGATGCCTTCACCGAAGCCCAGGCGGCGCGCTTCACGCGCGATCAGCTGGCCGGAAAGGTAATTGCCGCCGGCCTTGGCGCCGGCCGGAATGGTGTTGGGCGCAAAGCGCTGCCAGCTCGATACGCAGGCATCGATGCCGCTTTCCAACGCCTCCGGACCGAGATACGGGCCCATCGGCCAGGCGGCGACGGCCACATCGATGGGCGTTTCCGCCGACAGGCCGAAACCACCCAGGCCGCGGTAAGCCACCGGGCGCAGGTAGGCGGCCGAGAGGCCGTTCTTGCGCACCACGTCGCGGCAAGCTGCAGCGAGCTCGTCCTGCGAGTAGGGCACGACCATGTCGTAGATCTTGGCCGACTGGTAGAGGCGCTTGAGGTGGTCGGTCAGGCGAAAAATCGCCGCGCCGTCCGGCGTGGCATAACTGCGGATGCCTTCGAACACCGACGAGCCGTAGTGCAGCGCATGCGCCATCACGTGCGTGGTGGCGTCCTGCCAGGGCTTGATGGCACCGTTCTGCCAGATCCAATCGGGGTACTGCTGCGCCATGGGGGATCTCCGGGGAAAAATCGCGCCATGATACCGCGGCGGCGGCATGGGCGATTTTGCGCAGCACCAATGCGGGTCAGCCCGAAGCGCGCAACCACAGGCAGCCGGAGCGCTTGACCACCGTGAAGCGGGTCTCGCGTGCCACGCCGCTGGCGTCCCCCGATGCCGTGCGTACGACCAGTTGCTGGTCGCCGCTCGATGAGGGAGGGGGTCGCGTCGCATCGGCGGCGGGCGAGCTCAACAGTGGATCGTCGCTGGGGGGCGGCGGTGAGTCGTCGATTTCCGACGCCGTGCCGATATCGAGCAAGGGACGCTGCATCAGCGAACCGAGCGAGCGGATGTCTGCAACCACGGCATCACGGCCGTAGCCGTTCCAGATCATCAGCCCGGCCAGTCGATTGGGATCGCGCGCAGCGAACGCGTCGATCATGCCCTGGCGCAGCGCGCCTACCGACGTGGCGCAGCTCACCGGCGGCGGCGTGCTGGCGCCGAGGGTCGAGACGTCCTGCGTCACCGGTGCTTTCGTGGCCGCAGGTGGCGTATTCACCGGCGTCGCCTGCAGGGCGGCACACGGCTGATCGGTGAACAGGGGATTGCCGTCCGCGCCGATGCAGCGATGAATGCCGTCCTGCGCCATCGCGCAGAGCGGCAACAGGAACAGCAGTAGCGCGCAGCCGATTCGCTTCATCCATCGAGCTTACGCCCGATGTCGTTGCCTATCCGTGCAGCCGGTCGAGGATCGCAAGCGTGGGACGTGCGCGGTTCAAGGTATAGAAATGCAACGACGGCGCGCCGCCTTCCAGCAACCGGCGACACATTTGCGCCACCACGTCGGCGCCCAGCTCGCGGATCGAAGCGGCATCGTCACCGTGGGCCAGCATGCGCTTGGCGATCCAGCGCGGGATCTCGGCACCGCAGCCATCGGAGAAACGCTTGAGCTGCGAATAATTGGAGATGGGCATGATGCCGGGCACGATCGGCACCTTCACGCCAAGACGCCGCACGTCGTCGACGAAGCGGAAATAGGCATCGGCGTTGAAGAAGTACTGCGTGATCGCGCCATCGGCGCCGGCGTCCACCTTGGCCTTGAAATGGCGAAGGTCGGCCAGTGCATCGTCGGCCTGCGGATGCATTTCCGGGTACGCGGCCACTTCGATATGAAAGTGATCGCCCGAATGCTCGCGGATGAAACGCACCAGTTCGGACGCGTAACGGAAGTCGCCGGGCGTAGCCATGCCCGAGGGCAGGTCGCCGCGCAGTGCGACGATGCGTCGATAACCGGCCGCGCGATAGTCGTCGAGCAGGGCGCCCAGCTCCGCGCGCGTGCCGCCTACGCAGGAAAGGTGCGGCGCCACGCTAAGCCCGTGGGTCGTGTGCAGCCGGTGCACGGTTTCACCGGTGTAGCTCAGCGTTGACCCGCCTGCACCAAACGTCACCGAGACGTACTCGGGCGCACGGGACTTCAGCAGCGCCGCGGACTGGTCGAGCTGCGTGCGCTGTTCGTCGGTCTTGGGCGGGAAGAACTCAAAGCTGATGCTCGACATCGGGATGGTCCCTGCGGTGGCGTTGGGCGAGAGTATATATCTCTTTCTCGCGATATAGAGATGTCTAGACCAGGGCGGGCGTTCAGCCTCGCTGCCGCGCCCGCCTGCGACAAACCGCGGCAGGCGATGACGGCGTCGCCATTGATCCAGATCAATTGGCCACTTCCGCCCGGCCCCCAGACTCCCATCCGTTCAGTTATGCCTAGGAGTGGGCTTCATGGTGGGCGTCGAGGGGAGTTACAACGACAAGGTCATACGGCAGTTTTCCGTGATGACCGTGGTCTGGGGCGTGGTCGGCATGCTGGTGGGCGTCTTCATCGCTGCCCAGCTGTATTGGCCCGCCCTCAATTTCGATATCCCGTGGCTCAGCTACGGCCGACTGCGCCCACTGCATACCAATGCGGTGATTTTTGCGTTCGGCGGTTGCGCGCTGTTCGCCACCAGCCTGTACACCGTGCAGCGCACCTGCCATGTGCGCCTGATCTCCGACAAGCTCGCCGCCTTCGTGTTCTGGGGCTGGCAGCTGGTGATCGTGGCCGCCGCCATCTCGCTGCCGCTGGGCTATACCCAGGGCAAGGAGTACGCCGAACTCGAGTGGCCGATCGCCATCCTGATCACCATCGTGTGGGTGGCGTATGCGGTGTTGTTCTTCGGCACCATCGTCAAGCGCAAGGTGAAGCACATCTACGTCGCCAACTGGTTCTACGGCGCGTACATCATCACCATTGCGTTGTTGCATGTGGTCAACCATCTGGCCATTCCGGCCGGCCCGATGAAGTCGTACTCGGTGTACTCGGGTGCGGTGGATGCGATGGTGCAGTGGTGGTACGGCCATAACGCGGTGGGTTTCTTCCTGACCACCGCCTTCCTCGGCATGATGTATTACTTCGTGCCCAAGCAGGCCGATCGCCCGATCTATTCGTACCGCCTGTCGATCGTGCACTTCTGGGCGCTGATCGCCATCTACATGTGGGCTGGTCCGCATCACCTGCAGTACACCGCATTGCCCGACTGGGCGCAGAACCTGGGCATGGTGTTTTCGCTGGTGCTGCTGGCGCCCTCGTGGGGCGGTGCGATCAACGGCATCCTCACGCTGTCGGGCGTCTGGTACAAGCTGCGCACCGATCCGATCCTGAAGTTCCTCGTCGTCTCGCTCTCGTTCTACATGATGAGCACGTTCGAGGGACCGATGATGTCGATCAAGACGGTCAACTCGCTCAGCCACTACACCGACTGGACCATCGGCCACGTGCATTCGGGTGCGCTGGGCTGGGTCGCGATGATTTCCATCGGCTCCATCTACGCGATGCTGCCGCGCCTGCTGCGCCTGCCCAGGATGTATTCGACCAGGCTGATCGATCTGCACTTCTGGCTGCATACCGTCGGCGTGGTGGTCTACATCACCGCGATGTGGATTGCCGGCGTGACGCAGGGCCTGATGTGGCGCGCCACCGATCCCGACACCGGCACGCTCACTTACGCCTTTGTCGAAGCGCTCAACGCCACCAAGCCGTATTACCTCGTGCGCATCGGCGGCGGCTTGATCGTGCTGTCCGGCATGCTGGTGATGGGCTGGAACGTGTTCAAGACGTTCCGCCTGGCCGCCGCGAGCACCGAGCCGCAACCGCTGCTCGCGCCCGACGCCGCCGACGCCCGTGCCTGAAGGAACAGACATGAGCCAGACACACGCAAAACTCGAAAAGAACATCGGCCTCATGGCCATCCTGGTGGCAGTTGCCGTTTCCTTTGGCGGTCTCGCCGAAATCGTGCCGCTGATGTTCCAGGCCGAAACGATCAAGCCGTTGCCGGGCGTCAAGCCGTATCCCGCGCTGCAGCTGGCGGGCTTCGACGTCTACGTCCGCGAAGGCTGCTACAACTGCCATTCGCAGATGGTGCGCACGCTGCGCTTTGAAACCGAGCGCTACGGACATTATTCGCTGGCCGGCGAATCGGTTTACGACCATCCGTTCCAGTGGGGCAGCAAGCGCACCGGCCCCGATCTGGCGCGCGTCGGATTGCGCGGCTATTCCGACGACTGGCATCGCGCGCATCTGCACAACCCGCGCGACGTCGTGCCCGAGTCCAACATGCCCGGTTATCCGTGGCTGGCGGACAACAAGCTCGATGGCGAGGGAGTGGCCACGCACATGCGTGCGCTGAAACGCATCGGCGATCCGTATAGCGAAGAAGACATCGCAGGCGCGGCCAAGGCCGTCGAAGGCAAGACCGAACTCGATGCGGTGATCGCCTATCTGCAGGCGCTGGGCACGCATGTGTCGCAGGCCGACATGCAGGCTGCCGAAGGAGCGGAGTGAGATGGTTCCTGGACTGATTACCGCCTTCTTGCTGGTGCTCTTTGTCAGCGCCTGCATATGGATCTGGCGGCCGGCCACCAAGCCGGCGATGGATGCCGCCGCGCTGATGCCGCTGGAAGATGACAAGGAGGAAATCGCATGACTTCCGGATGGACCTGGTACGTCATCGCCATCGTGGTGGCCAACCTGATCGGCTGCGTGTGGCTGTTGCGCGGCAATACGCGCCGTAGCCCGAACGATCCCAAGCCTGATGAAACAGGCCATGTATGGGACGGCAACATCACCGAGTACAACAAGCCGCTGCCGCGTTGGTGGATCAACCTGTTCTACATCACCATCGTGTTCGCCGTGGGCTACCTGATCTGGTTCGGCGTCGGCACGTTGCAGGGCCTGGGACATTGGAGCTCGCACAAGGAATGGGCGTTGGAGTCGGCGGCCGAAGACGCACGCCTGGACGACGCCCTGAAGCTCTATGCCGGCCAGTCCATCGACGTACTGGCGAAGAACCCGCAGGCGGTCGCGATGGGGCGCACGATCTTCATCAATCGCTGTGCGGCCTGCCATGGTTCGACCGGCCACGGCGCCACCGGCTTTCCCGATCTGACCGACGACATCTGGCATTGGGGCGGCACACCGCATCGCATCCTGGAGACGATCCAGGAGGGCAGGCAGGCGGTCATGCCCGCCTGGGCGACCACGCTTACCGCGCAAGGCGGCCCGACGGCCGTCGACGACACCATTGCCTATGTGTTGTCCTTGTCCAAGCCGACGCAAGCCAGGGACGAGGCAAGCGAGCGCGGCGAGAAGCTGTTCCAGACGATCTGCGTGGCCTGCCATGGTCCCCAGGGCAAGGGCAACCAAATCGTGGGCGCCCCCGACCTGAGCGACAGCTATTGGCTCTACGGCAGCAGCAAGGCCTCGTTGCACAAAGCGCTGAACGAAGGCCGGCAGGGCGTCATGCCTGCGTGGAAGCCCGTGCTTGGCGATACGCGCACGCGATTGGTCGGTGCTTATGTATGGACGTTGTCGCCCCACAAGGATGCGCCACCCGCGGGTGCGGTGGTCGCCGAATGATCGACAGGAATACCACCGTCACCCACGGACACCAGCCCGCGCCGGTCGCGCAGAGTCTGGGTGCCTTGCTCTGGCCAAGCTTCTTCGTGGCTGGTGTGGTGACGGTGGTGTTCTTTGCCTTCATCGATCCGATCGCCCTGCGCGACATCACCTTTCCCGCGTTGAAGATCGGACGTGAACTCGGCTACACGCTGGGTTTCTTCCTGATCTGGCTGGCGACGGCCTCGTCCAGCCTGTTCACCTGGATCCTGCTGCGCCCGAGTCGTGCGGTGCGATCACTTCCACGTTCGGGTAAGACACCATGAGTCGCCGCATTCCGCTCCAGGTCATCGATGACGGGAGCGATTCGTACTACGTCAGCGAGCGCAAGGTCTATCCGCGCGATGTCTCGGGCCGTTTCAACCGCCTGCGGGTGGCCGCGGTTATCTGGCTGCTGGGCATGTACTACAGCTTTCCCTGGCTGACATGGCAGGGGCGGCAGGCCGTCCTGCTGGACCTGCCGGCGCGAAAATTCCATGTATTTGGATGGCTGTTCCTGCCCCAGGATCTCCTGTTTCTTTCGGTGTTGTTGATCATCGCGGCGCTGGCGCTGTTCTTCTTCACCGCCTTGGCAGGTCGCTTGTTCTGCGGCTACGCCTGCCCGCAGACGGTATGGACCGAAGTGTCGCTGTGGATCGAACGCTGGTGCGAAGGCGATCGCAACAAGCGCATGAAGCTCGATGCGTCGCCATGGACGCGCGAAAGAATCCTGCGGAAGAGCGCGCGCCACGCGCTATGGGCAGTGTTCTCGCTGTGGACCGGTTTTTCCTTCGTGGGTTACTTCAGTCCGATCGGCGAGCTGGCGCGGCGCACGCCTTTGGGATGGGGCGGTTGGGAAGCGTTCTGGATCCTGTTCTATGCATTCGCCACCTGGGGCAATGCCGGCTTCCTCCGGCAGCAGGTCTGCAAGTACATGTGCCCCTACGCGCGCTTCCAGAGTGCGATGTTCGACCGCAACACCTTGCTCATCGCCTATGACCCGATGCGCGGCGAGCCACGCGGTCCGCGCAAGCGTGGTCTTGCCAGTGTGCTGAGCCGGGCGCGCGGGCTGCTCGACACCGTCACGGCCTACGACTATGTGTTCCGCGCCAGTCAGCATCCTTCCGCTGCGGATCATCGCGCGCAGGCCGGTGGCACGATTACGCTCGCGGCGCTGGGCGAACAGGCTGCGCCGTTGCCCAAGTTTTCTTTGGAAGAGCTGGGCGACTGCGTCGATTGCACGATCTGCGTACAGGTGTGTCCGGTCGGCATCGATATCCGCAACGGTCTGCAGTACGAATGCATTGCCTGTGGCGCGTGTATTGATGCCTGCGACGAGGTGATGGGCAAGGTCGGCTATCCGCAGGGCCTGATTCGCTATACCACCCAGAACCAAATCGATGGCAAGCCGGCCAGACTCGTACGCACACGTGTGCTGGCCTATGGCGCATTGCTGCTGGCTCTGATGAGCGGCTGGTTTTATGGCGTCACCCATCGCAGTCCTGTGATGGCTGAAGTGCTGCGCGATCGCAATGCGATGTACAGCGAGGATGCCGACGGCGACATCCAGAATGCTTACACGCTGAAGCTGGTCAACAAGGCGCAAACGCCACACCACTTCGCGATCGACGTGAGTTCGGCTGATCTGCCCGACCTGCGACTGGGCGGTGGCGTGCAAGCCGTGCGTGCCGAGAGCGGCGAGGTGCTTTCGGTGCCGCTGATCGTCACGACGGCGGCGGACATCACCGGCCGCCATGAGGTGACCTTCCACGTGCGCGACCTCGACGCCAACGTCGGTGTCGACGTCAAAAGCAGTTTCTTTGGACCCTTGCCATGAACCAGACACGCAGTACCTGGCGCGAACCGATGGTGTGGATGCTGGTGGGTCTGCCGCTGGCTTCCGTGGCGATCGGCTTCGCCTTGTTGTTTGCGGCCGTGCGTCCCGGTCGCCAAGACATGGAAACCATCACGCAGGCCACGCGAGTCGGAAAGATGCTGGTCTCCGCGCAGGACGAGCCCTCCACGGAAGTCGCCACCAAGGGTCTGGTGCTTCGCTTGAAGGGCGACATGATCGAAGCCGTACCCATGGACGGCGACTTCCCGCGTGGCGGCAAGCTGCGACTGACGCTGCGGGCTGGCGACTCGCAGGTTGCGGAACGCATGGTTGAGCTATCGCCCAGCGAACTGGGCTGGCGCGGCGTCGGTTCGCTGGACGGCGGGCAAGCCTGGGCGGTGGAATTGAGCCCGGACAATGAGGCCTGGTCGCTGCACGGACATTGGACGGCGCAGGCGCGAGCGATACGCCTGACGCCCTGATCGTGGACCGCGCCGTCGACGCCGACCCGTCCGGTCGGGCACTCCTCTGCTACCACTGCGGCGAAACGCTGCCGCTCGCTCCTGTGCAACAGGAGGTCGACGGCGAGCTGCGCGGCTTCTGTTGCCACGGCTGTGGTGCGGCGGCGGAGTGGATTGGCCAATCCGAGCTGGGCGACTACTACCGTCTGCGCAGCGCGGCAGCAACGCGCGTCGAAGAGATGGCCGATCTGGCCAGCTGGGACCGCGACGACCTGCTCGGCGAACACGCGGTGCCCGTGGCCGGCGGCCTTGAAATCACCCTGTTGACCGATGGCATGCGTTGCGCCGCATGCGCGTGGTTGATCGACCAGGCGCTGCGGCGTGAGCCGGGCGTATTCGACTCGAGTGCGAACGCAGTGACCGGGCGCATCCGCATCGGCTGGCATCCAGCGCAGGTTCGACTGTCGCACTTGCTCGGACGTCTGGCGATGCTCGGCTATCGCCCGTATCTGGCCACCGGCGCCGCGCGCGAACGCGAGCGGGTGGCCGAACAGCGCCGATGGCTGATGCGCCTGGGCATCGCCGGTCTTGGCGCGATGCAGACCATGATGTTTTCCGAGGCGCTGTATCTGGATTTCGGCCATCACATGGCCGGGCCAACACGCGACTTCTTTCGCTGGGTCGCCTTGCTGGTCGCCACGCCCGTGGTGTTTTTCTCCGGTTGGCCATTTCTGCAGGGCTGCTGGCGCGAGCTGCGGCAGCGCCATCCGGGCATGGACACCTTGATCGCCAGCTCGACGCTGTTGGCTTACTTCGCCAGCATGGTGGAAACCGCCCGCGGCGGCGCGCAGATCTGGTACGACGCCGCGACGATGTTCGTGTTTCTGTTGCTCACGGCGCGATTGCTGGAGCAGCGCGCGCGCCGCGTCGCCAGTGCGCAGGTGGATGCGCTTGCGCGAGCACGTCCCACCTTGGCGGTGCGCGAGCGCGCTGACGGCAGCAGGGAGTCCGTGCCCGTGGCGTCACTGCAGGTGGGCGATATCGTCTGCGTAGCCGTGGGCGAAGTGGTGCCTGCCGATGGGTGCCTGCTCGGTGCGGAAGCCTCGTTCGAGGAGGCGCTGCTTACCGGTGAGTCGCGGCCGATGACTCGCGCGCAGGGAGCGACGATTTATGCAGGCACCGTATGTCGCGAGATTCCCGCGCGTATCGAAGTGACCCGGATCGGCGCTGCCACGCGTCTGTCGCAACTGGCCCGATTGGTCGAGCAGGCGCAATCGCAACGACCGCGCCTGGCGCGCGTCGCCGATCGCATCGGCAGCGTGTTCGTATCGGTGTTGATCGTGTTGGCGGTGATTGTCTACAGCGTTTGGCGCATCCACGACCCGGCGCGAGCGTTCGAAGTCACGCTGTCGCTGCTGGTGGTCAGTTGCCCATGTGCGCTGTCACTGGCAGTGCCGACCGCGCTGGCGGCAAGCCACGGCGCCTTGGCGCGACTGGGCGTGCTCTCCATCCGCGAGGGAGGCCTGGAACATCTCGCGCGTGCCAGCGACATGGTGTTCGACAAGACGGGCACGCTGACCAGCGTGCAACTTGCGGTGGGCGACGTGCAGACCTTTGTGGATATCTCGTCCGCTGTTGCTCTGCAGATGGCCGCCGCGCTGGAGCGAGATAGTGGCCATCCCATTGGCCAGGCCTTTGCCGGCACCACCACATCGTTGCAGGCGCATGACCTGCGTACGGTCACAGGACATGGGGTTCAAGGCCAAATCGACGGTAACTCGTGGCGACTCGGCCGAGCCTCGTTTGCGGCCTCTCGTGACGACGACGGCCAGCTCTGGCTGGGTGACGGCAAGCGAGCGGTCGCCAGGTTCTGTCTTCAAGAGAGCGTGCGCGCTGGTGCAGCGGAGACCATCGCGGCGCTGCGCATCTTGGGCGTCGAGATCCATCTTGCCAGCGGCGATGCGACCACTGCGGTGCAGCGCCTGATGCGCGAATTGCGGATCGGCCAGGCGCATTCGCGCCAGTCGTCGGAAGACAAGCTGGCACTGGTGCGTGCGCTGCAGGCGAAGGGACGCATCGTGGCGATGGTGGGAGACGGCCTGAACGATGCGCCGGTGCTCGCCGGTGCCGATGTGTCGATCGCCATGGGCGAGGGTGCCTCGCTGGCGCAGCGCGCGGCCGACATGGTGTTGACCTCGCCATCGTTGCTGCGCATTCCCGCTGCCATCGTGCTGGCGCGGCGGACACAGCGCGTCATCCGCCAGAACTTCACCTGGGCCGTGGGTTACAACTTGCTCGCACTGCCTCTGGCGGTCACTGGGCATGTGACGCCTGCCTTGGCCGCACTCGGCATGGCCACATCCTCCTTGGCCGTGACGTTCAATGCGTTGCGTTTGGTGCGGCCAGCGAAGGCGGGTGTGACGCCGTGATCATCCTGCTCATGCTGGTGCCACTGAGTTTGATGCTGCTTGCGTTTGCGATCGGCGCCTTCGTGTGGGCCGTCCGCAAAGGGCAATTCGACGATATGGATACGCCCGCGCTGGATATCCTGCGCGACGATGCGCGCCCTGATGCGCCGCACGCCTCCAGGGGCGCCGATGTCGATTGACGTGCTCGCCGTTTCGGCGGCGTTATTGACCGGCTTGGTGGGCGGTATGCACTGCGCGGCCATGTGCGGCGGCATCGCAACCGGGTTTTCCGTGTGGTCGCCGCGTCATGGACTGCTCGCGTCGCTGCAGTTGAATGCTGGCCGCGTGCTGGGCTATGTGCTGGCGGGCGCGCTGGTCGGCGGGATCGGCGATGGCGTGTTGCGATTGTTCGAGTGGCATGCGCTGGTGATCGCTACGCGCGTGATGATGGGCGTGGTGCTGGTACTGGCGGCGTTGCGTCTGCTGGACCAGCGAGGGCGCTTGCGGTTGCTGGGACGCCCGGGAGTGCAGCTGTGGCGATGGCTGCAGCCTTTGCAGCGGTGCCTGCTTCCCGCGAACACGGCGCAGCGTCGCATCGTTGCGGGCATGTTGTGGGGATGGATGCCGTGTGGCCTCAGCGCGACGATGCTGGCGGGAGCATGGCTGCAGGCGAATGCGTTGAATGGCGGCGTCACCATGGCTGCCTTCGGCCTGGGTACCTGGTTGGTGATGGTGCCGCTCACGTGGTCGGGAGCGCGAGTGGGGCGGTGGTTGCAGCAGACGGGGGCGCGGCGGAGTGTGGCGGCGTTTGTGATGCTGGCTGGTGTGACGACGATGGTGGGGCCGTGGTTGATGCAGGTGCCTTCGTTGCATGGCCTCATGGGGTGGTTGGGGTGTGAGTCGCTTCGTTGAGTCGCGCACAGGGTGCGCTCCCACAGGTTTGTCGCACGCCCAACTGTGGGAGCGCACCCTGTGCGCGACGCCGTTCGCCTCACCGCCCAAAAAAAGGGGCCGCCTTGCGGCGGCCCCTTTTCGATCTACCCGAAGGCAACGATCAATAGCGGTAATGATCCGGCTTGTACGGACCATCCACCGGCACGCCGATGTACGCAGCCTGGTCCGGGGTCAGCTTGGTGAGCTTCACGCCGATCTGCTCCAGGTGCAGGCGAGCCACTTCTTCGTCCAGCTTCTTGGGCAGGCGGTAGACCGTCTTGTCGTAGAAGTCCTTGTTCGCCCACAGGTCGAGCTGGGCCAGCGTCTGGTTGGAGAAGCTGTTGGACATCACGAAGCTCGGGTGGCCATGGGCGCAGCCCAGGTTCACCAGGCGGCCTTCGGCCAGCATGTAGATGCTGTGGTTGGTCTTCTCGAAGGTGTAGCGATCCACCTGCGGCTTGATGGTTTCGCGCGACACACCCTTGGCGGTGTTCAGGCGATCCATCTGGATCTCGTTGTCGAAGTGACCGATGTTGCACACCAGCGCGTTGTTCTTCATCGCCGCCATGTGCTCGAGCGTGATGATGTCCTTGTTGCCGGTGGTGGTGACGTAGATGTCGCCCAGGCCCAGGGTGTCTTCAATGGTGGTGACCTGGAAGCCTTCCATCGCGGCCTGCAGGGCGTTGATCGGGTCGATCTCGGTCACGATCACGCGAGCGCCGAAACCCTTGAGCGAATGGGCGCAACCCTTGCCCACGTCGCCGTAGCCGCACACCACGGCCACCTTGCCGGCGACCATCAGGTCGGTCGCGCGCTTGATGCCGTCGGCCAGCGATTCGCGGCAGCCGTAGAGGTTGTCGAACTTGCTCTTGGTCACCGAGTCGTTGACGTTGATGGCCGGCACCAGCAGCTTGCCGGCTTCGGCGAGCTGATAGAGGCGATGCACGCCGGTGGTGGTCTCTTCGGAGACGCCCTTCCACTCGGCGGCGATCTTCTTGAACCAGCCCGGACGCGCGGCGGCGGTGCGCTTGACCAGGTCCTTGATGACCTGCTCTTCGTGGTTGCCGCTGGGCGTGTTGACCCAGTCGCTGCCGTCTTCCAGTTCCACACCCTTGTGGATGAACAAGGTGGCGTCGCCGCCGTCGTCCACGATCAGCTGCGGGCCGAGCTCACCCGGGTGGGTCAGCATGTCGAGCGTGCACTCCCAGTACTCCTCCAGCGTCTCGCCCTTCCAGGCGAACACCGGCAGGCCACCGGCGGCCAGCGCTGCGGCAACGTCGTCCTGGGTCGAGAAGATGTTGCACGAGGCCCAGCGCACCGAGGCACCCAGCTCACGCAGGGTTTCGGCGAGCACGGCGGTTTCCTTCGTGCAGTGCAGGGAGCCGGACAGGCGCACGCCCTTGAGCGGCTTTTCCTTGGCGTATCGGGCGCGGATCTGCATCAGGCCCGGCATTTCTTCTTCGGCCATGCGGATGCGGCGGCGGCCGAGATCGGCGAGCGACATATCGCGGACCTTGAAGTCCTGCGAGGCGGAATCCTTGGTAACTGCGTTCATTTGGCTTAGCTCCGGGTGTTGCGACTAAACAAGTCGCATCGTTAACCGGGCGCCGTTACAGGAAAAATCCGTCGAGCCTGGCCGGGTTCGTGGAACACGCTTGGGTGTGCACGGAGCCGCGGTCGCAGCGCCCCTCGACGGGACGCATGAGTATAGCGTCCCTCGATGATGGTTTCGTGGCCGGCGCCCCTCCGGTTCAGCCGAACCATGACTGATGGCCTGGTTCCGCTGGCCGCCCAAGGGTTAATGTCGCAGGAGTCATGACACAGGGGACTGCCTCGTATGGATAGGTCGCTGCGCCGTTTCATTCTCGCCGGCTTGCTGCTGGCCGCCTCACCGCTCGTGCTCGCCGATTCGAAGGCCCCAGCGCCCGTCACGGCGCCGGCGTCGGGCTATCTCGCACCGCCCGCACCCTTGCAGGCACTGGTGGATGCGCCGCGCCCGCCACAGCTGTCGATCAGCCCGCATCGCGATCTGCTGGCCCTGACTCAGACGCCACCGCTGCCGGGCATCGATGTGGTGGCGCAGCCGGAACTGAAACTGGCCGGCCTGCGCATCAACCCCCGCACTTATGCGCAGAGCCGCTTCGTGTTCGGCAGCGACCTGTGGCTGATGGACGTGGCCACCGGCAAGGAAATCCGCCTGCAGGGCCTGCCCAAGCCGCTCTCCATCGCGACGTCCGCGTGGTCGCCGGACCAGCGCTATCTGGCCTTCAACCAGGTCAATGCGCGCGAAGGCACCAATGAGTTGTGGGTGGTTGATATCGGCGCGCGCACCGCACGTCGCCTGATCTCGCTGCAGTTGAACACCGTGGCCGGCCGCGGCTACCGCTGGATGCCGGACAGCTCGCAGCTGCTGGTGCAGTTGCAGTCAGAGGGGCAGGGCGCCGCACCGGTCGGCAACAGCATACCGACCGGTCCCGATACGCAGCAGACACAGGCCGGCGGTGGCGTGAAGGCCATCCGCACCTACGAGGACATGCTGCGCAACGAAGACGATGCGAAGCTGTTCGAGTACTACCTGCGCTCGCAGTCCGCGCTGGTGTCGCTGGACGGCAAGGTCACCAAGCTTGGCGAGCCTGCCCTGACGCTTGGACTCGCGCCGTCGCCTGATGGGCACTATTTGTTGCGCGAACGCGTGGAGCGTCCGTTCTCCTACCTCGTTCCCGTAGATAGCTTCCCGCGTCGCATCGAAGTGCTCGATCGCGATGGCAAGCTGGTGAAGGAGATCGCCCATCTGCCGCTGGTGGAAGGCCTGCCCACCGGCAACGCCGTGCCCACCGGCGTGCGCGAGATCACCTGGCGCGCCGATGCACCGGCCACCCTGGTGTGGGCCGAGGCACAGGACGGCGGCGATCCGGCACGCAAGACGGACATCCGCGACCTCGTGCAGATGCAGTCGGCGCCGTTCGATCAGGCACCGGTCACGCTCGCGAAACTCGGCAGTCGTTACGGCGGTGCGTACTGGGCCAACGGCGATCTGGCGCTGATCGACGAGTTCTGGTGGAAAACGCGCCGCGTGAAGCAATGGCGAGTATCGCCCGATCACCCGACGCAAGCGCCGGCCCTCGTACGCGAGGGCTCGTCGGAAGATCGTTATCGCGATCCCGGCACGCCCGCGACCATGCTCGACGAGCACGGTCAATCGCGCCTTATCGTCACCGCCGACGGACAAAACATCTACCGCCTCGGCGAAGGCGCCTCGCCCGAAGGCGATCGTCCCTTCATCGACCGCGTGAACCTGCAGTCGGGCAGCAGCACGCGGCTGTTCCAGTCGCAGGCGCCTTACTACGAGGACCCGCAGGTCTTGCTCGATGCGCAGGGCACGCGTGCGCTGATCTCGCGCGAGTCGCCCACTGAGCCCACCAACTACTACGTGCGTGATCTGGCCGCGAACGGCAAGTTGCACGAGCTCACCCATTTTCCCAATCCGCTGCCGCAGTTGAAGGGCGTGAAGAAGGAGCAGATCCGTTACAAGCGCAAGGATGGCGTGGAGCTCACGGCGACCTTGTACCTGCCGCCCAACTACGATCCGAAGAAGGATGGCCCGCGCCCGATGCTGATGTGGGCATATCCGGCCGAGTTCAAATCGGCGGATGCGGCCGGGCAGGTCACCGACTCGCCATACAGGTTCAACCGCATCAGCTACTGGGGCCCGCAGGCTTTCCTCACCATGGGCTATACGGTGCTGGACAACTTCTCGGTGCCCATCGTGGGCGAGGGCAGCAAAGAGCCCAACGACACCTACATCCCGCAGCTTGTCGCCAGCGCCGAAGCCGCTGTTGACGAAGTGGTGCGCCGTGGCGTGGCCGATCGCAATCGCATCGCGGTGGGCGGCCATTCGTACGGCGCGTTCATGACCGCCAACCTGCTCGCGCATACGCGCCTGTTCAAGGCAGGCATCGCGCGCAGCGGCGCGTACAACCGCACGTTGACGCCGTTCGGCTTCCAGTCGGAAGAGCGCAACTACTGGCAGGCGACGGACGTCTACAACACGATGTCGCCATTCAACTATGCGGAGAACATCAAGGACGCGCTGTTGATGATCCACGGCGAACAGGACAACAACTCCGGCACCTTCCCGATCCAGAGCGAGCGCATGTATGCCGCCATCAAGGGATTGGGCGGCACCTCGCGCCTGGTCCTGCTGCCGAACGAGGCGCATGCCTATCGTGCGCGCGAATCGATCATGCAGATGCTGGCGGAGATGAACAGCTGGCTGGACCTGTACGTGAAGCAGGCCAAGCCCGCGGGCAAGGCGATGGCTGCGCCCTGAGTCGTAACGTTTGAACAGGGAGCGGGACGTTGCATTCGTCCCGCTTTCTTGATGTCGCTGAACGATTTTGTGGCAATGCACAAAAGTCCTCCGCTTGGGGTAGTCTTGGACGTCCAGACATCCGCAACGTGGCATCGATGAACCAGCACCGCAGTCCTGAGTTCGCCCCGCACGACGCGCCGCTGCGCGAAGACGTCCGCCGCCTCGGCACCCTGGTCGGCAATATGCTGGCCGAGCAGATCTCGCCGGACTTCCTCGAGGAGGTCGAGCGCATCCGTACCGCGGCCATCGAGCGCCGCGTGGAAGAAGCACCGCTGGATGTGCTGGGCAGCTTGCTTACCGGGCTGGATACCGACAAGGCCGAGTCGCTGGCGCGCGCCTTTGCCACCTATTTCCAGGCGGTGAACATCGCCGAGCGCATCCATCGCATCCGCCGTCGTCGCGACTACCAGCGCGAAGGCGGTGCGCCGCAGCCCGAGTCATTGCTCGATGTGCTGATGCGGCTGAAGGCGCAGGGTGTGGAAGCGGGCGAGCTGATCGAATGGCTGGAACGGTTACAGGTGGAACCAGTTTTCACCGCGCACCCGACTGAAGCCGTGCGTCGCTCTCTGCTGGAAAAAGAGCAGTCCATCGTGCGCGCCCTGGTCGACAATTTCGATCCCACGCGCACGCCGCAGGAACGCAAGGAAGACGACGACCGCATCTTCATGGCCTTGAGCGCCGGTTGGCAGACGGCCGAAGCGTCGTCGGTCAGTCCCACCGTGCAGGACGAGCATCACCACGTCGGCTTCTATCTCGCCAATCCCATCTATCGCATCGTGCCGGCCCTCTACGAATCGTTGGCCGATGCGTTGCAAACCGTCTACGGCGTGGCCGTGCCGATTCCGCGCCTGTTGAGCTTCGCCACCTGGGTCGGCGGCGACATGGACGGCAACCCGAATGTCGGCGCCGCCACCATCGCCAATAGTCTGTCCACCCAGCGCGCGCATGTGCTGGAGCACTACATCGAGGATATCGCCGGCCTCGCGCGCCTGCTGAGCCAGACGGAAGATCGCGTGCACGTGGGCAGCGACCTGGCCAACCGCCTGCTCGACTATCGCACGCGTTTTCCGGAAGCCGCGGCCAAGGTACGCCCGCGCCATGCCGACATGCCGTACCGCAGCCTGCTCACCATCATTGGCGCGCGTCTGCAGGCCACGCTCGAAGACGATCATCCCGAGGGCTACACCTGCGCGGACGAACTGCTGGAAGACCTGCGCCTGATCGCGGTGAGCCTGATCGATCACCACGGGCTGCACGCTGGCGCTTACGCCGTGCGTCGTCTGATCTGGCGTGTACGCACGTTCGGCTTTCATCTCGCTCGCCTGGATGTGCGCCAGGATTCACGCGTGCATGATGATGCGCTGGGGCAACTGTTGAAGGACGAGGACTGGTCCTCGCGTGGTGCGCATGAGCGCGCCGAGCGCCTGCGTCCGTATGCAGGTGGCCAGGATTCGCTACCCAGGAGTGACGACGCCACTGCCACTGCGCTGCGCGATGTGTTCGCCACATTGCGCGAGGCGCGCGGTCGCTACGGTGCGGATTCGCTGGGCTTGTACATCATCAGCATGGCGCGTTCTGCAGCGGACGTGCTGGCGGTGCTGGCACTGGCGCGCTACGGCGGTCTCAGCAAGGAGGGACGCGTACCGCTGGACGTGGCGCCGCTGTTCGAAACAGTGGACGACCTGACCAATGCGCCGGCGACCTTGCGCGCACTGCTGGACGATCCCGTCTATCGCGATCATCTCGCTTCGCGTGGCAATCGCCAGTGGGTGATGCTCGGCTATTCCGACAGCGGCAAGGATGGCGGCACGCTGGCTTCTCGCTGGGGTTTGCAGCGCGCTCAGGTGGAGTTGCTGGACGTGGCGGCTGATGCCGATATTCGCCTGTCGTTCTTCCACGGTCGTGGCGGCTCGGCGAGTCGCGGTGGCTCGCGCATCACCCCCGCCTTGATGTCATCACCGCGCGGTTCGGTGGCCGGCGTGTTGCGCGTGACCGAGCAGGGCGAAGTGATCCACCGCAAATATGGAATACGCGCACTGGCCCTGCGCAATCTCGAGCAGACCGTGGGTGCCGTATTGCGTGCATCGCTGCGCCCGCGCACGCACGAGGCGCGCGAAGACACCTGGCGCGATCGCATGAGCCTGTTGGCAGCGCGTAGCCGCGAGCATTACCGGGCGTTCGTTGATCGCGAGGGCTTCGTCGACTACTTCCGCTCGGCCACGCCGATCGATGTGATCGAGCGCATGACGCTGGGCTCGCGCCCCGCCCGTCGCCGCAGCATGCGCGGCGTGCAGGATCTTCGGGCGATTCCCTGGGTGTTCGCGTGGACGCAGTGCCGCTCGATCCTGCCGGGCTGGTACGGGCTGGGCACCGCACTGGAGTTTGGCGCCGCGCAGTACGGCGAACAGGCGATGTCCGAAATGGCGCACGACTGGCCGTTCTTCGCCAATATGTTGGACGACGTGTCGATGGTGCTGGCCAAGAGCGACCTTGGCATCGCCGAAGCCTTCTCCAAACTCGCCGGCCCGCTGCACGAGCCGTTCTTCGGCATGATCGGCGAGGAATTCGAGCGCACCCGCCACTGGCTGATGCAGCTCAAGCGCAACGACAGCCTGCTGCAGAATGCGCCGCGATTGGCCACCTCAATCGACCTGCGCAATCCCTATGTCGATCCGATGAGTCTGCTGCAGGTGGATTTGCTCAAGCGCTGGCGCGAAGGCGGCGAAAGCGACGATGCGCTGCTCGCTGCGCTGGTGGCTTGCGTCAACGGTGTGTCGCAGGGGTTGCAGAATACGGGTTGAGACTGAGGCAGTCGCGCACAGGGTACGCTCCCACAAAGGAGTGCTCGTTGTGGGAGCGCACCCTGTGCGCGACACACGCAACCTCAAGCGTCCAACTCTGCCCAGCGCGCGTACGCGGTATCCAACTCCGCCTGCAACTTGGACAACGCCTCATTCGCCTTTGTCAGCGCCGCATTATCCTGCCGGAAAAACTCCGGATCGTTCATCGCCTCGCTGCGCGCGGCAATGTCGGCTTCCAACGTTTCAATTTTCTTCGGCAACTGCTCCAGCTCTCGCGCATCCTTGTAGCTGAGTTTGCGCTTTGCCTCTACGACTGGCGTCGCGGCGACTGCGACGGTCTTCTCAAGCGACTTGATCGAAGGCGCCAATGCCGACGGACGCTGGCGCAGCCAGTCGGTGTAACCGCCCACGTATTCGCCGATCTTGCCGTGACCTTCGAGCACCAGCGTGCTCGATACCACGTTGTCGAGAAACTCGCGGTCATGCGACACCAGCAGCAAGGTGCCCTGGTATTGCGTGAGCAACTCTTCCAGCAACTCCAGCGTTTCCACATCCAGGTCGTTGGTGGGTTCGTCCATCACCAGCAGGTTGGACGGCTGCGCGAACAGCTTGGCGAGAAGCAGTCGATTGCGTTCGCCGCCTGACAGTCGCGTGATCGGCGCACGCGCACGTTCCGGCGAAAAGAGGAAATCCTGCAGGTAGCCGATGATGTGCTTGCGCGAGCCATTGAGCTCGATGAATTCGCGCCCTTCGGCCACGTTGTCCAGCGCGTTGAGCTTGTCGTTGAGCTGCACGCGGTGCTGGTCGAAATAGGCGATCTGGATGCCGGTGCCCAGCGTGGCGTGGCCTCGATCGGGCTTGAGTTCGCCAAGCATGATCTTCAGCAACGTGCTCTTGCCGGCGCCGTTGGGGCCGATGATGCCCACGCGGTCACCGCGCATGATGGTGGTGCTCAGGTTTTCGATCAGCACGCGGCCGCCGTAGCTCTGGTGCACGTGCTCCAGGTCGATCACCTTCTTGCCCGAAGCCTGCGCATTGGCCATCGTCATCTTGACGTTGCCGGAGAGTTCGCGACGCTGCGAGCGTTCCACGCGCAACGCCTTCAAGGCGCGCACGCGGCCTTCGTTGCGCGTCCGACGGGCCTTGATGCCCTGGCGGATCCACACTTCTTCCTGCGCGAGCTTCTTGTCGAAGTGGATGTTGGCCTGCGACTCGGCGTGCAGGCGTTCTTCGCGGCGACGCAGGTAGTTGTCGTAATCGCCGGGCCAGTCGGTGAGCTGGCCGCGATCGATCTCGACGATGCGCGTGGCCAGTGCGCGCAGAAAACTACGGTCATGCGTGATGAAGATGATGCTGCCTTCGAACTGGCGCAGGAATGCTTCGAGCCAGCCGATGGCTTCAATGTCGAGATGGTTGGTGGGCTCGTCGAGCAGCAGCACGTCGGGCTTGCGCACCAGCGCCTGCGCAAGCAGCACGCGACGCTTCATGCCGCCCGAGAGCGCTGCGAAATCGGTATCGCCGGGAAGTTCAAGCCGCGTCAACACATCGGTGACGCGTCGGTCGAGATCCCAACCGTGCTGCGCTTCGATCTGCGTCTGCACATCGCCCAGCGCATCCATGTCGCCTTCGGCGAGCAGGTGATGGTAACGGGCGAGCAATCGACCCAGATCGCCAAGGCCTTGCGCGACCACATCGAACACGCTGCCGGCCGTGTCTTGCGGCACCTCCTGCGCCATGCGCGCAACGACGACGCCGTTTTGCACGCGCACTTCGCCATCATCGGCTTTGAGTTCGCCGCTGATGAGTTTCATCAAGGTGGATTTGCCTTCGCCATTACGACCGACGATGCACACGCGCTCGTTCGTCTCGATGGAGAGGTCGACATGTTCGAGCAGGAGGGGGCCGCCGATGCTGAAGTCGACGCGCTGAAGTTGGATTAGGGACATCCGGACATTTTAGGGGATGCGTCGTGTCGATCGTTCGCTTTTGCTGCTCAATCCCGACGCGCGTCTGCCGATAGGGAACGTTAGAGGAGAAAAAGCCGTGGCCGATGAGCGGGGCGGGCGTCTGGCGGAGTAATTGTTTTTTAACGAAAAAAGTTCGCGCCTACACGCAAATAAGCCTTTCGCCATACGCCATTTGCGGGCACACTCCCTTGACGCGTAGACATCGCTTTCACGGTGAAATTTACGTTACGACGGCGCCGATGCGCCGTCGCTGTTTTATCGTCCATGGAAACATGGACTTATGTGATCTAATTCAAGTATTGTCTTGACCCGTGGCGCTGTGTTGCGGTTCAGGGTTTGTAACGCCGGTTGAAGCGGTGGCGAGAGCGAGGAACTGGGGTGGCTATCAAGTCCAACACGCTGGCCAGGGGAGCATCCTGGCGCCAAGGTCTACTGGCCCTGCTGGTAGGCGTCGCCGGCTGTTTCGCGAGCGTGGCTCATGCGGGTTATGCCGCCATCGTCATCAATGAAACCGACGGCCAGGTCATCACTGCGGTGAATGCGGACGAGCCGAACCATCCGGCCTCGCTGGCCAAGATGATGACGATGTACCTCGCCTTCCAGGCGATCCAGAACGGCACGCTCAAGATGGACCAGGAGCTTCCCGTTTCGTCGTGGGCTGCCGCCAAGGCGCCGACCAAGCTCGACCTGCGCAACGGCCAGACCATCACGGTCGAAGACTGCGTGCTCGGCATGATCACCAAGTCGGCCAACGACGCCGCCACCGTGGTCGCTGAAGGTCTGGGTGGTTCCGAAGGTCATTTCGTCGAAATGATGAACGCACAGGCCCAGCTGCTGGGCATGAGCAACACGCGTTTCGCCAACGCCTCGGGCCTGCCCGACCCGGAAGACACCACCACGGCCCGCGACATGAGCAAGCTGGCCATGGCGCTGTACCACGACTTTCCGCAGTACGCGCATTTGTTCTCGACCAAGGACTTCATGTTCCGCGGTCACCTGGTGCGCGGCCACAACAACCTGATGGACAAGTACCCCGGCATGGACGGCCTGAAGACCGGCTTCACCAATGCCTCGGGCTTCAACCTTGCCTCCACCGCCGTCAAGGATGGTCGCCGCCTGTTCTCCGTGGTGATGGGCGGCCGCACCGCCGGCACCCGTGACCGCCTGATGGCGCGCCTGCTCGACGACGGCTTCGAGAACCAGGAAACGCCGGCCGAGCTGGTGGCGCAGGCTGGCGAAGCGCCGGCAGGCCTGGCCAGCGGCAAGGTTCGCCGCGGCAAGGGCGCCGTCGCCGTCAAGGGCACGGCCCTGGCCGACGCCACGCCGGCCTCGCGCCGCCACCATCGCCGCGGTTCGAAGGCGGACACCGTCGCCACCGCGGCGACCTGCTCGAAGAAGAAAAAAGGCGCCACCTGTCCCGCCACCACCGCCCGCAGCACCAAGGTCGCTGCCGCTGCTGGCCAGAAGGTCGCCTCGGCTGGTGGGTCGCCGGACAAGTAAGCGTTGGTCAAACCAGATTGCGATAACGGGCTGCCTGCGGGTGGCCCGTTTTGTTTTGGGGGGATGTGCGGTGTCGGCGATGCCGTCGCGTGGAAAAGATGTCGTCGCAACTCAAAGCCAACATGTTGGCCCCTGGGCTCAGCGCACGTTGATGGAAGACACTCTGAGCGTCGACCCCGCAAACCTGGGAAGAAAAGGACAGGACATGAAGCTCACGCTCAAAGCCTTGGTCTTGGCATCCGTTGTCGCCCTGGCGTCCTCGCTGACTGTGGCTGCGCCACTCGGATCATCGACAGACGCCTCTGCAAAACACGCCATCAATGCCCCGCTGCTTGGCAGCTGGTCATTGGACACCTCACGCATGCCGGTGCCCCCCGAGCAGCGTCCGAAGAGCGTGCGGTTTACGTTTGGCGATGCAGGCAGCAACACCTGGAACATGCGCGTCGATATTGTCTATTGCCCCGGCGAAGAGGTGCATTCCACCAGCACGCCGGTACTCGATGGATCGTCCACGGTCATCACGAACAGTCCCGAGGCGGACACGGGGACGTTCAAGCAGCCGGCGCCCAATGTGCTGGTGATGGCGCTGCAGAAGGAGGGCGTGCTGGTTTCGACGCGTATTTATTCGGCACTGCCCGATGGACATACGATGGTCGAGACAGCGGTTTATCCCGGACAAAGTGGCACGCCCGTCATGAAGACGAACTACTTCACGCGCGTTCGCTAGGCCGACGATTCGAGACAGCGACACCGCATCTTCCAAAAAAACGGGCCGCTTTCGCGGCCCGTTTTCGTGTTGAAGCAAGCGGTGCTTACTTCAGCTTGGCATCGGCGCGCAGCGCTTCGGCCTTATCGGTCTTTTCCCACGAGAACGCGGTGTAGGTCTTGCCGTCCGGACCCTTCACTTCGTACGGGGTGCGGCCGAAGTGACCGTAGCTGGCGGTCTGCTGGTACATCGGGTGCACCAGGTCGAGCATCTTGATGATGCCGTACGGGCGCAGGTCGAAGTGCTTGCGGATCAGCTTCTCGATCTTCTCGTCGGCGATCTTGCCGGTGCCGAAGGTGGTGACCGAGATGGAGGTCGGCTCGGCCACGCCGATGGCGTAGCTCACCTGCACTTCGCAGCGGTCGGCGATGCCGGCAGCCACGATGTTCTTGGCGACATAACGCGCAGCGTAGGCAGCCGAACGGTCAACCTTGGACGGATCCTTGCCCGAGAACGCGCCACCACCGTGACGGGCCCAGCCGCCGTAGGTGTCGACGATGATCTTGCGACCGGTCAGGCCGCAATCGCCCACCGGGCCGCCGATCACGAACTTGCCGGTCGGGTTGATGTGGAACTTGGTGCCCTTGTGCAGCAGCTTGGCCGGCAGCACGGGCTTGAGGATGTGCTCGCGCACGGCCTCGATCAGATCCTTCTGCTTCACGCTCGGATCGTGCTGGGTCGACAGCACCACGGCGTCGATGGCGGTGGCGACACCGTCTTCGTAACGCAGGGTGACCTGGCTCTTGGCGTCCGGACGCAGCCACGGCAGCGGCGAGTTCTTCTTCTTGCGGACCTTGGCCTGCTGCTCGACCAGACGGTGCGAGTAGTAGATCGCAGCCGGCATGTAGTCCTTGGTTTCGTTGGTCGCGTAGCCGAACATCAGGCCCTGGTCGCCAGCGCCCTGTTCTTCCGGCTTCTTGCGGTCCACGCCCTGGTTGATGTCGGGCGACTGCTTGCCGATCAGGTTCAGCACGCCGCAGGTCTCGCCGTCGAAGCCGACGTCCGAGGAGTCATAGCCGATGTCGACGATGACCTTGCGGGTCAGCGCTTCCAGGTCGATCCAGGCGCTGGTGGTGATCTCGCCGGCGACGATCGCCACGCCCGTCTTCACCATCGTTTCGCAGGCCACGCGCGCACGCGGATCCTGCGCGATGATCGCATCGAGGACGGCATCGGAGATCTGGTCGGCGACTTTGTCCGGGTGGCCTTCAGAAACCGACTCGGAGGTGAAGAGGAAGTTGCTCATCGCGGTATATATCCTTCCTTACGGATAGAGAGATGAAAGGGGGTGGCGCATGATACACGGCCTACCCCGGGATTGCAGCCTCAGCTTGCAGCCGGGACATGACGATTTCATGCCGATTCAGCCATTTGGACGGCTTTGCGGCTCATTCCGGGGCACTCCCGGGCATGCCTGGGCCGCCCTGGGGCGGCAGGGCAAGCCCTCAGAATACTCCAAGGATGTCCCAGGCGGTCCCTGGCTGGGTGCAGGCGGGGGCCTGGATGGTTGCCTCAGCGGCGGGGGCTGAATCCGTCGTCGCTCCAGTCCTCGCTGCCCACGCCGTGATGGACGAAGAACAAGCCGTCCGGGTCGTAGCGGCGCTTGGCGGCGGCGAGGCGCGGGTAGTTGGCGCCCCAGAATGAGCGTTGCCAGTCGCGCTCGAAGTAGTTGCTCTCCGAGACGTAGGAGCCGGCGCCCGGCGCGACCTTGAGCAGGGCATCCATCGACAGGTCGATCCGGGCCGCCTCGCGCCGGGCCTTGTCGAGGTCGGGCGTGGCGCCCGGCATGCCGGGGAAGGCCGGCTCGCTCTCGCTGCCGGTGATGGCGAGCGCAAAGGCGTCCATCGCGCCCGGGTTCATGGCGGTGTCGCGCGAACGTGCGATGGCATCCGTGGGGCCGCCGGCCAGGCCCTTGTTGAAGTGCAGCGAATAGCCCCAGTGGCGCGTTGCCTCGAACATGGCGTCGGCGAGCGCATCGAGTTGACGCTCCTCCAGCAGCGACTGCGGCAGCCACCCCGAGCGATAGCCGTGGATGAACTGGCCGACCTGTCCTTCGTCGCCGGCCCATAGCACGTGATCGCGCGGTGCGTCGGGGCGGCTGTCGGACACGATCAATTGCGGCGCGTGCTGGCGGAAGAATTCCGCGTCCCAGAAATGCCGCGCGGGCAGGGCGATGACGTGGGCTTCCTCCTTGAAGCGATACGCCGGGCGCGCCTTGACCCAGGCAAAGAAGGGCGCCCACACCAGCTCCGCCTCCTGCTGACTCAGTCCCTGGAAAACCATCGACAGGTGCAGCATGTTGCCGCCGTGGAACTTCAGTTGCTCACCCCAGTGCGCATTGAACAAGGCATCGCGGTAGAAGCGCATGGTTTGCCCGATCAACGCGCGGAACGCCTGGTCGGAATCGGCTTCGATGGCGCCGAAGACCGCGCCAAAGGTGTCCGGCAAATCGTGCGTGAGCAGGGTCAGCCTGGTCACCACGCCGATGCTGCCGCCGCCACCGCCCTTGATGGCCCAGAACAGTTCCGGCTCGCGGCAGGCGTTGACCACGTGCACCTTGCCGTCCGCCGTGACCACTTCGGCCTCCAACAAATTGCCGCTCGCCGTGCCAAAGCGCTTGGAGAAACTGCCGAAGCCGCCGCTCTGCACCAGGCCTGCCACGCCTACCGTCATGCCGCCGCCGCCTTGCACATAGCGCCCGCCCTGGGTGGTGACCGCCGTGTATGCATCGACCCACATGGCGCCCGCTTCGACTGTCACCGCGGAACGTGGCGCCTGCGTATCGGCACAGCCCTGGGGCACGAACGCGTCATGCAGGGCGATTTGGTTCATGTGGCGCGTCCAGATCAGCAGGGAGTCGGGCGCGTCCGAGGTGCCCTGGTAGCTGTGGCCGCCGCCCTTCACCACCAGTCGCAGGTGATGTTCGCGGGCGAAGTTCACCGCCGCCACGACATCGCTGGTCTGCTCGGCGGCCACGGCGTAAACGCTGGGACGCGAGGTCCAGGCGTCCACCCAGCCGCTGGTCTGGGTCAGCGAGGGCGTGTCGCCGAGGAAATACGGATTCCTGACCTGCTTCAGCGCCTCCTGGCAGGCGGCATTGCCGGCGTCGCAGTGCTCGAACGGCGACTGCAGCCGTTGCAGGCGACCGCCAACGGCGCGCCTGAGCTGCTCCCATTGAGCCTCGCTGGGCCAGCCCGGATCGCCGGGACGTACCCGCGCGCGCAGATGGGTGATGCTCTTGAGCGCCTCGCGCGCCGTGGCGACCGAGGGCGACAGTGCCCAGGGCAGCAAGGGCAGGGCGAGCGCAGCCTTCAGCAGATCGCGACGATGCATGGTGGACTCCGGCGGCATGAGATGTCGTCACTGTGCCCCGGCGAGCATGCAGGACAAGCGTGGAGTGACCAATAGCGCCCTTGCTGGGACAAGTGGCGGGCTGGCGGTGACCGGAGGTGCCCATGGGTCGCCCCGTTCATCTGAGCAAGTTGGACATACCTGTCGAGACATCCATAATCGAACGCTCCCCACCTGATGTAGGAGCGAGCGAATGAAGCGATTGAGCTGGCTGGCGTTCGGCCTGATTTCTCTGCTGGCTTCGGCCATCACGCACGCGGACAGCGCGCCGCCCTCGCACTGGCAGCCGGATATCGCTGCCTTCGTTGCCGCTGATCACGAGCATCCGCCCGCCCCGCATGGCGTGCTGTTCATCGGCAGCTCCTCCATCCAGTTCTGGAAGTCGCTGGGGCAGGATTTTCCCGGCATTCCGGTGATCAACCGCGGCTTTGGCGGTTCGGCGCTGCCCGATTCGACTTATTACGCCGACCGCATCGTGTGGCCCTATAAGCCCAACTTGATCGTGATGTACGCCGGCGACAACGACATCAACGATGGCGCGACGCCCGACCAGGTGCTCGCCTCGTTCCAGCAGTTCGTCGCGCGTGCGCGCGAAGGCGTGCCCGGCGTGCCGATCGTCTATATCTCGATCAAGCCCAGCATCGCGCGCCTCGCGCTTTGGCCGAGCATGAAGGCGGCCAATAACGAAATCCGCGATTGGGCGGCCACCCAGAAGAACGTGCGCTTCGTGGACATCGCCCCGGTGATGCTGGACGCGCAAGGCAAGCCGCGCGCCGAGCTGTTCCGCCCGGATGGCCTGCATATGCTGCCGGCCGGTTATGCCTTGTGGATTGCCACGCTGAAGCCGGTGTTGGCGGCGTATGGCTTCGTGGTGAAACCTGGCGCGTGATTTCCCTCGCTGTGCGCTGCCTGCGCACAGCTTCCTGCGTCCCTGTCGCATGAACCTGCTTTGGTGTTCGGCTAGCCTGCGCCAGCAACCAACAGGGGGAGGCGTCATGGTCGGACGATGGTGGTTTTTGGCAGCGGGATTGCTGTGCGGCACGGTGTGCGCGCAGTCGGTGCAGGCGCCGGCATTGAAGGCGGGCGACAGCTGGGTTTACGTCGATACGGTGGAGTCGGGCCCGCAAGGATGGTCGCGCAAGAATGAAACCGTCACCGTCGAGCGAATCGAAGGCGACAGCGTGCTGGTCGCCAACAAGCAGGACGGCTCCAGCCAGCCAGCCGTCGAGCATCTGGTTGGCCTCGACTGGAGCCGTTCGCGCGATGTGAATGGCAAGCAGCAAGTGGTGAACCGGCCATTGGCGTTCCCGCTCACGCAAGGCAAGAAGTGGCGCGTGGAGTACACCGAAGCCAATCCGAACCGCCAGCACACCAGCGAAACCTTCGGCAGCGAATACACCGTCGTCGGCTGGGAAGACGTGCAGGTACCGGCCGGAGCGTTCAAGGCACTGAAGATCGAGGCGCAGGGCCAGTGGAGCGCCGTCGTGGCGCCTTCCGTCTCCAGTGATGCGCGCGGTCATGTGGATGCGGACGGCGCGGTGAGCGTTTCGCAGAGCCAGGTCACCCATCCGCATACGGCGAGCGGTCGCCTGTACAAGGCGTTCTGGTATGTGCCCGAGCAGAAGCGCTTCGTGAAGTCCGTCGAGGAGTACTACGACAGCAAGGGTGTGCGCTCGTCGCGTTACACCGAGGAGCTGCAGTCGTCGAAGCTCGCCGGGTGATGCGTTCCTCTCAGTAGACCAGCGCCCGCGCCTGTACGAAGGCGAAGAAAAACACCGCGTTCGGATCGTTGCGCACGGCCTGCAATTCGCCGCGCATGCCTTCGACCGTGGCGGGGTCGACCTTGTCGGCAGCCACCAGCTGGTCGGCTGCCGACAACAGCACTTCTTGCCAGAACTCGATCATCTGTTTGCGTTTGCCGGGCTGGCGGTTGTCGAGGTGGAAGCTCTTCACCTCGGTCTGCACGTCGCGATAGCCGCCCGCCAGCAGCAGATTGCCGAGTTTTGCGCCGATGAACGGATCGCCGCCGTTGTCGTACTGGTAGTCGTTGAAGGCCATCCAGTAACGCAGCAGGTGCGGCGAGTACGGATCGAGGAAGAACGACGAGTTGAGCACCTCGGTCACGTAGACCACCGCGCCCGGGCTCAGCACGCGGCGGACTTCGCTGAGCACGCGCGCAGGGCTGGGCATGTGTTCCAGTACCCAGCACAGATAGGCAGCGTCGAAGCTGCGATCCGGGAACGGCAGGTCGGTGGCATCGGCCTGCTGCAGCGTATAGCGCGACGTGCACCATGCCGACTGCGCAAGATTGCGCTCGGCCGCCGCCAACTGCGCCTCGGAGCGATCCACGCCGGTCAGTTCCAGGTGCGGAAAGCGCCGCAGCAGGATTTCCGTCTGCGCGCCCACGCCGCAGCCCACTTCCAGCAGCTGTTTGGCTTCGCTGAAATCGATGCGGCTGAACAGGATATTTTCGAACATGCGCGCCTGGCGCGTCAGCCGCGACTGCTCCTCGGACGAAAAGCCGTGGATATAGGGGAACTCACCGGTGACGATGCTGTTCAAGGCCTATCCCCTCGCTGAGGAGTGCAGGCCGATTACTCTACGCCGGCGCCTGTCGAGAGAAGGTGTCGCGCCGCGGTCAGTGCGACGCGCCCGGCGGCTTCGCCTGAGGATGGGACTGGATGAACGTCAGCGTGTCGACCAGCGTTGGCGCACCATCACGCAGCGGTCGCGACAGTGCAAACAGCAGCGCTTCGTGGCCTACGCCGGGGTAGGTTCGCAACGTGCTGTCGCCGTGCGTGGCCTGGCTGGCGCGGTACAGCGAGATGGCGTTTGACGGTTCCACTTCGTCGTCGTCTGTGCCTTGCAGCAACAGCATGGGCGGCTCCTCGCCGCGCACGTACGACACCGGTTGCCCCCGGCGCTGCTGTTCCGGCGTGCCGCCGAACACACCGAGCATGATGGCGTCGTCCTGCGGCACGGGTACGAAATCGTAGCAACCGGCCAGACCGATGAATCCCGCAAGATCGCCAGGCTTCATGTCGTGCGCCGCCAGCCAGTGCGGATCCGTGGCCAGCAGTGCGGCAATCTGGCCACCGGCGGAGTGGCCCATCACGAAGACATCGTCCGGCGAACCGCCGATCTCCGTTGCGTGCGCGTGCGCCCAGGCGACGGCGCTAGCGGCATCCTGCATGAAGCCCTCGAGGGTCACCTGTGGATATTTGCGGTAGTCGGGAATCACCGTGATCACGCCATGCGCCGCCAGCGCCGTGCCCACGAAGCGGTACCAGGCACGCTCGCCACGTACCCATGTGCCGCCATAGAAAAACACCACGACAGGCGCATGGCTGGCTTGCGCCGGCGCATACACGTCCAAGGCCAAGCCATGCTCGCTGTCGAAGACGATGTCGCTACGCGGCGTGATGGCGCGATGCTGGTCGGTGGCGTTGAGGCCGGCGAACAGGGTCGCCTCGCAGCCACTCAAGAGTACGACGACGACAAGCAGGAGACACTGGCGCAACAGCCAGGTGGACGAGGACCTGTTGGACAGCGGGAGTGTCATGGAGGGCGATGGTGGTGGGACTTGTCCATCATGCCTTGAAGCATCACGCAAAGGCTTGCGGCGAACTCAGGCCGCCAGGCGCGTGCCTTCCTGCAAACCGTCGAAATATTCGCGCGTGAGGCGCAACTGATCCAGCGCGTTTTCTGCCTGGTTCACCACATGGCGAAACGCGGCGTTTTCCGCACGATCCTTCGCGTACCAGCCCAGGTGCTTGCGCGCGATGCGCACGCCCTGCAGTTCGCCGTAGAACGCGTAGAGGTGTTCCAGGTGATGGACGAGGATGTCGCACACCTCGGCGGGCGTGGGCTCCGCCAGGGTTTCACCGGTGCTGAGGTAGTGGCTGATCTCGCGGAAGATCCACGGCCGGCCCTGTGCGCCGCGCCCCACCATCACGGCGTCGGCGCCGGTGACATCGAGCACATGCCTGGCCTGTTGCGGCGTTACCACATCGCCATTGGCGAACACCGGAATGCGCACGCTCGCCTTGACGGCGGCGATGGTCTCGTACTCGGCGTCGCCTTCGTACTTGTCGGCACGCGTGCGGCCATGCACGGCGAGCGCGGCGATGCCGGCGTCCTCGGCGATCTTCGCAATCGTCAGCGCGTTCTTGTTCTGGCGATCCCAACCGGTGCGGATCTTCAGCGTGACCGGTACGTCCACCGCATCGACCACGGCTTTCACGATGCGCGCCACCAGCGGCTCGTCCTGCAGCAGCGCCGAGCCCGACCACACGTTGCAGACCTTTTTGGCCGGGCAGCCCATGTTGATGTCGATGATCTGGGCGCCGTTGTCGGCGTTATAGCGCGCCGCTTCGGCCAGCATCGCCGGATCGTAGCCGGCGATCTGCACGCTCACCGGTTCGGGTTCGCCCTCGTGGTCCATGCGCTGCAGCGACTTGCGCGTACGCCACAGGCGGGGATCGGCATGGGTCATCTCCGAAACGGCCAAGCCCGCGCCCAGCCGTTTGCACAGCAGGCGGAAAGGCTTGTCGGTGACGCCGGCCATGGGCGCGAGCACCACGGGCGGGTCGATACGGTAGGGGCCGATCTGCATCCGCCTTTTGTACCCGGCCAGAAAATCCCGCGCTTTTGTGGGAGCGCACCCTGTGCGCGACAGGCGTCCGAGTGCCATCGCAACAACCGGTTATCGCGGGGTGCCCGGGCGCCTGTCGCGCACAGGGTGCGCTCCCACAGATGGAAGGGGTATGGCTCAGTGCGCGAGCTTGGCCGCCAGCGCTTCCGCCGCGGCACGATCATGCTTGTGCTTGAACAGCACCATGAACAACACCGCCACGATCAGCGAGTAGCTGGCGAAGGTGATCCAGATGCCGTGCCAGTCCTTGCTCTGGTCCGGATAGGTGAAGAACGCCTCGATCACCAGGCCGCTGATCGAGCTGCCCAGCACCGCGCCGACGCCATTGGTCATCAGCATGAACAGGCCCTGCGCGCTGGCGCGGATGGACGGGTCGCTCTGGCCTTCCACGAACAACTGGCCGGATATGTTGAAGAAGTCGAACGCCATGCCGTACACGATGCACGACATCACGATCATCCACAGGCCCGAGCCCGGATTGCCATAGGCGAACAGGCCAAAGCGCAGCGTCCACGCCAGCATGCTGATCAGCATCACCGTCTTGATGCCGAAGCGGCGCAGGAAGAAGGGAATGGCCAGGATGAACAGCGTTTCGGAAATCTGCGAGATGGACATGATGATGGCGGGGTAACGCACCGCCACCAGATCCTTGTACGCATCCATCTTGGCGAAGTCGTGCAGGAAGGTATCGCCATAGGCATTGGTCAGCTGCAGGGCCGCGCCCAGCAACATGGAGAAGGTGAAGAACACCGCCATGCGCGCGTCGCGAAACAGCTTGAACGAGGTGAGGCCGAACGTGTCCAGCCACGACTGGTTGTCCCTGCGCTGGAAGCGCGGCGGGCAGGGCGGCAGCGTGAAAGCGTAAAGGCCCAGCAGCAGCGACGCGCCCGAGGCCACGTAGAACTGGCCCGAGGAGGTTTCCAGGTGCAGCAGGCTCACCGTCCACAGCGCGGCAATGAAACCCACCGTGCCCCACACGCGGATCGGCGGGAAATCGCGCACGATGTCCTTGCCGTCGCTCTTGAGCGCGTTGAATGCCACCGCCACGGAGAGCGCGATGGTCGGCATGTAGAACATCATGTTGATCAGCATCACCCAGAACATCAGGCCGGGCGACTGCACCATCGGCACGCAGAACAGCACGCCGGCGCCGCAGATGTGGAAGATGCCGTAGAGCTTGTCCGCATTGATGTACTTGTCAGCGATCACGCCCGCGATGGACGGCATGAACAGCGAGGCGATGCCCATGGTCGAGAAGATCGCGCCGAACTGCGCGCCCGACCACTGCTTGGTCTGGAACCAGTACGCGCCAATGGTAAGCAGCCACGATCCCCACACAAAAAATTGCAGGAAGTTCATGGCGATCAGGCGCAGTCGCAGATTCATCAGCGTATGTCTGTGTGGGTAGTGGTGACGGGTGAGGGGCGGCGCGCCCATCCCTCCAGGGCTGGCGCGAGCCGGACCTGTGTGGACGAGCCGCTGATCCCCTGCAGAGGGCTTGGGACGTCCCAAGGCCGTGCCAAAACGGGCAGACTAGAGGACCACCGCGGTGGCGACAAGCTGCGCCGCCAGGAAGAAACCGGCCCCATTCCCCAAGGAGACGCCCGTGAGCCTGTTCCTGACCATTGCCCTGGTACATCTGGTGGCTTTGCTGAGCCCTGGTCCGGACTTTTTCTTTGTGTCGCAGACCGCAGTGAGCCGGACCCGGCGCCAGGCGATGTTCGGCGTGCTGGGCATTACCCTGGGCGTGGTCGTATGGTCCGCCCTGGCCCTGGCGGGCCTGCAATTGCTGCTGCAGCGGCTGGCCTGGCTGGAGCGCCTGATCTCCATTGCCGGCGGCCTCTACCTGGCCTGGATGGGCATCAAGATGCTGCGCGGCGCGATCAAGGCGCCGGTAGCCGCGAGCGAGCCGCACGCCGTACTGCAGCAGAGTGACTGGACCACCTTGCGCGCGGGACTGCTCACCAACCTCTCCAATCCCAAGGTGGTGATCTATTTCGGCAGCGTGTTCTCCGCGTTTCTCGGCGACCGCGTCGACGCTGCCACGCGCTGGGGTTTGTGGACCCTGGTCGTCGTCGAGACGTTCGTGTGGTTCACCCTGGTGGCAGGCGTGTTCGCCTTGCCGGCCATGCGTCGCGGCTACCTGAGGCTGTCGCGCTGGATCGATGGGTTTGCGGGCGCAGTGTTCGTGGCGTTCGGTTTGCACCTGATCTTTGCGCGCAAAGCGTGACCGAAAACCTGCGCCTCACCTTGTGGGAGCGCACCCTGTGCGCGACCGTCCCCTGTCAGGCTGCCGCTCCGTTGGTTTGTCGCGCACAGGGTGCGCTCCCACAGGGGTGAGACTTCGCCGGAACGCATGGCCAGACCCTTGTGGGAGCGCACCTTGTGCGCGACCGCAGCGTCACCCGTTTCCGCTCAGTGAAGGTTTGTCGCGCACAAGTGCGCTCCTACAGAGGTGATACCGCGTCGATGCAAGTCAGGGCAGCAATTTGCCCGGATTGAGGATGCCCTCGGGATCGAAGGCAGCCTTCACGTTGCGCATAAGCTGCAATGTCGACGGCTCCAGCGCGAGCGGCATGAATTGCTTCTTCACCAGGCCGATCCCGTGCTCGCCTGACAGCGTGCCTTCCAGCGAAATCACCAACGCGAACACCTCGGCAAGACAGGCATGCGCACGTTCGCGCTCCGCCTCGTCCCGTGGCAACAAATTCACGTGCAGATTGCCGTTGCCCGCATGGCCGAAGCTCACGATCAGCACGTCGTGTTTCTTCGCCAGTTGTTTGATGCCATCGACCAGCTCAGGCAGATGGCTCACGGGAACCACTACATCCTCGTTGATCTTGTTGGGCGAAATGGTGCGCTGAGCGGGGGAGAGCGCCTTGCGGGCCGACCACAGCGCCTGCGTTTCCTCGGCGGTTTCGGCCACGCGCAGATCTTCCAGCCCATCGCCGCGGGCGGCGCGGGAGACTGCGTCCACGGCGCTCGGCAAGGTCTCCGGTTCGCCGTCCACTTCAATCATCAGCATCGCGCCGGCCAGCGGCACGGTGTCGCCGCCGTAGTCGCGAGCGAGTTTCAACGCCACGTCGTCGATGAATTCCAGCGCGCAGGGCGTGACCGGTTGGGCCATGATCCGTGCCACCGCGCGAGCCGCTGCCGAGACATCGCGGTAGGTGGCGCGAATGGTGCGCAGCGCCGAGGGCTTGGGCGTGAGCTTGAGCGTGGCTTGGGTGATCAGCGCCAGCGTGCCCTCGGAGCCGATCAGCAGGCGCGTCAGGTCGTAACCCGTCGCACCCTTGCTCGTATAGGTGCCGCAGCGGAAACCTTCACCGGTGCCGGCCACCGCGCGCAAGCCAAGCGTGTTTTCGCGCGGGCTGCCGTATTTCACCGTGCGCGGGCCGGCGGAGTTGCAGGCCAGGTTGCCGCCGATGCTGCACCAGGGCGACGACGAAGGGTCGGGCGGCCAGAAGAACCCGTGCGGCTTCAAGGCCTGTTGCAGGTCACCATTGAGCACGCCCGGCTCGACCACGGCGAGTCGATTGTCCGGGTCGATGCGCAGGATGCGATTCATCCGCTCAAAGCTCACCACCACGCCGCCCTCGATGGGAACCGTTGCACCGGTGGTATTGGTGCCGCGACCTCGCCCGATCACCGGCACGCGATGTTCGCGGCACGCGCGTATCAATGCTTCGGTCTGTTCGTGCGTGGTGGGAAACACCACGGCATCGGGCAATGCGTTGCGCCGCGAATTGTCATAGGCGTAGGCAAGTCGTTCGGCCATGCCGGTGGCCAAGGACTCGCCTGGAAAATGCGCGCGTAGCGTATCGAGCAGGGCATCGGGAAGCTTCATGCCGGCAGTATCCCACTCTCCGCTGCCGGTTGCGCCTGATGCGTCCGTCAATGCGCGGGTTCGGCAAGCTTCGCCGTTGGCTGCGCGGTGGCGGTCGGAAGCAGCGCCTCGATCCGGTCGCGCACATAGGGGTAGAACGGGTTGGAGCTGATGCGCAGCGCTGCATCGAAATTGAGAATCAGCGTGCCTCGTTCGCCACGAGGCGCCTGGGTGCCTAGTCGAATGCCGAAGTTTTCGGACAGGTCGGGCGCGGTTCCGTACAGCGGATCGGTGGGCGGAAAGGGCAGCGCGATATGCGACAGCGAAAAGATCGTGTCCGGGTACGGGATGGACAGCGGCGCCGTGCTGGCCGCGCTCTGGCCGGCTTCCGTCGTGCGTGTCACGGTATGGTCGTCATTCACTGCCGCGTTGGCGATGACCGTGCTGCGATAGGCCTGTGGCCCCGATGGAAGCATGCGATTGATCGCAGTGAGCGCGCTCGGTTTGAGCAATGTGTCGAAGCGTTGATTGCGATTTACATCGAACAATACGACTTCACTGCCATTGGCGGGCACATGCGCGTAGAGCGTATGCATCACGGCCGAAGCACTCACCGTATCGTCCACCACCGATTGGAAACTGAGTATCGGCGGCAAGCGGCCAAGCTGGCGATCGCGTGCCATGCGCAGCATCTGGCTACGGATGGCGTCAGTCAGCAGATAGGACTGACGCGCCGCGTTCACCGGGAACGAGTTGTACTTGAACGGGTTGTACTCGGGCAGCAGATCCAGCCACGCGGCCTTGGCAAAACGCGGCAACAGCGCAGGCAAGCCTGCCAGCCCGGCGAACCGCGCAAAGCTGGTGACCCCGATCATCGGCGAGAGCAGCACGAGCCGCGTCGGCATGGACAGCTCGGTGTGTTCGCACGCATCCAGCGTGTACTTCACCGCGAGCGCGCCCCCGTTGGAATAGCCCACGATATGGATGGGCAGCTTGGGTCCTACGCGGCGCCGCGCTTCGCGCATGGCCAGACGTGTCGCTGCCAGCCACTGGGGCCAGTCCGCCGTGGTCAGTGCTGCCGGCACCGTGCCATGGCCTGGCACGCGCAAGCCGATCGCCACGAAGCCGTGGGCGCGGTATAGCTGGGCGACATCGCGCAGGCTATAGGGTGAATCGCTCAGGCCATGGATAAGCACCACCGCGCCTACCGGCGTGCCGGTGGGCTCCAGCACGTACGAGCGATTCCAGTCGTGCGCGAAATGCCCCGGATACATCGGGGCGCCGTCAAAGTATCGATTCACCACGACACGCTGCGCAGGGTCCAGCTTGTCGGTGACTTCCGCCTTCACTTGGGCGAATGCTTTTTGCTCGGCGGCCAGATAGCCGGCCCAGTCGGAGGCATCGATCTGCGAGGGTGAAAGTTCATCGGGAACGAAGGTCTGCCAGGGCGCGAGCGGGTCGCCTTGCTGTGAATCCCACGCACGGATGGCCAACAGGGAAACGAGGAAGACCAGGATGATGATGGCCGTCCATTTGCCGATACCGATCAGCATGCGAACCATGATGCCCCCGCGCCCTGGCGTCACCGGATGGCGACCGTTGCCAGCAGTGTGCGCCGCCAGATATGTGCAAACCGTCGACGACGGTGCAGCAACCTAGCCGGCCTCGAAGGCGCCGCGCCACCAGCGCATGTCGACACGATCGACCGGCCCGTCATAACCCACCACATCGAACCGGCAGGCCCGATGGGCGTGTTGTGGATGATCGGCCAGCCACAGCTCGGCAGTGCGGATGAGTTTGCCCTGCTTGCTGGCGTTGACCGAGGCCGCCGCGCTGCCGCAGCCGCTGGTGAGGCGATGGCGCACCTCCACGAACACCACGGTGCCGCCATCGAGCATCACCAGGTCCAGCTCGCCGTAGCGCGTGGTGTAGTTGCGCGCCAGCAGCTTGAGGCCGGCGCGCTGCAGTTCGGCGCAGGCGCGTTGTTCGAAAGCGGCGCCGGCAGCGCGCATCGAGGCGTGCGCGTTTTAACGGGTGGTGGACTGCTCGGGCTGAAGCGCCTGCGGCGTGGTGGCGTCGGTCGGCGGCGCCATGGCCGGTGCGCTATCCATCTGCAGGCTGCCATTGAGCGGGCGGGCGAGGCCATCCTGGAACTTGGCCCATACAAGCACGCGACGGACGCGACCGAACTGGTCGGAGGTCAGCTGCCCGCTGGCGCCCGGCAGATAGCTGCCAGGATGGGCGCGCAGCCAGTCGACATAGGGTGCGAGGTTCCAGGCGTCCATGCCGAAGGCAAACAGGCGCGCGGAGGTGCCCCGTGCCGCGGGCAGCTGCCCAGCGATATCGCCGTGATTGGGCAGGCCCGGTTGCACGTCGAACAGCCATGGCGAGTCGCAGAATTCGACGCCTTCGAGGTCACGATTGGCGCTCGCATCATCGACGCCGGCATAGATGTGCGACGTGCCATACGCCTGCAAGTTGATCTTGGCGAGCTTGAGCTGCGGCAGCAACAGGCGCGCCTGCTGCGGACGCATGCTGATGAAGATGCCAGTGTCCTTGTTGGCGCTGGCGTCGCCGCTGTCGGTCGGCATGCCCAGGCCCGAAATGGTCGAGGCAAAGTTGACGCCGCTGCCGGGCAGGTTGCCTACGCCGGCGACCTTGCCTCCGCGCGCTTCGAGTTCCGCCTTGAACGACTTGGACGCGCGTTGCGCGAAGTCGTCGTTGCTGACGATGACGAAGGCATTGACGATGCCGTTGTCGGCCATGTGGTCAGCCGCCTGGGCGCCTTCGGTTTCCGGCAGCAGGCCGAATTCGCTCACGCCGCTGGCGGGCAGGCTCTTGTCGTCAGGATGGTTGAGTGCGAGCAGCGGCACCGGCAGTTGGGGCAGGCCGAACAGCGCCGACACCTCGCCGCGCGTCAGCGGCCCGATGATCAGTTGCGCGCCATCGGCGACGGCTTGCTGGTACGCCTTGATGGCGCCTGCCGACGTGCCTGCGCTGTCGTAGACCTTCACCGGTGGGCGCGGCATGTGGTTGTGCGCGGAATCGGCATAGGCGGCGAAGAAACCTTCGCGGATGGCGGTGCCTGCGGCAGCGAGATTGCCGCTGGTCGGCAACAGCAAGGCGACATGCGCAGGCATCTTGAAGCCTTCGCGCACGTTGGCGCCTTCGCCCGGCATCAGCGTGCCCACTTCCTGTTCCAGCGCGGGCGCGGGATGCGCCACGGCGACGCCAAGCTGGGTCAGCGCTTCGTTGACCCACGGCAGCATGCGGTCGCTGGGCTGCATGGCCGCGGCGCGCTGCTTCAAGGGATCGACGCCCAGCTGGGTGAGCAGGGCGACGACCTGCTTGCGGTTCTGCGCCTGGTCGAGGCCGCTCAATTGGCCGTCCATTTCCACGCGCGTGCGGGCCGCGCCCCAGAGATCGCCGGTCTGCTGCATGGCTTGCGAGCGCAGCTCAAGCAGACGCAGCTGCAGTGCCGGTGGCACGCTGATATTGGGCTGGGTGGTCAATTGCAGTGCGCGCGGCGCGTTGTGCTGCTTCAGCGCCATTTCGGCCTGCAGCAGGTCCAGTCGCGAAGGCTCGTCGCCGCTCAGTCGCTGGCGACGGATTCCATCGAGCAACGGCGCGGCACGATCGAGCTGGCCTTCCTGTCGATAGGCTTCGGCGGCGAGCAGTTGATAGTGGTCGCGGTTGCCGCCGGTCTGGGCGAGCGCCAGATAGGCCTGGGCGGCCTCGTCGAACTTGCCCTGTTGCACGAGCGCGTCGGCTTGCTGGCTGGCGGCGATTTCGGCCGGCGATCGTTGCGCGGCCGGCGGCACGCAGCCGCTCAGTGCCAGTGAAATCAGCAGGGCAACGCCTGCGGCGCGGGTCAAGCGCATGGCCAAATCCCTTCGAGCTTTTTGACGACATGGTCGGCGGATGGGCGATGATAGCCCATTGGGTTGCCGCCCCGATGCATAGGAAACAGCAAGATGTCACAGATTCAGCCAGGTCTGCTATGGGTGGTCGCCACGCCGATTGGTCATCGCGATGACTTTTCCGCGCGTGCCATCGAGACGCTGCAATCGGTGGCGGTGATTGCGGCCGAGGACACCCGGCACAGCCGGCCCTTGCTGATGCACTACAACATCGGCACGCCACTGGTGGCGCTGCATGAGCACAATGAGCGCGAGGTGGTCGATGCCATCGTGCGCCGGCTGCAGGGCGGCGAATCGGTGGCGCTGATCTCCGATGCGGGCACGCCGCTGATCAGCGATCCGGGCTTTCGCCTGGTACGCGCGGCGCGCGCGGCCGGCATTCGTTGCGTGCCGGTGCCGGGTGCATGTGCGGCGATTGCCGGGCTTTCCGTGGCAGGGCTGCCCAGCGATCGTTTCGTGTTCGAGGGATTTCTTCCGCCCAAGGCCGCCGCGCGGCGCACGCGTTTGCAGGAACTTGCGGGAGATAGTCGCACGCTCATCTTCTATGAGTCGTCGCACCGCGTGGCCGAGAGTCTTGCCGACATGCGCGACATCTTTGGTGAGACGAGGGAAGGCGTGCTCGCGCGCGAACTGACCAAGTTGTTCGAGACCGTGATCGGCGAACCGCTGGGCGAACTGGCTGCGCGCGTGGCCAGCGATCCGAACCAGCAGCGCGGCGAGATCGTCATTCTGGTGGCGGGTCGCGGCGAAGAGACCGATGCACGCGAAGCGGAAGGCCGCCGTGTGTTTGCCCTCCTGCGCGAAGAGCTGCCCCCGGCAAAAGCCGCCAAGCTCGCGGCCGCGATTACCGGCGCGCCGCGCAAACTCCTCTACGAAGGCTAGAGCGGCGGCCTGTGTAGGAGCGCACTTGTGCGCGACCGCGGCACATCAGCGCTCCGCGGTCGCGCACAAGTGCGCTCCTACAGAGTTATTTCAGCGCTTCGCGGGTCGTTGAGACCTAAATCCATTAGAATCGCCAGCGGAGTCGGCCGGACAGTCGCGTCGCGCGCAAGCGCATCGAGGAAAGTCCGGGCTCCACAGGGCAGAGTGCCAGGTAACTCCTGGGCAGCGTGAGCTGACGGCCAGTGCAACAGAGAGCAGACCGCCGAACGGCATCTTCGGGTGCGCGTGGTAAGGGTGAAAGGGTGCGGTAAGAGCGCACCGCACGCGGGGCTAACGTCGCGTGGCACGGTAAACCCCACTCGGAGCAAGACCAAATAGGGGAACGATAACGCGGCCCGCGTTGTTCCCGGGTAGGTTGCTGGAGCCTGGCGGTGACGCCAGGCCGAGAGGAATGACTGTCGCGCCGCAAGGCGTACAGAACCCGGCTTACAGGCCGACTCCACCTCCTTCACGACCGGTCGTCACCTCTCTCGCCGTCATCGGCGGGGTGGTGGCGGCCGTGCGGCGGGCCATGAACGGCGATTCATATCCGATCGCCTGAAAAGCCTCGCCAGGCGTGACGGATGGCATGGTTGAAAAGTAAAAAAACCTAACCTTTCAAACACCTTCGAGTGTTTCCTCAGAAAGGGCTGGAATTACTGCCAGATCATTGCCTTTCTCATTGATTCACAAGAAAAATTTCCTTGACAGTCTCAGGGGGCGAGACTATCGTGGGTTCCTGTGTGAAATCGTGGGAATTCGTGGAGTCTATTGGCCGTGTTCCAGGGCGAAACCGCCATCACTGTTGACGACAAAGGCCGGCTGGCCATACCGACCGCGTATCGCGAGTTGGTGGCCGACGCCTGCGCCAATCGTCTGGTGATCACCTACAACCCCTTCGAGTCGGGCTGCCTGTGGCTGTTCCCGTACGCGGAGTGGGAAAAGGTGCGCGACCAGGTCAACGCGCTTCCCAAGGTCAAGTCGGCTCATCGCGACATGCAGATGAAGCTGGTCGGTGCCGCGGCGGTAGTCGAGCCCGATTCGGCTGTACGCATCCTGCTGCCGGCGAGCCAGCGGGCGACTACGGGCATCGAGAAGAAAGCGGTTCTGCTGGGCATGGGCAACAAGTTCGAGCTTTGGAGCGAGCAGGCTCACCTGGCCAAGATCCGCCAGACCATCGGCGAAGACGAGATCACCAACGAGATGGCGGAGCTGCAGCTGTAACCGGCGACGGTGGCAGCGCGGCAGATGGAACGGGACGGGAGCGGGAGTGCGGCGGCATGGCCGAGCAGTTAGTGCACATCCCGGTGATGCTGGGTGAAGCAGTGGAGGGACTCGCCGTGCAGGCTGGCGGGCGTTATCTCGATGGCACCTTTGGACGCGGCGGCCACGCTCGCGCGGTGCTGTCACGCCTGGGTCCCGACGGTCGGCTGATGCTGATGGATCGCGATCCCCAGGCCATCGCCACCGCGCAGGCCGAATTTGCCAGCGATCCGCGCGTGTCGATTCGCCACGCCAATTTTTCCAGCATGGCCGAGTGGGACGAGACCGCCGGCGGCCTCGACGGCATCCTGCTGGACCTTGGCGTGTCTTCGCCGCAGCTCGATGAAGCCGCACGCGGTTTCAGCTTCATGGCCGATGCGCCGCTGGATATGCGCATGGACACGACGCAGGGCGAAAGCGCGGCGGACTTCCTGGCGCACGCGTCTGAGAAAGAACTCGCCGACGTGCTGTGGAACTACGGCGACGAGCGCTTCAGCCGCAAGATCGCCCGCGCCATTGTCGAAGACCGCGTGGAAAACCCGATCACCCGCACTGGCCAATTGGCCTCGCTGATCGAGCGCCTGATCGGCCGCCGCGAGCCGGGCAAGCATCCGGCCACGCGCAGCTTCCAGGCGCTGCGCATCCATGTGAACGGCGAACTGGACGCGCTGGAGCATGGCCTCAACGCGGCGCTCGAGCTGCTCAAGGTCGGTGGTCGCTTGTCCATCATCAGCTTCCACTCGCTGGAAGATCGCGCGGTGAAGCTGTTCATCCGCGACCACTCCGGTCGCGTGCAAGGCAGCCGCCGTGGTCCGCCGGTAGCGGCTGCGCCTGCTCGCCTGGCGGCGGTGGGCAAGGCCCAGTTTCCTTCCGATGCCGAGCTGTCCGTCAATCCGCGCGCCCGGTCGGCGGTGCTGCGCGTGGCGGAGAAGCTCGCATGAAGGTACTCGGCGGCCTCTTCATGTTCATCCTGATCGCGGCGGTGCTTTCCAGCGCCATTGCCGTGGTGTGGACGCGCCATGAGAGCCGCGTGTTGTTCGTCGAGCTGACCCGCCTGCAGAACCAGCGCGACGACCTCAACATCGAATACGGCAAGCTGGAACTGGAGCAGGCCACCTGGGCCGAGCCGCGTCGCGTCGACGACGAGGCCCGCCAGGCGCTGGGCATGCTCAATCCCAAGCCGCAAGACATCCAGCTGGTGCGTCGATGAAGCCGCGCCAGCGCACATCCTCATCCTCTTCGCGCCGCAACGGCGTGGCGCCCAGCGCCCGCCGCCGCATGCTGGTGGTGAGCTGCGTGCTGGCTGCCGCGTCGCTGGGCCTGGTAGCGCGTGCGTTCGACATGCAGGTGGTCCGCAAGGACTTCTATCAGAACCAGGCCGACGCCCGCATCCTGCGCGAAGTACCGATCGCGGTATCGCGCGGCACCATCTTCGATCGCAACGGCGAGCCGCTCGCGGTGTCGACGCCGGTGGTATCCATCTGGGCGAACCCGGCCGAAGTGCTGGACAACGAAGACAAGCTGCCGGCGCTGGCCAAGGCCATCGGCATGGATCCGGATGCGCTCAAGCAGTATCTGGCGCAGCGCTCCGAGCGCGAGTTCGTCTATCTGAAGCGCCAGATGTCGCCGGATGCCGCGCAGGTGGTGCTCGATCTGGCTGTGCCGGGCGTGGATGGTCGGCGCGAGTTCCGCCGCTTCTATCCGTCCGGTCCGGTGACAGCGCACGTGCTGGGTTTCACCAATATCGACGATCACGGCCAGGAAGGCCTCGAGCTGGCGTTCGACGACTGGCTGGCCGGCAAGGAAGGTCGCAAGCGCGTCATTCGCGATCGCCAGGGTCATGTGGTGGAGGATCTGGACCTGGTGCGCGCGCCGCAGCCGGGTCGCGACATCACGCTCAGCATCGACCGTCGCATCCAGTTCCTCGCCTATAACGAATTGAAGAACACCATCGAGCAGTCGGATGCCGACTCCGGTTCCATGGTGATCATCGACGTGCGCAACGGCGAAGTGCTGGCCATGGTGAACTGGCCGACCTACAACCCGAATGCCTTGCGCGGCAGCAACGCATCCAGCCGCCGCAATCGCGCGATGACCGACGTGGTGGAACCGGGCTCCACCATCAAGCCGTTCGTGATGGCCGCTGCGCTCTCCAGCGGCAAGTACACGCCGACCGGTCCGATGATCGACACCGGCAACGGCCACTTCTATTACATCTCGCACGACATCCGCGACACGCACGCCTATGGCTTGTTGTCGCCCACCGGCATCCTGGCCAAGTCCAGCAACATCGGCGCCGCCAAGGTATCGATGACGCTCGACACCATGCTGATGTACGACACCTATCGTGCCTTCGGCTTCGGCAACAGCACCAACAGCGGCTTTCCGGGCGAAGCCTCGGGCTATCTCAAGCCGGGCAAGAGCTGGGGCATGCTGGAGAAGGCGATTCTTGCCTACGGCTACGGCCTCAACGTGACGCCGCTGCAGCTGGCCAACGGCTACGCCACCATCGCCGACAACGGCGTGATGCATCTGCCCACCTTCGTGAAGGGCTCGGACAACGACGCCAAGCAGATCATCGATCAGAAGATCGCCAACGAGCTGGTGCAGATGATGGTGTCGGTGACGCAGCCGGGCGGCACCGCGGCGCCGTATGCGTGGATTCCCAACTACGGCGTGGCCGGCAAGACCGGCACGGCGCACAAGGCGAGCGCCGGCGGCTACTCCAAGAACAACTACAGCGCCGCCTTCGCCGGCATCGTGCCGGCGTCCAATCCGCGCATGGCGGCGGTGGTGGTGATCGATAACCCCAAGAAGGGCAGCTACTACGGCGCGCTGGTCTCCGGCCCCGTCTTCGCCAAAGTCATGGACGGCGCCTTGCGCCTCATGGATGTGCCCCCAGACAACATCGGCCGCTGGTATGTCGGCGGGCCGTTGCAAGGACAGAACGGTTTGACCGGCAACAAACAGCCCACGGTTGAAACAGTGGACGACGCACCGATCGAGGGAGCCACGCCATGAGCGCCCGCCTCGATCAGCTGCTCCAAGGCATCGCCGAGACCCCTGGTGTCGGCGATATCGTCGTTTCAGGACTCACGCTGGATTCGCGCCAGGTGCGTCCGGGCGATGCGTTCTTCGCGCTGCGCGGCACGCGCGAGCATGGCATCTCGTTTGCGCGCGGCGCAGCAGAGCGCGGTGCCCGTGTCGTTTTGGCCGAAGCGCCCCCGGCGCATGTCGAAGGACTGGACGTGCCGGTGCTGTGGGTCGATGGCCTGCACGGCAAGGTCGGCGAGATCGCTTCGCGCTTCTTCGGCCGTCCGTCCGAAGCGCTGCGCGTGATCGGCGTCACCGGCACCAATGGCAAGACCTCCACCGTGCAGCTGCTGGCACAGGCGCTGGAATTTCTGGGTCATCGCGCCGCCACCATCGGCACGCTGGGCGCGGGTCTGCACGGCCGCATCAACGAGGGTGAGCGCACCACGCCGGATGCGATCAACGTCCAGGGCTTGCTTGCTTCGTTCCGTGATGACGGCGCGACGCACGTGGCGATGGAAGTGTCTTCGCATGCGCTGGAGCAGGGCCGCGTGGCCGCGGTGGCGTTCGACGTCGCCGCGTTCACCAATCTCACCCGCGACCATCTCGATTACCACGGCAGCATGGAAGCCTATGGCGAAGCCAAGGCCAAGCTGTTCGCGTGGCCCTCGCTGCAGGCGGCGGCGATCAATATCGACGACGCGTTTGGCCGCACGCTCGCCCAGCGCTTGCCGCAGGGCGTGCAGGCGCTGCGCCTGAGCGCGGAAAATCACGCCGACGCCGACGTGCGCGCGGTGAACATCGTCACCTCGGCGGAAGGCCTGGCTTTCGACGTGCAGACGCCGTGGGGCTCGCATGCCGTGCGCAGCCGGCTGCTCGGCCGCTTCAATGTCGCCAACCTGCTCGCCGTGATCGCCTGCCTGGGCGCGCTCGGCGAATCGTTCGAACGCATGGTCGAAGCAGTGGAATCGCTGGAACCGATCAACGGCCGCATGAACCGCCTGGGCGGCGTTTCGCAGCTGCCGCTGGTGGTGGTTGACTACGCCCACACGCCGGATGCACTGGAGCAGGCGCTCAGCGCATTGCGCGCGCACTGCGAAGGCCAGCTGATCTGCGTGTTCGGCTGCGGCGGCGAGCGCGATGCGGGCAAGCGTCCGCAGATGGGCGCCATCGCCGAGCGCCTGGCCGACCGCATCATCGTGACCGACGACAACCCGCGCGGCGAAGACGGCGACGACATCGTGGCGCAGATCGTGGCGGGGCTGCGCAAGCCCGACCTGGCCACGGTGCAGCGCGACCGCGCGCAGGCGATCCAGTTGGCCTTGGCTTCGGCGCAGGCCGGCGACGTGGTGCTGATCGCCGGCAAGGGTCACGAAACCTATCAGGAAGGCGCGCACGGCAAGCGCCCGTTCGACGACTTGGCCGTTGCACGCCAGGCGCTGGAGGTGCGCGCATGATGCGTCTGAGCGCCATCGCCCTGTGGGCCCGCGGCCACCTTATCGGTGCCGATGTGGACGTCATGCGGGTGACCATCGATACGCGCAAGGTGCAGGCCGGTGATCTGTTCGTCGCCATCAAGGGCGAGCGCGTCGACGGCCATGATTTTCTGGCCGATGCCATGGCTCGCGGCGCTGCCGCTGCGCTGGTGACGCGCAAGGTCGACTCGCCGCTGCCTCAGGTGGTGGTGGACGACACCGCGCTGGCGCTGGGCGATCTGGCCAGTGCGATGCGCGCGCAGAGCAATGTGCGCGTCATCGGCATCACGGGCTCCAATGGCAAGACCACGGTGAAGACGCTGACGGCGTCGATTCTGTCGCGCCATGGCCGCACTCATGTCAACGCCGGCAACTACAACAACGAGCTCGGCCTGCCGCTGACCTTGCTGGCGATGCCGCAGGACACCGAGTTCGCCGTGCTGGAGATGGGCGCCGGCAAGCCGGGCGACATCGCTTATCTGGCTGCCATCGCGCGGCCCGACATCAGCCTCGTCAACACCATTGCGCCGGCGCATCTTGAGCGCATGGGCAGCGTGGAAGGCGTGGCCGAAACCAAGGGCGCGCTGTATCAGGCTTTGCCGGTCGACGGCGTGGCGATCATCAATGCGGACGATGCGTTCGCCAGCTTCTTCGCAGGCCTGGCCGGGTCACGTCGCCAGCTGCGCTTTGGTCTCGCGCACAAGGCGGACATCGGCGCGGACATCGTGGACCAGCGTGTGGATGGCTCGCATTTTGTGCTGAGCACGCCGGTGGGCGACGCAGATGTACACCTGCCGCTGGCAGGTCGTCACAACATTGCCAATGCATTGGCGGCGGCTTCCATCGCGCTCGCTCTCGACGTGCCGCTCGACACCATCGTGGAAGGTCTCGAGCAGGTGCCCGGCGTTGCCGGCCGCCTGCATCTGGAGCGCATGCCGGCAGGCTGGACGCTAATCGACGACAGCTACAACGCCAATCCCGGCTCGGTCGGCGCTGCCATCGATACGCTGGCGCTGGCCGACGGCGAGCGCTGGCTGGTACTGGGCGACATGGCAGAGCTCGGCGACAACGCTGTGGCGCTGCACTCCGGCATCGGCGAGCGCGCACGTCAGCAGGGCATCGATCGCATGTTCGCAGTGGGCCCGCTGAGCGCAGCGGCGATCAAGGCCTTCGGCGAGCGCGGCGAACACTACGCCGACAAGGCGGCGCTGACCGCCGCACTCAAACAACAACTGCACGGCGGCGTCACCTGCCTTATCAAGGGCTCGCGCTCCGCCGGCATGGATCAAGTCGTAGCCGCACTGCGCGGCAGTAAGGGAAATGGGGAGGGCGCATCCGATGCTGCTTGAACTCGCAGACTGGATGGCCAGGCACTTCACTGCCCTGCACCTGTTCCAGTACATCACGTTCCGCACGATCATGGCCGCGCTCACCGCGCTGTCCATGTCGCTGCTGTTTGGCCCCACGCTGATCCAGAAGCTCGCCGATCTCAAGGCCGGGCAGGTGGTGCGCAAGGATGGCCCGCAGACGCATCTGTCCAAGGCCGGCACGCCGACCATGGGCGGCGTGATGATCCTGCTCGCGGTCACGCTTTCCACGCTGTTGTGGACGGATCTGCACAACCGCTACGTATGGCTGGTGCTGGCGGTGCTGCTGTGCTTCGGCGTGATCGGTTTCTACGACGACTACAAGAAGCTGGTGCTGAAGGACAGCCGCGGCCTGGCCTCGCGCTGGAAGTACTTCTGGCAGTCGGTGTTCGGTCTTGCTGCCGCGCTATTCCTTTACTACACGGCGCCTCATGCGACGAGCGGCGCTCCGGTCGCCGAGACCGCGCTATATGTGCCGCTCTTCAAACAGGTCGCGCTGCCGCTGGGCATCCTGTTCGTGGTGGTCGCCTACTTCATGATCGTGGGCTTCTCCAATGCGGTGAACCTCACCGACGGCCTCGACGGCCTCGCCATCATGCCGACCGTGCTGGTGTCGGGTGCGCTGGGCGTGTTCGCCTATCTCGCCGGCAACCGCGTGTTCTCCGAATACCTGGGCATTCCCTCGATTCCCGGTGCGGGCGAGCTGGCGATCTTCTGCGGCGCGCTGTCCGGCGCGGGCTTGGGCTTCCTGTGGTTCAACACCTATCCCGCACAGGTGTTCATGGGCGACGTGGGTGCGCTCGCCATCGGTGCGGCGCTAGCCGCCATCGCCGTCATCGTGCGCCAGGAAATCGTGCTGCTGGTGATGGGCGGCGTGTTCGTGATGGAAACCGCCTCGGTGATGATCCAGGTGGCCAGCTTCAAGATGACCGGCAAGCGCGTATTCCGCATGGCGCCGATCCATCACCATTTCGAACTCAAGGGCTGGCCCGAGCCCCGCGTGATCGTGCGTTTCTGGATCATCAGCGTCGTGCTGGTGCTGATCGGCCTCGCCACGTTGAAGGTGCGCTGAGATGATCTTCGACGCCACCCAAGCCAAACGACGACAGGGACCCCGCGGCAGCTTCGACATGCTGCTGGTGATCGCGCTCGTCGGTCTGGCCTGTGTCGGTGTCGTGATGGTCACGTCCAGTTCCATTGCAGTGGCCGACAGCCAGCACATGGGTGCGTTCTATTTCCTCAAGCGCCACCTGCTGTTCCTGACTCTGGGAGTCGCGCTGGCAGCCTTTGCCATGCGCACCGAACTGAAGCTGCTGGAAAAGCATGCGTGGATGATGTTTGGCGGCGCGGTCCTGCTGCTGGCCCTGGTGTTCGTGCCGGGCATCGGCATGCGGCTCAATGGCGCACACCGCTGGCTCAACTTCCGCATCACCACGTTCCAGCCGGTGGAAGCGGTCAAGCTGATCCTGGTGGTGTACGTCGCCAGCTATCTCGTGCGCCACCGCGAAAGTGTGGAAACCAGCTTCTGGGGGCTGTTCAAGCCGATCATGGTGGCGGGCCTGTTCGTGGTAATGCTGCTGGTGCAGCCGGACTTCGGCTCCGCCACGCTGATGATCGCGGTCACCATCGGCATGATCTGGATGGGCGGTGCCAATCCGGTCTACCTCGGCGGCATGGGCCTGCCGGTGGTGGCGTTGCTGTGGTTCGTGGCCAAGTTCGAGCCGTACCGCATGCGCCGCCTGACCTCGTTCGTCGACCCGTGGGCCGATCCGTTCAACGACGGCTTCCAGCTCACCCAGTCGCTGATGGCGATTGGTCGCGGCGAGTGGACGGGCGTCGGCCTGGGCTCCAGCGTGCTGAAGCTGTCCTATCTGCCCGAAGCGCATACCGACTTCATCTTTGCCGTGATCTCCGAAGAGTTCGGCCTGGCCGGCATCTTGTTCGTGATGATGCTGTTTGGTGTTGCCGTGGGCCGCGGCCTGTACCTGGGCGCCAAGGGTATGGAGATCGGCCAGCGCTTCGCCGGCTACGTGGCCTGCGGCATCTCGATGATGATCGGCCTGCAGGCGATGGTGTCCATCGGCGTGAACCTGGGTGCCTTGCCGACCAAGGGCCTCACCCTGCCACTGATCAGCTACGGCGGTTCGTCCATCGTGCTGACCTGCGCGATGGCGGGTGTGCTGTTGCGCACGACTTATGAAATCAATCGCGCGATCGATGCGCGACAGATGGCTACGCGCATGCCGGCCAACGCCGTGCCCGATGCGAACGCCGCTGCCGCAGCACCTGGGCGCGAGGCGGTGACCGCATGAGCGCAATCAAGCCCGTGCTGATCATGGCCGGCGGTACCGGCGGTCATATCTTCCCCGGCCTGGCCGTGGCCGAAGCGCTGCGTGCGCAAGGCGTGCCGGTGGTATGGCTTGGCGCCGAAGGGGGCATGGAAACCAAAGTGGTGCCGGCGCACGGCATCGAGCTGGTGACCGTGCCGGTGGGCGGCCTGCGCGGCAAAGGTCTCAAGACGCGCCTGATGGCGCCGCTGATGTTGGCGCGCGCGCTGCTCTCGTCGTTGTCTGCCTTGCGCCGGATCAAGCCGCGCAGCGTGCTGTCGATGGGCGGTTACGTGGCCGGACCCGGCGGCGTTGCGGCTCGTCTCACCCGTCGCCCTTTGCTGGTGCACGAACAGAACCGTGTCGCCGGTTTCACCAATCGCAAGCTGGCCGCCCACGCGCAGCGCGTGCTCGCCGGCTTCAGCGACACCTTGCCGAACGCCGAGTGGGTCGGTAACCCGGTGCGCGCTTCCATCGCCAGCCTGCCGTCGCCGCGCGAGCGCATGGCTAGTCGCACGGGTCGACCGCGCCTGCTGGTGCTCGGCGGCAGCCTCGGCGCACGCGCGCTCAACATCGCGCTGCCGCAGGCGCTGGCGCTGATGTCACCGACGCAACGCCCGGAAGTGCTGCACCAGTGCGGCAACCGCGGCATCGATGAAGCACGTGCGGCCTATGCGAAAGCCGGCGTCGAGGCGCATATCGTGCCCTTCATCGAAGACATGGCCGGCACCTATGCATGGGCGGATCTCGCCGTGTGCCGTGCCGGTGCACTGACTTTGGCCGAGCTCACCGCTGCCGGACTCGGCGCGGTGCTCGTGCCGTTCCCTTATGCGGTGGACGACCACCAGACCCGCAATGCGGAGGCGCTGGTCGCCGCGCATGCGGCCGAGTTGATGCAGGAGAAGGACCTGGACGTACAGCAGTTGGCGCAGCGCCTGGAAGCGTTGCTGGATGATCGTGAGCGCATGATCGCGATGGGTGAGGCCGCACGCACGCTGGCCAAGCCCGATGCCGCGGACGTGATCGCCCGTGCCTGCATGGAGGTGGCCGCATGACGCCGCGTCGCCTGCTAGCGCACGAAGATCTGATGACCACCTTCCGCCGCGTGCACTTCATCGGCATCGGCGGCGTGGGCATGAGCGGCATCGCCGAAGTGCTGCACAACCTCGGCTATGCCGTGTCCGGTTCCGACCGCTCCAACTCGCCGACCGCGCAGCGCCTCTCCAGCCTGGGCATCGTGGTGCACGTGGGTCACGCGGCCGAGCACATCGGCGACGCCGACGTGGTCGTCACCTCCAGCGCCATCAAGGCCGACAACCCGGAACTGCAGGCCGCGCGTGCCGCGCGCATTCCGGTGGTGCCGCGCGCCGAGATGCTGGGTGAGCTGATGCGCTTCCGCCGTGGCATCGCCATCGCCGGCACGCACGGCAAGACCACCACCACCAGCCTCGCCGCCAGCGTGCTGGCCGAAGCGAACTACGACCCGACCTTCGTGATCGGCGGCCAGCTCAATGCCGCCGGCGCCAATGCGCGCCTGGGCACCGGCCAGTACATCGTGGCCGAAGCCGATGAATCGGATGGTTCGTTCCTGATGCTCTCGCCGGTGATCGCCGCGATCACCAATATCGACGCCGATCATCTGGAGAACTACAACAACGACTTCGCGCAGGTGAAGAAGGCGTTCGATGATTTCCTGCACCGCCTGCCGTTCTACGGCCTGGCTGTGTTGTGCGTCGACGATCCGGAAGTCGCCGCGCTGGCCAGGTCGACCACGCGCCGCGTGATGACCTACGGCATCGACACCCAGGATGCCGACGTGCGGGCGAGCAACCTCGCGCAGCACGGCTTCGAAATGCATTTCGACCTGTGGCTGCCGGGCCGCAACGAGGCGCTGCACGTCAAGTTGAACCTGCCGGGCCGCCACAACGTACTCAATGCGCTGGCCGCCGCCACCATCGGCTGGCAGCTGGGCGTGGAAGCCGAAGCGATCGCGCGTGCACTGGAAGCGTTCCAGGGCGTGGGTCGCCGCTTCCATCGCCGCGGTGAGATCGCGCTGGATCAAGGCAACGTGCTGCTAGTGGACGACTATGGCCACCATCCGCGCGAACTGGCAGCGGTGTTCGCCGCTGCACGCGGCGGCTGGCCGGATCGTCGCCTGGTGGTCGGCTTCCAGCCGCACCGCTACAGCCGCACGCGCGATCTGCTCGATGACTTCGCCAACGTGCTCGCTGAAGCCGACGTGCTCGTGCTGACGGAAATCTACGCGGCCGGCGAAGCGCCGATCGCGGGCGCCGATGGCCGTGCCCTGGCTCGTGCCGTGCGCGCACGCGGCAAGGTCGACCCGGTGCTGATCGATCATCCGCGCGATTTCAAGGAAACGCTGCCTGCGCTGCTGCGCGACGGCGATCTGTTGCTGCTGCTCGGCGCCGGCGATATCGGCGCGGCGGCTGTTGAGCTGGCCAACGCCGGCCATTTGAGGACCCACAAGTGAGCAAGACGATTACCGACCCCGCACAGTTTGGCCGCGTCGCCGTTGTCATGGGTGGCAGCTCGGCCGAGCGCGAGGTCTCGCTGGATTCCGGTCGCAACGTGCTCGCGGCGCTGCAGGCGCGCGGCGTCGATGCGCATGCCATCGACGGCATTCCGGCCCTGCTCGATGCCGTACGTGCCGGTCACTTCGCCCGCGTGTTCAATATTCTCCACGGCGGTGGCGGCGAGAACGGCGAGCTGCAGGGCGCGCTGCAGTCGCTGCGTGTGCCATTCACTGGTTCGGGCGTGCTGGGTTCCGCGCTGTCGCTGGACAAGATCCGCGCCAAGCTGGTGTGGCAGGCGATCGGTCTGCCCACGCCGAAGTTCAAGGCGCTGCCGCGCGGTGCCGATGTGCATGCCGCTGCGCGCGAGATTGGTTTCCCGTTGATCGTGAAGCCCGCCTGGGAAGGTTCCAGCGTCGGCGTGACGCGCGTGTTCGACGAAAGCGGCCTCGATGCCGCCGTCGAGCTGGCGCAGAAGTATCCCGGCGACATGTTGATGGAAACGCTGATCGAAGGTGGCGAGTACACCGTCGGCGTCCTCGATCGCCAGGTGCTGGCCACCATCAACATCGTGCCCAAGGGCGAGTACTACGACTACAACGCCAAGTACATCGCGGAAGACACCCAGTACATCTGCCCGGGTCTGCGCGGCGACGACGAGCGCGAGATGCAGGAGCTGGCGCTGCGCGCGTTCGATGCGCTGGCCTGCTCGGGCTGGGGCCGCGTCGACGTGATGCGCGACAAGCAGGGTCGCAACTGGCTGCTGGAAGTGAACACCGCGCCGGGCATGACCTCGCATTCGCTGGTGCCCAAGGCGGCCGCGGTCGCCGGCATCGACTACCAGACGCTGTGCTGGCGCGTGCTGGAAACGAGCTTCCGGGAGGGCGTGTGAGGGGAACCGTCCGCCTCGTTGCCTGGGTTTTGGCCATCGCGCTCGTGGCGCTGCCGATCGTCGGCGTGCTGCGCGGATGGTTTGCGGCCAATCGTTGGCCGGTGACCCAGTTGATGGTGCAAGCCGAGTTCAAGCATGTCACCGAGGACTCGCTCCGTTCGGTGGTCATGCCGCGCCTCGGCAAAGGGTTCTTCGCGCTCGATCTCGATGGCGTGCAGAAAGCCGTGGCCGCGCTGCCGTGGGTGGAGTCGGTGGAGGCGCGCAAGCGCTGGCCCGACACGTTGATCCTGCGCATCTACGAGCGCCAGCCGTTTGCGCGCTGGAACGAGAAGCAGCTGATCAGCCGCCAGGGCCTGGTGTTCGACGTGCCGGACGTGTCGGCCAACAGCGATCTGCCGGACCTGCGCGGCCCGGATGCGCGGCTGGCCGAAGTGGTGAGCTTTTACGCGGAAACGCAGAAAGCCTTCGCCAATACCAAATTGAAAATCACCGGCGTCTCGCTCACCGAGCGTGGCAGCTGGAGTCTTACCACGAGCAGCGGTGCACAGATCGTCATCGGCGATCGCGAGCAGGCGGGCCGTCGCCTGCGCCGTTTCCTCGATGTCTACCCACAACTGATGGCGGGCCACTCCGAGGGCTTCGCCTATGCCGATCTTCGATACACCAATGGATTTGCCGTTCGATGGCCGCCCCAGGCGAACACCGTGAACGCTGGAGGCTCACCCCGCACATGAAGACCAAGAACGACAAGCAGCTAGTCGTCGGCCTCGACATCGGCACCTCGAAAGTGGTGGCGATCGTGGGCGAGTACGAGCCTGGCGAACCGATCGAAGTGATCGGCATCGGCACGCACGTGTCGCGCGGCATGAAGCGCGGCTCGGTGGTGGATATCGAATCGACCGTGCACTCCATCCAGCGCGCGGTGGAAGAGGCCGAGCTGATGGCGGGCTGCGATATCCGCTCGGTCTACGCCTCGATCTCCGGCAGCCACCTGGAAACCAAGAACTCCCACGGCACCGCGCCGATCCGCGATCGCGAAGTGACCCCGGGCGACCTGGAGCAAGTGCTCGAAGCCGCCAGCGCCGTGGCGATCCCGGCGGACCGCAAGGTCCTCTATAAGGAGTCGCAGGAATATCGCATCGACGGCCAGGATGGCATCCGCTCGCCGGTCGGCATGAGCGGCGTGCGCCTGGAAGCGAGCGTGCACTTGGTCACCGGCGCCGCCGCGGCGGTGCAGAACATCAGCAAGTGCATCCAGCGCTGCGGTCTCACCGTCGACGAGCTGGTGCCTTCGGCGGTCGCCAGCGCCAAGTCGGTGTTGACGGATGACGAGCGCGAGCTGGGTGTGTGCCTGGTCGATATCGGCGCCGGCACCACCGACATCGCCATCTATACGCAGGGCGCGATCCGCTACACCAAGTCGCTGCCGGTGGGCGGCGACCAGGTGACCAACGACATCGCCTATGGCGTGCATACGCCGACTGCGCATGCCGAAGAGATCAAGATCAAATACGCCTGCGCGCTGGCGCAGCTGGCGCATGCCGAGGAAACCATTCAGGTGCCGAGCGTGGGCGATCGCCCGCCGCGCCGTCTCGCGCGTCAGTCGCTGGCCCAGTCGGTGCAGGCGCGCTACGAGGAAATCTTCGAGATGGTGCAGGACGAGCTGCGCCGCTCCGGCTACGAAAGCCTGGTGGCGGCCGGCGTGGTGCTCACCGGCGGCGCGTCGCGCATGGAAGGTGCGCTCGAGCTGGCCGAAGAGATCTTCCACAAGATGGTGCGCATCGGCGTGCCGCAGCACGTGAGCGGCCTGGGCGAGGTCGTCGCCAATCCGCTGCATTCCACCGGCGTGGGCCTGCTGTTGCATGGCTCGCGCTCGGGCGGCATGCGCGTCAGCGGACCTAGCGGCGGCAGCGTGGGTGGCCTGGTGGACAAGTTGCGCGGCTGGATTACCAAGAATTTTTGATTTGGGCAGGGCATGAGGCCTGGCCTAGGACGAATGGATGTTCGTCCGCCACCGCGGGGCGACAGGAATGTCAGCACCCGCGGTTACAACGACAACGATGCTCTACGGAGGACGGGAAATGTTTGAACTCATCGAAAAACTCGCACCCAATGCAGTAATCAAGGTCATCGGCGTGGGCGGCGGCGGCGGAAATGCCGTGGCACACATGCTTAATGCAAACATCGAAGGCGTCGAGTTCGTCGTCGCCAATACCGATTCGCAGGCCATGAAGAGCTGCGGCTCGCGTACGCACCTGCAGCTGGGCGCCAATGTCACCAAGGGACTGGGTGCCGGCGCCAATCCGGAAGTGGGCCGCCAGGCCGCACTGGAAGACCGCGAGCGCATCGAGGAAATGCTCGAAGGCGCGGACATGGTGTTCATTACCGCCGGCATGGGCGGTGGTACCGGCACGGGCGCCGCCCCGGTCGTGGCCCAGCTCGCCAAGGAAAAGGGCATCCTCACCGTCGCGGTGGTTACCAAGCCGTTCCCGTTCGAAGGTCGCCGCCGCATGCAGGTCGCCGCCAAGGGCATCGAGGACCTGTCGCAGCACGTCGACTCGCTGATCACCGTGCCGAACGAGAAGCTGCTGTCGGTGCTCGGTCGCGAAGTGACGCTGCTTAATGCGTTCAAGGCCGCCAACGACGTGCTGCTGGGCGCCGTGCAGGGCATCGCCGACCTGATCACCGCCCCGGGCCTGATCAACGTCGACTTTGCCGACGTGCGCACGGTGATGTCCGAGATGGGCATGGCGATGATGGGTTCGGGCACCGCCCGTGGCGACGACCGCGCCCAGGCTGCCGCCGAGGCCGCCATCAACAACCCGCTGCTGGAAGACGTCAATCTCAACGGCGCCTGCGGCATCCTGGTCAACGTCACGGCCGGTCCCAACCTGACCATGCGCGAATTTGACGAGATCGGTCGCATCATCCATGACTTCGCCAGCGAAGACGCCACCGTGGTGATGGGCACCTCGCTCGATGCGGAAATGCAGGACGACGTGCGCGTCACGGTCGTGGCCACCGGCCTCAACCGCGCCACCGCCGCCCGTCAGCCGCAGCGCCCGGTGATTGCCCAGCAGGTGGAGATGCGCCAGCGTCCGCGTCCTGTCGTGCTGCGTACCGGCACCGGCAACGAAGTGGTCGACTACGCCCAGCCGGAGGTCACCACCACCAGCCGCGTCGAGACCGGTGGCCCGGCCAAGAGCGCCGACCCCAGCTTCGATTACCTGGACATTCCGGCGTTCCTGCGTCGTCAGGCGGACTGAACAAGCTGACTGGGCAAATAATTTGAAGAAAAATTGAACAAATCGCCGGTTTCACTTGTCAGTAACGAATCGCGCATGGGATCCGCCTCGGCGGAACCCTTGCCCGAGTCCGCTTTTCCGCCCTTCGGGGCGGGAGGTGGCTTGACTGACGGCGTTCCGGTGCTCGTTCTTGAGTAGTAGGGCCATGCCTCACGGATGAGCATGACCGGCCAGGATGGATTCCTGGCCTGGTCCGACGCCCCGAAACCGGATCCCGTCCCGGTTCGGGGCGTTGCGCTTCAGTTAAGTCATTGAAAGTACTTGGATAAGTGCTGCGCACCCCACGAACGGAAATCGTTCGTGAATGAAAGGAGCATGAAAGGGTGAACAGTGTGTGTGGCGCGGATCGCCTTTTCACAGGTTAAGACTGTGTTAGCATCCGTTCCCTAAATTGGCTGCTGCCCCTTACAGGTACCAAAAAAATGATCAAGCAGCGTACGCTCAAGAACATCATTCGCGCCACCGGCGTCGGTCTGCATACCGGCGACAAGGTGTATATGACGCTTCGCCCCGCTGCCCCCAATACGGGCATCGTGTTCCGCCGTACCGATCTCAATCCGCCGGTCGAAATTTACGCACGCCCCGACAACGTCGGCGACACGCGTCTTTCGACCACGCTCGTCAATGGCGAAGTCCGTGTTTCGACGGTGGAGCATCTGCTCTCGGCGATGGCCGGCCTCGGTATCGACAACGCCTATGTCGACCTGTCCGCTCCGGAAGTGCCGATCATGGACGGCAGCGCCGGTCCCTTCGTGTTCCTGCTGCAGTCGGCCGGCATCGAAGAACAGAACGTCGCCAAGCGCTTTATCCGCATCAAGAAGCCGATCAAGGTGCAGGACGGCGACAAGTGGGCGAGCTTTGAGCCGTTCGAAGGCTTCAAGGTCGGTTTCTCGATCGAGTTCAACCACCCGATCATCAGCAAGCGCACCTCGCGCGCCGAAATCGATTTCTCCACCACCTCTTTCGTGAAGGAAGTGAGCCGCGCTCGCACCTTCGGTTTCATGCGTGACATCGAAATGCTGCGCGAACACAACCTCGCGCTCGGCGGCTCGATGGACAACGCCGTGGTGCTCGACGACTACCGCGTGCTCAACGAAGACGGCCTCCGTTACGAGGACGAGTTCGTCAAGCACAAGATCCTCGACGCGATCGGCGATCTCTACCTGCTCGGCCACAGCCTGGTCGGCGCCTACTACGCCCACAAGTCGGGCCACGAGCTCAACAACAAGCTCCTGCGCACCCTGATGGCCGACGCCACGGCCTGGGAAGAGGTCAGCTTCGCGGACGATCCGGCCACCTCGCCGATCTCCTACGCCCACCCGGCACAGGCGATCTGATCGCCTCGCGATCGGCTAAGTCCTCGACAAACCTGAACAAACTGAACGGCCGCGTCCCAGGGACGCGGCCGTTCGTTTTGTGATATACCTCGCGCCTTCTATTGGCAGCTGTTCACGTACTGATGACATCAGGGTCTATCGGGTCCGTGGGGGCGTGGTATAAACCCATGAGCACCGACCCCAGGGCCGGTGCCTGGGAAGTGCGTCAATGGAGTAGCAAGCCGGAACCCGGCGTCAGGGGGTTTCGTCGGATCGGGAATCAGAAACTTCGGCGATGGACGCCAACTCGAGGAACAGTTCCCGCAATTCGGGGTCTGTGGTTGAGGCTGCGGCGGCTCTCAAGTGAGAGGCCGCAGCTGGCGAAAGCGGTTTTGACCGATCCGGCACGATTTCTGTCGGTGGTTGGGGGGCCACTTTCACGGTGACTGAACTGGCGTACGTGCCTACGGCACGTGCGGTCGAGAGGATTTGCGCCTGGAGCAGGCGCAGCCTGGCGGCCAGAGCCGGCGAGGGAGCCAGAAAAACGAGGCGTCCGTCTTTCAGGTTGGCGAAGCGAACCTGTTCGCGGAGTGGTGACGGTAACGTCTGGCGCAGTGCACGATCCAAGGCATCAAGCTCACGGGCTTTGCGGGCCAGTGAGGCAATCGGGCCGTAATCGGTAATGGCTTTGAGGCCGGAACCGGAGCGGCGATAAGGCTTTGAGTCATCGCGCTGCATGGATGCCGACATCTTCTGACGTAGAACAATATGCAAATCATACTTGTGTCCCGCACCAAAAAGGTGCCGAAAACCTGGAACCTCGCCGATCGACGCCTTCGCTGGCGCCTGTTTGCGGTGGCCGCCGCTGGCGTACTCGCCTGTGCGGGTCTGGGTGGCGCCGTGGCCATGGCGGTGGCCAGTCCGCATGACCGGGCGCTGGCGGAAATTCGCCGCCTTCGGCAACAGGTGCAACAGCAGAACGCGCAGCTGGGCGGAGTACGCAAGGACGCTCAGCGCGATATCGACGCGCTGGCGGTCAAGCTGGGCCAGTTGCAGGCGCAGTCCACCCGTTTGAACGCTCTGGGCGAGCGCCTGACCCAGGTCGGCAAGCTGGACGATGGCGAATTCAATTTCGACGAGCAGCCGGCGGTCGGCGGTGTGGAAGACAGCGCGGACAGCGGTTACTCATTGCCGCAGAACCTGGACATCAGCATCAACCAGCTGGCCAGTCAGTTCGACAGCCAGCAGGCGCAGCTTTCGGCCCTGCAGAGTCTGCTGCTGGACGCAAAGATCGAGTCCAATCTCAAGCCCACCGGGATGCCGGTCGAAGGCTATATCTCCTCTTATTTCGGTGGTCGCCCGGACCCGTTCAGCGGTCATAGCGCCTACCACACGGGTCTGGACATCTCGGCGCCCAAGGGCACGCCGGTCCACGCGGTGGCCGAGGGCATGGTCACCTACGCCGGCGAGCGCACGGGTTACGGTGAGGTCATCGAGATCGACCACGGCAATGGCTACATGACCCGCTACGCCCACAACAGCAGGCTGGAGGTCAGCCCGGGCCAGCGCGTCCACGTTGGCGACGTGGTCTCCGAGGCCGGTTCCACCGGTCGTTCCACCGGTTCCCATGTGCATTTCGAGGTCTGGTACAAGGGCCGCGTGGTCAATCCGCTGGCCTTTGTGAAGAACCATCGCTGAGCGCGCCCATAAGGGTGGCTGAGGCCGCCCTTGAAAGCTTTCTGGCGTGCCGCCACTCCATGAGCGGGACGATGATCGGGGGAGTCTGCGGCGTACCCGCAAGGGAATGCTGTGTCTCGGTGCCGGCCGAAGCCTGTAGTGACGCGCCGTTTGGGATAGCCCGCCGACCCTAGTATCATCAATCCTTTCGTCCTGCCTGGATTTGCCCGGCAGGCCGTTCATGAATCTTAGATCCGGAAGATCGATGCTCAATCGTGCCCTGACGAGCCTTTTTGGCAGCCGCAACGAACGTGTGCTGCGCCAGCTCTCCAAAAATGTTGCGCGCATCAATGCGTTGGAACCCGAGTTCGAGAAGCTGAGCGACGAGGCGCTGCGCGCCAAGACGGACGAGTTCAAGCAGCGCGTCGCCGGCGGCGAGGCGCTGGACAAGCTGCTGCCGGAAGCCTTTGCCGTTGTGCGTGAGGGCGCCAAGCGCGTGCTCGGCATGCGCCATTACGACGTGCAGCTGATCGGCGGCATGGTGCTGCATTCGGGTCGGATCGCCGAAATGCGCACGGGCGAGGGCAAGACCCTGGTTGGTACGCTGCCGGTCTACCTCAATGCCCTCGAAGGCAAGGGCGTGCACGTCGTCACCGTGAACGACTACCTGGCTCGCCGCGACTCGGCGCAGATGGGCAAGCTGTATGGCTTCCTCGGCCTGAGCACCGGCGTGGTGTGGCCGGGCATGGACCACTCCGACAAGCACGTGGCCTACTCGGCCGACATCACCTACGGCACCAACAACGAATTCGGTTTCGACTACCTGCGCGACAACATGGCGCTCAGCAAGGACCAGCGCTACCAGCGCGGCCTGCACTACGCCATCGTCGACGAAGTGGACTCCATCCTGATCGATGAAGCGCGCACGCCGCTGATCATTTCCGGCCCGGCCGAAGATTCCCCGCAGCTGTACCTGGCGGTGAACAAGATCGTGCCGAAGATGATCCGCCAGGAGAAGGAAGACACCGCCGGCGATTATTTCGTCGACGAAAAGCAGAAGCAGGTGCATCTGTCCGAAGAGGGCATGTCGCACGCTGACGAACTGCTGCGCCAGGCCGGCGTGATCGACGCGGACAGCGGTCTGTACGATTCGAAGAACCTGGCCGTCGTGCATCACTTGAATGCCGCGTTGCGCGCCAATGCGATCTATCACCGCGACGTTGACTACATCGTGCGCGATGGCGAAGTGATCATCGTCGATGAGTTCACTGGCCGTACGCTGGCGGGCCGTCGCTGGTCCGATGGCCTGCATCAGGCGGTGGAAGCGAAGGAAGGCGTACCGATCCAGCGCGAGAACCAGACGCTCGCCACGATCACCTTCCAGAACCTGTTCCGCATGTACAAGAAGCTGGCCGGCATGACCGGTACGGCCGATACGGAAGCCTACGAATTCCAGCAGATCTACGGCCTGGAAGTGGTGGTGATCCCCACCCACAAGCCGATGATCCGCCAGGACAACGCCGACATGGTTTTCCTTGGCCAGCAGGCCAAGTACCGCGCGGTGATCGAGGACATCAAGGACTGCCACAAGCGCGGGCAGCCTGTGCTGGTGGGTACGACTTCGATCGAAGTGTCCGAGTTGCTGTCGGACCTGCTGCGCAAGGAAAAGATCGCGCACGAGGTGCTCAACGCCAAGCAGCATGAGCGCGAAGCGCACATCGTGGCGCAGGCCGGTGCGCCCGGTTCCGTCACCATCGCCACCAACATGGCCGGTCGCGGTACCGACATCGTGCTGGGCGGCAGCCTGGAAGCGGCGCTTGCGCTGCTGCCGGAAGACGCCAGCGACGCCGACCGCACCAAGGCCAAGGCCGAGTGGAAGAAGCTGCACGAGAAGGTGCTGGCTGCCGGCGGCCTGCACATCGTGGGTACCGAGCGTCACGAATCGCGTCGTATCGACAACCAGTTGCGCGGTCGTTCGGGCCGTCAGGGCGATCCGGGTTCTTCGCGCTTCTACCTGTCGCTGGAAGACAACCTGCTGCGCATCTTCGCGGGCGACTGGGTCGGTCGCTGGATGCGCATGTTCGGCATGAAGGAAGAAGACGCGCTGGAAGACCGCATGGTCAGCCGCCAGATCGAAAAGGCGCAGCGCAAGGTCGAGCAGCACAACTTCGACATCCGCAAGCACCTGCTGGAGTTCGACGACGTCGCCAACGACCAGCGCAAGGTGATCTACGCCCAGCGCGACGAACTGCTGGTGGTGGACGATGTGTCCGACACGATCGCCGACATCCGCGACGATGTGGTGACCGAACTGGTGCGTCGCCACGTGCCGGCCGACAGCATCGACGAGCAGTGGGATATCGCAGGTCTGGATCGCGAGCTGGAAAGCGAGTTCGGCCTGTCGATCGATCTGAAGGCCTGGATCGATCAGCAGCATGAGATCGACGACAAGATGATCCTGGAGCACGTGCGCCAGGCGGTGGAGCAGCTGTTCAAGGCCAAGGAACAGCAGACCGGCGTGGAGACCATGCGCCAGCTTGAAAAGCACATCATGCTGAGCGTCGTGGACAACGCCTGGAAGGAACACCTGGCGAGCATGGATTACCTGCGTCAGGGCATCTATCTGCGCGGTTACGCGCAGAAGCAGCCCAAGCAGGAGTTCAAGCGCGAATCGTTCGAGCTGTTCTCCAGCATGCTCGACCGCATCAAGGCCGAAGTGGTGCAGATGCTGGCGCGCGTGCGCGTGCGCAGCGAGGAAGAAGTCGCCGCGATGGAAGCCGAGCAGCAGCGCCTGGCCGACCGCCTGCAGCGCCAGATGCTGGCGAGCGGTGGTGGTGCGCCGGTGGGTGCGCTGGGCATGGATGCCGAGGCGGTGGCCGCCGGCAGCATGGCCGCGCCGGCCCGTACGTCCGATCAGGACGGGCCGCGCGTCGGCCGCAATGATCCTTGCCCCTGCGGCTCTGGCAAGAAGTACAAGCATTGCCACGGTCAGCTCAGCTAATAAACAAAAACCCCGCGAAAGCGGGGTTTTTTTTGCTCAGGATTGTCTTGCTTGTCTGTGGGAGCGCACCCTGTGCGCGACAGCCAACGGAGCAATGAACATCACGACGCCGCAGTCGCGCACAGGGTGCGCTTCCGCATGGCTCAATCCCCGTCAGGAACCTTCTTTCGATAAGGCTCGGCATTGACCGTGATGTATTGCGGTTCTTCGGTGTCCAGGCGCATCGCCGTGAGCTGTCCGCCCCAAACGCAACCCGTATCGATCGCGTAGATGCCGATGCCCGCGAAACGGCCCAGCGCCGACCAGTGGCCGCAGACGATGCGCGTCTCGCGCCGGCGCATGCCGGGCACTTCGAACCACGGATACATGCCGGGCTTTTGCGTGCCGGGAATACCCTTGCTCTCGAAGTCGATGCGGCCCTGGATGTCGCAGTAACGCATGCGCGTGAGCGTATTGATCGATGCGCGCATGCGTTCGACGCCTTGCAGGCGGCTGTTCCACGCCGCGGGGCGATTGCCGAACAGATTCTTCAGCAGGCGCGGATGGCGCGGGCCACCCAGTTCGCGCTCGATCTCCTGTGCCGAGCGCTGGGCCTGGCGCAGAGTCCACATGGGCGCCAGGCCCGCATGCACCATCGTCCAGTTGAGCTGCTCATCGTGATGCAGCAGTTTCTGCGAGCGCAGCCATTCCAGCAGCACGGGCGCGTCGTCGGCAAACAGCACTTCGCGCAGTTCCGGATTCACCTTGGACTGCGCTTCGGGGCGTCGCTGGCCGATCGCCAGCAGGCTGAGATCGTGGTTGCCGAGTGTGACGACCGATTGCTCGCGCAGGCTGTGGATCAGCCGCAACGTCTGCAGCGACTGTCCGCCGCGATTGACCAGGTCGCCGCAAAACCACAGCTTGTCCACCGAGGGATCGAAGCGGATCTTGTCGAGCAGGCGTACAAGTTCGGGATGACAGCCCTGCACGTCACCGATTGCGTACGTAGCCATCAGTGCAGGGTACGTGGAATCGACAGGGTGAACGGCGGGATCGCCGCTTCGAAGTGGGTGCCGTCATCGGCCAGCATTTGATAGCTGCCCTGCATGATGCCCACCGAGGTCTCCAGTACCGCGCCCGAGGTGTATTCGTATTCGTCGCCGGGACGAATCCACGGCTGCTCGCCCACCACACCTTCACCCGTGACTTCTTCGACCTTGCCATTGGCGTCGGTGATGACCCAGTGACGCGTCAACAGGCGCGCGGCGATATCGCCAGCGTTGTGCAGGGTGATCGTGTAGGCGAAAACGTAGCGGTTGTCGCCGGGACGAGATTGGTCGGGGACAAAGCGGGGTTCGACCTGCACGTCGATCGTGTAGGAAGATCTTTCATTCATGGCCCGATTGTACGGGTTGTCGGGGCGCATGGGTAAAGCTGCAGGCCACTCGATGGCATCGGGGGCCATCGAGCGACGGATCGCGCATCAACCGTGCGGAACACGGGCGAGTCGGACGTAGTCCTGGGGTGAAAGTGTTTCGGCGCGGGCCTTGGGGTCCACGTCGGCGGCCATGATGGCGCTGGAGTCCATCACGTTCTTCAGGGCATTGTTCAGCGTTTTGCGGCGCTGCGCGAAAGCGGCCTTCACAATGGCATGAATGCGCTCGGGATCGGCATCGGGCAACTGATCGGGACCCAGCGGCACCAGTCGCACCACGGCCGAGTCCACCTTCGGCGGCGGCCGGAAGGCGCCCGGCGGCACCACGAACAGCGGCTCGACGCGGCAGACCAGCTGCAACATCACGGACAGACGTCCATAGACTTTGCTGCCCGGCTCCGCGGCCATGCGATCCACCACTTCCTTCTGCAGCATGAAGTGCATGTCCTGGATCGCGGCGGCGTGCTCCACGCAATGGAACAGGATCGGGCTGGAGATGTAATACGGCAGGTTGCCGGCAACGCGCAGGCGCTCCACGCCGTGGCGATGGGCCAGCGCGGTGAAGTCCACTTTCAGCACGTCTGAATGGATGATGCTGAGCTCACCCACGCTGGCGGCACGCGCCTGCAGGCCGGGGATCAGATCCGTATCCAGCTCGATCGCGGTGAGCTTGCCGGCCGCCGCGAGCAGCGGCAGCGTGAGCGCGCCCTCACCGGGGCCGATCTCCACCACGAAATCATCCGCACGCGGCGAGATGGCGCTGACGATGCGCTCGATATAGCGCTTCTCGTGCAGGAAGTGCTGGCCGAAACTTTTCTTGGGGCGGGCGTTCATGCTTGTCCTTGCGCGATGTCGCGGCGTCGTGCCACGAGCTCAAGCGCCATCTTTGTTGCTGCAATAAGGCTGGCCGGATCCGCGCGACCGGTGCCGGCCAGATCAAGCGCCGTGCCATGGTCGACGGAGGTGCGGATAAAAGGCAGGCCAAGCGTGAGGTTCACCGTGCGGTCGAACGCTTCGCTCTTGAGCACCGGCAGCGCCTGGTCGTGATACATCGCCAGCACCGCGTCGTAACGCTCGCGCAGCGCCGGCACAAAGGCGGTATCGGCGGGCAGCGGGCCCAGCAGCTGCATGCCTTCGGCGCGCAGCGACTCGAGCGTGGGGATGATGGTGTCCAGTTCCTCGCGACCGAGGTGACCGCCTTCGCCCGCATGCGGATTGAGGCCAAGTACGGCGATGCGCGGCTCGGCCAGACCGAATTTATCGCGCAGCTCGCGATGCACGATGCGCAGCACGCGCACCAGCGCCTCACTGGTGATCGCTGCGGGCACCGCCGACAGCGGCAGATGCGTGGTGGCCAGCGACACGCGCAGCTCCGGGCTGGCGAGCATCATCACCACCTCGGCGCCCGCGCGTTCGGCGAAGAATTCGGTGTGGCCGCTGAAGGGTATGCCGGCTTCGTTGATCGAGGCCTTCTGGAGCGGCGCGGTGACGATGGCGGCGTAGCGACCCTGCAGGCAGCCATCGGCCGCCTCGGCCAGGGTGGCGAGCACGTGCTGCGCATTGGCAGGATCGGGCGTGCCCGGTGTCTCGGTGGCGCCGAGCGCGATGTGGTGGACGCGCAATTGGCCGGGCTGGCGCTCGACGATGTCGCTGCCGTCGTCGTCGATCAGCTCGACCGTTTGCCCGCAGCGCCGGGCTGCGCGTTCAAGCAGGCCGCGATCGGTCACCGCAACGAAATTGGCCGCCAGCGGAGTGGCGGCCAATCGGATGACAAGCTCGGGACCGATCCCCGCTGGCTCACCTGCGGTGATGGCCAGTCGGGGCAGGGTCTGGGTCTTCAATGCGACCTCAGGACGACTTTTCGGGCTGCGGCGCGTTGGGGTCACGCAGCTCGGGCACCAGGATGTTCACATAGGCGCCGGAACGCATGTCGCGCAGGTAGTCCTCATAGGCCTGCTCGGCCTTGCGGTTGCCGATGGCCTGGCGTGCCTGGTTGCGCGACAACTCATCGGTACGGTCGCTCTGACGGGTGCCCAGGCGCTCAAGGATGTGCCAGCCCGCTTCGCTCTGGAACGGCGGGGACACCTGATTGTCCTTTAGCTCGCCCAGATGCTGGGCAATGGTCGAGCCCCAGTCGTTCTGCATGAACCAGCCCATGTCGCCGCCATTGTTGGCGGTGGTGTCGTCCTTGGAGTTTTCCTTCGCCAGCTTGGCGAAGTCTTCATGCTTGTTGACCAGGCGGCTGTAGATGTCCTCGGCCTTCTGGTGAGCCTGTTCGGCGGTCAGCAGTTCGCTGGGACGGATCAGGATCTGGCGGGCGTGGTATTCCTGCACCACCTGGCGGCTCGGCGCACGCTGCTCAATGAGCTTGAGAATGTGGAAGCCGGTAGGGCCGCGCATGGCCGGCGAGACATCGCCCGCCTTCATGTTGCCGACCGCATCGGCAAAAGCCGGCGGGATCTCGTCCATGCGGCGAAAGCCCAGGTCGCCGCCGTCGAGCGCGTCCTGTGCGTCGGAATAGCGGATGGCTGCAGCGTGGAAATCCATGCCGCCCTTGATGGCTTCGACGGCCTGGTTGGCCTTGTCCTGAGCTGCCTTGATGTCGGCGGCGGTGGCGCCGGCCGGCAGGCTCACCTGGATGTGAGCCAGGTGGACCTCACCCGCCTTGTAGGACGGACTGGCCAGCATGTTGTTGATTTCGCTGTCGGTAATGCTCACCTGGTCGCGCACCACGCTGTCATGCAGGCGCTGGGCGACGAGCTGGTCGGACAGCTGGCGACGGAAGGCGGCAAAGCTGTTGCCGTCCGCTTCCACGGCGGCGCGCAGCTGCTCCGGCGTCATTTTGTTCTGCTGCGCCACGGCGTTCACGGCCTGGTCGACGTCCGCATCGGAGACGCGGATGCCCTGGTCGTCGGCGCGCTGCACCTGCAGCTTCATCAGGATCAGACGGTCAAGCACCTGGCGGCGCAGCACGTCGATCGGCGGCAACTGGCCGGGATTGCTGGCGTACTGCTGCTGGACCGAACGGACGGCCTCGTTCAGCTCGCTCTGCAGGATCACACCCTCGTCCACCACCGCCACGATACGGTCGAGCGGCTGCTTGCCCTGGCCTGCGGCCTGGGGCAGCAGCTGGGCATGGGCGGGCAGGGCGGTCGCGGTGGCGACCGCGAGCAGGAACAACGCGAGAGGCTGCTTCATCAGTACGGGGCCTTCGATCGCCGTGGGCGATAGGGGAAGTTATTGATAACCAAGAATACCATTGCGGATGGCGTTTTCCGACTGGCCGGTGAAGCCGCCCATGCCCTTGAACTCCACCTCGAACATGATCGCCGTGTTGGCCGAGCCAAGCGTGGTGGTGTAGTCGTAGGTATTCACGTAATGGCGGCCGACCAGGCGCAGGGCCACGCAGCAGCTGTCGTACTCCACGCCGGCCAGGGCCTCCACGGTCTTCTTGTCGAGCACCGAGTAGGTCCAGTGGCCGATCAGGCGCCAGCGGTCGGAGACGGGATAGACAATCGAAGCGTCGTATTGTTCCAGCAGGGGCAGTTCCGTGCCGGGGGTGCGACGGTAGCGGTAGGAGAAATTGAGGATGCCGTCGGTCTTGATGCGCTTTTGCAGCGTGATGGCGCCCAGGTCCGTGAGATCCAGATTCGGGTTCCACTGGTACTGCGACATCAACTTCCAGTCGTCATTGAGCTGGGTGGTGAGGTCGATGATGTAGTCGGAGCCGGACCAGTTGGTGGGTGCCGGAGCCGTGTTGTTGGTGGTGGGGATCTGCACCCGCTGCTGGGTGAAATAGCGGATCTGGCCGAAGCTCGCCGACAGGCGCTCCACGCCGTTGTCGTCCAGCAGGCGCGAGGTCAACATGGCGCTGAGATTGTTCGCGTTCTCCTGGCGGTCGGCGCCGGAGAAGGTGTTGGGCGTGAACAGCTCCCAGGTGTCGAACGACATCAGGTTGGTGTCGAACAACGGCAGGTTGTTCTGGTTGCGATACGGCACGTAGAGGTAATACAGGCGCGGCTCAAGCGTCTGCGTGTAGCCGGTGCCGAACAGCGACGTGCTGCGATCGAACACCAGGCCGCTGTCCACGCTCACGATGGGCAGTGAGCGGCTTGGCGAGTTGCTGGTGAACGGCGACGTCGTGCCGGAACTGAGTAGACCGTAATAACCGTATTGCTGCGTGTTGCCGGTGAGGTCGTAGCCCGTGTAGCGATATGCGACCCTGGGCTTTACGAACCAGGCTGCACCGCGGAAATCGGCCTGAATGTACGGATAGAGATCCAGGCGGTTGCCCTCGACGGAGTCTTCCTTGCGGAAGGCGACCGCTTCGGTATTGGCGCCCACGTCCAGCCAGCGGTTGATCGGGTAGTCGACGTTGAAGGTCGCGCGCGGCCAGCGCTTGTACTGCACTGACGTGTCCGGCAGCGAGTAGTCGGCATTCTGGTAGTAGTCCGCGCCGAAGCTGGCGTTCCAGAACGCTGCGCCCCACTTGCCCGCGCCGTTGATATACGTCGACGAAGTCAGCTGGCTGGTCGTGGTCGTATAGAAGTCGTTGCCGAAGTCGCGCAGATAGTTGCGGTCCGAGGCCAGGTTGATGCCTGCGTTGAGCGACCACGGTCCGTACAGATGGGTGGAGTCGTAAAGCTTCAGCAACCAGCGATCGGTGCCCTTGGTGTTTTCCGTGCTGTCGGGATCGTTCGCGCCGTTGTCATGCGGCAGGAACTCCAGGTTCACCTGGCCCGTGCTGCCCGGTACGAGATAGCGAAACTCGCTCGCCAGCATCACGCCGCGATCGGTGTAGATGCGCGGGTCGAGCGTGGCGTCGTAGTTCGGCGCGAGGTTCAGGTAATACGGCGCGCTGATCATGAAACCCGAGCGGCTGGAGTTGCCGACGGTCGGGGTCAGGAAGCCGCTCTTGCGATCATCGTTGATCGGGAAGGTGAACGTGGGCAGCCAGAAGAACGGCACGTTGTACAAGTACATGGTGGCGTCGTGCGCCACGCCTTCGCCGGTTTCCTTGTCCATGCGGATGTCCTTCGCATGGATTTCCCACACGTGGTTGCCCACGTCGCAGGTGGAATAGGTGGCGTTGAAATAACGGCTGCGCTGGTCGTCCAGCATCTGGCCCTGGGTGGCCACGCCGTTGCCGCGATTGGTCAGCATCTGGTAGCTGACGTTGTCCGCGATCGACGTGCTCGCATCCTGGTTGCCGCGCATATGGTCGGACGACACCAGCTGGCCAACTTCTTGATAGCGCACGTTGCCGCGCGCGTCGTAGTCGGTGGTGTCGTCGCTGTAGTCGGCGACGTCGGCCTGCATGCGCTGGTCGGCGCGGTCCATTTTCACGTCGCCTTCCAGGTGATAGACGCTCTGGTTGGAGCTGTCCACGCGCTGGGCGGCGACATAGGTATTGGAGGTCTCGCGGACCGAGCTGTCCTTGCTCATGGTCGGGTCGTAGAACGACAGCATCGCGTTGGGGCGACACATGTTGTAGTTCAGCGGCCGCGTCGGGCAGCGGAACGCGCCCAGCGGGCAGTTCGACGTCGCCGGCGGCGCTACGCTCGGCGTGGTGGGGGCGCTGGGCTGGCTGGGTGCGGGTTGCGCTTCGGCTGCCGACTGGGCCTCAACCGGGCCACCGAACAAGGCAAGGGCAGCGGCGACCGCCAGCAGGCGGCGAGGGGGCAGGTGGCGCGGAGGCAGCTTGGGCGTCACGATGGCAGTCTGTCGGCTGTGAGGCTCGTAAAACTAGCAGAAAGGCCTCGTGGACGGCAGTTGGATAGCGCACGCCGGGAGAAGGATTCAGCATGAGCGAGCAGAAAACGGGCAAGAGCGACGACCAATGGCGTGCCGAGTTGACGCCGCAGCAATATGCGGTGTGCCGGTGTTCCGCCACCGAGCCGCCCTTCAGCGGCAAGTGGTACCGGCACAAGATCGCAGGCACCTACGTCTGCGTCGCCTGCCAGGCGCCCTTGTTCGCGTCGGAGGCCAAATACGATTCGGGTTCCGGCTGGCCCAGTTTTTTCCAGCCACTGACGCGCAAGGCCATCAGCCTCATGCAGGACGACAAGCACGGCATGCGCCGCACCGAGGTGCGCTGTGCTGCCTGCGAGTCGCATCTGGGGCACGTCTTTCCGGACGGCCCCAAGCCGACCGGCTTGCGCTATTGCATCAATTCGGTGGCGCTGGATTTCAGCCCGTCCGGCGCCTGATGGCCAGGGCTCAGGCGTCGAGCAGCTCGCCCACGTGGGCGGCCACGCTGGTGGACAGGGCGAGCAGGTTGTAGCCACCCTCCAGGGTCGACACCACGCGACCCTGCGCGTGCGCGCGGGCCACGTCGACCAGGCGCTGGGTGATCCAGGCGTAGTCCTCGCTGCCGAGGCGCAGGTCGGCCAGCGGATCGTTGCGATGGGCGTCGAAGCCCGCCGACACCAGCAGCAGCTGCGGCTTGAACGCGTGCAGCTTGGGAATCAGCACGCCCTCCCACAGCTCGCGGAATTCATAGGAGCCATCACCAGGAGAAAGTGGTGCGTTGACGATGTTGCCCACGCCGTGTTCGTCGGCGCGGCCGGTTTCCGGATAGAGCGGCATCTGATGGCTGGAGATGAACATCACGCGTGGCTCGCGGGCGAAGATGTCCTGCGTGCCGTTGCCGTGGTGCACGTCGAAGTCGGCGATGGCGACCCGCTTGAGCCCGTGCGTGGCGATGGCATGGGCCGCGCCGACGGCGATGTTGTTGAACAGGCAGAAACCCATCGCGCGATCGGGCGTGGCGTGGTGGCCCGGTGGGCGCACTGCGCAAAACGCCATGCCACCCTCGGCTCCCAGCACCGCATCCACCGCTGCGACCACGGCGCCGGCCGCCCGCAGGGCGGCTTCGGCCGAGCCGGGCGACATCAGGGTGTCTTCGTCGAGGCGCACCGTGCCTTGCTCGGGCGTGATCGCGAGGATGCGGTCGACATGCTCCGGTGTGTGCACCCGCAGCAACTGCTCGCGCGTGGCGCGCGGCGCTTCCACTCTATCGAGTGCCGCAAAGCGGTCCTGATCCAGCGCCTGCAGCACCGAGCGCAGGCGCGAGGGCGACTCAGGCTGGGCCGGACCGGGATCGTGCTGCAGGCAGCTGGCGTGGGTGTAGAGCCGCAGCATCGAGGGTCACGCCTGGGGCTTGCGGCGGCGCTCGTGCTGCCACAGCACTTCGCCGTGGCCACTGGCACGGGCCAGCACGCGCGAGAGCACAAACAGCAGGTCGGACAGGCGATTGAGGTAGCGCTGCGCTTGCGGGCGGACTTCTTCCACGCGACCCAGCGCAATCACCTCGCGCTCGGCGCGTCGGCACACCGTGCGTGCCAGATGGCAGCAGGACGCGGCCATGCCGCCGCCCGGCAGGATGAAATCCTTCAGCGGCGGCAGCGGATCGTTGAAGCGATCGAGTACTTGCTCGAGCTGGTCGATATCGGCGTCATGGACCATCGCCATGCCCGGGATGCAAAGCTCGCCGCCCAGGTCGAACAGGTCGTGTTGCACCTGGGTCAGCGTTTCGCGCACATCCTCGCCCACGCCATCGCAGGCCAGCACCATGCCGATCGTGCTGTTGAGCTCATCGACCGTGCCGTAGGCACCAACGCGCAATGAATCCTTGGCGACGCGCGAACCGTCGCCCAGACCGGTGCTGCCGTCGTCGCCCGTGCGCGTGTAGATCTTCGAAAGACGGTTACCCATCGTGGCTTGCCTATGGAGATCAGTGCGACAGCTTGGACGAATCAGCGTGACCGAGCATGCGCGACAGCTGCACCACCAGGCCATGCACCACCAGACCCAGCGCCACATAAAGCACCGTGGTCTCGAGGAAGAAGCCGTACCAGTCGACCATGTTCTCGAACCATGCGGCGAAGCTGCGCGGCTGCGGCACGGTGCTGCTCAGCCAGTAGTAGCTGCCGTTGGAGATGACGTAGCAGGCGAGCCAGCTGCCCAGCAGGGCGGCCACGGTGAAGCCGAGGCTGCGCGCGTTGAGGCCCAGCTTCTGGCCGGCCAGCCAGCTGCCGCCCAGCCACAGGCTGGCGTATGCCGGGACCAGGGCCCAGTAAGCCGCCGAGACGCAGTAGTGATCCCAGAAACTGATGCCCTGGTTGCTGATGACCAGGTAGTCGACCAGCACGGCCTCGGCCAGCAACAGGGGCAACGCCCAGCGCACTGAGCCGCGCAGCCAGAAGCCGGCCAGGAAGAAGATGCCCCACGAGGCATCCCACACATCGTGATGGAACAGCGAAAGGTGAATACGGGTCGCGGCCATCACCACGGCCAAGGCCAGGAAGATGCCTAGGCGCTGGGTCTGCGTCTTAGCCATGAGCTGCTCCAAAAAGGTCGCGTCGAATGCAAGCGGCAAGTCTATCGCAATTGGGCAGAGTCAGGCCCGGGGTCCAGCGGCTCGCTGTCGTCTGGCCTTCCACACGTCATAGTTCAGAGCATCCCCGGCGCGTATCATGCGACGCCATGACGAACTCATCCTCCCAGCCTGCTGCCACGCGGCCGGTGCTCATCGTCGGCGGCGGACTGGTCGGCGCCAGCCTGGCCATCGCCCTGGACGCGGCCGGCATTGATGCCGTGATGGTCGAGGCGGCGGCGCCGCGCATCGGCGATCAGCCCAGCTACGACGAACGCAACCTCGCCCTGGCGCGCGCCACCGTGAACGGCCTCACTGCCATTGGCGTGTGGAAACACGCGGCGGCCCAGGCCACGCCGATCCATCACATCCACGTCACGCGGGCCGGCGAGTTCGGCAGCGTGCAGATGGATGCGGCGCGGCAGGGCGTGGATGCCCTGGGCTGGACGCTGCCTGCGCGCGAACTGGGCGCGGCACTGCTGCGGCGGCTGGACGAATGCACGCGCTTGCGCCGCCTGGCGCCCGCGCGGGTGGAGTCGCTGGAGCCGGTGGCCGATGGTTGGCGCGCGCGCATCCAGACCAGGGACGAGGTCGTCGAGATCGAGACGCCGCTGCTGGTCGGCGCCGATGGCACCGCCTCGTTCGTGCGCGAACGGTTGGGCATCGAGGCGGACCGCCATGATTATCGCCAGACCTTGTTTGTCTGCACGGTGACGCCGGAGCGCGACCACGCGCAGCGTGCCTACGAACGCTTTGCCGACCACGGACCGATCGCCCTGCTGCCGCTCGCCAATCGTCGTTGCGGACTCGTGCTCACCGTGCCGCAAGCCGAAGCCAAGGCCGTCGAGGCGATGGATGACGAGGCCTTTATCGCGCTGGCGCAAGAGCGCTTCGGTTGGCGGCTGGGGCGGCTGAGCCGTCCGGGCAAGCGCCACCCTTATGCGATCCAGCGGGTGGCGGCGCGTTCGCTGGTCTCCACGAGGGCGGTGCTGGTGGGCAATGCCGCGCAAACGGTGCATCCGATTGGCGCGCAAGGTTTCAACCTGGGATTGCGCGATGCACTGACCTTGGCCGAAATGTTGACCGATGCGCCCGATCCGGGTTCCGACGATTTGTTGGCGAACTATGCTGCCCGGCGCGCGCCTGATCGCGACGGCACCATGGCGATGAGCCATGGACTGGTGCAACTGGCCTGCCTGCCGCAACCCTTGCTGGCGCCGTTGCGTTCCTTGGCCATGCTGGCGTTCGATCGCCTGCCGCCGTTGCAGCGTTTGCTGGCGCGGCGTGGCATGGGTTTCCGCGGCGAGCCGCCCAAGGCCGTGCTGGAGCGTCTGCCATGAGCGTGACATCGATCGCCCGCAGCGAATCGCGTCGTCGCGGTCCTGCGCTTGACGTGGCCGTGGTGGGTGGCGGCATGGTGGGCGCGGCGACGGCATTGGCGCTGGCGCGTGCCGGCTTTGCCACCGCACTGATCGAGGCCCGCGCGCCGGCACCGTGGTCGGTGCAAGACGAAGTGGATTTGCGCGTCGTGGGATTGGCGCCATCGTCGATCACCTTGCTTGAGGACCTGGGCGTCTGGACGTCCATCCGCGCGTCGCGCGCGAGTCCTTATGCGCAGATGCACGTATGGGATGCCGCGAGCGGTGCGGCCATCCACTTCGATGCCGCGCAACAGGACCGCGACCTGCTTGGTTACATCGTCGAGAACAATCTCGTGCAATGGCAGCTCTGGCAGGCGCTGGAGTCCGCCGGCGTGCGTCGCCTGTGCCCCGCACAAGTCAGTGGCTACGAGGTGCTCGAGGATCGCGTGCAGCTGAGCCTGCAGGGAGCGGAGGTGGAGACGATTTCCGCACGTCTGCTGGTTGCCGCCGATGGCGCTGCCTCACCGTTGCGCGCGATGGCGGGCATCGAAACCCATGGGCGGGACTATGCGCAGCGTGGCGTGGTGGCGCATGTCACGACGGAGCGCGCGCACGAAGGCACCGCCTGGCAACGCTTTCTCGATACCGGACCGCTGGCCTTGCTGCCGCTGGCGGACGGTCGCAGCTCGATTGTGTGGTCGCTACCCGAAGCAGAAGCGCTGCGTGTACTGGCGCTCGACGATCAGGCGTTCTTCGACGCGCTCGGCGTGGCCAGCGATTTCAGGCTCGGACGCATCACCGGCGCCACCGCACGTGCGGCGTTTCCCTTGCGCCTGCAGCTGGCCGAGACCTATCAGGCCGAGCGCTTCGTGCTGCTCGGTGATGCCGCCCATGCGGTGCATCCCCTGGCGGGGCAGGGCGTGAATCTGGGTCTGCGCGATGTGGTCGAGCTGCGCAACACGCTCGTCGCCGCGCGCGATGCCGGCAGCGATATTGCCGCTCCTCACGTGCTGCGCCGCTATGCGCGTCGCCGCCGCAGCGCCGACACGATGGACGCCCTGGGCTTCGATGCGCTGGCGCGCATCTATGCGTGGCAGGCCTCGCCGCTGGTGGCCGCGCGTGGTCTGGGCGTGCGCATCATCGACAAGTTGTCACCGATCAAACGCAGACTCGCGGAACACGCCGCCGGCCTGTAGACCGTTCGAAACCCCGCAACCAGGAGTGGACGTCATGCGCATTGCCCGTCTTTGCAGTTTGCTGTTGCTGTCAGGAGCCGCGTTCGCCGCGCAGGCGAAGATGGTGGAAAAGCCGGTCGAATGGACGCAGGACGGCACCACCTTCCATAGCGTGCTGGTGTATGACGATGCCGTCGCCACCAAGCGTCCCGGCCTGGTGATGGTGCCCAACTGGTATGGCGTGAACGATGGCGCCATCAAGAAGGCCGAAGGCATTGCGGGCAAGGATTACGTGATCCTGGTCACCGACATGTACGGCGAAAAGATCCGCCCGACCAACGACGACCAGGCCAAGGCCGCGACCAAGCCGCTGTATACCGACCGCACGCTGATGCGCAAACGCATCGACCTGGCGCTGGAGCAATTGAAGGCGCAGGGCAAGAGCGCGCCGATCGACGTCAGCAAGCTGGCCGCCATCGGCTTCTGCTTCGGCGGCTCCGCCGTGCTTGACCTGGCTCGCAGCGGCGCCGACGTGGCCGCGGTGGTGTCGTTCCACGGCGGCCTGCAGACCGATGACCCGTCGCTGGCCAAGAACATCAAGGCGCGCGTGCTGGTGATGAATGGTGCCGACGACAAGGGCACCATGCCCGACGCCGACAAGTTCATGGACGAAATGCGCGGCAGCAAGGCCGACTGGCAGTTCGTGGTGCTGGGCAATGCGGTGCATTGCTTCACTGAAACCGATCAGCACAGCGCCGGGTGCGCTTATGACGAGCGCGCGGCGCAGCGTAGCTATCGTTTGATGCGCGATTGGCTGCATGGGGCGTTCACGGCTACCCCTTGAAGCGCCTGGACGAGGCGCGCATGACGCGCCTCGTCGCCCGCCGCTCAGTCGAATTCGCGCCAGTGCAGACAGGCGCGGATGCATGAAAAAAGCAACATCAGCGCGATGACGGTAAAGCACGACATCATGAGGTAACTCGTCCAGAAGAAGGCTGGATCGAACGTCATGGAGACGTAGCGATCACTGTCGTAATGCCTGCGGCCGCTGATATCAGTGAATTGCGTGCCTTGGCAGCGCTTCATGAGGCATCGGATGGCGCCAGACGAGAGCACCCGGTAAGAAATCCAGCTCAGCGGGCCGAGCATCGTGGTCGCCACGAGCATGCCCATCAGCACGCCGCTGCGGAACCCGGGGAACGGTTTCTTCCTTTTCGCGTATCCACGCGATTCATTGACGAGCGCGATGACGACGGTGATGACGGCAATGGCGATCATCTGCCACGGCGCCAGCGCGTCGCCGTTCAGCGCTATGCGGTAGGGATGAAACGCGTCCACCATCCACTGTGGGTCGGGCTTGGGCATCATGTCGTCCTTGAACACGCGGGGAGTTCAAGAACGAGTATGGCTTGGGGTGTCGCCTCAGGAAAGGCCCGCCCGGCGCCGTCGATCGGTGAAGTGGGAGTCGCGGGCCGTGCGCGAAAAATCAGAAGCTGCGTTGCACCGAATAATCTGCCAGCGTCGCCATGGCGTCGCGCCACGGCGAATCGGGCAGGGCGCGCAGTGCATCGCGTGCGGCGTCGGCGTGCATCACGGCGCGTTCGTGGGTGCGTTCGAGCGCACCGGAATCGCGGATGGCGGCGATGATGCGGTCGAGCGAATCGAGGCCGCCATGTTCGATGGCGTGGCGCAGCGACTGCTTCTGTTCGGCATCGGCGCGCTGCAGCGCATAGATCAGCGGCAGCGTCGGCTTGCCTTCGGCCAGATCGTCGCCGATGTTCTTGCCCAGGGTGCCGGCGTCCGAGGTGTAGTCGAGCAGGTCGTCGGCGATCTGGAAGGCGTAGCCCAGCTGCATGCCGTAGCGGCGCAGGGCGGTGCACTGCTCCACCGGCAGCCCGCCGAGCAGGCCACCCAGCTCGGTGGCGGCGGCGAACAACACGGCCGTCTTGCGTTCGATCACATTGAGGTAGGCAGCTTCATCGACGTCGGCGTTGCCGATGTTGAGAAGCTGCAGCACCTCGCCTTCGGCGATGGTGTTGGTGGTGTCGGCCAGGATGCGCATGATGCGCATGTCATCGAGTTCGACCATCATCTGGAACGAGCGCGAGTAGAGGAAGTCGCCCACCAGCACGCTGGCCGCGTTGCCCCACAGGGCGTTGGCAGTCTTACGGCCGCGGCGCAGGTCCGATTCGTCCACCACGTCATCGTGCAGCAGGGTGGAGGTATGGATGAACTCGATGACTGCGGCCAGCTTGATGTGATGCTCGCCGTGGTAGCCGGCAGCGTTGGCCGCCAGCACGTGCAGCATCGGGCGCAGACGCTTGCCGCCGCCGGCAATGATGTGGTCGGCGATCTGGTTGATCAGCACCACGTCCGACGACAGGCGTTGGCGGATCAGGGAGTCGACCCGGTGCATGTCTGCAGCGGCGAGCCCTCGAACGGCGGCAAAGTCGGCAGAGCGGCGGGTGTCGGCTTGGGTCGTGGTCATGAGGCAGTCATAGCGTCGTATCACGGGATTATAGAGAGAGTTGGGCGCAAGAAACCGCCGCGACACGGCACCACGGTTGGTTTTTTGGGGTCAAACGTATAATCGGTGACTCATGCGACCCTTTTAAGAAGCCCCGGTGAGCAAACTCTCCCCACTTGAACGACGCAGCGCGCTGACCCTGGCCTGTGTGATCAGCCTGCGCTTGTTTGGCCTGTTCCTGATCATGCCGGTGTTTTCGCTGTACGCGCAGCAGATGCCGGACGCCACGCCGTGGCTGATCGGGCTGGCGCTGGGCGTGTATGGCCTGGGGCAGGTCCTGCTGCAGATACCGCTGGGCCTGTTGTCGGATCGCATCGGCCGCAAGCCGGCGATCACCCTGGGCTTGCTGGTATTTGCCGGCGGCGGCCTGGTGGCGGCCATGTCGCACGGGCTGCTGGGCATCGTGATCGGACGTGCCCTGCAGGGCATGGGCGCGGTGGCGGGTGCGGGCACGGCCCTGGCCGCCGACCTGACGCGCCATGAAAACCGCAGCAAGGTCATGGGCATCATCGGCGTATCCATCGGCGTGGCGTTTCTGCTGGCGCTGATTCTCGGTCCGCCGCTGGAAGCCGTGGCCGGCCTCTCCGGCCTGTTCGCGGCCACTTCCATCCTGGCCCTGGCGGCGCTCGTGCTGCTGTGGCTGATCGTGCCCACCCCGGAGCGGGCGTCCGCGCCGGCAGCAGCCAGCTGGGCCAGTGTTTTGTCGATGTTGCGTGATGGCCGCATGCTGGTGCTCAACGGGTCGGTGTTCTTTCTGCACATGTTGTTGACGGCCAGCTTCGTGGGCTTGCCGCTGCTGTTGGCCAACCGACTGCATTTGCCGGTGAATCGTCATTGGGAGCTTTATCTGCCGGTGATGGTGATCGCGGCCTTTGTGCTGGGCGCCTGCCTGCATCGCATGCGCGATCTCGCGCAAAGCCTGAACCTGGTGGCTGTATGTGTCGTCGCGACCGGGTTGGGGTTGCTGGGATTTGGCCTGTCCGGCGATCACGTGGCGGTGTTGGGGGTGGCGGCGGCGGTGTTCTTCTCCGCCTTCAATCTGCAGGAAGCGGCGCTGCCCAGCCTGGTCTCGCAATTGGCGCCCGGCTCGATGCGCGGTGCGGCGATGGGCGCGTATTCGACCAGCCAGTTCCTGGGCGCCTTCGTCGGTGGCGCGGTCGGCGGCATCGCGCTGGGCCGGCTCGGCACCGATGGCGTATTTCTTTGCGCGGCGGCGCTCACCCTGGTCTGGCTGCCGCTGGTGCTGCTCGGTGCCCGTCATATCGAGGCAGGCCGGGCAGGTCTGGATGCGGCCCCTGCTGCCGGCGGCGCGTAACTCGGCCACGGATGCTCAGAGATGCGGCGGCGTTCCTTGGCATCGGATCGCCCGGCAGTGTATGACGTCGGGCTGATGTGACGGGGCGGCCGAGCTCGCCGTCGTCGCGCGATCTGTCCATCGACGAGGCCGCCCATGTCTGCACGCCCATCCCGCCTATCGCGTCTTTACGCTGTCACGGCCCTCGCCGCGATGACGAGCTTTTACGTAGGCCACGCCACGGCCCAGGAGATCAGCCGCGGCGATCGCTACTCGGGCAACACCTGGGCCTCGCGTTCGCCGGTGATCGCGCAACACGGGATGGCCGCGACCGAGCAGCCCCTCGCCTCGCAGGTCGCCATCGATATCCTCAAGAAGGGCGGCAGCGCGGTGGATGCGGCGATTGCCGCCAATGCCGCGCTTGGCCTGATGGAGCCGGTGCTCAACGGCATCGGCGGTGACTGCTTCGTGATCGTGTGGGATCCGAAAACGCGCAAACTCTATGGCTATAACGGCTCCGGCCCGTCGGCCAAGGGGCGCGACCTGGCCAGGATGCAGGCCGAGGTGAAGGCAGCGTATGCCAAGGCCGGCATGCCGGCGAAGGATCACATTCCTTCAGTGGGTTCGCTGCCTATCACGGTGCCCGGTACGGTGGATGCGTGGTTTGCGCTGCACGAGAAGTTCGGCAAGCTGCCCATCGCCGAGGATCTGGCGCCCACCATCGCCTACGCGAAGGACGGTTTTCCGATCACCCAGCTGGTGGCCAAGTACTGGAAGGGCAACTTCGCCGCGTTCGAGCGCGAGAAGGGCTTGATCGAAGAATTGGACAACGCCCGCCACACCTATCTCATCGACGGACATACGCCAGCCGAAGGCGAGGTGTTTCGCAATCCCGATCTCGCGCGCACGCTCAGCATGATTGCCGAAGGCGGTCGCGATGCGTTCTACAAGGGCGCCATTGCCCACACCATGGATGCCTATTTCAAGCGCATTGGCGGCGACCTGCGTTACGACGATTTTGCGGGCTACCACGGCGAGTGGGTGACGCCGCAGTCGGTGAACTATCGCGGTGTCGACGTCTACGAACTGCCGCCGAACGGGCAGGGTTTCGCGGCGCTGGAAATGCTGCAGATACTCAAGGGTTTCGACCTGCGCAAGATGGGCGTGGGCAGCGCCGATGCCATCACCGCCATGCTGGAAGCCAAGCGCCTGGCCTATGAAGATCTCGCCAAGTTCTACGCCGATCCGAACTTCGTCAAGGTGCCGATGAAGGGCCTGATTTCCGAAGCCTATGGGGAGCAGCGGCGCAAGGAGATCCATCTGGATCACGCCAACCCGTCGATCGGTCCTGGCGATCCGCGCCTGTTCAATGGCGACACCACGTATTTCGCCACCGCGGACAAGGACGGCATGATGGTGTCGATCATCCAGTCCAACTATCGCGGCATGGGCTCGGGCCTGGTGGCCGACGGGCTGGGCTTCATGTTCCAGGATCGCGGCGAGCTGTATTCGCTCAAGCCCAAGGCCGCCAACGTGTACGCCGCGGGCAAGCGGCCTTTCCACACCATCATCCCCGGCTTTGCCATGAAGAATGGCGAGCCGTGGCTGGCCTTCGGCGTGATGGGCGGCGACATGCAGCCCCAGGCCCATGTGCAGGTGCTGACCAATATCATCGATTTCGGCATGAACGTGCAGGACGCCGGTGATGCCGCGCGCTGGCGCCACTACGGCAACGCCGAACCCACCGGCGAGCCCTCGCTGGGCATCGGCAAGGTGGAGATGGAATCGGGTTTTGACGCTGGCGTGAAGGCCGAATTGACACGACGCGGCTATATGATCGAAGCGGGTACGGGCAATTTCGGCGGCTACGAGGCCATCATGTTCGACCCGAAGCAGCGGGTGTACTGGGGTGCCACCGAAATGCGCAAGGATGGCGAGGTCGTCGGCTACTGAGGCTGAGATCGGGTCAGCCTGTTCAGACGAAAAATCGATTGTTTTTACGAGCGCCGGCCCCAATGATGGAGGGGCCGCAAGATGTCATCGGTCGAGGTTTGCCATGGCCCACCACATCATCGAGCTGATCGCCCAATACGGGCTGCTGCTGGTATTCGTCAACGTGCTCATCGAGCAGGCGGGCGTGCCGTTGCCGGCCGTGCCGACCATGATCGTGGCGGGCGCTTTGGCGTCGACCGAGCGTCTGCCGCTGACCGGTGTGGTCGCCGTGGCGGTGCTGGCCTGCCTGCTGGCCGACTACGCCTGGTATGCCGCAGGCCGCTATTTCGGTGGCGGCGTGATGCGCACGCTGTGCCGGATCTCGCTGTCGCCCGACTCCTGCGTGAAGCAATCGGAACTGCGCTTCCAGCGCTGGCGCGGCGGCGTATTGCTGCTCGCCAAGTTCGTGCCGGGTCTCTCCACCGTGGCGCCCCCACTGGTCGGTGCGATGGGTCTGCGGACGGCACCGTTCGTGTTTTTCGATGGCCTGGGGTCGCTGCTCTGGGTGGGTGTGGCGGTGAGCCTGGGCTATGTGTTCTCGACTCAGATCGATGAGCTGCTGGTCACGCTGGCCAATGCCGGCAGCGTGGCGCTGATGCTGATCGGCAGCCTGCTGGTGCTCTACATCATCATGAAATGGTGGCAGCGCCACCGCCTGATCCGCGCCTTGCGCATGGCGCGCATCACCGTGCAGGAACTCAACGACGAACTCAACAAGGGCCGCAATCCGGCCATCGTGGACGTGCGTTCGGAAGCGGCGCGCATGCTCGATTCACGCATCATCCCCGGCGCCTTGCTGGCCGATGTGAACAGCGTCGACATCATCGTCAACGCCGTGCCGCTCGATGCGGAGCTGGTGATCTACTGCACCTGCCCGAATGAGGCCTCGGCTGCGCTGGTGGCCAAGGCGCTGATGTCGCGCGGGTACAAGCGGGTGCGCCCGTTGCTGGGCGGGCTGGATGCCTGGGATGAGGCTGGCTATCCGGTCAATCGCGCGCCGGCGGCGAATGACGGCGACGTGATTTCCCACGCTGTCTGAGCCTGCCCCTGTAGGAGCGCACCCTGTGCGCGACCGCCGACCATAGGGCGGCCTGTTCGGCCGCGTTCGCGCACAGGGTGCGCTCCCACAGGGGAAACGGCGCCCGAGACGCGCCCGGGCAAATTTTTACGGTTTCTATACGCGGCCGGGTGAATTCGCTACCCCTTTCTTATGCGCTGCTTCCGACAATTTGCACCGTTAACTAAGACGGTGAGTCGGACTTCAATGGACGCCCTTTATCTGCTTTTTTCGATCGTGCTGTTTGCGGCGGCGCTCGGCTTTCTGCTGATCTGCGATCGCCTCGGTCGCCGTCCCTGATCGCCTGTCGTCGCCACGGGCGACGACGTTGCTGGCGCGCGCTTTTCCTGCGGGAGATCCACCTATGAACGCTTTCTACCTCGTGGCTGCCGTGATCGCGGTGGCCTTGACGGGCTACCTGTGCGTGGCTCTGCTCAAGCCGGAGTGGTTCGAATGACCACCTTCGATTTCTTCCAGGTTGTGCTTTTCCTGGCCGTGCTGCTTGTGCTGATCAAGCCGGTCGGCGCATACATGGCCCTGGCGTTTGCCGATACGCCCAACGGCGTCAATCGCGTGGGCGGCAAGTTGGAGCGTCTGCTCTACCGCCTCGCCGGCGTGCGCAGCGATGAGCAGATGGGCTGGCGCCGTTACGCCATCGCCATGCTGGTGTTCAACATGCTCGGCCTGTTTGCGGTCTATGCACTGCAGCGCACGCAGCAGTGGTTGCCGCTCAATCCGCAGCATTTCGATGCGCTGTCGCCGGACCTGGCGATGAATACCGCGATCAGCTTCGCCAGCAATACCAACTGGCAGGCCTACGGCGGCGAAAGCGCCATGAGCTACCTGACCCAGATGCTGGGCCTGGCGGTGCAGAACTTCCTCTCCGCAGCGACCGGCATTGCGGTGTTGCTGGCGGTGGTTCGTGGCTTCACGCGTCGCAGCGCCAACAGCGTGGGCAACTTCTGGGTCGACATGACCCGCACCACGCTTTACGTCTTGGTGCCGTTCTCGCTGGTCGTCGCACTGCTGCTGTCCTCGCAGGGTGTGGTGCAGAACTTCAAGTCCTACGTGGATGTGCCGCTGGTGCAGAACACGACGGCCGTGGAAACGGTGAAGGATGCCGCCGGCAATACGGTGAAGGATGCGGCCGGCAAGGACATGACCAAGTCGACCACGGTCACCACGCAGACCTTGCCGATGGGACCGGCTGCCTCGCAGATCGCGATCAAGCAGTTGGGCACCAATGGCGGCGGTTTCTTCAATGCGAACTCCGCGCATCCGTATGAGAACCCGACGCCTTTCAGCAACTTCATCGAGATGCTGGCGATCTTTCTGATTCCGGGCGGTCTTTGCTACACCTTCGGCAGCATGGTGGGTGACCGCCGCCAGGGCTGGGCGATCCTCGCCACCATGCTGCTTATTTTTATCCCGCTCTGCTTTGGCGCCATCGCCGCCGAACAGGCCGGCAATCCTGCGCTGCACGGCCTGGCCGTGGATCAGCAAGCCTCCGCGCTGCAGGCGGGCGGCAATATGGAAGGCAAGGAAACGCGCTTCGGCATCGCCGCCAGCGGTTTGTTCGCCACCATTACCACGGCAGCCTCTTGCGGCGCTGTCAATGCCATGCACGACTCGCTCACCCCGCTGGGCGGCCTGGTGCCGATGTGGCTGATGCAGCTGGGTGAAGTGATCTTCGGCGGTGTGGGCTCGGGTCTCTACGGCATGCTCGCGTTCGCCGTCGTCGCGGTGTTCATTGCCGGACTCATGGTAGGTCGCACGCCGGAATACCTCGGCAAGAAGATCGAAGCGCACGAAATGAAGATGGCCAGTCTCGCCGTGCTGGTGCCTTGCGCCCTGGTGGTGATCTGCACGGCCATTGCGGTGATGACGCCAGCTGGCGTGGCCGGTGTGTCCAATCCGGGTGCGCACGGTTTCAGCGAAGTGCTGTACGCCGTGTCGTCGGCAGCGAACAACAACGGCAGTGCGTTCGGTGGACTTTCCGCCAACACACCGTTCTGGAATGTGCTGCTGGGCGTGTGCATGTATCTGTCGCGCTTCCTGCTCGCCATCGCCATGCTCGCCATGGCCGGCTCGCTCGCCGCCAAGCGCCACGTACCGCCCTCGGCGGGCACGTTGCCCACGCATACGCCGCTGTTCGTCACCTTGCTTGCCTGCGTCGTGGTGGTGGTGGGCGCGCTCACCTTCCTGCCTGCGCTTGCGCTTGGTCCGATCGCCGAATTCCTGATGTCGGTGCGCTGATCAGCGCCCGAAGGAAGCAAATCCATGACAACGACTCATACCCCTGTCCACGGCGTTCGCAGCTTCGATCGCGACCTGATCCTCAAGGCGATCGCCGATTCGTTCCGCAAGCTCTCGCCGAAGCAGCAGTTCCGCAACCCGGTGATGTTCGTGGTGTTCGTGTGCAGCGTGTTGACCACTTTGCTGTGGGTGCAGGCGCTGACCGGCCACGGCGAAGCGCCGACCGGTTTCATCTTCTGGGTGACCATCTGGTTGTGGTTCACGCTGTTGTTCGCGAATTTCGCCGAGGCCTTGGCCGAAGGTCGCGGCAAGGCGCAGGCCGCTGCGCTGCGTGGCTCGCGCAAGGACGTGGTGGCCAAGCGCCTGTCGGCGCCTTACAAGGACGCGCCGATCACCTATACGCCGTCGACCGAATTGCGCGTGGGTCACCACGTGCTGGTGGAAGCGGGTGAACAGATGCCGGGCGATGGCGAAGTGGTGGTCGGCGCGGCAAGCGTTGATGAGAGCGCCATCACGGGCGAATCCGCGCCGGTGATCCGCGAGTCCGGCGGCGATCGCAGCGCCGTCACCGGTGGTACGCGAGTGCTGTCCGACTGGCTGGTGGTGCGCATCACCAGCAACCCGGGCGAGAGCTTTCTGGACCGCATGATCGCGATGGTGGAGGGCGCCTCGCGTCGCAAGACGCCGAACGAGATCGCGCTTACCATCCTGCTGGCCAAGTTCACACTGATCTTCCTGCTCGCCTGCGCCACGCTGCTGCCGTATTCGATCTACAGCGTGCAGGCGGCCGGCGCGGGCAACCCCATCACGCTGACCGTGCTGGTGGCGCTGCTGGTGTGCCTGATTCCGACCACGATTGGTGCACTGCTGTCGGCGATCGGCATCGCAGGCATGGATCGCATGATCCGCGCCAACGTGATCGCCACCTCGGGTCGTGCGGTGGAAGCGGCCGGCGATGTGGATGTGCTGCTGCTCGACAAGACCGGCACGATCACGTTGGGCAATCGCCAGGCCGTGGCTTTTCTGCCGGCGCCGGGCGTCGATGAACATACCCTCGCCGACGCTGCGCAACTGGCCTCGCTGGCCGACGAAACGCCGGAAGGCCGCAGCGTCGTGGTATTGGCGAAGGAACGCTTCGGCATCCGCGAGCGCCAGTTGGAAGAAGGTCACGCCGAGTTCGTGCCATTCACTGCGCAGACCCGCATGAGCGGCGTCAATCTCGGCAATCGCCAGATCCGCAAGGGCGCGCTGGATGCGGTGGAACGCTACCTGGAATCCAACGGCAGCCACTTGCCGCCGCTGGTCAAGCGCATGGCCGAGGACATCGCCCGCCGCGGCGCCACGCCCCTGATCGTCACCGAAGCCGCCACGGCGCTGGGCGTGATCGAGCTGAAGGACATCGTGAAGGGCGGCATCCGCGAGCGCTTCGCCGAGATGCGTCGCATGGGCATCAAGACGATCATGATCACCGGCGACAATCCGTTGACTGCCGCCGCGATTGCTGCGGAAGCAGGTGTCGATGACTTCCTCGCCGAAGCCACGCCGGAAGCCAAGCTCAAGCTGATCCGCAAGATCCAGGCCGAGAACCGCCTGGTGGCGATGTGCGGCGATGGCACCAACGACGCGCCGGCGCTGGCCCAGGCTGACGTGGCGGTGGCGATGAACACCGGTACGCAAGCGGCCAAAGAAGCCGGCAACATGGTCGATCTCGACTCCAATCCCACCAAGTTGATCGAAGTGGTGGAGATCGGCAAGCAGATGCTGATCACGCGCGGCTCGCTCACCACCTTCTCGATCGCCAACGACGTGGCCAAGTATTTCGCCATCATCCCAGCGGCTTTTGCGACGACTTACCCGGCGCTCAACACGCTCAACGTGATGAAGCTCGCCACGCCGCAGAGCGCGATTCTCTCGGCGGTGATCTTCAACGCGCTGATCATCATCTTTCTCATTCCGTTGGCGCTGAAGGGCGTGAAATACCGTGCGTTGGGCGCCGGTGCGCTGCTGCGTCGCAACCTGCTGGTCTACGGCCTTGGCGGCATCGTCGTGCCGTTCCTTGGCATCAAAGTGATCGACATGTTGCTCGTGCTCTGCGGTCTTGCCTAAGCCCCCTCATTACTGACGCACTACTGGAATCTACGGAGTCTTTGCCATGCAAGTACTCAAGCTTTCTGTTTCGCTGCCCGACGACACCCACCCAGACATGGAGCTTCGTCTCTCATCAGACGACTCCGCCTGCGACGTGGTGATCGCATTGCCGGTGCAGGGTCGCCCGCGCGTTCAAACGCGCGACACCCAGGCGCCGAACAGCGAACAGGACGAATACGTGCTCGGCGGTTACGCCGGCATTTGACGTGAGGCCGCGGCACAGCGGCCCACCCCTCTCTACCCACAGAAAAGGACGGCTCGCCCCGAGCCGGTTTCAGGAACACCCATGATGTCCAAGAAGCTTCTTTCGTTTGCACTGTTGATGGCTCTCGCCCCCGCGGGCGAAGCTGCTGCTGCGGTGGCGCCGGTCGCCGGCACCGACGTGACGCCGGCGGCAGGTCTCGATGACGGCTCGGCCGGTGCGCCGGCGGCTTCCGGCGACGACTGCTCGCAGGGTTTCTTCTCCCGTCTCGGCGCGGCCTATCGCGCCGATGCGCAGCCGGCCGATCCCAATGCGCCCGCCGCACCGCGCCGCGCGATGGACGCACCGCTCGATTCACCGCCGTTTCCCAACAGCGAGTGGCAGCTCGGTGGCGTGCCCGCCCCGATCGGCGTGCCGGTGGCTTACGGCCAGTACCCGCTGCAGAAAGCGCTCTCGTGCACCAAGGTCGGTAATTGGATGAAGCGCAACCGCATCGAGATCAACGGCTGGATCAACCCGTCGGCCAATGCAAGCTCGTCCAGCTTCACGAACTATCCGCTGTCCTACGCAACGCGCCCCAATCGCGTGGAATTCGACCAGCTGGTGTTCAACATCACCCGCGTCGAAGACACCGTGCAGACCGATCACCTGGATTGGGGTTTCAACATCTCCACCCTGTACGGCTACGACTATCACTACACGATCACCAAGGGCGTGTTCAGCAATCAGTTGCTGAACCATCCCAATTCGAATGGTCCGCTGCCGGGCAAGGTCTATGGCATCGATCCGATGCTGTTCTACTACGACCTGTACATTCCTTCGGTGGCAGAGGGCATGGTGGTTCGCGTGGGCCGCTGGTTGTCGCTGCCGGATATCGAAGCCCAGTTCTCGCCGCAGAACTATCTGGTTACCCATTCGATCCTGTACACGGTCGACCCCTATACCCAGACCGGCGTGATGACCACCACCAAGCTCAATAGCCAGTGGACGGTGCAGCTTGGCGTCAATGCCAGCAACGACGTTGCACCTTGGAATCATTCGGCGCGCCCGTCGCTTCAGGCTTGCGTGCGCTGGGTGTCGAAAGACAACAATGACATGCTCTACCCCTGCGTGAACAACTGGAACACCTCGGACTACAACTACAACAACGTGCAGATGTACGTGATGACCTGGGGCCACCGCTTCAGCCAGAGCGTGCACATGCAGACCGAGGCTTACTACATGTACGGCCGCAACGTTCCGGGCTTCGGGCCGGATGGCGAGCCGGGCGTGGTGGCGTCGTCGCCGTATCCGGGCAAGGCGGGCGAGTACGGCGTGGTGAACTACCTCAACTTCGAGTTGAACTCGAGCAACATGATTTCGTTCCGCAACGAGTTCTACAACGACCAGAAGGGCCAGCGCACCGGCTACGCCACCAAGTACAGCAGCCACACGCTGGGCCTGACGCACTGGGTGTCCTCGGACCTGGAGATCCGTCCGGAGATCCGTTACGAGCACTCCTACGACGTGAATGCGTACAACGCCGGCAAGAAGAACTACCAGGCGATCGCGCTGGTTGACGCGATCCTCCACTACTAAGGTGAAACCCATGGCTAAGCTGATTCGCAGCGCCATCGTGATGCTGCTCCTGATGACCGTGATCACCGGCGTGGCCTACCCGCTGGTGGTCACCGGTGTCGCCCAGGTGCTGTTCCCGTCGCAGGCGAACGGCAGCCTGATCGACAGGGAAGGCAAGCCGATCGGCTCCACGCTGATCGGCCAGTCGTTCGACGACCCCAAGTATTTCTGGGGTCGTCCTTCGGCGACCTCGCCGCAACCCAATAATGGGCTGTCGTCGTCGGGCTCGAACCTCGGGCCGACGAATCCGGCGTTGACGGATGCCGTGAAGCAGCGCATTGAAGCGCTGCGTGCCGCGGATCCTTCGAACACTGCAGCGGTGCCGGTGGATCTGGTGACCGCGTCGGGCAGTGGTCTTGATCCGGAGATTTCGCCCGCGGCGGCGGCTTACCAGGTGGCGCGGGTGGCGAAGGTGCGCGGGTTGAGCGAGTCGCAGGTGAGGGCAATGGTGATCATGGCGACGACGGGGAGGCAGTTTGGGATGTTGGGTGAGGCGCGGGTCAATGTGCTTAAGTTGAATTTGGCATTGGATGGGCGGTGAGTCATCACTTCTCCCTCTCCCCACCGGGGAGAGGGCTGGGGTGAGGGGCGGGTGCTCGCGGGAACGTTTCATCTTTGCCGTCGTCCTGGCGCAGGACGGGATCCAGAGTCTCGGTTTCTGGTTGTCGCGTTACCGCCAGCGTGCCGCCTACGACGCAAAGCTAGTCCCTGTGGGACGCGGCGGGCGTTTCGAACGGCTGCCGCCGCTCGAGTCACTTTTCTTTTGCTGGCCCACGCACGCGCAGGAGCGCGTGCGAACGGCGAAGCCGGCCCGAAGGGCGGAGGGCAGGATGCCCGGAGTAAAAGAAAAGTAACCCAAAGAAA